>JAGNYI010000002.1 GCA_017985015.1 Giesbergeria sp. | reverse complement strand
GCTCCCCCGAGCACGAGCGGCGCGGCGCAACCGGCCAGATTGGCCGCCAGCAGCAGGCTGGCGAGCAAACGGGAAGACAAAGTCAATTTCATGGGTTCTCCTGTTCACCAAACAATTGCGAATCAATACCATCACACAGGCAGTTGAGCACCAAGGCATGCACTTCGCGCACGCGTGCGGCGCGCTCGTGTGGAACGCTGATCAATATATCGGTTTCGCGCAGCAGGCCGGCCAGCGCGCCTGCGGCCCGTCCGGTGAGGGCCACCACCACCATCTCGCGCTCGTGGGCGGCCGCCACCGCGCTGAGCAGGTTGGCGTCGTTGCCTGTGACGCAGACCAGCAGCAGGACGTCGCCCGCCTGGCCCAGCGCCCGCACCTGGCGGGCAAACTGCTGCGTGCTGTCCACCCCAGCGCCGCTGGTCAGCAGGGCCCCATCCACGCTGAGCGCCAAAGCGGCCAGCTCGGGCCGTTCGCGCTCGAAACCGGCCACGCAGAAAGCAGCAAACTGCTGGGCGCTGGCCGCTGACGGCCCGTTGCCGCATGCGAGCATCTTGCCGCCGCTGGTGACACAGGCCACCAGTGCGTGCACGGCGTCGGCAAGCGGCTTGCCCAGCAAGGGCGCCGCCTGGTACTTGAGGTCGGCGCTGTCGATGAAATGCTGTTGAATGCGTTGCTCTAGCATGAAGACCAAAAAGGCGCGAAAGCCCGAATCATAACCGCGCGTTGTTACAGCTTTTGTAGCAACAAGTACGCATTTGTGCCCACCGGATCAGTCGGCATCAAAGGCGCCCTGAAGCCATTCAATGCCGTCCTGTACCAGCACGACGTCGAAGCGACAGGGCGGCGGCGACCGCAGGCGCAGCAAATAGTGGCGTGCAGCAAACACGATGCGCCGCTGCTTGGCAGGCTGGATGCTTGCGCCCGCACCACCGAACGCCGCCGTCCCGCGGCGCCGCACCTCGACAAACACCAAGGTGCCATCGCCATCGCGCAGGATCAGATCAATTTCGCCGCCGCCCCGCCCGGGCGTTCGATAATTGCGCTCCAGCAAGCGCAGACCCGCAGCCTCCAGATGGGCAAGCGCCCAATCCTCGGCTTCATCGCCTTGTTGCCGGGTCGTCAGAGCTGCGGGGGCAGCGTGCGCCGTTTTCCGAAGGAACCCCATTGAACGCCTCTTTCGCTTCTGCCTTGCGCGCTGCCAGCGAGGTCGCATCGGCCCAGCATTATCCGCAGGGCGCCCTGTATGTGGTGGCCACACCCATTGGCAACCTGGCCGATATCAGCTTGCGCGCCTTGCACGTGCTGCAGCTTGTTGATTGCATTGCCTGCGAAGACACCCGCCACACCCAGGGTTTGCTGCGCAGCTACGGCATCGAAAAAAATGGCTCGCAACTGCTTGCAGTGCATCAGCACAACGAACAGGAAGGTGCGCAAGCGGTCCTGGCGCGCCTGCAGCAGGGCCAGCGGGTGGCCTACGTGAGCGATGCGGGCACTCCCGGCATCAGTGACCCCGGCGCGCGCCTGGCCGCTGCAGTGCACGCCGCCGCCTTGCGCGTGGTAGCTGTGCCTGGGGTCAGCAGCGTGACTGCGGCACTCAGCGTCGCCGGAGCCGTCGCAGCGCCGGGTGCCGAGGCCGGATTCGTCTTCGTGGGTTTTCTGCCTACCAAATCTGGCGAACGCGGCGCTGCCATTGAGTCACTGCGCAATGAGTCGCGCTGTGTCGTCCTGCTCGAAGCCCCCCACCGCATCGCGGACCTGGCCCAGGCGCTTGCCGTGCTGGGCGAGCGCCGCATCACGCTCGCCAGGGAACTGACCAAGCAGTTTGAAAGCGTGACGAGCCAGCCCGCAGACCAATTGCACCATTGGCTCTCCGCCGACAGCAATCGCTCGCGCGGTGAATTTGTGGTGCTGCTGCATCCCACTGCGGTAGCCAGCGACGACGGCAAGAGCCTGCAGGTGCTGCGCTTGCTGCTGCAGGAGCTTGCGCTCAAGACTGCCGTGCGCCTGGCGGCCGAGATCACAGGGGCTTCGCGCAACGCGCTGTATGACACTGCCCTGCAGTGGAAGCGCGACGGTGCATCGCCAAACAGCGAGGCCAGCGACAGCGCCGGCTGAAAGGCGGAAAATTCATGAGGAAAATGGCCTCTAGCGCTTATCCCATAAGCATTAGCAGATATTAATTTAGTAGCAAGCACTGCACTGCCTTCCTTACCTGCCCACCGAAGCCCTGTCACCGCGACCATCGCCGAACGTTTGCTGCGCCCCTCAGCCCGAAACCGCCAGGCCCGCCGCTACGCCGCCAAACAGATCGCCCTCCATCTGGGGCGTTTCGGGGAACGCCGCATTCAATGCCTGACGAAGAGGCCGCAAGGCCGAAGAGCCTCCGGTGAGGTAAATGGCGTCCAGACCCTGCGGTGCCAATCCAGCCAACTGCACGCATTCGCGTGCACAGCCCACCACCTTTTGCAGCGGCTGCGCAAGGCAACGCGCCAGCCACTGCGCCGTGATTGCGGCACCAAGCCCGGGCTCAATCCAGTCCAGCGGCATGGGCGCCTCGGCATCGCCCGTAGAAGCCGCAATCTTGGCCTGCTCTACCGTGTTGGCCATACGGTGTCCCAGGCGCTCATTGAGTACCTGCATCAGCCGCCCATGCAGGGGTGCATCGGTGTAGTCGGTTCGCAATTTCTGTGCATCGCGCAAGGCACCGGGCGAGTACCGCCACTGGATCAGATGCCAGGTCGAGAGATCAAAAAACACGCCACTTGGCACCTCGCGCCCGGTGGGGCCCAGATGACGAAACCCCAGCAAAGGCATGAGCAGTTCGAGGCTGAGCCGGCGGTCGAAGTCCGTGCCGCCGATATGCACCCCTGCGGTGGCCAAGACATCGCTGCTGCGGTCGATTTGGTGCATGCGTTCGGGGCCCAGGCGCACCACCGTGAAGTCCGACGTGCCGCCGCCAATATCCACGACCAGCACCAGAGACTCACGCGTGATGCGCTGCTCAAGGTCCAGCGCGGCGGCCATGGGCTCAAACTGGAACGACACGTTCTGGAAACCCGCCGCCAGCGCCGCTTGGCGCAGCACCTCTTGGGCCTGCCGGTCACGGCTTGCGTCACCATCCACAAAATGCACCGGCCGCCCCATCACCACCCGCTCGGGCATGCCCCCCAGTGAATGACGGGTCTTTTGCGCCAGCATGCGCAAGAACAGGCCGATGATGTCCTGATAGCTGACCAGATTGTTGTGCACCGCCGTCTTGTCTTGCAGCAATGCACTTCCCAGCAGGCTTTTGAGTGAGCGCATCAACCGGCCCTCGGTACCCAACAGATACTGGTCGACCGCATCACGACCGAAATGTGTGCCGTGGTTTTCAGAATTGAAAAAAACCGCAGTGGGTAGCGTATGGGCATTTCCCTCCAGACAGAGCATTCGCGCTGGCCCGGCACCATGACGCACGGCCATCGCCGAATTGGAGGTACCAAAGTCGATCCCCAGGGTGATTTCCTTCAAAAGAGACATAGCAAACGCAGGGGTGGGTTGATCAAGAAGATTTGCCGCGGCATTCAGCAGCACCGGAGCAGCAACAGGCAGGCAGGCGTCCATCGCAATCCGCGCTGGCAATGCATCGCCCAAGGCCTGAAATGGCGCAAGTTGGCCCGCCGATGGAAGTTATAAGAAAAATGACGCTGCCGCTTGAGTGCACTGTCGAAGCCTTCGGCATCGCGCGGACGTGTCCTACAAGCTCCGGACCACGACGGCGTGATGCTAGCCAACGAGCTTATTTCAAGCCTGATGGATTCCACATGAACCCGTTCCTGCCTTTCACCATCCCGCGTCGCATTGCCGCGCTTGCCATGGCCTCCCTTCTTCTTGCGGCAGGTCCCGGTTTTGCCAAGGACCACGGCAACGAAGGTAACGGTGATGGGAAGCATGCACAGAAGGAATACCAAAAGCCCAAAAAACAGGCTGACAAGGAATATGCCAAGGATCGGAAGGACGCTTCGAAGCAGCATGAAAAGGCCCAGAAGCGTGCGGAAAAGCGCCGGCGTGAAGACGTGAAACAAGGCGCCTACTTCGACGAGCGACAGCGTAGCTCGGTGCGCCAGTACTACTCCCATACCTACGGCAATGGAAAAAGATGTCCGCCGGGACTTGCCAAAAAGGCCAATGGTTGCATGCCACCAGGTCAAGCTGGGCACTGGCAAGTCGGTCAGCCTGTGCCCAGGGGCGTCACCGTTTACACCGTGCCCCAGCCGGTGATTCGCCTCCTGCCTCCTCCCCCCTACGGCTATCGTTACGCCCGAATCGGAGGCGATATCGTCTTGGTTCAGCAGCAAAACAACCTGATAGTGGACATCATCATCGGTCTGCTCGACTGAGCTTGTTCAGGCAGCCGACCCAGCGGGTAGCCCAGCGAGAGTGCAGTGGGTCTTGTCCAGCAGGCCAGTTCCCGGACAACGAAAAACTGCCACTGCATCTGATTGTAGAAGCGCCCCAGGACCCTTTCGGGCACTGGGGCGCATGAACACTGGTGGCCCCGGACAGAATCGAAGCGTCGACCCACGGATTTTCGAGGCAACGCTCAGTCGGTCCACAGTCACCACCAAGCAGAAAAACTCGAACGAGTTTCCGTGACGCTTTCCTTCACTCGCCCGAGCTTTTCGAACCAGTTTCCGCACTCTGGCGCGCCTCTCGGTTGCATGGCCATGGGTCTTTCCATGTAGATCAAGGCCATTGCCATACCGCGCCAGAACCGGGTTCACCGGACTCGTGGACATCCGACGAGGGTCTGCCAGGTAGGCCGCAGCCATCTCCTTGCTGCACAAACGTCTGGCCGCGTCACGGCGCCATTTCCTACTCGTCGAACGGGGTCGTTCACCTATGGTGCTCAGAGGGCGAGGATTTGCGTCCTGTCACAACTTTGGATAGGAACACGCGATGAAAGCAATCACCAAGACAGCATTGGTATCAGTGGTGTTGGCGGCGGCCGCCCAGGCTAGCGCGCAAGTCACTTTTTTCCAAGAACAGGACTTTCAGGGCCGTTCGTTCACCACCGAAAGGCGAATCGACAACTTTGACCGCTTTGGCTTCAATGATCGCGCATCCTCCGCAACGGTGAAAAGCGAGCGATGGGAAATTTGTGAAAACGCGCGCTACAGCGGTCGTTGCGTCGTGCTGCGTCCCGGGCAGTACCCTACGCTGGCCGCAATGGGTCTGAACGATCGGATTTCTTCGGCGCGCGCCATCGGCCGCGACCAGCGCATCGACGAGCGGCGCTATGCGCCCGCACCGGCGCCCGCGCAAATCACTTTTTACGAGAATGAACGCTTTGGCGGACGCTCTTTTAAGACCGACGCACTGGTCGAGGACTTCCGGCGCAACGGCTTCAATGACCGGGTCTCTTCGCTAGTGGTGACCGGCCCCGATGAGTGGGAGGCTTGCGAAGATGTCCGCTTCAATGGTCGCTGCGTGGTCCTGCGTTCCGGTCAATATCCAACACTGAGCGGAACGGACTTGAACGACCGCATTTCATCGGTTCGCAAGACCGTCACAAAGGCTCCGACGCCAGAGTCGGCACAGATCGCCTTTTTTGAGCAGGAAGATTTCGCGGGCCGCGCCTTCACTACCGACAAGTCCCTAGAAAATCTCGACAAGAACGGTTTTAATGACCGCGCATCCTCTGCCGTCGTGGTTGGCGATAGACAGTGGGAAGTCTGCGACGACGCCCGCTTTAACGGTCGATGCATGGTCTTGCGGCCGGGCCAGTACCCGTCACTGGCGGCCATGGGACTGAACAACCGCATTTCTTCGGTAAGGGAGATCGGCCGAGATGCGCGCATCGATGAGCGGCGCTATGCGCCTGCACCGATCGCTGCGCCCAGCTACCGTCAACGCAAGGACGAGCGCCTGTTTGAGGTGAATGTCACTTCCGTGCACGCCGTGGTCGGCACACCCGAGAAGCGTTGCTGGATCGACCGCGAGCAAGCGCCGCAGAACGAGAACCAGGTGAATGCTCCCGGAGCAGTCCTGGGTGCCCTGCTGGGCGGCGTTCTTGGTCATCAGGTTGGCGGCGGCACCGGCAAGGATATTGCTACTGCGGGCGGCGCGATTGCGGGGGCCGTGATCGGTTCCAGAATCGGCGGAAACGGCAGCCCACAGACCGTGCCTCAAGATGTGCAGCGTTGTGAAAATGTGCCCAACCAGGCACGTACCGAGTATTGGGATGTGACGTACACGTTCAGGGACCAGGAGCATCGCATTCAAATGACATCCCCACCAGGGCGCACTATCACCGTCAACGCGCAAGGTGAACCGCGCACGTGAACGGGCTTTCTGTTCGAGCCAGATTCCAACCTCTGCCGAGCTTCCAGCTTGCGGCTTGCGGCTTGCGGCTTGCGGCTTGCATGACCATAGATTTTCTATGAGACCTAGGCCATAGCGCAACGGCCGCCGAATCGCGTTCCCGCTGCCCAATCCACCACTTGGAGCGCCTTTCCCTCTCGAACTCAGGCTTGTTTTGCCGATGCCTGAAGAGACGTTCCCCCGGATTCGCATGCAGCCGAATGCTGCGGCACACGATTCTTCCCGACGCAAGTGTCAGAACTCGCATGAGACAAAGAAAAAAGCGACCCTTTTGGAGGTCGCTTCTTGTTGTTGCCTAGATAACTAGTTGATTATTAAGGCAATTATTTGGTGGCCTGGGACGGAATCGAACCGCCGACACAAGGATTTTCAATCCTCTGCTCTACCGACTGAGCTACCGGGCCTAAGCCTTAAATTATAGCCAGGAAAATCAAGTCCGCTTTCCTGGAACGAAACTAATTGCGCTTGCCGCGAGCCAAGTCTACGCCCAGTTGGCGCAGCTTGCGGTAGAGGTGCGTGCGCTCCAGACCGGTTTTTTCAGCCACACGCGTCATGGAACCCCCTTCGCGTGCGAGATGAAATTCGAAGTAGGCTTTTTCAAATCCGTCGCGCGCTTCGCGCAAGGGGCGATCCAGGTCGAAGCCCTGGTGCGCATGTGGGCCCTGCTCCAGTTCCATGGTGACGGCAAACTGCTGCACGGCGGTATCGACGCTGGCGACGGGTGCCGGGACGGCAACGACGGGTGCGACGACGACGGGGGGCGCCGTCCGTGCGGCATGGCGGGCCAAGCCCTGCTCCACTGCCTTGAGTAACTTCTGCAGGGTGATGGGTTTTTCCAGGAAGGCGAACGCACCGATGCGCGTTGCATCGACTGCGGTGTCGATCGTGGCGTGACCGCTCATCATGATGACCGGCATGGTGAGCAACCCGCTGGCCGCCCACTCCTTGAGGAGCGAGACCCCATCGGTGTCGGGCATCCAGATGTCGAGCAACACGAGGTCGTAGTCGTTCGCGTTGCGCGCAATGCGCGCCTGTGTGGCGTTTTCCGCCAGGTCGACGCTATGGCCTTCGTCATTCAGGATTTCGGATAGAAGATCCCGTATGCCCAGTTCATCGTCTACTACCAATAAATTTGCCATGTGCGAAATGCCTTGAATCTGCGCCGTGCCGAGCTTATGCAGCTACGTGCGCTGCCGCGAATGATAGCGACACTTGTGCGCCGACCGAATGTCCGTCTTGCTCACGGTTGTTGAGGGTGATGCGCGCGCCGTGCTCATCGGCGATTTTTTTGACCACCGCCAGGCCCAGGCCTGTGCCACGATCCTTTGTAGTCACGTACGGTTCAAACGCGCGCTGCAGGATGTGAGGAGGGAAACCGGCGCCCTGGTCCGCTACCGTCAGGCTGACACGGCGAGACGCCGTGCTGAACCGGGTGGTGAGAATCACGGGTGCCATCGTTGCCCCAGCGCTCGCCTGCATCGCCTGCTCCGTGGCGTCCTGAGCGTTCTGCACCAGATTGTGCAGCACCTGTCGCAACTGCTGCGCGTCTCCCAGAATGGGGGGGCACAGGGGGTCCAGATCCGCCTGCACCGGCACATGGCTGTGGCCGGGCTCATAAAGATTCAACACCTCCTGCACCAGCGCGTTGAGGTCCAGCGGCTTGAGCTCTGCAGCGGGAAGGCGTGCGTAGTCTCGGAACTCGTTCACGAGGCGTTTCATGGCCTCCACTTGGTCCACGATCGTCTTCACCGACTTGGTGAGCATTGCCTGGTCTGGTGCCGCCAGCTTGGCAAGCAGCTTCATTTCCAGCCGCTCGGCGGAAAGCTGGATCGGCGTCAGCGGATTTTTGATTTCGTGCGCCAGTCGGCGCGCCACCTCACCCCAGGCCTGCGCACGCTGGGCCGACACGATTTCCGTGATGTCCTCAAACACGAGCAGATGCGCGTCGTCGGGCATGCCGGCGCCTCGGGCTACCAGGCTCGTCGCATGCTGCTGAGCGCCAGACGGTGAGGCATGCAACTCGAAAGTCTGTTGCCAATGGTCGGGGCCGCCTTGGTCACGCTGCGCAAAAAATGCATCAAACTGGCGCTGCACTGCGGCGGCGAATTCACCCAGATCGGGCAGATCTGCCAGAGCACGTCCGAGTACCGGCGCCAGGGCGACGCGCAAGATGCGTTCCGCACCCGGATTGAAGGACTGCACCCGGCCCGAAGCGTCCATCACGATGACGCCAGACGTGAGGTTATCGAGAATTGTCTGCAGGCGTTCGCGCGCCGTATCGAGGGCCTGCATGCTGCTCTCAACGGCTCCGCGTGCATCCGACAACTGCTGCGTCATCGATGCAAATGAACGGGTCAGACCACCGAGCTCGTCCTTGCCTTGAAGGGCCGCCTTGGGACTGAGGTTGCCTTGCGCCACCTCACGGACCCCTTCCGCGAGGACCAACAGAGGGCGGGCGAGCTGATTGCCCAACAGCACAGCCAACAGCACCGCGCCGAAAACAGCAAGAAACAGGCTCAGGGTCAGCGTGCCGATGTACATGCGCCGCAGACCGCCGCGCGCCAGCGAGCGCTCCTGGTATTCGCGATTGGCTTCCTGGACGGCCACGGCATTGCCAACCAGAACGGCTGGCAGCGGAATCGTGACTTGTACGTAGCGCGGCTCGGCCAGCAGCCCCATGCCTATGCTGGTGGTGGGAACAAGGGCCATGGCAGTGACATGCACGTTTTGCATGGCTTCGGGCTTGGCGTGCTCACCTAGATCGTCCAGTCCCTCGATCTGGGCCGATGCACGTTGCTGACGCAGCATGCGCAACTGCTGTGCGCTGGGTCGCTCGGCGTCGAGCCTGAAACGCGACTCGCCTACGCTGGCCAGAAGCACGCCGGAACTGCTCCACAGCGCCGCATCACTCGCACCGAGTTGATCGCGCATTCTCTCCAGCACCAGTCCAGCAGCAGCATCGGGAACCTGGCTGAGCTGCGCAGCCGCCGCGCGCGTGCGCGAGGCCGAATCGCTGGCCTGCATTTCCAGTGTGGCGCGTGCAAGGCTGACGCCGGCGCTGAGCGCGCCCTCCACTTCGACATCAAACCAGCTTTCGATCGAGCGCGAAACAAACTGGTAAGACACCACATAAATCAGCGCTCCGGGCATCACGCCCACCAGTGCAAAAATGGCCGCGAGTTTAACCAGGAGCCGGCTACCAAATTTCTTGTGCCGCAGGCGCAGCGCCAACCGCAGAACAATCCATCCCAGTACGCCAAGCAAGACCAGGGCGACGACGACGTTGGCCGCGAAGAGCCAGCCGTAGTTGCGCTCGTACAAGGCGCGGTTGTTGGTGGCCAAGGTAAGCAGAAACATCAGCACCAGGGCGATGGCCGCTGTGACGGCAACGCCCACGCCAATGGCCCAGCGGACCGCGCGCGAAGGTTCAGAGCCTCCCTTTTTCTCTGCTGTCCCCATCACCTGCTTCATGGTGCGGCCAGTGCAGGAACCCGCTCGGTGCGTGCGATGGAAAGATTCCAGCCCGAGCGCCCCAACGCTCCAATCTGCAGCGGCCGCGGCAATTGGGACATATCGAGCTGAAATCGAAAATGCACTCGGTACGGAGATCTCTCGTCCAGGTCCGCGCTGTCGGCGATTTTCCAAAAGGCAATGCGCTGCATGGCGGCCAGCACCTCGGGCAGCCGATCGTAGGTCTGGCCCACCGACACGCCCAGACCCGAAGTATCAAAGGGGCTGGAGGACACGTTGAGCCGCCAGCGCTGGGTGAGCGGCTGATACATCAGGCGCATGTATCGGTGCACCGCGGATACGGTCTGGTCTGACCAGTACCAGCGCGCGCGAACGACTTCGGCATCAGCGACGAAAGTCATGGGAATACCCTTTTCCAAGGCATCCTCCACCAGACTAGGCAACGAAAATTCCGTCGATACGTTCAGGTACAAACCGTCGGCATTGCGCTCAATGTCCATGTGCGCCACAGTCTGCGCCCCCTGGGCATGGACAGGCGCGCAGACCATCGCGCTCATCCAGAGCACCAGCAAGCTCAGCGCAATTTGCGGCAGGCGTAAGCGGGCGCAGCGGATGTCAGCGCTTCGTCTTTTGTAGCAAGGCGTAGTAAAAACCATCGTGTCCCCCGGGACCATTGTCGGGGACGCTATGCCCGGTGTCTGCGGCCACGGGCAGGATATGACCCGGCGACGGCATGAGGCTGGCCTCGCTGTTGCGGGCAAGAAACGTTTCGATCTGCTGCTGCCCTTCTGCCTTGAACACCGAGCAGGTGGCGTACAGCATGCGGCCACCGGGGCGCAGCATCGGCCAAAGAGCGGCGAGCAGACGGGCCTGAACCTGGGCGAGCTGCGCGATGTCGGATTCGCGGCGCAGCCAGCGCACGTCGGGGTGGCGCCTGACGATGCCCGATGCAGTGCACGGTGCATCAAGCAAGATCGCGTCAAATGGCTCTCCCCCGCAGCACTGCTGCCACCAGTCCTGCGGCCTGGCTGCATCCTGTGCGAGCACTTGCGCGCGCAGCCCAATACGCTGCAGGGTCTCCTCGATGCGTGTGCATCGCTGCGGATCCACGTCGAGCGCTGTGAGCTGCATGGGCGAGTCGGCGCCCGCGAACTCAAGCAAATGGGCCGTCTTGCCGCCGGGTGCGGCGCAAGCGTCAAGCACGCGCAGCGGCTGATTCAGCGGAAGTCCGCCGAGTAGCAGGGGAGCCGCAGCTTGGGCGGAGGCGTCCTGAACCGACACAACACCCTCGGCAAAGCCCGGCAAATCGTGCACAGACACTGCGCTGCGCAGTACGACTGCATACGGCTTTTGTTCGAAAGCTTCTATATTGATAGCTTCCAATGCTTGTATGTAGAGCGCTGGAGTGCTTTTTTGCTTGTTTATTCTGAGCACCATGGGTGCTTGGACGTTGTTGGCGCAAAGTATTTGCTGCCATTGCAAGGGCCACTCTTTCTGCACGCGCTGGATCCACCAGGCCGGGTGATTCCACTGCGCGAGCAAATCACCAGCAACCTGCGCCATCAGGGCCTCACGCTCGCGCAAAAAGCGCCTCAGACAGGCATTGATGAATGAAGCCTGACCACGCGTCGCAGCGTCGCTCTTGGCGGCCTCGACCGCTTGGTTGACCAAGGTGAAGTCATCGTACGGCCGCTCTTGTGGCACTGCCGCCAACGCGAGCGCGGTACACAGCAGCGCGTCCGCGGCCGGCGCAGGCTTTCGCGGCGCGAGCTGGGCGCGCAGCGCCTCAGCCAAGCCCAGATGGCGCAATACATGGTAGAGCAGCGCCTGTGCGCCGGGACGCTGGCGCGCATCGGCCGCATGGAGTGCCACGGCGCCCGAGCGGCCGCTGCGAATCTCGCGCAGGCCAGCCGCAGCGTCATGCAAAAGCGTCGCCAGCGCACTCGAACGCGGCGCAGCGGCCGGCACTGGCACGGAACGCGAGACACTGGGTGGGTTCATGGTGTAGGTTGGTAATGTCAAAAGTGACCGTCAGCGCGGCCCAGGGAGGCGACAGGCATTGTGGCCTGTGGCAAAAAAAATCCCGACCGTCCCCGCGAAGGGCCGATCGGGATCGACGCGCACAGGCGCCACCAAGCTCTGCGCCTGGCAGCGCGCACGGACTCAGTCCAAGGCTGCCGCTGCGTCGTCGCCTGCGCTATCGACCGACTCGGTCTCGGCGATGCCGGCCATTTCCTCGGCTTCCGCCTCAGCAATGGCCCTGCGTTCGGCGTCATCCATGGCGTCCTTTATCTTGCGTGCCTGGTGGTACGCCATGCCGGTACCGGCCGGAATCAAACGGCCAACGATGACGTTTTCCTTCAACCCGCGCAACTCGTCGCGCTTGCCCATGATGGCAGCCTCGGTCAGGACCCGGGTCGTCTCCTGGAAAGACGCGGCCGAGATGAACGAATCGGTGGACAGCGAAGCCTTGGTAATGCCCAGCAACAGATTGGTGTAGGTCGAGGGCAGTTTGCCGTCGCGCTGCAGCGCCTCGTTGGTGTTGAGCATCTCCGAGCGCTCGACCTGTTCGCCAGCGATGTAGTTCGAGTCGCCAGGGTTGTCGACCACGACGCGGCGCAGCATCTGGCGAACGATCACCTCAATGTGCTTGTCGTTGATCTTCACGCCCTGCAGGCGGTAGACGTCCTGCACTTCATCGACGATGTAACGCGAGAGCTCTTCAATGCCCAGCAGACGCAGGATGTCCTGCGGGTCTGCGGGACCGTCGACGATCGACTCACCCTTGTTCACCACCTGGCCTTCGTGCACCAGAATGTTCTTTTCCTTGGGGATCAGGTCTTCCAAAACCTTGCCGTCCGGATCGGTGATCTGCAGGCGGATCTTGCCCTTGGTTTCCTTGCCGAACGATACGGTGCCCGTGGTCTCCGCCAACGTTCCCTTGTCCTTGGGCGTGCGGGCTTCGAACAGCTCGGCCACCCGCGGCAGACCGCCGGTGATGTCGCGCGTCTTCTGGCCTTCGATCGGGATGCGCGCCAGCACTTCGCCGGGGCCCACGTCCTGACCATCGCGCACCTGGATCAGCGCACCAATCTGGAAGCCAATGGTCACCGAGTGGTCGGTGCCCGGGATCTTCACTTCATTGCCCGAAGCGTCAATCAGCTTGACCTGAGGTTTGACCACCTTGGTGGAGCCGCGGCGCTTGGGGTCGATCACCACCAGCGTCGAGAGGCCGGTCACGTCGTCAACCTGCTTGGCTACCGTCAGGCCTTCTTCCACATTTTCGAACTTCGCCTTGCCCGCGAACTCGGTGATGATGGGGCGGGTCAGCGGATCCCAGTTGGCCAGAATCAGGCCGGCCTTGACCTGCTGATCGACCTTGACGGCAAGGGTGGCGCCGTAAGGCACCTTGTGGCGCTCACGTTCACGGCCATGCTCGTCGTGAATGACGATCTCACCGGAACGGGCAATCACCACCAGGTCGCCCTTGGAATTGGTCACGTAGCGCATGGTGGCGTTGAAGCCGATCACGCCATTGGATTTCGCTTCCACGCTGGACGCAATGGCCGCGCGCGAAGCCGCGCCGCCAATGTGGAACGTGCGCATGGTCAACTGGGTTCCCGGCTCGCCGATGGACTGTGCAGCAATCACGCCCACGGCTTCGCCAAGATTGATCTTGCCGCCACGGCCCAGGTCTCGGCCATAGCAACTGGCGCAAAGACCAAAGCGCGTCTCGCAGGTCAAGGCGGTGCGAACCTTGACTTCATCAACGCCAGCGGCTTCAAGCTCCTCGATCAGCTCTTCTTCCAGCATCTGCCCAGCAAAGGCCAGCACGGCGCGGTTTTCGGGGTGCAACACATCTTCCGCCACCGTGCGGCCCAAGACGCGGTCCCGCAGGGACTCGATCACTTCGCCGCCTTCGACGATGGCCCGCATCAGCGCGCCATTCGTGGTGCCGCAGTCGTCTTCGGTCACCACGAGATCCTGTGTCACATCCACCAGACGCCGGGTGAGGTAGCCGGAATTGGCCGTCTTCAGCGCAGTATCGGCAAGGCCTTTTCGGGCGCCGTGCGTGGAGATGAAGTACTGAAGCACGTTCAGGCCTTCGCGGAAGTTCGCCGTGATGGGGGTCTCGATGATGGAGCCGTCTGGCTTGGCCATCAAGCCGCGCATACCGGCCAGCTGGCGAATCTGGGCTGCGGAACCCCGCGCTCCCGAGTCGGCCATCATGTAGATGGAGTTAAACGACTCCTGATCTACTTCATTGCCTAAGCGGTCGATGGTTCTTTGCTTGGCCAGCTGCTGCATCATGACCTTGGAGACTTCGTCACCAGCCTTGCCCCAGATGTCCACCACCTTGTTATAGCGCTCGCCCGAGGTCACCAGACCCGAGACGTACTGCTGCTCGATTTCCTTGACCTCTTTTTCCGCTGCCTCAATGATGCCAGCCTTCTGAGGCGGCACCAGCATATCCTCAATGGCGATCGAGATTCCGGATTTCGTGGCAAGACGGAAGCCGTTTTGGAGCAGTTTGTCGGCAAAAACCACCGTCTCCTTCAGACCGCACTTGCGGAAGGACACGTTGATCAGCTTGGAGATTTCCTTCTTCTTGAGCGCCTTGTTCATGTGCGAGAACGGCAGGCCCTTGGGAAGAATCTCGGACAGAAGCGCCCGGCCCGCCGTGGTTTCCACAATGCTGAACGAGGAGGTGAATTCACCCGTTTCCTTGTTCTTGGTCCACTCGGTCATGCGCACATTGATTCTGGCCGCGAGATCGACTTCGCCTGCATCGAGCGCGCGCTGGACTTCGCCAGTGTCGGCGAAAATCAGACCTTCGCCCTTGCCATTGATGCGCTCGCGGGTGGCGTAGTAAAGCCCCAGCACCACGTCCTGAGACGGCACGATGGAAGGTTCGCCCGAGGCAGGGAAAAGCACGTTGTTGGAGGCCAGCATCAGGGTGCGCGCCTCCATCTGCGCTTCCACCGACAGCGGAATATGCACAGCCATCTGGTCACCGTCGAAGTCGGCGTTGAAGGCGGCGCAGACCAGCGGGTGCAGCTGGATGGCCTTGCCTTCGATCAGGATGGGCTCAAACGCCTGTATGCCCAGACGGTGCAGCGTAGGCGCACGGTTGAGCATGACCGGGTGCTCTTTGATCACCTCTTCCAGGATGTCCCAGACCACTGGCGTGCCGGATTCAACCTCCTTCTTGGCGGCCTTGATCGTCGTCGCGATGCCCATGGCTTCGAGGCGCGAGAAGATGAAAGGCTTGAAGAGTTCGAGAGCCATCAGCTTGGGCAGGCCGCACTGGTGGAGCTTCAGCGTCGGGCCCACCACGATGACCGAACGGCCCGAGTAGTCGACGCGCTTGCCCAGCAAGTTCTGACGGAAACGACCGCTCTTGCCCTTGATCATGTCGGCCAGCGACTTGAGCGCGCGCTTGTTGGCGCCCGTCATGGCCTTGCCGCGACGGCCGTTGTCCAGCAGGCTGTCCACGGCTTCTTGCAGCATGCGCTTTTCATTGCGAGCAATGATTTCCGGAGCCTTGAGCTCCAGCAGACGGCGCAGGCGGCTGTTGCGGTTGATGACTCGGCGGTACAGGTCGTTCAGATCGGATGTGGCGAAGCGGCCACCGTCCAGCGGAACCAGCGGACGCAGGTCCGGCGGCAACACGGGCAGCACTTCGAGCACCATCCACTCGGGCTTGATACCCGACTTGCGGAAGGCCTCCAGCACTTTCAGGCGCTTGGAGTTTTTCTTGACCTTGACTTCAGAGCCGGTCAGGTCGCCACGCAGGCGCTCGATCTCGCTATCGATCTCAATGGATTCGAGCAGATCGCGAATGCCTTCCGCGCCCATCTTGGCGACGAACTCGTCGCCGAATTCCTTGAACTTGGCGTCGTAATCGTCCTCGCTCATGATGCTGAATTTCTTCAGCGGCGTCATGCCGGGGTCGGTCACCACGTAGGCTTCGAAGTACAGCACGCGCTCGATGTCGCGCAGCGTCATGTCGAGCACCAGGCCCAGACGCGACGGCAGCGACTTCAGAAACCAGATATGCGCGCAAGGTGCCGCCAGATCAATGTGGCCCATGCGTTCGCGACGTACCTTGGTCTGCGTAACTTCAACGCCGCACTTTTCGCAGATCACTCCGCGGTGCTTGAGACGCTTGTACTTGCCGCAAAGGCATTCGTAATCTTTGATGGGGCCAAAAATCTTGGCGCAAAACAGACCGTCGCGCTCAGGCTTGAAGGTTCGGTAGTTGATGGTTTCCGGCTTTTTGACTTCTCCGAAAGACCACGAACGGATCTTCTCGGGCGACGCCATGCCGATACGAATGGCATCAAAATGCTCATCCGGCGTGAATTGCTTGAACAGGTCGAGTAGCGATTTCATATAGCTCTTTCCTTAAACGGTTGGGCCGGGCCGGCGCAATCTCTGCGTCTGCGGCCCGTACGACAGAACCATGGGCTCAGGAGCGTTCCAGTTCCATGTCGAGTCCCAACGAGCGGATTTCCTTGACCAGCACGTTGAACGATTCAGGCATGCCCGCTTCGATGGTGTGCTCCCCCTTGACGATGCTCTCATACACCTTGGTACGGCCCTGCACGTCGTCGGATTTCACCGTCAGCATTTCCTGTAGCACGTAGGCGGCACCGTAGGCTTCCAACGCCCACACTTCCATTTCACCGAAGCGCTGACCGCCGAACTGCGCCTTGCCGCCCAAAGGCTGCTGCGTGACCAGCGAATACGGACCGGTGGAGCGCGCATGCATCTTGTCGTCCACCAAGTGGTGGAGCTTCAGGAAGTGCATGTAGCCGATGGTGGTGGGACGCTCAAAGGCGTCTCCGGTACGGCCGTCATACAAGTGTGCTTGCGTGCGCGTTGCCGTAAGCCCTTTGCGCTCAGCGATCTCATCGGGATAGGCAATCGCCAGCATGTGACGAATGTCTTCTTCGGTAGCACCGTCGAATACTGGCGTGGCAAACGGAACGCCGCTCGAGAGGTTGGAGGCCATCTCCAGCACCACGTCGTCGGAGAGCTGTGAGAAATCTTCCTTGCGACCCGAGGTGTTATATATCTCGGCCAGGAACGTGCGCAACTCCGCCACCTTGGCCTCCTCCTGCAGCATATCGCCGATGCGCTGGCCAATGCCCTTGCCCGCCCAGCCCAGATGGACCTCCAGCACCTGACCCACATTCATGCGCGAAGGCACGCCCAGCGGATTGAGCACGATGTCAGCCGGGGTACCGTCTGCCATGTAAGGCATGTCTTCCACCGGAACGATCTTGGAAACCACGCCCTTGTTGCCGTGTCGGCCAGCCATCTTGTCACCGGGTTGCAGGCGGCGCTTGACGGCCAGATAGACCTTGACCATCTTGAGCACACCCGCAGGCAACTCGTCGCCCTGCGTGAGTTTTTTGCGCTTTTCTTCAAACGCGAGGTCAAAGCTGTGGCGCGTCTGCTCAAGCGAGTTCTTGATGCTTTCGAGCTGGTTGGCAATATCGTCCTCCGCCGGACGAATGTCGAACCAATGGTAGCGGTCGAGTGCGTCGAGGTAGGCCTTGTCGATCTTGCTGCCCTTGGCCAGCTTCTGCGGCCCGCCATTGGCCACGCGGCCAAGCAGCAGCTTCTCAAGACGCGCGAATGCGTCGTCGCCGACGATGCGCAACTGGTCGTTGAGGTCGAGACGGAACCGCTTGAGTTCGTCGTCGATGATCTGTTGTGCACGCTTGTCACGCTGAATGCCTTCGCGCGTGAACACCTGCACATCGATCACCACACCCTGCGAGCCTTGGTCCACGCGCAAGGACGTGTCCTTCACGTCTGAGGCCTTTTCACCAAAGATGGCACGAAGCAGCTTTTCTTCAGGCGTCAGCGTGGTTTCACCCTTGGGCGTGACCTTGCCTACCAACGTATCCCCAGGCATCACTTCGGCGCCGACGTAGATGATTCCGGACTCATCCAGGCGATTGAGCTGCTGCTCGGACAGGTTCGGAATGTCGCGCGTGATTTCTTCAGCGCCCAGCTTGGTATCGCGCGCCATCACCACGAGTTCCTCGATGTGGATCGAGGTGTACCGATCCTCAGCCACGACACGTTCACTGATGAGAATCGAGTCCTCAAAGTTGTAGCCATTCCAGGGCATGAAGGCAATCAGCATGTTCTGGCCGATGGCGATTTCGCCAAAGTCCGTCGACGCGCCGTCGGCAATCACGTCGCCTTTGGTGAGCTTGTCGCCCTTCTTGACGATGGGCCGCTGATGGATGTTGGTGTTCTGGTTGGAGCGCTGATACTTGATGAGGTTGTAGATGTCGACACCCACTTCGCCTGCCAGCGCTTCTGCGTCGTTCACCCGAATCACGATACGGGTCGCATCCACGTAGTCGACAACACCACCGCGGGTGGCCGTAACGACCGTACCCGAATCCACCGCAGCGACACGCTCGATACCCGTTCCTACCATGGGTTTTTCAGGGCGCAGAACCGGCACAGCCTGGCGCGACATGTTGGCGCCCATGAGCGCGCGGTTGGCGTCATCGTGTTCCAGAAAGGGAACGAGAGACGCTGCCACAGAGACAATCTGCGCGGGCGACACGTCCATGTATTGAACACGCTCTGCACCGACGAGGATGGACTCGCCCTTTTCACGCGCCGACACCAGATCGCCCGTCAAACGCCCATCGGCGTCCAGCGTCGCGTTGGCCTGCGCAATGATGTACTTACCTTCTTCGATTGCCGACAAATAGTCGATCTCGTTGGTCACCTTGGCGTCCGCGACGCGACGGTACGGCGTTTCAATGAATCCGTATTCATTGAGGCGCGCGTACAGAGCGAGGGAGTTGATCAAACCAATATTGGGGCCTTCAGGCGTCTCGATAGGACAGACACGACCGTAGTGCGTGACGTGCACGTCTCGCACTTCGAATCCAGCTCGCTCGCGCGTCAAACCGCCGGGGCCTAAGGCAGAAACACGGCGCTTGTGCGTGATCTCGGCCAGCGGGTTGGTCTGGTCCATGAATTGCGACAACTGCGAGGCACCGAAGAACTCCTTGAGTGCCGCAGAAATCGGCTTGGAATTGATCAGATCATGCGGCATCAGGGGGTCCTGCTCGGCTTGGCCGAGGCGCTCTTTGACTGCCTTCTCAATCCGCGCCAGGCCCGTGCGGTACTGGTTTTCAGCCAACTCACCCACGCAGCGTACGCGGCGGTTACCCAGGTGGTCGATGTCATCCACCTCGCCATTGCCGTTGCGCAAATCCACGAGAATCTTGACCACGGCCAGAATGTCTTCGTTAGTCAGCACCATGGGACCGGTCGATTCGTCACGGCCGACCTTGGCGTTGAACTTCATGCGGCCCACGCGCGAAAGATCGTAGGTGTCGGGGTTGTAGAACAGCCGCTGAAAGAGCGCTTGTACGGCATCTTCCGTCGGCGGCTCGCCCGGACGCATCATGCGGTAGATGGCCACGCGCGCTGCGAACTCGTCCACGGTCTCATCGGTTCGCAGCGTCTGCGAGATGTACGCGCCCTGATCGAGTTCATTGGTGTAAATGCACTGCAAGTCCTGCACGCCGGAAGATCGCAGCTTTTTAAGCAGCGCTTCGGTAAGCTCCTCATTGGCCTTGGCCAGGATTTCACCGGTATCGGAATCGACGATGGCGCGCGCCACCACACGTCCGATAAGGAAATCCTCCGGAACACTGATGTGGCTGGTTTTGCTCTCTTCGAGCTCGCGTGTGTGGCGAGCCGTGACGCGTTTGTCCTTGGCGACAACCACTTTTCCCGCCTTGTCGGTGATGTCAAATCGCGCCACTTCCCCGCGCAGACGCTCGGAGACGAACTCCATTTGCGCGCCACTGTCCATCAGGCGGAAGTTGTCATTGACGAAGAAATTCGCCAGGATCGATTCCGGGTTCAGGCCGATGGCCTTGAGCAAAATCGTGACCGGCATCTTGCGACGGCGGTCGACGCGGAAGTACAGAATGTCCTTGGGGTCGAATTCGAAGTCGAGCCAAGAGCCCCGGTAAGGAATGATTCGCGCCGAGAACAGCAGTTTGCCGGAGCTGTGCGTCTTGCCCTTGTCGTGCTCAAAAAACACGCCGGGCGAGCGGTGTAGCTGCGACACAATGACACGCTCTGTTCCATTGATGATGAAGGAACCCTTGTCGGTCATGAGCGGCACTTCGCCCATGTAGACCTCTTGCTCCTTCACTTCCTTGACCACCTTGGATTGAGGCGTGGAAGACTCGCGGTCGTAAATGATCAGCTGCACCTTGGCCCGCACGGCCGAGGCAAAGGTCAGGCCACGGGTCTGGCACTCACGCACGTCGAACGCCGGTTTGGCGAGGTTGTATTCGAGGAATTTCATTTCCACGAAACCGTTATGCGAAACGATCGGGAAAGCAGCATTGAACGCTGCTTGCAAGCCTTCAATCGAACGCTTCTTGGGCGATACACCTGCTTGAAGGAACGCGGTGTACGCGTCTTTCTGCATCTGCAACAGGTAAGGAACCTCGAGCACACTGTCGCGGCTGCCGAAACTTTTGCGAATCCGCTTGCGCTCGGTGTAGCTGTACGTGGATGTTGGGGCCATGAGATCTCCGGGAAAAGACTTGAGTCCTGGGTCTGCGACTAGGACCTGCAGCGATAAACTGCAGGCTTGGCGGTTGGCCACTACCAACCATGGCGGACAGCGATGCCTTGCACATCGCCCGAACCAAGGCGTCTTCTACTGTCGGATTCGTCAGAAGACACTAGAAAACAACGCGTCGTTGCTTTCTGGTGTTTTCTATAAGGCGCCCAGAAGCGCCAAAGGGCTGAGGGCTCTTTGCAGAGCACCCCAGCCCAGAAAACCTATCGCTTACTTGAGCTCGGCCTTGGCGCCAGCGTCTTCCAGCTTCTTCTTGGCGGCTTCTGCATCAGCCTTGGACAGTCCTTCCTTGACAGCCTTGGGAGCGCCATCAACGACGTCCTTGGCTTCCTTGAGGCCGAGACCCGTGATTTCACGCACGGCCTTGATAACCGACACCTTGTTGGCGCCTGCTTCAAGCAGCATTACGTTGAATTCGGTCTGCTCTTCGACAGCTGCTGCAGCGCCGCCGCCGCCAGCGGCCGGAGCAGCCATCGCTGCGGCGCTCACGCCAAACTTCTCTTCAATGGCTTTCACCAGCTCATTGAGTTCCAGGACCGTCATGCCATCGAGGGCGGTCAGAAATGCGTCTTTATCGAATGCCATTTTTAATTCCTAACAAATTGGTTCACGGACAACTGCGCCTCAGGCGGCTACAGCTTCGCTCTCGCCTTTTTTGGCCGCCAACGCACCAAGCACCACTGCGGTGCGCGATATAGGCGACATCAATAGCCCACACACCTGTGCCAACAACACTTCCCGAGAAGGAATGTTGGCCAGTTGCTTCACGCCGTTGACATCCAGGGCCTTGCCTCCAAACGCGCCTGCGCGAATCACCAACTTGTCGTTGGTCTTCGCGAAATCGGCCACCACTTTTGCGGCGGCCACAGCGTCTTCAGAGAAGCCATAGATCAGCGGACCGGTCATCTGGTCTGCGACAACGTCAAAACTGCTTCCGGCCACAGCACGGCGTGCCAGCGTGTTTTTCAGAACACTCAGGCTTACACCTTTGCTGCGTGCATCGGAACGCAACTTGGTCATGTCGGCGACCGTGATGCCGCGGTATTCCGCAAGCACTAGCGTCTGAGCTTTTGCGGCGAGGTCGGTCACTTCACTGATGACCGCTTCCTTCTCACTGCGATTAAGACTCAAGGTCTACTCCTTAAAAAGCGCCGCTCGGCACGAAACCGAACGACACGCTCTGGTTGCAGCGACCAACTGTTCAGGTAAATCTGATTCAGTGGGATCGCCATCTGCGCTGGCTCCGGCGGATTTAAGTGCACCCTCGCACGCCAGCGGTCTTGGATGGCCCACCCACATCGAAATGTGCGTGGCCCACCAGTTCGGACGGGCACGTGGCCCACCCGGACATTTCTTATGCCGCGATGGATTGCGTATCGACGCGGACACCCAGGCCCATGGTGGATGAAACAGCCACTTTGCGCAGGTACAGACCTTTACTGGTGGCGGGTTTGACTTTGGTCAGTGCATCGATCAAGGCAGCGAGGTTGCCCTGCAATTTGGCATCGTCAAACGAGCGACGACCGATCGTGCTGTGGACAATACCGGCCTTGTCCACACGAAACTGAACCTGACCTGCCTTGGCGTTCTTGACTGCCGTAGCCACATCGGGCGTGACCGTACCGACCTTGGGGTTGGGCATCAATCCTCTTGGGCCGAGAATCTGGCCCAGCGTTCCCACGACACGCATGGCGTCGGGCGCTGCGATGACCACATCAAATGGCATGTTGCCCGCCTTGACCATGGCGGCAAGATCATCCATACCGACGATATCGGCACCAGCAGCCTTGGCCTCTTCGGCCTTGGCACCCTGGGCAAACACGGCCACTCGCTTCGTCTTGCCGGTGCCGTTGGGCAACACGACGGCACCACGAACTACTTGGTCAGATTTCTTGGCATCAATACCCAACTGCACCGCCACGTCGATGGATTCATCGAACTTGGCTGTTGCTGCTTCCTTGATGAGAACCAGGGCCTCGGACAAGGAGTACAGACGGTTGCTGTCGACTTTGCCTTGCAGAGCTTTCTGCTTTTTCGTCAGTTTGGACATTTACACGCCCTCCACAGTCACGCCCATCGAACGGGCAGAGCCGGCGATGGTACGAACAGCCGCATCAAGATCTGCAGCGTTCATGTCTTTCATCTTGGTCTTGGCGATCTCTTCAAGTTGCGCTCGCGTGATCTTGCCAACCTTGGTGCTCAGCGGATTGGCAGAACCCTTGTCCAGCTTAATGGCCTTCTTGATCAAAACCGTCGCGGGCGGCGTCTTGATGATGAAGGTGAAGCTTTTGTCTGCAAATGCGGTGATAACCACCGGCAGAGGCAGGCCGGGCTCTACACCTTGGGTCTGCGCATTAAATGCCTTGCAGAACTCCATGATGTTGAGGCCGCGCTGACCCAGTGCCGGGCCAATCGGTGGTGATGGGTTGGCCTTACCAGCTGGCACTTGCAGCTTGACAAAACCGACGATTTTTTTCGCCATGCTTTACTCCTTGCGGGTCCATGCGCCACAACCATTCGGCTGGTAGCTCCCCGGGGGCTAACGACTCCAACAAACTCAACTGCACCGAGTCGAAAAGTGCAATTAATCAAAAAATACGCTCAGGTCTTTTCGACCTGATCGAACTCCAACTCCACAGGCGTGGAGCGTCCAAATATCATGACCGAGACGCGCAGACGGTTCTTTTCGTAATTGACGTCTTCTACGGACCCATTGAAGTCGGTGAACGGGCCCTCCTTGACGCGGACGTATTCGCCCACCATGAATTCTGTTTTGTGCCTTGGCTTTTCAGTGCCTTCCTGCATTTGACTGACGATTTTCTGAACCTCCGCCTCAGAGATTGGAGCGGGCCGGTTCTTGGCACCCCCGACAAAGCCAGTCACCTTGTTGGTGTGCTTCACCAGATGCCAGGATTCATCGTCCATCACCATTTCGACAAACACATAGCCAGGGAACAATCTCCGCTCGGTGGTTTTCTTTTGCCCAGCCTTGATTTCCACCACTTCCTCGGTGGGAACCAGAACGCGACCAAATTTGGACTGCATGCTGGCGCGAGCAATGCGTTCGGCGATGTTCCGCTCCACCGCCTTCTCCATGCCAGAGTAGGCGTGCACGATGTACCAACGAAGCTCGGGATTGCTCGGATCGGCCGTCCCCAGCGCACTCACACCGTCAAGATCAGCGGAAACTGTCATTACTTTCTCCAGCCCAGAATCAGGTCGTAAAAAACCCATTCAAGCGTCTTGTCAGTCATCCAAAGAAACAGCGCCATCAGCACCACAAAACCAAAGACATACGCCGTCATTTGCGTGGTCTCCTTGCGGGTTGGCCACACGACCTTTTTGACTTCCCGCGCCGAATCGCGGCAAAAGGCAATGAATCGACGCCCCGTCTCGGAAACAAGAAACATCCCAACAGCAAGAATCAATCCTGCGACCAAGGTACTCCACTGCACCAACGGACCCTGCTTGGCAAGCAGGTAAAAGCCTGCCAATGCCGCCAAAAGCAGAACAACTGACAACGCCAGCTTGGCCTTGTCAGCGCCGGTACTGACTGTCTCTATCTGTGAAGTGGCCATGCCATTGTTTCCTGTCAAATTCAGCATCACCTAAGACGCCGAAGCCCGCCATTGGTTGGCGGGCTTTGAATGCCACGGTATCAGGTGGCAGGGGCAGTAGGAATCGAACCTACAACCTTCGGTTTTGGAGACCGACGCTCTGCCAATTGAGCTATACCCCTGTATTTCCTACTTAAGCAATGATCTTGGCAACAACGCCCGCGCCGACGGTGCGGCCGCCTTCGCGGATGGCAAAGCGCAGGCCTTCTTCCATGGCGATGGGGTTGATCAGCTTGACCGTGATCGACACATTGTCGCCAGGCATGACCATTTCCTTGCCTTCGGGCAACTCAATCGCACCCGTCACGTCCGTCGTGCGGAAGTAGAACTGGGGGCGGTAGTTGTTGAAGAACGGCGTGTGACGGCCGCCTTCGTCCTTGGACAGGACGTACACCTCGGCGGTAAAGTGCGTGTGCGGCTTGATGGAGCCGGGCTTGCACAGCACTTGACCGCGCTCGACGTCTTCGCGTTTGGTGCCGCGCAGCAGCAGGCCGACGTTGTCGCCAGCCTGGCCTTGGTCAAGCAGCTTCCTGAACATTTCCACGCCGGTGCAGGTGGTCTTGACGGTGTCTTTGATACCGACGATTTCGATTTCTTCGCCGACTTTGATGATGCCGCGCTCGATACGGCCCGTGACCACGGTGCCGCGACCCGAGATGGAGAACACGTCTTCCACAGGCATCAGGAAGGCGCCGTCCACTGCACGATCAGGCGTGGGGATGTAGGTGTCCAGGGCTTCTGCGAGCTTCATGATGGCTTGCTCACCCAGGGGGCCCGTGTCGCCTTCGAGGGCGAGCTTGGCGGAGCCGCGAATGATCGGGGTGTCGTCGCCAGGGAAGTCGTATTTGTCGAGGAGCTCGCGCACTTCCATTTCGACGAGTTCGAGGAGTTCCTCGTCGTCGACCATGTCGCACTTGTTCAGGAACACGATGATGTAGGGCACGCCGACCTGGCGGGCCAGCAGGATGTGCTCGCGCGTCTGGGGCATGGGGCCGTCAGCGGCCGAGCACACCAGGATGGCGCCGTCCATCTGGGCGGCGCCGGTGATCATGTTCTTCACATAGTCGGCGTGGCCGGGGCAGTCCACGTGGGCGTAGTGGCGGGCACCCGTTTCGTACTCGACGTGCGAGGTGTTGATGGTGATGCCGCGGGCCTTTTCTTCAGGCGCGTTGTCGATCTGCGAGTAGTCCTTGGCTTCGCCGCCGAACTTCTTCGACAGCACGGTGGCAATCGCCGCCGTCAGCGTCGTCTTGCCGTGGTCCACGTGGCCAATCGTGCCGACGTTGACGTGCGGCTTGGTACGTTCGAATTTTCCTTTTGCCATTTTTCCGACTCCGAAAAAAATCTACAACAAAACAAGAGGATTTCGGCGCTTGTGCACGCGACCGCATCCGAAAATCAGGTGGTGCCCATGGCGGGAATCGGACCCGCGACCTCTCCCTTACCAAGGGAGTGCTCTGCCACTGAGCCACATGGGCAACTAACAATCACACAACTACAAGACCGGACCATGGAGCGGGAGACGGGAATCGAACCCGCGTCATTAGCTTGGAAGGCTAGGGTTCTACCATTGAACTACTCCCGCAAAAGCGGCCTGAGCCACCCAGCAAGACAGCGCCCGCCAGCGGGCACCCACTTCACAATCACATCTCTGGTGGAGGAGGCTGGATTCGAACCAGCGTAGGCGTAAGCCAACAGATTTACAGTCTGCCCCCTTTAGCCACTCGGGCACTCCTCCACGCAATCTCGAATTATAGCTGTTTTTTGACCCCGCCTATCCAGACATACGGCGCGCCATGAAAAGTTGGCCGACGAAAGCTCGAACGCTTCGCGGTTGGTGCGGCTGGCGGGGATCGAACCCACGACCCTCGGCTTCGGAGGCCGATACTCTATCCACTGAGCTACAGCCGCACAGGCGCCCCAGGTACCGGGGCAGCCTTTGATTATCACACAGGCTGCTGATGCATGAAGCCACCCCGTACTGCTTCAGCGCGAGCGCACCTATAATTCGCGATCTAGATCAAGACCCCGTTTGCAATTTCGAGGAAGACATGAGCGAGCCACACACCACGCAAGCCCACACGGGGCCCATCAAGAATCCTAAGCAATTGTTGAATGCGGTGTTGCTTGCATTCGTCGTGCCCATTTTCACGATCATCGCCCTAGTGATGTTCGTCAGTTCGGCCGACATGCCATCGGCCGGTTCTGCCAACCCGGAGCGTGCCATCGCCCTGCGCATCCAAAAGGTGGGTGCGGTGGAAATTCGTGATGCCAACCGTCCACTAAAGTCGGGCGAGGAAGTCTTCAAAGCCCAGTGCTCGGCCTGCCATGCTACTGGTGCCGCAGGCTCACCGAAATTCTCCGATGCCGCAGCGTGGGCGCCGCGCATCAAGACGGGTTACGAGGCCTTGCTGCACTCTGCGCTGGCAGGCAAAGGCGCCATGTCGGCCCAAGGCGGCGGCGACTTCAGTGACGTGGAAGTTGGTCGCGCAGTGGTGTACATGGCCAACGCTGCTGGTGCGAAATTTGCCGAGCCTGCCGCACCCGCTGCTGCGGCATCTGCCGATGCATCGGCGGCAGCGCCAGCCAAACCAGTAGCCGCTGCGGCGCCTGCGGCTGCACCGGCCCAGGAAGCTGCGGCCCCTGCCAAGGAAGCTGCTGCGCATGCAGCCGATGCGCCGGTGGCTGTTGCTGCTGTCGGCGGTGCGGGCGAAGCACTGTACAAGCAAGCCTGCCAAGTTTGTCATGCTGCGGGCGTAGCCGGAGCGCCCAAGTTTGGCGACAAGGCGGCTTGGGCGCCGCGATTGCAGATGGGAATCGATGCGCTCTACCAAAGCGCTCTGAAAGGCAAGGGCGCAATGCCTCCCAAGGGAGGCACTAGCGCCTCCGATGCCGATCTGCACGCAGCAGTGGAATTCATGACTGCAGCGGCAAAGTGAGTCGAACAAGTTTCGACAACAGCCGGCCGGCTTGCGCAGGCCGGCTTTTTTTCGTCTCTAGCTAGCAAAGCGACAGCGATCAATCTCGCGATCAGTATGGGGAACGCTCTTGCCGTCGCGCGGGGCTGCCTACGTACCCGAAGGCCTCTGAAAGCGCTTCGGCCCTTACGTTCTGGACGATCCAGTCCCCCTTTTCAATGGCGTCTGCAGCCAGTGCAACATCCTGGCTATGCACCAGGCCCAGTCCCAGAGACGTTGCGAGGTAGACGCGGCCCAGCTCATCGACAAGGCAGGCGCTCACGGTGGTGGATAGCCCGGTATGCGATTGCACCGTCTGGCCTGGACCAATGCGCCAGATCCAGGGTGTGCTTTCAAGTTCTACGTAGACACGTTGCGGGCCGTTCTGAAAGAACCATTGGCCTTGTGGGTCTGCCCCATAATTGCGGGCGATGAAGGCAAGGAGCTTGTCGTGCTGGAGCCAATCTCCCCTGCTTTGCGCAAAGCCACCGGCCGATTGCACGGTCTCGTCTCGCAAGTACCAGCGGCCGCGGGCATCCAGACCCAGCCAGCCGTAGCAGGCGGGTACCTTGGGCCACTTCACCATGGCTTGAAGCACGATGTCATCCATGGCGCCATTCTGCATGGCGCACAGCGCTTGCGTGGAACGAACAAGTGTGTCTATCAAGCTGAAGCCGGACATTGGATCCGTCTGTCGGTCATCGTCGGGATTTGGTGCTAGTCGATTTCCGGCTTTACTTCGCAGGTGGTTGCGGCACAATTTGTCGGCACCGTGGCCGTGGCAGTTCCGCCGTATCGTGGCCATCGCGCAAATCCATGAAGCGTTTTCTTTTTCTGATCCTTGCCGTTCTTGCCCTGAGCGGCTGCGGCTACAACGATTTTCAGCGCCTGGACGAGCAGTCCAAGGCCGCGTGGAGCGAGGTGCTCAATCAATACCAGCGCCGCGCTGATCTGGTGCCCAACATCGTCGCTACGGTCAAGGGAGAGGCCAGCTTCGAGCAGGACACCTTGACCAAGGTGATTGAGGCACGCGCCAGGGCGACGGCCATCCAGGTGACACCAGATACCTTGAACAACCCCGAGGTATTTGCCAAGTTCCAGCAGGCTCAGGGCGAGCTTTCAGGGGCTCTCTCACGCCTCATGGCGGTGTCCGAGCGCTACCCGACGCTGCAGGCCAACCAGGCTTTTCGAGATCTGCGCGTGACCTTGGAAGGCACCGAGAACCGCATCACTGTGGCACGCAACCGCTACATCCAGACAGTGCAGGAATACAACGTCCTTGCCCGCAGTTTTCCGACCAATCTGACCGCCAAGGTGTTCAGCTACGAGACCAAGCCTACATTTACCGTGCAGAACGAGGCACAGATATCGTCACCTCCGACCGTCGATTTTTCTACACCGAAGAAGTAGTCTGGTGAATCTTTTCTTCGATCAGATATGCCGTTAGCGCTTATTTGGCGGGGGATTATAGCTATATTGTTGATAGCTGTTCTTGGCGTTCAGGGTCAGGCTGAGACGCTGCTTGCAGTTCCCGCATTGTCGGCCCACGTGATCGACCAGACCGGCACGCTCGATGCATCCCAACGGGGCGCCATGGAGCAGCGTTTGGCCGAGATCGAGCAGAAGGAGGGCTCGCAGCTGGTGGTGCTCATGGTGCGGAGCACGGCGCCCGAAGACATCGCCGCCTTTGCGAATCGCGTTGGCAACGCCTGGAAAATCGGACGGCACGAGGTGGGCGATGGCGTGCTCATCGTGGTAGCAAAGAACGATCGGAAGATGCGCATTGAGGTGGCGAAGGCCCTGGAAGGGGCAATTCCAGACCTGGCGGCGGCGCGCATCATCGACCAGGCCATGAAGCCTCGTTTTCGCTCTGGCGATTTTGCCGGGGGGCTGAATGCGGCGATCGATCAATTGGCCGCGCGCATTGCGGGAGAGGCGCTTCCTGAGCCTGCCAGCACCCAAAAGAGTCAGGGCGCCACCAGCGACTGGATGGCGCTGGCACCGTTCTTTTTGTTTGGCTTGGTGGTTTTCGGCCCCATTGGGCGCGCTATTTTCGGCAAGCGCCTGGGCGCGGGCTTGGTGGGCGGCGGGGCAGGGACGCTTGCCTTGGTGCTCACCTCCAGTTGGTTCTTGGCGGTGCTGGCCGCGGTTTGCGCGCTGGCATTTGTGCTGATTCCGCTCGGTAGAGGCGGCTCAGGCTGGAGCAGCGGTGGCGGTGGTGGTGGCGGCTGGGGAACGTCCGGCGGCGGCAGTGGCGGCGGCGGCTTCTCCTCGGGCGGCGGTGGCGACTTTGGCGGCGGCGGCGCGTCGGGTGACTGGTAGCCATGGCAACTCTGCTTCATCGACTGTCCCGCGTTCTGCGCCACGGATGGCACAGTCGCGCCCTGCCCTCCCAGCTGCGCGGCGCTGCGCTGGAGCGCTTGACGCAGAAAGTGGCACAAGGCGAGCAGCTGCACAGCGGGCAAGTGCGCCTGTGCCTGGAAGGCGGTTTGCCGCCCAGCTACCTTTGGCGCGGCGCTCCCGCGCGGGAGCGGGCCATCACGCTGTTTGGCAAGTTGCGCATCTGGGACACCGAGCACAACAATGGCGTGCTCATTTACCTGCTGCTGGCAGACCGCGCTGTCGAGATTGTTGCGGACCGGGGCGTGGCACGCTGCGTACCGCCTCAGCAGTGGGAGCAGGTAGTGGCGAGCATGGCGGAGCGCCTGAAGAGCGGCGATTTTGAGCAGGCTTTGAACTGCGCGATCGACGAGGTCTCGGCACTGCTGCAGCAGCATTTTCCGGCGCATGCGCGCCTGGACGACGGCCCGCGCAACGAGCTCCCGGATGTGCCAGTGATTCGTTCCTGATTCCGAATCAGTCCTGACTTGATAGCTACTTGCGTAGGCGCAGTATGCGCTAGAGGCCCATTTCTCTTGGATTTCTGTTTCCAAGCCAAAAAAAACCGCCCGAAGGCGGTGGTTTGCACAGCGGCGGGCTCAGCGCTTTTGCCGGTACTTGCGCAATGCGGCGATCTGCGCTGCCATGACAGCCAGCTCGGATTGAGCACGCGCCAGGTCGAGTTCGCCCTTGGCGTTCTTGAGCGCTTCTTCCGCAGCAGCCTTGGCAGAGGCGGCCTTTTCGTCGTCCAGGTCCTTGCCACGCACTGCGGTGTCCGACAACACCGTGACGCAATCGGGTTGGATCTCAAGAATGCCGCCAGCGACGAAGACGAATTCTTCGCTGCCGTCGGCCATTTCAATGCGTACCGAGCCGGGCCGGATGCGGGTGATCAGCGGGGTGTGGCGCGGGTACACGCCCAGTTCGCCAGCCTCACCGGGCAGGGCGACAAAATTCGCTTCGCCCGAGAAGATCAGTTCTTCGGCGCTTACGACGTCCACGTGGATGGTGTTGGCCATTCAGGATTCCTTTGAGGCGGTGAAGACAGTTGAGCCCAATGCCGGCAGAGCAGAAACGCTCTACCGATGCGTGGTTCAGGCCATCTTCTTGGCTTTTTCGAAGGCTTCGTCGATGGTGCCAACCATGTAGAAAGCCTGCTCGGGCAGGTGGTCGCACTCGCCAGCCACGATCATCTTGAAGCCACGGATGGTTTCTGCCAGCGTGACGTACTTGCCAGGGGCGCCCGTGAATACTTCGGCCACGTGGAATGGCTGTGACAGGAAGCGCTGAATCTTTCGTGCGCGAGCCACGGTCAGCTTGTCATCCGGCGCCAGTTCGTCCATACCCAGAATGGCGATGATGTCGCGCAATTCCTTGTAGCGCTGCAGTGTGTTCTGCACGTCGCGAGCGACGTTGTAGTGCTCTTCACCGACCACGTCGGGGGACAACTGGCGGCTGGTTGAATCGAGCGGGTCCACCGCAGGATAGATACCGAGCGAAGCGATGTCGCGCGACAGCACCACGGTAGAGTCCAGGTGGGCAAAAGTGGTGGCAGGCGACGGATCGGTCAAGTCATCTGCGGGCACATACACGGCCTGGATGGAAGTGATCGAGCCCACTTTGGTGGAGGTGATGCGCTCTTGCAGGCGGCCCATTTCTTCTGCCAGCGTAGGCTGATAACCCACGGCGGAAGGCATGCGGCCCAGCAATGCGGACACTTCGGTACCGGCCAGCGTGTAGCGGTAGATGTTGTCCACGAAGAACAGCACGTCGCGGCCTTCGTCGCGGAAGGACTCAGCGATGGTCAGACCCGTCAGCGCCACGCGCAGACGGTTGCCAGGCGGCTCGTTCATCTGGCCGTAGACCATGGCCACCTTGGAGTCGCCCAGGCTCTCGAGGTTCACCACGCCGGAATCGGCCATCTCGTGATAGAAGTCGTTGCCCTCGCGGGTACGCTCGCCCACACCGGCGAACACCGACAGGCCTGAGTGGGCCTTGGCGATGTTGTTGATGAGCTCCATCATGTTCACGGTCTTGCCCACGCCAGCGCCGCCGAACAGACCCACCTTGCCGCCCTTGGCGAACGGACACACCAAGTCGATCACCTTGATGCCGGTTTCCAGCAACTCTTGCGACGGCGAGAGTTCATCGTATGCCGGTGCCTTGCGGTGGATGGATGCGGTGAGTTCATCGCTCACGGGGCCGCGCTCGTCGATAGGCGTGCCGAGCACGTCCATGATGCGGCCCAGGGTGGCCTTACCCACAGGCACGGTAATGGGGTTGCCGGTGTTGGACACCATCAGCCCGCGGCGCAAACCGTCAGAGGAGCCGAGCGCAATGGTGCGCACGATGCCGTCGCCAAGCTGCTGCTGCACTTCGAGCGTCAGGGCCGTGCCTTCGAGCTTGAGCGCGTCGTAAATTTTCGGCATGCGGTCGCGCGGGAATTCCACGTCGACCACGGCGCCGATGCACTGAACGATCTTGCCTTGGGTCAGTTCGCTGACCGGGGAAATTGCTTGAGCCATGATTGATTGCTCCAATAAATAATTCTGTTGGCCGCTTACACGGCGGCGGCGCCGGCGACGATCTCGGACAGCTCTTTGGTGATGGCAGCCTGGCGGGTCTTGTTGTAGACCAGTTTGAGCTCACCAATCACCGTGCCAGCGTTGTCCGTAGCAGCCTTCATGGCCACCATGCGCGCCGATTGTTCGGAAGCCATGTTTTCTGCCACCGCCTGGTAGATGAGCGACTCCACGTAGCGCACCAGCAGCTCGTCGATGACGCTCTGGGCATCGGGCTCGTAGATATAATCCCAGCCAGCCGTCGAGCCACTTGACGAATGCATGTCCTTCGAGGAAAGCGGCAGCAACTGCTCTACCACCGACTCCTGCCTCATCGTGTTGATGAAGCGGGTGTAGCTCAGGTAAACCGCGTTGACTTCGCCTTTTGCATAGGCATCGAGCAGCACCTTGACCGGACCGATCAGCTTGTCCAGGTGCGGCGTATCGCCCAGCCCGGTGACATGCGACACCACTTTGGCGCCGACGCGGTTGAGAAAACCCAGGCCCTTGTTGCCAATGGCCACCGCCTCGATGGAGACGCCGGCACTCTGCAACTCGCGCAGCTTCCCGGTGACGGCGCGCAGCACGTTGGTGTTCATGCCGCCGCACAGCCCCTTGTCTGTGGTCACGACGATCACACCCGCCGTCTTGGCGTCGTTCAGCTTCATGAACGGGTGCGTGTACTCGGGGTTCGCCTGGCCAAGATGAACCGCGATGTTGCGCACCTTCTCACTGTAAGGACGGGCTGCGCGCATCCGGTCTTGCGCCTTGCGCATCTTGGATGCAGCCACCATCTCCATGGCCTTGGTGATCTTCTTGGTGTTTTCCACCGATTTGATCTTGCCGCGAATTTCCTTGCCTGCTGCCATGGGACCTCCTCAGCGGCTTGATTAAGCGAAAGACTTCTTGAACGCAGCCACGGCAGTGGTCAAAGCCGCTTCTGCGTCCTTGTCCATCGCCTTGGCGGTTTCGAGCTTGTCAAGCAATGCAGCGTGGCTGGTCTTGAGGAACTGGTGCAGCCCGTGCTCAAAAGCCAGCACGTTCTTGACGTCGATGTCGTCGAGGAAGCCCTTGTTCACTGCGAACAAGGTGGCCGCCATCAGCGAAATGGGCAGGGGGCTGTACTGGGCCTGCTTGAGCAGTTCCGTCACGCGGGCACCGCGGTCGAGCTGCTTGCGGGTGGCGTCGTCCAGATCAGAAGCAAACTGCGCGAACGCGGCCAGCTCGCGGTACTGGGCCAGGTCGGTACGGATACCGCCGGACAGCGCCTTGATCAGCTTGGTCTGCGCAGCACCACCCACACGCGACACCGAGATACCGGCGTTGATGGCGGGTCGGATACCGGCGTTGAACAGGCTGGTTTCCAGGAAGATCTGGCCGTCGGTGATCGAGATCACGTTGGTGGGCACGAAGGCGGACACGTCGCCAGCCTGCGTTTCAATGATGGGCAGTGCCGTCAGCGAACCCGTCTTGCCCTTGACTTCTCCCTTGGTGAAGTCTTCAACGTATTTCTCGTTGACGCGCGCGGCGCGCTCAAGCAGACGGCTGTGGAGATAGAACACATCGCCAGGATAGGCTTCGCGGCCTGGTGGGCGACGCAGCAGCAAGGACACTTGGCGGTAGGCCACGGCCTGCTTGGACAGGTCGTCGTACACGATCAGCGAATCTTGACCGCGGTCGCGGAAATACTCGCCCATGGTGCAGCCCGAATAGGCCGAAACGTATTGCATGGCTGCCGATTCGGAAGCCGATGCAGCCACCACGATGGTGTAGTCCATGGCGCCGGCTTGTTCCAGCGAGCGCACCACGTTCTTGATCGATGAGGCCTTCTGGCCGATCGCGACGTAGACGCAGGTGACGCCCTGGCCCTTCTGGTTGATGATGGCGTCGATAGCAACAGCCGTCTTGCCGGTCTGGCGATCGCCAATGATCAGCTCGCGCTGGCCACGGCCGATAGGCACCATGGAGTCAATGGACTTCAAACCGGTCTGTAGCGGCTGGTCCACGGACTTGCGTGCGATCACACCCGGAGCGACCTTTTCAATCACGTCCGTCATCTTCGCGTTGATCGGACCTTTGCCGTCGATGGGCTGGCCCAGCGCGTTGACCACGCGGCCAATCAGCTCGGGGCCGACGGGCACTTCCAGAATGCGGCCCGTGCACTTGACGGTGTCGCCTTCGGAGATGTGCTCGTACTCACCCAGAATCACGGAGCCGACCGAGTCGCGCTCGAGATTCAGCGCCAGACCGTAGGAAGGCGTGCCGTCTGCCGTCGCCGGGAATTCAAGCATTTCGCCCTGCATCACGTCCGAGAGGCCGTGGATGCGAACGATGCCGTCCGACACCGAAACGACGGTGCCTTGGTTACGGATGTCGGAACCAACTTCCAAGCCTTCGATGCGGCTCTTGATCAGCTCAGAAATTTCTGCGGGATTGAGTTGCATGACTCTTTCCTTCTTTCTTTGGTTTGCCTAGGGCCCCGGCCGCGCTTCAGGCGGTGAGGACAGCTTTCATTTGTTCCAGGCGGGCCTTGACCGACGTGTCCAACACCTCGTCACCCACCACCACGCGAATCCCGCCAATCAGCGATTCGTCCTGCTGAACCCGCAAGTTCAACTTGCGACCAAAGCGCTTCTCCAGTGAAGCACCAAGATCGGACAGAGCCGATGCATCCATGGCGAATGCGCTGTAGACCACTGCATCAGAAGATCCGCTCTGACGATTGACCAGCGCGCGAAATTGGGCCGCGATTTCAGGCAAGGCCTCGACGCGGCCGTTGTCGATCACAGTCCGCAAAAAGTTTTGCGCCATTCCCGACAACTCGGCGCCGGCAACTCCGGAGATCACGGAAAAAACCTGCTCCGAGCTCACCTTGGGGTTTCCTGCAAGCTGCTGCAGGACGGGGCTGGCAGCAATAACGCCCAGCTTGTCCACCCAGTCCAGCGCTTGCTGCGCACTGCCTGTACTCTGGTCGACGCAGGCTTTGAACAAGGCTTCCGCATAGGGACGCGCAATGGTCGCGATTTCGGCCATGGTGGTGCGCTCCCTTACAGCTCAGTCTTCAGGCGCGTCAGCAGATCCGCGTGGACGCCGGCATCGACTTCCTTGCGCAAAATTTGCTCGGCACCTTTGACGGCAAGAACGGCCACCTGCTCACGCAGGACTTCGCGCGCCTGAACGGCTTGCTGCTCGGCTTCTGAACGAGCGGCAGCAACGATTTTTGTCGCTTCTTCGCCTGCACGAACCTTGGCTTCTTCGATGATGGACTGGGCACGGCGGTCCGCGTCGGCAAGACGTGTCGCCGTCTCGTTGCGCGCCTGCGACAACTCCTGCTCGACACGCTGGTTGGCAGCGCTCAGCTCGGATTTGGCACGGTCGGCAGCAGCGAGGCCATCGGCGATTTTCTGGGCTCGCTCATCCAGTGCCTTCGCGACCGGGGGCCACACGAACTTCATCGTGAACAGCACCAGAATCAAAAAGACAATGGCCTGAACGAACAGGGTCGCATTGATACTCACGGCAACACCTTTCTAAGTGGGCGTTGAAGGGAGCTTAGGCCAGGACGAAGGGGTTGGCGAAAGCGAACAGCAGGGCGATAGCCACGCCGATCAGGAACGCGGCGTCGATCAGACCAGCCAAAACGAACATCTTGGTTTGCAGTTCATTCATCAATTCAGGCTGGCGAGCCGAAGCTTCCAGGAACTTGCCGCCCATCAGACCAATGCCGATGGAAGCACCGATAGCACCCAGGCCCACGATAAGACCGCAACCCAGAGCGACGAGACCGAGAATGTTTTCCATGATGACTCCTGATTGAAAAAAGAAAAGTTGAGAAAGAAACGAAAATAGTCAGTGAGATTCATGCGCTTGACCGAGATAAATCAACGTCAGCATCATGAAAATAAAGGCTTGCAAAGTGATGATCAAGATGTGAAATATCGCCCAGATCGTGCCTGCAATGATGTGCCCCACAGGGAGCAACACGCCAGAAAGCGACATGGCTGCTGCGCCACCCATCACGGCAATCAGCATAAATACCAACTCACCAGCGTACATGTTGCCAAACAGCCGCATGCCGTGCGACACCGTCTTGGCAACGTATTCAATGATCTGCATGAACAGATTGATCACACCCAGAATCAGAGCAAAGATCGGATTTTTGCTGGTTCCAAAAGGCGCAGTGACGAGTTCGTGCATCCAGCCGCCAAGACCCTTGATCTTGACGCTGTAAATCAGACACAAAACCAACACGGAGACCGAAAGACCCATCGTGGTCGAAAGGTCGGCAGTAGGGACAATGCGCAGATAGGCATGGTGCGGATCGTTGCCCGCTGCGCCCCAGATCTGCGCCCAGATGACGGGCAGCAAATCCACAGGCAAAAGATCCATGGCATTCATCAGGAAAATCCAGACGAATACGGTAAGCGCCAGGGGAGCAATCAGTTTGCGGCTTTGGGCGTTGTGGATAGTGGCTTTGGCCTGGGTATCGACCATCTCGATCATTATCTCCACCGCCGCCTGCCAGCGACCCGGCACGCCAGACGTAGCCTTTCGCGCGGCCAGCCAGAAGAAAAAGAGACCCAGTCCACCCACCAGCAAGCCGACGATGACGGAGTCGTAATTCACGACCGACATGTCGATGACGGCTTTTTGTTTGATGTTTTGAAGATGCTGCAGGTGGTGAACGATGTATTCACTTGCAGTCGGAGCGTGCGCTTCTGCGGCCATCGGACAACTCTTCTCTCAATCAATCGGTTTTTCGGACACCGGGCCGCACCAAAAGCACGAACCAGTACGTTTTCATCGTCACCACCATCCCCACCAGCAAAGCTGGCCAGCTGGGCGACTGGAGCCAGCGCGTTGCCATCCACAGCATGGCAACGGTCAGCGCAATCTTTGCCATCTCCCACACGAACAACCCCGCCAACACCTCGCTGACACTCTGTCTTGCGCGCGCCATGCCGCGCGCAAATAGCGCGGCAGGAACGACAACACACAAGGCACCCCAGGCAGCAGACCCCGCTACAGCGCGGTCCTGGGTGATGAGCCAAGTCAACAAAGTGACCATCGAGCCCACCACCAACTGCCCAAACACAAGACGCCACACAGACAGTGCAGGATGGCGCTTGCGCCATTCGCGAGCCTGATCGGGCGTCAGTGGCTTGAACTCGGGTTCTTCGTCCTCAGCTTCGTGTCTGGGGGCGACTGGATTCACATGGGCCTCCCCGCATTGGCACGTCGAAATTTTCTCGAAAGCCTCCCATTATAAGTAAAAACCCGTGGCCAGTGCCAATTTTTGCACGTTGTGGGTTTTTGTCCGCAGGACAGCGTCGTGGATTTGCCCCTTGGCACGGCACGCCATGGCATGACAGCAGCCATGCCATCCGGCTGGGCCGCCCCGATACCCAACTGCACAACTGCATCGCTATGGAAACGTGAGTAAGCTACTCGTATGGTGAAGTCCCCTATTCCGCCTCAGCCGGCCGACAAGGCCCTGGCTTCCGACACGCGCAAGCATTCGCTGATCGAATTCCCGTCGCGCTTCCCCATCAAGGTGATGGGACTGAACGAGGAGGGGTTGGTACATGCCCTGACTGAGATTGCCCGCCGCTTGGCCCCGGATTTTGACGCAACGGAAATCGAGTTGCGGCCGAGCCGAACGGGCAAGTACCTTGGGGTAACAATGATCGTCACGGCCACGAGCCGGGAACAGCTTGATGCGCTCTACTTGGCTTTCACCTCCCACGCGCTGGTCAAGGTGGTTCTCTGACAAGGGCGGAGCAGGTGTCCATCGAACTGCATCGCCTTGGCCGGGTGCCGTATGCACCCACATACGCCGCCATGCAGCAATTTACCGCGCAGCGCAGCGCAGACGAGCACGATCAGCTCTGGATTTGTGAGCACCCACCGGTATTCACCCAGGGCATCTCTGCCCGACCCGAGCATTTGCTGGAGACCGGAGACATCCCCGTAACGGCCACCAACCGGGGCGGCAAGGTGACTTTTCATGGGCCGGGCCAAGTGGTCGCCTACCCGCTCATCGACTTGCGGCGTGCCGACTACTACGTCAAGGAATATGTCTACCGCGTAGAAGAGGCGGTCATCCGCACACTGGCGCATTTCGGCATCACTGGCCATCGCGTGGCCGGTGCGCCGGGCATCTATGTGCGACTCGATGACCCGGCCAGCCATCAGGCCCTGGCTCAGCGGCCGCGCCACCGGGAGCCTGGCGAGCCCATGCCCGGACCCGACTTCACCGGCCTGGGCAAGATCTCGGCACTGGGCATCAAGGTCACGCGGCATTGCAGTCTGCACGGAGTCGCCCTCAACGTGGCGATGGACCTGGAACCCTTTGAACGTATCAACCCATGCGGCTACGTGGGTTTGCGCACAGTGGACCTTTCTACAATCGGGGTCCACACCACTTGGGACGAGGCTGCAGATGTGCTCAGCAAGCACCTGATCGCGCGGCTGACGCCCTGAATCCGAAGCCCCACCATGAGCACCACCGACGTCGTCCGCGAAGCGCAATCGAGCGCCGAATACAACCCGCTTGCCAAGCAAAAAGCTGCCGCCAAGCTCTCGCGCATTCCAGTCAAGGTGGAACAAGGCCCGGTGCTGAAAAAGCCCGAATGGATTCGCGTCAAGGCGGGCTCGCCCAGCACACGCTTCTACGAGATCAAGAGCATCCTGCGCGAGCACAAGCTGCACACCGTGTGCGAAGAGGCCAGTTGCCCGAACATCGGCGAATGCTTTGGCAACGGCACCGCCACGTTCATGATCATGGGCGACAAGTGCACGCGCCGCTGCCCGTTCTGCGACGTGGGACATGGCAGGCCCGACGCGCTCGACAAGGATGAGCCGCTGAACCTTGCTCGCACCATTGCCGCGCTGCGCTTGAAGTACGCGGTGATCACCAGCGTGGACCGGGATGATCTGCGCGACGGTGGCGCCGGGCATTTTGTGGAGTGCATCCAGAACATTCGCGCACTCTCGCCCAGCACGCAGATCGAAATTCTCACCCCGGATTTTCGCGGGCGTGACGAACGTGCGCTGGACATCCTCAAAGCCGGATTGCCCGATGTGATGAACCACAATCTGGAAACCGCGCCACGTCTATACAAGGAAGCACGTCCGGGAAGCGACTACCAGTTCTCGCTGAACCTGCTCAAGAAGTTCAAGGCCCGGTATCCGGACGTGCCCACCAAGAGCGGCATCATGGTGGGCCTGGGCGAAACCGACGAGGAAATTCTGGAAGTGATGCGCGATCTGCGCGCGCACGGCGTGAGCATGCTGACGGTGGGCCAGTACCTGGCGCCCAGCAGCAGCCACCTGCCCGTGCGCCGCTACGTTCACCCCGAGCAGTTCAAGCAGATTGAAGAAGCTGCCTACGCCATGGGTTTCTCGCACGCCGCTGTGGGTCCGATGGTGCGATCGAGCTACCACGCCGATCAGCAGGCGCACGCCGCAGGCGTGTAACGGCGAACGCGGCGCGCCGTGGCACCGCGCCGGCCTGGCAGGCAGGCAAGTAACAAAACCCACTCCGCCTGAGCCACACCACTGGTCGCCACTGAAAATTCTTGTAGTTTTAAGCCTCTAGCGCTTATTGGGCAATAATATATAGCTATTATTTTTATAGCGTTTCATGGCCCACACAAGCGCGCCGAGCCTCCACTCTCCAGCACCTCCTGGGCCCACAGCGCGAGCTTGCGCGTGTCGGCCCGCAGCACCTCTTGCTTGATGGCAAGGATTTGCGCCGGGTGCATGGAGAAGCTGCGCAATCCCAGCCCCAGCAGCAGCTTTGTGAGGGTCAGGTCTCCCGCCATCTCGCCGCACACCGAGACGCTCTTGCCCTGCGCCCGACATTCGGCGATGACGCCCGCCACCAGCGCAAGCACCGCCGGGTGCATGGGGTCATACAGATCGGCGACAGCCTCGTCGGCACGATCAATGGCCAGGGTGTACTGAATTAAGTCGTTGGTGCCGATCGACAAAAAATCGAAATGGCGCAAAAACATGCGCACGGTGAGCGCCGCGGCAGGCACCTCGATCATGGCGCCCAAGCGCACCGCGCCATACACCGCCCCGCGGTCATCGAGCTCTGCCTGGGCGAGACGCACATGGGCCAGCGTCTGACGAATTTCTTCGGCATTCACCAGCATGGGAAACATCATGTTCACGCGGCCATGCGCGGCGGCGCGGAGCACCGCGCGAATCTGCGTGCGGAACATGGCCGGATCGGCCAGGCTCCAGCGGATGGCGCGCAACCCCAGCGCAGGATTGAGCGAATCGTCCTTGCGTGCCCGGTCCAGCGGCTTGTCGGCGCCGATGTCGAGGGTACGAATGGTAACGGGCAAGCCCTGCATGGCATCTACCGCCTCGCGGTAGGCGAGGTATTGCTCTTCTTCGTCGGGCAGCTTGCCGCTGCGCCCCATGAACAGGAATTCGGTGCGAAACAGTCCTACGCCCACAGCACCGACCGCAATGGCGGTGACGCCATCCGCGGGCAGTTCGATGTTGGCGAGCAACTCAACCTTCTGGCCATCGAGCGTCACGCACGGCGTATGGCGCAAGCGGCCCAGGCGTTCGCGCTCAAGTTCAATCTGGCGCTGGCGAAAACCATATTCGGCCAGGATGATGGGCGAGGGGTCGACGATCACCACCCCGGCGTCGCCATCGATGATGACCCAGTCGTCCTGGCGCACCAACTGGCTCGCCGCGCGCGCGCCCACCACGGCAGGTATGTCCATGCTGCGCGCGACGATGGCGGTGTGCGAGGTCTTGCCACCCACGTCGGTGACAAACCCCGCAAAGACGCTTTTCTTGAACTGCAGCATGTCGGCAGGCGAGAGATCGTGCGCCACCAGTACCAGCGGAACGTCCAGGCTATCGTCCAGCAACAGGTCTTGCTGGGTCTTGCGGCGCGGGCTGGCGGCCGGCGGCGCCACGGGGTTGGGGGCGCCCTTCATGTAGCGAAGGATGCGATCGACCACCTGCTCCAAATCGGCCTTGCGTTCGCGCAGGTACTCGTCCTCCATTTCGTCGAACTGCCGCGCGATCAGTTCGAGCTGCGTGGTCAGCGCCCACTCTGCGTTGTACAGACGCTCGGTGATCCAGTGCTTGACGCCCGAGACCAGCATTTCGTCCTGCAGCAGCATGAGGTGCACGTCCAGCAACGCGGCCAGTTCGGGCGGAGCGTCGGGCGGCATTTCGGCCTGCAGACGGGTCAGCTCCTGCATCACGGCGTTGCGCCCACTGCGCACGCGTTCGATTTCGTCGTCCACCTGCTGCGGCTCGACGAAGTAGTGCGCTACGTCCACGCGGCTGGAGCCCACCAGCACTGCGCGGCCAATGGCAATGCCTCGGGCGACGGCCAGGCCAGGGACGGAGAACGTCATCCCCGGCGCCTGCGCTCGCCTGCCTGCGATGGGTGGAATCGAGTCGTCACTGCCCCTCTCCGAATTTGTCTTCGATCAGTGCCAGCAAGGCGTCCATGGCCTCCTGCTCCTGTGCACCGTCGGTTTCAATGTCGATGTCGGTGCCCATGCCGGCGGCCAGCATCATCACCCCCATGATGCTTTTGGCGTTGATGCGCCGCTCGCCCCGGCTCATCCACACATCGCAGGGAAAACTCGCTGCGACTTTGGTGAGCTTGGCGGAGGCGCGGGCGTGCAGGCCGAGCTTATTGCTGATGGTCTTGCGGGTCTTGATCATGGATAGAACGGACTTGATTTTGGGGCGCGCGCACGGCCACTTGCATAACGCCTTGCGTGCCGCCGACGACGGCGCGTTGAACCAGCAGGTCCAGGGTCTCGGTGCGGTAGCTGACGGCGCGCAGGAGCATGGGGAGATTCACTCCGGTGACCAGCCGTGCGCCCGCACGACCTTCCACCAGGCGCTGGGCCATATTGCACGGCGTGGCGCCAAAAAGATCGGTCAGCACCAGCACCGGGCGCTCTGCGCAATCTTCCAGCAAGGCACGCGCTCTTTCAAGCGTTTGCTCCGGCGCTGCGTCGGCCCGCACATCGAGCGCGCGCACGTCGTCACCGCAATCGGCAAACACGTGCAGCGCACATTCGCGCAAGGCATGCGCAAGCGGTGCGTGGGCGATAAGAAAAATGAGCGTATTCATGCAAAAGGTAGCTGGGCGCGCAGCAGAAACATTATGGCCGCGCCGGCTTGCGCAGAAACCACAGCCAGGCGAGCAGGTTGCACAGCAGATACAGCCCCAGCGCGGCGCGGAAGGCCCCGAGCACATCCAGGCCCGCGGCCAGGAACCCATCGACCGCGAGTCCGATGCCCCACTGCAGCACAAAGACGCCCCCAAACACCACCAGGTTGTAGGCAGACAGAGCCCGTCCCGCCACGCGGACGTCGAAGGCCGCAGCCACCGCCGGCAGCGACAGCGCCATGACAGTGCACGAAACGCAGTAAAGCGCCCATGCGGCACTGCCCGCCTGCGGGCCCAGCACCAGAATGGCCAGCAGGACGCACAGCGAGAAAGGCAGGCCACCGGCCATCACCCGGTTGACGTCAATACGGTGCCGCGCCATCCACGGCCCGAGCAGCCCCCAGGCCCCAAACGTGCACAGCATGGACACGTTGATCCAGAAAAGCCCTGTGGCAGCCTCCAGCTCGCTGTAGTGCGCCACGCGCTGCATCCAGGGGCCCGCCCAGAGGGTCTGCATCGCCACCATGCCGCCGTAAGTGAAAAAACCCATCGGTGCCACGCGGCGGAAGTAGGGGTGGCGCCATACCACGGCGTAGCCAGAGGTGTCGTGGTCGGCCGGCAGCCACTGTGCTGCTGGCAAAGGGCGATTCCAGCCCGGCACGGCCAACGCGATCCACGCGCCTGACAAAAGTACCATTGCCGCAATGCCCCAGAACAGCGCACGCCAACCCATCACGGGAAGCAGCCACTGTACGGGCAGCGTTGAAGCCACCATGCCCAGCGAGCCGGTCATCAGCATCCACGCATTGGCGCGCAACTGCGCTGCGGGGCTGTACCAGCGGCGGAAACCGGTGAGCGGGGCCATCAGGCAGGCGCTGACGCCCGCACCAAACAGCACGCGCCCGACCAGCAAGCCGGTGAAACCAGTGGCTAGCGCAAACACCCCGCACCCGAGCACGGCCATGCCCAAAAAGGACAGCAGTACCCTGCGCGGCCCGTGGCGATCCAGCCAGTGGCCCAAAGGCAGCTGTGTGATGGCAAACCCAAGAAAGTACCCACCAGACAGCAAGCCCAGATCGGCCGCGCCAAGTGAGAAAGCCTCGGCCAGCGTGGGCGCCAGCGTGGCCGTCACGGCGCGCAGCAGTGCAGCGAGGAAATAAGCTGCGGCGAACGGTAAAAAAACCCACACCGCCGCGCGGCGCCCCAATACGCTCACCGCAGTACCAGGGCCTCGAAAAACACGTCGGCGGTCGCGCGCGGTAGCTCGCTCCCATAGACCATGGCGTGGCAAACATGCACCGAGTTCTGCTGGACGCGTGCGAACCATGCAGCTTCCATGTGCATGGCGCCGCCGGTGGGCAGCACGCCGGTTGCGCGGGTGCGCACGGATTGGGGCAGACCCAGCGAACCGTCCGGCTGAAACGGCTTGTCCTGCGCATCCTTTGCCTGCGCAGCCGCCAGCACCGCCGCGCGCCAATGCGCCAGCGCGGCCCCTGCACTGGACGGCTGGTCCAGTGCAGCGCACGCGACGGCAAAGGTGTTGCCAGCTGCCTCGCAGCCTTGCATGGTGATTTCGACCGTCTGGCCAGCCAAATCCACATTGCGCTGCGCGCGCTCGGGTTTGCAGGGCAGGCTTGCTTCCAGACCCAGTTCCGGCAAAGGCAACATCCGCCATTCCAGCGCCGGGCTGCATGCGGTCAGAAGCGCGAGAAACAGGCCGGTGGCGATGGAAAGGACGGTACGCATGGCCCGATTATGGGCACGTGGCGCAGAGCCACAGCGCCCGCACGGCGAACGAGGCAAACCTGGGAACCAATGGGGCCAAGCGCAGCTCTGACACCCGTTGCGCGGCAGATGTCGCACAATCACTCACTTTCTGTCTTCTTCTAGCGGGAAACGTCATGGGTACGAAAAGGGTTTGGGCCGCCGTGGCTATTGCGGCGTTTGCTGCAGTGGGCGCGTGGCTGTTCCTGGGGACAGCGCCTACCGCTGCGCCGCAGTCGACCTTCGTTTTGCTCGATGCCAGCAAACGCAGCACAGAAGATCTGCGCGGCAAAGTGACGCTGGTGAATTTTTGGGCTACCAGCTGTACCACCTGTGTGGCCGAAATGCCCGAACTGATCGCGACGCACCAGAAATACCACGCCCAAGGCTTTGACACGCTGGCCGTCGCGATGAGCTACGACCCGCCCAGCTACGTCGTGAATTTCGTGGAAACACGCAAGCTCCCCTTTCAGGTGGCGCTCGACAACACCGGGGCGATTGCCAAGGCGTGGGGCGATGTCCAGCTCACACCCACCACCTATCTGGTCAACAAGCGGGGCGAGATCGTCAAGACCTATGTCGGTCCGCCGAAGTTTGACGAGCTGCACCGGCTGATCGAGTCACTCCTCGCAGAAACCTGAGCGCGCTTCATTTTTCAGGCAAAAAGAGCTGCTAGCGCTTATCAGGTAAGCGCTAGCAGCTCTTTTTTCGATAGCAATTACTTGTTGCGGTAGTTGTCGTGGCAGGCCTTGCAGCTCTTGGCGGTTTCACCAAAGGCGAATTTGAGCTTGTCCAGGTCGCCCGTTTTGGCTGCGGCGGCCAGTTTGACCGTCTCGGCGCCCAGCTTGTCGGAGTGCTCGCGAAACTTCCCCTGCTCGGCCCAGATTTCGGGCTTGGCCTTGGTCTCGCGCCCCTTGTCGGTTCCGGGTCCAAACCCTGCCCAGGGCAGTTTGGCCATGGTGGCGACGACATCGGCGTTTTCCTGGGCCACTTTGGCGTCGAACGGGATCTTGCCGTTGGCCATGGCGCCAATGCGACCGAAATGCTGGCCCATCACAAACAAGGCACTCTGGCGGTATTTGATTGCGTCTTCAGGTTATTCAAACTGCGCTGCGGCCGGGGCCGCAAAGCTCAGCGTTGCAAGGGACAAGGCCAGAGCGGCAAACGGTTTCATGGGCATCCTTGGTGAAGTAGGTACGACAGGGACAAGTATCGCGTGCGCTGAGCAAGCGGCAGATTCACGCCACAATGCCAGAGTCTTTCACTCTTGCATTCGCGTGCCATGCCCAGCGCTCCGGCGGGGGTTTGCATGGGCGCTGCTCCGTTGCCATGGAACAAGCCGTTCGCATCTGGGATCTCCCCACTCGCGTTTTTCATTGGGCACTCGCCGCGCTCGTTGTGATGAGTGTCGTGACGGCCAACATTGGCGGCAATGCCATGGTGTGGCACATGCGCAGCGGCCTGGCCGTGCTCTCGCTCTTGCTGTTCCGTCTGGTTTGGGGCCTGGTGGGCGGGCATTGGTCCCGGTTTCGCTCCTTCCTGGTTTCTCCCTCGACCGTCTGGCAGTACGCACGCGGCCGCATCGCTGATCCGGCCGGGCACAGTCCGCTGGGAGCGCTGTCTGTTTTGGGCATGCTGATCGCCCTCGCACTGCAGGCGAGCGCGGGCTTGTTCAGCTACGACGAGATCGCATTTTCTGGCCCGTTCACCGCGCTGGTGTCGTCACAGCGCGTCGAGCAGGCGAGCTGGTTTCATACCGAGGTGGGCAAGTGGATCGTGATCGGGCTGGTGCTGCTGCACGTTCTTGCCATTGCCTACTACACCGTGGTACGGCGCAAAGTTCTGGTCCCTCCCATGGTGGTGGGCGACAAGTGGATGGACGGCGCAGTGCCCGCGTCGCGCGACGATGGGCGCAGCCGACTGCGGGCTCTGGCGCTCTGGGCTGTGTGTGCCAGCGTCGTGGCCACAGGGGTAAAGTGGTTTGGCTGAAATGGGGTTCACCGCCTTGTTCTACACTGCAGGCCCCGTTGTTTTGAGGCCCTCGCGCTTGTGCAGACCCCTTCCGTGATCATTCACAACCCCGCTGGTCCAGAGGCGCTGGTCATCGTCCGTACGCTGTTTGAGGAATATGCCGCCAGCCTCTCCGTCGATCTGTGCTTTCAGAATTTTCGCGAAGAGCTTGCCGAGCTGCCTGGCGAGTACGCGCCCCCAAGAGGCGCTCTGCTGCTGGCACTGGTTGATGGCGTGCCCGCCGGTTGCTGTGCCCTGCGTCCCATCGACAGCACCGACTACCCAAACGCGGCAGAGATGAAGCGCCTGTTCGTACGCAAGGCCTTTCGCAGTTTTGGCCTGGGGCGGCAGCTGAGCGAGGGCATTCTCGACGCCGCGCGCCAGGCTGGGTACACCAGCGTGCTTCTCGATACGCTGGACGACATGGAATCGGCGCGTGCGCTTTACAACGAATTGGGCTTCATGGAGATTCCTCCGTATTACCACAACCCCATCGCGGGTGCGCATTACCTCAAGGCGGACATCGTATAGCGAGAAGAGTCAGCGGCTTATAGAGCATTTTTCCGCCTCTATCGCTTATCAGGCATAAGATTTTCGCTCTTTAATTGATAGCGCCCGGCACAGTTCTCGGTTTCGACTTTGCAAAAAAAAAACGGCCCAGAAAATGGGCCGTTTTGCGCTGCGCCCAAAGGCGCAGAAAGTTGTGCCAGATCAGACCAGCGCAGCCTTGGTTACCAAGCGGCTAGCGACCCAGTTCTTGGTCTTTGAGAGCGGACGGCTTTCGGTGATTTCAATCACGTCGCCCGTCTTGTACTCGTTGTTTTCGTCGTGCGCGTGGTACTTGCTCGACTTGCCGACGATCTTGCCGTAGAGCTCGTGCTTCACACGGCGCTCGATCAGCACGGTCACGGTCTTTTCACGCTTGTCGCTGACCACCTTGCCAACCAAGGTGCGCTTGAGGGATTTTTTAGCTTCCGTCATGTGTGCTCCTTACTTGGCGGCTTGCTTTTCAGCAAGGATGGTTTTGGCGCGGGCGATGTCACGGCGCGTGGTGCGCAGCGTGCCGGTGTTGCCCAGTTGTTGCGTAGCTTTTTGCATGCGCAGTCCGAAATGGGCCTTTTGCAGGGCCTTGATTTCGACCTGGATGCCAGCGACGTCTTTTTGGCGGAGTTCAGCAGTATTCATATCAGTTTCTCCTGAATTTACTGGCCCACCATGCGTGCCACGAACGTGGTACGCAGGGGGAGCTTGGCAGCCGCCAGCCGGAAGGCTTCGCGGGCGAGTTCTTCGGGTACGCCGATGATCTCGAAAACGATCTTGCCCGGTTGGATTTCGGCCACGTAGAACTCGGGGTTGCCCTTACCGTTGCCCATGCGCACTTCTGCGGGTTTGGCGGAAATGGGTTTGTCCGGGAACACGCGGATCCAGATACGGCCACCACGCTTGACATGGCGGGAGATGGCGCGGCGAGCAGCCTCGATCTGGCGGGCCGTCAGACGGCCGCGATCGGTGCACTTGAGACCGAAATCACCGAACGCGACCGAGTTGCCCCGGGTGGCGATGCCAGTGTTGCGGCCCTTCTGCTCCTTGCGGTATTTGCGGCGAGCGGGTTGCAGCATGTTTTATTCTCCTTTTCCGTCCGCTGCTGTAGCGGGCGCGTCAACTTTGCGAACGCGCTTAACGGCGGTTGGTTCGGCGCCACCGGCGCCAGCGGGCTTGTCGCTGCCGTCGGCAGGCGCCACGTTGGTGGCGGCTGGGCGGCGCGGTGCGCCACGGCCGGGACCCGCACCTGGACCGCGATCGCCACCAGGGCGGCCATCACGGCGAGGGCCACGGGGACGGCGCTCATCGTCAGGACGCGGCGTCTCGACGGCGGGCAGATCGCCCCGGCCCAGCGTGTCGCCCTTGTAGACCCAGACCTTGACGCCAATGACGCCGTAGGTGGTCTTGGCTTCCGAGGTGCCGTAGTCGATGTCGGCGCGCAGCGTATGAAGTGGCACGCGGCCTTCGCGGTACCACTCGCAACGTGCGATTTCGATACCGTTCAGACGTCCAGACGACATGATCTTGATGCCCAGGGCACCCAGGCGCATGGCGTTCTGCATGGCGCGTTTCATGGCGCGACGGAACAGGATGCGCTTTTCGAGCTGCTGGGTGATGCTGTCAGCAATCAGCTTGGCATCGATTTCGGGCTTGCGCACTTCTTCGATGTTCACTGCAACCGGCACGCCCAGACGGATCGCGAGTTCCTTCTTGAGGTTCTCGATGTCTTCGCCCTTCTTGCCGATCACCACGCCCGGACGGGCCGAGTAAATGGTGATACGGGCGTTCTTGGCGGGGCGCTCGATCAAGATGCGCGACACAGCTGCATTCTTCAGCTTGGCCTTGAGGTACTCGCGCACCTTGATGTCTTCGGCCAGCATGCCGGCGAAGTCGCGGTTGCTTGCGTACCAGCGGCTGGACCAGTTGCGGCTGACCGCAAGGCGAAAGCCGGTAGGATGGATTTTTTGTCCCATAGTCTTTCCAGCCCTTTAGTTGCCAACCGTCACGTACACATGGCACGTGGGCTTGACGATGCGGTTGCCGCGGCCTTTGGCGCGCGCGGTGAAACGCTTGAGCGAGGTGCCTTGCTCGACGTAGATGGTTTTCACCTTCAGTTCGTCGATGTCGGCGCCGTCGTTGTGCTCAGCGTTGGCGATGGCCGATTCCAGAACCTTGCGAACGATTCCCGCAGCTTTTTTCTGCGTGAAGTTCAGGATGTTCAGGGCCTGATCAACCTTTTTGCCACGGATCAGATCCGCGACCAGACGGCCTTTGTCGACCGACAGACGGACGCCCCGGAGGACTGCACGTGTTTCAGACATGGTCGTTCCTTATTTCTTGACTTTTTTGTCAGCGGGGTGACCCTTGAAGGTGCGCGTCAGGGCGAATTCGCCCAGCTTGTGGCCCACCATCTGGTCGGTGATATAGACCGGCACGTGCTGCTTGCCGTTGTGTACGGCAATCGTCAGGCCGATGAAGTCGGGAAGAACCATGGAGCGGCGCGACCAGGTCTTGACGGGCTTCTTGTCCTTGGTGGCGATGGCTTTTTCAACCTTGGCCAACAAATGGTGGTCAACAAACGGACCTTTTTTGAGAGAGCGAGTCATTGGCTATCCCTTATTTTTTGCGACGCGAAACAATCATGTTCTGCGTGCGCTTGTTGTTGCGGGTGCGATAACCCTTGGTCAGATTGCCCCAAGGGTCGACTGCATGGCGGCCTTCGCCGGTGCGGCCTTCACCACCACCGTGGGGGTGATCGACCGGATTCATGGCCACGCCGCGCACCGTGGGGCGAATGCCCATCCAGCGCTTGACACCGGCCTTGCCCAGTTGGCGCAGGCTATGCTCTTCATTGGCCACTTCACCGATGGTGGCGCGGCATTCAATGCTGATGCGGCGCACTTCACCCGAGCGCATGCGCACCTGGGCGTACATGGTTTCGCGGGCCAGCAAGGTAGCCGAAGCACCTGCCGAACGGGCGATCTGCGCACCGGCACCGGGCTTGAGCTCGATGCAGTGGATGGTCGAGCCCACCGGGATGTTGCGGATCGGCAGCGTGTTGCCGGCGCGGATCGGCGCCTCGGAGCCGGACATCAGCGTGCTGCCGACTTCCAGGCCACGGGGAGCGATGATGTAGCGGCGCTCGCCGTCGGCATAGCACACCAGAGCGATGTGGGCCGTGCGGTTCGGATCGTATTCAATGCGCTCAACCTTGGCGGCGATGCCGTCCTTGTTGCGCTTGAAGTCCACGACACGGTAGTGGTGCTTGTGACCACCGCCCTTGTGGCGCGTCGTGATGTGACCGTTGTTGTTGCGACCGGCCTTCTGGAACTGTGGCTCCAGCAGCGGCGCGTAGCCCTCACCCTTGTGCAGGTGATCGCGAGTGACCTTCACCACGGCACGTTGGCCGGGCGAAGTAGGTTTCATCTTGATGACAGCCATGATTTACGCGGCCTCCCCGGACAGGTTCAGCTCTTGACCGGGCTTGAGCGTCACATAAGCCTTGCGAACGTTGTCGCGGCGGCCCATGGTCTTGCCAAACTTCTTGGTCTTGCCTTTGGTGTTGAGGACCGAGACACCCTTGACTTCCACCTTGAACATCAGTTCTACAGCGGCTTTGATCTCGTGCTTGGTGGCACTCTGCAGCACCTTGAACGTCACTGCATTGGACTTCTCAGCAACCATGGTGGCCTTTTCGGACACGATGGGGGCCACGAGAACCTGCATCAGACGGCCTTCGTCAAACTTGAGCGCGCTCATGCGAACATCTCCTTGAGTTGGTCGATCGCGGCCTTGGTGACGATGACCTTCTTGAAGTGCACCAGCGATACGGGATCGGCGTAACGGGGCTCTACCACGTACACGTTCACCAGATTGCGCGATGCCAGGTACAGGTTTTCGTCGACTTCGTCGGCGATCACCATCACGGACTGCAGGTTCATGGCCTTGAACTTGTCGGCCAGCACCTTGGTCTTGGGTGAATCGAGCTTCAGCGAATCAACCACAGCCAAACGGCCTTCGCGCGCCAGCTGCGAGAAGATGGCAGCCATACCGGCACGGTACATCTTCTTGTTGATTTTCTGCGTGAAGTTTTCGTCAGGCATGTTCGGGAAAATCCGACCGCCCCCGCGCCACAACGGCGAGGAAGTCATACCGGCGCGTGCGCGGCCGGTGCCCTTTTGCTTGAAAGGCTTCTTGGTCGAGTGGTGAACCTGCTCGCGGTCCTTCTGGGCACGGGTGCCCTGGCGGCCGTTGGCGCGGTATGCGACCACGATCTGGTGCACCAGATCTTCGTTGTATGCGCGACCAAACACGGTCTCGGGAACGTCGAGCTTGCTCGCGCCCTGGCCTTGGTCATTAAGGAGTTCGAGCTGCATCAGTTCGCTCCTTTGGAAGCGGTAGCCTTGATGGCCGGACGCACCGTCACGAACCCACCCTTGGAGCCCGGAACAGCGCCCTTGATCAAGAGCAATTGGCGTGCTTCGTCGATGCGAACCACGTCGAGGTTTTGGGTGGTGACAGTTTCGTCACCCATGTGGCCGGTCATGCGCTTGCCCGGAAACACGCGGCCCGGGTCTTGCGCCATACCGATAGAGCCAGGCACGTTGTGCGAACGGCTGTTGCCGTGCGACGCGCGCTGCGACTTCATGTTGTGGCGCTTGATGGTGCCGGCGAAGCCCTTACCAATCGAAGTACCTTGCACATCGACCTTCTGGCCTACGGTGAACAGGTCCGCCACGGGCACCGTGGCGCCAGCGGCATATTTGCCGGCGACGTCTGCGGTAACGCGGAATTCCTGGATGATTTCGCCGGCTTCAACACCTGCCTTGGCAAGGTGACCCGCGGCGGGCTTGGTGACGCGGGAGGCCCGGCGCGCACCAAACGTGACCTGCAGGGCCACGTAGCCATCGTTCTCTTGGGTTTTAACCTGGGTTACGCGGTTGTTCGACACGTCCACCACCGTGACGGGGATTGCATCCCCTTCGTCGGTGAACAGACGCATCATGCCAACCTTGCGGCCCAGCAACCCGAGGGAGTTGCTCAGACTCATTTTTTGCTCCAAAACTCTCACCGCTGCGACTGCAATTGGCCACTGCGTTGCACCCGGACACTGCCGAGCGCATGAAAGACGGTTGATAAAACTTCGCTCCTAAAATCAATGCACGCATAAAAAACGCGCACAAAAAAGGCGAAGCCGCAAATTATAACGCGAACTGCCTTGAGGGGCAAGTTCGCGTTATTTGTACACAGCCCCGTGGCACGGGGCTGACAGCGCTGGATTACTGCAGCTTGATTTCGACGTCCACGCCTGCGGGCAGATCGAGCTTCATCAGCGCATCCACCGTCTTGTCGGTCGGGTCGACGATATCCATCAGGCGCTGGTGCGTGCGGATTTCGAGCTGGTCGCGGCTGGTCTTGTTGACGTGCGGTGAACGCAGGATGTCAAAACGCTTCATGCGTGTCGGCAGGGGCACGGGGCCTTTGACGATCGCACCAGTGCGCTTGGCAGTGTCAACGATTTCCGCTGCGGACTGGTCGATCAGCTTGTAATCGAACGCCTTGAGGCGGATGCGGATTTTTTGCTTGGACATGGCAAGTTCCTGTGTGTGCTTAAGGTTTAAGCAATGATCTTGGCAACAACGCCCGCGCCGACGGTGCGGCCGCCTTCGCGGATGGCAAAGCGCAGGCCTTCTTCCATGGCGATGGGGTTGATCAGCTTGACCGTGATCGACACATTGTCGCCAGGCATGACCATTTCCTTGCCTTCGGGCAACTCAATCGCACCCGTCACGTCCGTCGTGCGGAAGTAGAACTGGGGGCGGTAGTTGTTGAAGAACGGCGTGTGACGGCCGCCTTCGTCCTTGGACAGGACGTACACCTCGGCGGTAAAGTGCGTGTGCGGCTTGATGGAGCCGGGCTTGCACAGCACTTGACCGCGCTCGACGTCTTCGCGTTTGGTGCCGCGCAGCAGCAGGCCGACGTTGTCGCCAGCCTGGCCTTGGTCAAGCAGCTTCCTGAACATTTCCACGCCGGTGCAGGTGGTCTTGACGGTGTCTTTGATACCGACGATTTCGATTTCTTCGCCGACTTTGATGATGCCGCGCTCGATACGGCCCGTGACCACGGTGCCGCGACCCGAGATGGAGAACACGTCTTCCACAGGCATCAGGAAGGCGCCGTCCACTGCACGATCAGGCGTGGGGATGTAGGTGTCCAGGGCTTCTGCGAGCTTCATGATGGCTTGCTCACCCAGGGGGCCCGTGTCGCCTTCGAGGGCGAGCTTGGCGGAGCCGCGAATGATCGGGGTGTCGTCGCCAGGGAAGTCGTATTTGTCGAGGAGCTCGCGCACTTCCATTTCGACGAGTTCGAGGAGTTCCTCGTCGTCGACCATGTCGCACTTGTTCAGGAACACGATGATGTAGGGCACGCCGACCTGGCGGGCCAGCAGGATGTGCTCGCGCGTCTGGGGCATGGGGCCGTCAGCGGCCGAGCACACCAGGATGGCGCCGTCCATCTGGGCGGCGCCGGTGATCATGTTCTTCACATAGTCGGCGTGGCCGGGGCAGTCCACGTGGGCGTAGTGGCGGGCACCCGTTTCGTACTCGACGTGCGAGGTGTTGATGGTGATGCCGCGGGCCTTTTCTTCAGGCGCGTTGTCGATCTGCGAGTAGTCCTTGGCTTCGCCGCCGAACTTCTTCGACAGCACGGTGGCAATCGCCGCCGTCAGCGTCGTCTTGCCGTGGTCCACGTGGCCAATCGTGCCGACGTTGACGTGCGGCTTGGTACGTTCGAATTTTCCTTTTGCCATTTCCAATTCTCCAAAGAGCGATGCCTGTGTATGGGTTTAACGTCTGCACCCGGTTGCTTGGTCGCCCCGCACAGGACAACGGGACGGCACCGGATCGCAGATTGCAAAAAACGATTTGCTATCCAATCAATAGCTGCTAACGCTTTCCATATAAGCGCTAGAGGCCATTTTTATCAAAAATTCACCTAGTAAGGGGGAGCCGAGCAGCAGCGCTGATTGGACTCCCACCCAGTCAGAGGGGTCAGAGCAGCGGAGCTGCTCTGACCCCAAGACCTTATTTGGTCCTTGCCGCCATGATGGCTTCAGACACGTTGCGCGGAGCTTCCGAGTAATGCTTGAATTCCATCGTGTAGGTGGCACGGCCCTGTGTGGCCGAACGCAGCGTGGTGGAGTAGCCAAACATTTCCGACAACGGCACTTCGGCGCGGATGGCCTTGCCACCGCCTGGGATGTCGTCCATGCCTTGCACCATGCCGCGACGTGAGGACAGATCGCCCATCACGTTGCCGGCGTAGTCTTCAGGCGTCTCGACTTCCACCGCCATCATGGGCTCCAGGATGACAGGGTTGGCCTTGCGGCAGCCTTCCTTGAAACCGAAGATGGCGGCCATCTTGAAGGCCAATTCGTTCGAGTCCACGTCGTGGTACGAACCAAAGTGCAGCGTGACCTTGACGTCCACCACGGGGTAGCCCGCCAGCACGCCTTGCGTCACGGCTTCGTTGATGCCCTTCTCGACCGCAGGGATGTACTCGCGTGGCACCACGCCGCCCTTGATGGCGTCGATGAATTGGATGCCCTTGCCGGGCTCGTTGGGCTCGATCTTGAGCACCACGTGGCCGTACTGACCCTTGCCGCCCGACTGGCGCACGAACTTGCCTTCGGCATCTTCCACGGTCTTGCGAATGGTTTCGCGGTAGGCCACCTGGGGCTTGCCGACGTTGGCTTCCACGCCGAATTCGCGCTTCATGCGGTCTACCAGGATTTCCAGGTGCAGCTCGCCCATGCCGGAAATGATGGTTTGGCCGGATTCTTCGTCGGTCTTGACGCGGAACGAAGGATCTTCTGCAGCCAGACGCTGCAGTGCGATGCCCATTTTTTCCTGATCGACCTTGGTCTTGGGCTCGACAGCCTGCGAAATCACGGGCTCAGGGAAAATCATGCGCTCCAGAATGATGGGCGAGCCGATGTCCGACAGCGTTTCGCCCGTGGTGACATCCTTCAGGCCGACGCAAGCAGCGATGTCGCCAGCGCGAATTTCTTCGACTTCGACCCGGTCGTTGGCCATCATTTGCACGATGCGGCCGATGCGCTCTTTCTTGCCCTTGATGGAGTTGTAGACCGTGTCGCCCTTGGTCAGCACGCCGGAGTAGACGCGCACGAACGTGAGCTGCCCGACGAACGGGTCGGTCATGAGCTTGAACGCCAACGCAGAGAATTTTTCGCTGTCATCCGCCTTGCGGGTGACAGGTTTTTCGTCGTCGTCTGTGCCCGTGACATCCGCAATGTCGGTCGGCGCAGGCAGATAGTCGATGACAGCGTCCAGCATGCGCTGCACACCCTTGTTCTTGAACGCAGTGCCACACAGCATGGGGTGGATTTCGGTCGCGATGGTGCGCGTACGCAGGCCGAGCTTGATTTCGTCTTCGGTCAAGCTACCTTCTTCAAGGTACTTGTTCATCAACTCTTCCGAAGCTTCGGCAGCGGCCTCCACCATCTTTTCGCGCCATTCGTTGGCGGACGCGACCAGATCGGCAGGAATTTCTTCGTAGTTGAACTTCATGCCCTGGGACGCTTCGTCCCAGATGATGGCCTTCATCTTCAGCAGATCGACCACACCGACGAACTTCTCTTCGGCACCGATCGGAATGACAACGGGCACAGGGTTGGCCTTCAGGCGCAGCTTCATCTGGTCGTAGACCTTGAAGAAGTTGGCACCGGTACGGTCCATCTTGTTCACAAAGGCCAGACGAGGCACCTTGTATTTGTTGGCCTGGCGCCAGACGGTTTCCGACTGGGGCTGCACACCACCCACAGCGCAGTACACCATGCAGGCACCGTCCAAGACGCGCATGGAACGCTCCACCTCAATGGTGAAGTCCACGTGGCCGGGGGTGTCAATGATGTTGAAGCGGTGCTCAGGGTAGGACAGGTCCATGCCCTTCCAGAAACAGGTAACAGCCGCCGACGTGATCGTGATGCCGCGCTCTTGCTCCTGCTCCATCCAGTCCATGGTGGCGGCACCGTCGTGAACTTCACCAATCTTGTGATTCACGCCGGTGTAGAAAAGAATGCGCTCGGTCGTCGTGGTCTTGCCAGCGTCGATGTGGGCCGAGATACCGATATTGCGGTAGCGCTCGATGGGGGTCTTGCGTGCCATGATTTGCTTTCGTTAACGGCATAAAGCCCGCCTGCCACAAATGGGCGGGTCGGGCTTCCAGCCTTCGGAACAGGGAGACGAAACTTAGAAGCGGAAGTGGCTGAAGGCCTTATTGGCTTCGGCCATGCGGTGCACCTCGTCACGCTTCTTCATGGCGCCGCCACGGCCTTCCGTGGCTTCCAGCAACTCATTGGCCAGACGCTGTGCCATGGACTTCTCGCCGCGCTTGCGGGCGGCCTCCTTGATCCAGCGCATCGACAGCGCCAGACGGCGCACGGGGCGCACTTCCACAGGAACCTGGTAGTTCGCGCCACCGACGCGGCGCGACTTGACTTCGACCATGGGCTTGACGTTGTTGATGGCAACAACGAAGGCTTCCAGCGGGTCTTTGTCGGGGTGCTTCTTCTCGATAAGTTCGAGCGCGCCGTAAATGATGCGTTCGGCCACAGCCTTTTTGCCGCCTTCCATGATCACGTTCATGAATTTGGACAGCTCTACATTGCCGAATTTAGGGTCCGGCAGGATTTCACGTTTGGGGACTTCGCGACGACGTGGCATTTTTCACCTCAATATTTGCTTCAGTTGGCGCCCTTTTCAGAACACCGCGAGAGCCATACAGAACTCTCACTTACTCGACCCGCGCAAGACATTTGCGTTTGGGGTCACTTCGTTTGCACAGCCCGCCAAGGCACGGCAAACACCGATAGATCCAACAGAAACCGGGCTTATTTGGCCTTGGGCTTCTTGGCGCCGTATTTGGAGCGCGACTGCTTGCGATCTTTCACGCCTTGCAGGTCGAGCGAACCGCGCACGATGTGGTAACGCACACCGGGCAAGTCCTTCACACGGCCGCCGCGCACCAGCACGACGCTGTGCTCTTGCAGGTTGTGGCCTTCGCCGCCAATGTAGGAAATGACTTCGAAACCGTTCGTCAGACGAACCTTGGCAACTTTGCGCAGAGCAGAGTTAGGCTTCTTGGGAGTGGTGGTGTACACACGGGTGCAGACACCGCGGCGCTGCGGCGAGTTTTCCATCGCCGGGCTTTTGGATTTGGTCTTTTCGACCTCGCGCCCGTGACGCACGAGCTGGTTAATGGTTGGCATGAATACTGACGTCCCTAAACGTAAAATCTAGCGTGAAATCTAGCGTGAAACTAGCGTGATAAGCGAAAACGTGTTTCCCCTCGGAAATTCCGAAAAGCCTTCAAATGTAGCAGATGACACTGCGCCAAGCAAGCGCAGCGCGTGGCGCATGGGCACCTGCTACTTGATCCACAGACGCATGGCGTCCCAGGCGCGGCCAAAGATGCCCGCCTGCGGCACGTCGTCCAAAGCCACCAGCGCCACTTCGCGCACCGTCTGATCGCCCACCATCACCTTGAGCTTGCCCACGTCCTGACCCTTGGTGAACGGCGCCACCAGCGGATCCTGGCGCACCACCTGCGTAGTCACTTTTCCGGCGCTGCCGGCGGGGACCGTGATGACGATCGCGTCGGTACTGCCGATCTTGAGGCTGTTTTGCGTGCCCTTCCAGACAGCCGGCGTATCCACAGCCTGGCCCGCGTCGAACAGCTTGACTGCGTCGAACGCTGTGTAGCCCCAGTTCAGCAGCTTCTGGCTTTCGTTGGCACGCGCATTCTCGCTCGCCGCACCCAGCACGATGGAGATCAGGCGCCGGCTGCCGACGTTGGGGAACTCGCGTTTGGCAGTGGACACCAGGCAATACCCTGCGGCAGCCGTGTGGCCGGTCTTCATGCCATCCACCGAGGGATCGCGGTACAGCAGCAGGTTGCGGTTGTTGCTGTTCGACGCGGGGGTGCCGGGGTAGCGGTACTGCTTGGTCGAGTAGTAATGCATGTACTGGGGAAAATCGTGCTGCAGATGCGCCGTGATGACCGCCAGGTCGCGCGCCGTGGTGGTGTGGCCGGGCTCGGTCAGGCCTTCCGGGTTTTTGTACGCTGAGCCCTTGAGGCCCATCGCCGCCGCCTGGTCGTTCATCATCTTGACGAACTGCTCGGCCGTGCCGCCGACGCCTTCCGCCAGCGCCATGGTGGCGTCGTTGCCCGACTGGATGATCATGCCGCTGAGCAGGTCATCCACCGACACCTGCATCTTGGGGTCGATGAACATGCGCGAACCAGGCATTTTCCAAGCCCGCTCGCTCACCGGCAGTTTCTGCTCCAGCGTGACCTTCTTGGCGCGCAGCGCGTCAAACACCACATAGGCTGCCATGAGCTTGGTCAGCGACGCCTGCTCTACGGGCGCATCGATGTCCTTGGCCGCAAGAATCTGTCCCGACGTAAAGTCCATCAACAGGTAATTGCGCGCGGCGATCTCGGGCGGCTGGGGCGCCTGGGCCACGGCGCCGCTGGTGGCAATCAGGGCTAGGGTGGGAACGACGAGGGAGCGGAGGGCGCGAAGGAATCGGTTCATGTAACTGTTTGGATGGATCGGTAGAGAAGGAAGCGAGAAGCGGTTGGCACCAAGCAAACACTGGCGCCCAGGAGAATGACCTCAGCCCGTGGTCTGCAGATGACGGACCACCAGGTGCTTGAGCAACGTCAATTGCCCGTGAAAGAAATGGCCCACCCCGGGAATCACGGTCACGGGAAGGGACTGTGGACGCGCCCAGTCGAGCACGCTGGCCAACGGCACGGTGTCGTCGCTCTCGCCATGCAGCACCAGGCTGCGGCCATGCGCCTCGGGCGGAACCGGTGCCACGGCGAAGCGGCTGGCCGCCGTCCCCACCAGAATGGCATGCGAGACCTCGCGCTCGCTCCACAACTGCGCCAGCGCGTGGCTGGTGACGAAGGCGCCAAAGGAAAAACCGGCCAGTGCGATCGGCCCCTCAGGCGCCGCCTGGCGCACCAGCGCGAGCAGGTCGGCCAGCTCGCCGCGACCTTCGTCATACACGCCCGCACTGCTCCCCACGCCGCGGAAGTTGAAGCGCAGCGCCGTGAAACCGCTTTGCACAAAGGCGCGCGCCAGCGTCTGCACCACCTTGTTGTTCATGGTGCCGCCAAACAGCGGGTGCGGGTGGGCGATGACCGCGATGCCACGCGGCTCGGCGGCCACGTCGCGCAGGGCTTCGATGGTTCCGGCGGCTCCGTCGAAGTGCAGGGACTCGGTCTGTGCGTTCAAAATACTATACTTTTCATAGCTATGATCGCTTATCCAATAAGCGATAGAGCCCAATTTAACCCATATTTTTCAGGCGCGTACGGAGCATGCACCAGTGCAATGGACTACGTCCTAGCGCCCAAGTTCCGGCGGCGTGAGCAAACGCTCGACCACCACGCCGCGCACCAGGTGCGAATCGACGATCTCGTCGATATCAGCCAGGTCCACATAGCTGTACCAAACGCCTTCGGGATAGACAACCGCCACCGGTCCGGCGGCGCAGCGGTCCAGGCAGCCCGACTTATTCACCCGCACCTTGCCTGGGCCGGTGAGGCCGGCCGCCTTGGCGCGCGACTTGCAATGCTCGAACGCCGCCTGGGCGCCGTGCTGGGCGCAGCAGGCCTCACCATTGGCCCGCTCATTGAGGCAGAAAAAAATGTGGCGCGCAAAGTAGCCGGGCGCGGCGGCGGTGGGTTCGCTCATGCGCCCATTTTAGGAGTGCGCCCAAGTCCCCGCGAGACTCAGACCCGTTGCGGCAAGGCCCGGCGCGACGCGCGCTGCAGCACGTAGAGCAGCGTCACGTAGGGCCAAAGCCAGCCCAGCCACTGGCCCAACCCGTAGAATCGGATGAAGCGCCCTTGCTCCCAATCGATCAGTGTCTGCGCGAAATAGGCGCTGGTGGGAGCGTCGTTGAGCAGCGCCAGGTGCAGGCTTTGCACCACCAGCAGCAGCACGGCACAAGCGCGCTGGCGCAGCCCGATCACCATGGAGCCCAGCAGCAAGCCGAGCACCAGACCCGCCTGCGCGGGCCGGCCCAACCAGGCCCAGGCGTGGGACGGTCCCCAGCTGAGCGCTGCCGAGAGCGCCGTCGCGCCCACCCCGATGGCTGCTGCCGACAACAGCAGCACTCCACGGCGCCAAGGTTCGCGCGTGATACTGAAAGCCAGCAGGCAGGGCACCAGCAGCCCCAACCCGACGCAAACCATTTCCGCCGCAGGCGACAGCGCCTCCAGCGGCGCCACGCGCACCGGCAGCCACTCGAAAAACGGCGTGCCGTCAAACAGTTCGGCCAGCATGGCCTCCAGGCGCTCCAGTACCTGCCCCAGGCCGAACGGCTCGGCCGCAGGGAACAGCAGCGCCCAGGGCCACAGCGCCAGCAGCACCAGCGCCCCGCGTGCATCACGCGCAAACCAGCGCATGCGAAAGCGGCTCCAGCGCTCCACGGTGCCACGCCGCTCCAGCAGCGCTGCGCTCAGAGCACCCAGCAAGGCCCCCGCAGAGTTGAGCAGCCAATCAAGGTTGGAGGGAACGCGCTTGGGCAGGTAGATCTGCAGAAACTCCATCAACAGCGACAGCGCCGCGCCGGCCAGAAGGGCCAGCGGCAAAGCCGATCGACGCCAGCCGCTGCGCATGAGCGCCAGCGCCAGCATGAAACCCAAAGGCAGATAGCCGACGATATTGGTGCCTACGTCAAAGCCAGTCCAATAATGCGGCGGCAGGGAAGCGGTGAGGAAAACCCAGGGGGCAATGCCCTGCGCGCGCCAGCCTTCAAAGGGAAACAGGCTGGCAAAGACGATCAGCGCGGAGTAGATCAGCGCAAAGGGCCAGGCGGTGGTCTTTTCCATGCGCCGCTGCAGCCTGTGGCCGGTCTTTAAAAGGGCTTGACCACCACCAGCACGACGATGGCCAGCAGCAGCAGCACAGGCATTTCATTGAACCAGCGGAACCAGCGGTGGCTGTGCGTGTTCTGCTCGGCACCAAATTTGCGCAGCAGCACCCCGCAGGCGTGGTGGTAGCCCAGCACCAGCAGCACCAGGGCCAGCTTGGCATGCAGCCAGCCATTGCCCGGCCCTTTGCCAATGCCGTAGCCCAGCCACAGCCACAGGCCCAGCCCCACGGCCGGCACGGCCAGCAGCGTGGTGAAGCGCATGAGCTTTTTCGCCATCAGCATCAGGCGCTCGCGCTCGGCAACCGAGCCGGGCGAGACCATGGCCAGATTGACGAAGATGCGCGGCAGGTAGAACAAACCAGCAAACCAGCTGGTGACGAAGACGATGTGGAGAGATTTGACCCAAAGCATGGGGGCAGTTTAGGCGCCCCGGTGCATCTTTCGGGACTGGTGCACAATTTTCGGATGCATCTCTCCAGCCCAGCCCCCTTTCCTGCCGCACGTCCGCGCCGCCTGCGCCGCGACGCTTTCACCCGCAACCTGGTACGCGAGCACCGGCTCACGGCGCACGACTTGATCTACCCGGTGTTCGTGCACGAAGGCACGGGCCTGCGCCAGGCCGTGCCCTCCATGCCCGGCGTGGACCGCCTCAGCCTGGACCTGCTGCTGCCCGTGGCTGAGGAATGCGTCACGCTCGGTATTCCGGTGATGGCGCTGTTCCCCTCGATCGACGCAGCGCTCAAGACGCCGGATGGCAAGGAGGCGCTCAACCCAGATGGCCTGATCCCGCGCGTGGTGCGGGCCCTCAAAAAGGAATTCCCTGACCTGGGCGTGATGACCGACGTGGCGCTCGACCCCTACACCAGCCACGGCCAGGACGGCCTGCTGGACGACACCGGCTACATCCTCAACGACGTCACGGTGGAAATGCTGACCGGCCAGGCGCTCACCCACGCCCAGGCGGGCGTGGACATCGTCGCGCCCAGCGACATGATGGACGGGCGCATCGGCGCCATCCGCGACGCGCTGGAAGCCAGCGGCCACATCCACACCCGCATCATGGCCTACAGCGCCAAGTACGCCAGCGCCTTCTACGGGCCGTTCCGCGACGCCGTGGGCACGCGCGGCGCCCTGGGCAAAGCCGACAAGAACTGCTACCAGATGGACCCCGGCAACACCGACGAGGCGCTGCGCGAAGTGGCGCTCGACATCGCCGAAGGCGCCGACATGGTGATGGTCAAGCCCGGCATGCCCTACCTGGACGTGGTGCGCCGCGTGAAGGACGAGTTCCGCGTGCCCACCTTCGCCTACCAGGTGTCAGGCGAATACGCCATGCTCAAGGCCGCCGCGCAGAACGGCTGGCTCGACCACGACGCCGTGATGATGGAGAGCCTGCTGGCCTTCAAGCGCGCGGGGGCCGACGGCGTGCTGACGTACTTTGCGCGGGACGCTGCACGCTTACTCCAAAATCGATAGCTGATTGCGCAATACCAACGGGCGCCAGAGGCCAATTTGACTATTATTTTGGCGCCATGATCCACGAACGAAGCCCCCCACCACCGTCGCTGCTTGCCATGGCGGGCACGGTGCTGTTCTACATGGCACTGGCCGAGGCCACGGCCATGCCCTTGCCCGGTCAGGGGCTGGAGCAACTGCTGCAACCGGCCAGCGGGCTGGCCTTGGTGCTGCTGGTTGTCGGCGGTCTGGAACTGGCACCTGCCCTCTTCATCGGCAGCCTGCTCAGCAGCCTGCTGGCGGGCGACGCACCGCTGGCCGCGCTGGCCGCAGCGCTGGGCACCGTCACAGCGGCCTGGCTCTCCTGTGTGCTGCTGCTGCGACAGCCAGATTTTGACGTGGACCATCCCAACTTCAAGGTCATTCAGCATGTGCTGCTGTGGGTGTGCGGTGCCGGGGCCGGTGCCGGCGCGCTGGTAGCCAGCACAGGGTTGCTGCTGGCGGGAGAAATCGCCCCCTCCGCCTGGACCGGGAATCTCCTGCACTGGTGGCTGGGGTGCTCGCTGGGCAGCCTGCTGATCGCGCCCATGGCCCTGTCCTACCGGCGAACACTGCGCTTCCCGGAGCACCTGCGCCGCATGGGCGAAGGTGTCCTGGTCTGGTTTCTGACCATGGCTTGCGCCGCAACCATTTTCGGCAACACGCAAAACCCGGTGCTGGCCCCACTGGCCAATGTCTACTGGATGTTTCTGTTCGTGAGCTGGTCGGGCGTGCGCCTGGGCCTGCTCTCCACAACCGGATTGCTGTGCGTGATCGCACTGCAGGCCCTGTGGGGCACCTACCAGCGCACCGGCTTCTTCGCCCGCGACATCGCCGCCAGCCACGGCTTTGGTTACTGGTCGTTCATGATGATCCTGGCGGTGGTGGGCCTGTCGCTGGCGGCCTACATCGCCGAGCGCCGGCGCCAGGAAGCCGCGCTGCGCGTGGCTGGCATCGCCTTCGAATGCCAGGAGGGCATGCTCATCATCGATGAACACGCCGTAATTCTTCAGGCCAACCAGTCGTTCCTGCACATGTCCGGCTATGAGGCGCCCGAGGTACTGGGCAAAACCCCGGATTTTCTACAACCTTCGGCGGACGCCATCCCCGACACCCCTACGCCACGCCCTCCCCTGGACTTCACCCCCCGCCAAGCGCTGCAAAGCCGGGAATGGCTGCGCCGCAAATCTGGCGAGGTCTACCCCGCCTGGATCACGCTCAGCCCCGTCAAGGATTTGCACGCGCGCACCACGCACTATGTGGTGACCATGACCGACATCACCAGCCAGCACGAGCAGGAGGCACAGCGCCGCCAGATCGAACTCGCGCTGCGTGACACGCTGGTGCAGGAAGTGCACCACCGCATCAAGAACAACTTGCAGGGCATCATGGGCATGCTGCGCACGCTCGATCACGATCAGCCGGAACTGCACGGGCCCATCACCCAGGTCATCGGGCAGATTCACAGCATCTCCGTCATTCACGGCCTTCAAGGCCGTGCCAATCCGGACCGGGTGCGGCTGTGCGAACTGACCTGCGCCGTGGCGGCAGGCATTGAATCGCTCTGGCACACCCCCATCCATGTAGACATTCCCACGCCGTGGCAAGCGTGCCGTATCAGCCCCGCCGAGGCCGTCCCCGTGGCACTGGTACTCAACGAACTGCTGCTCAATGCCGTCAAGCATGGCGGCCAAGAACACCAGGATGTTCAGGTTACGCTGCGCAAAGGCGCGCAGGCCGACCATGTGCACATCACCATCGCCAACCCGGGGCAATGGCCTGAGTCGCGTCTCTCTTCCAAGGGCGGGCAGGGACTGGTATCGGCGCTCATGCCTCGCAACGGCGCCACGGTGACGCGCACGCAGGTGTCCGATCGGGCCGTGCTGCGCCTGGAATTTTCCCCGCCGGTCATCCACCTCGAATCAGCGCCAGCACCATGAACGTATCCGCCTCCGCTCCCACACCCGCACCCGCGGCCGCCCATCTGCTGCTGGTGGACGACGACCGCCTCATCCTGGTCACCCTCTCCCGTGGACTGCGGGACATGGGCTACCAGGTCAGCACCGCTGAATCCGTGGACGATGCCGAAGCGCTGCTGACCGGCGGGCTGCGCCCCGATCTCGCCATCGTGGATGTGCGCATGCCCGGGCGCGACGGCCTGGAGCTGGTCGAACGCCTGCGCAACCTGGAGCACATTCCGTTTCTCATGCTCAGCGCCTTCAGCGACACCCAGAACGTGGAGCGTGCTTCGGGTTTTGGCGCGCTGGGCTACCTGGTCAAGCCGATGGACGTGGTGCAAATCCGACCCACCATAGAGGCCGCATTGCAGCGGGCCCAGGAAATTGACCAGCTGCGCCAGTCCCGTGCCCAGCTGCAGGAGGCGCTTGATGGTGACCGCAGCATCAACGTGGCCACCGGCATCACCATGATGCAGTACCGGTTGCCGCGCACCGCTGCGTTCGAGCTGTTGCGATCGGCTTCACGCTCGCAGCGGCGCAAGCTGGCTGAGCTGGCAAAGGAAGTGATCGACACCAGCGACCGCTTGCACACGGTGACAAAACCGTGACACAAATCAAGGGCTTACCCTGATTAAAAGTTACAAACCCATACAACAGAATCTCCAACTCTGGCTCACGTCTGCCCCGCCCCGCAGCCTGAGCCCTTGAGGCCCCGAACACGCCTCGCACCCTGCCACGGCCTTGCGCCCGTGGGCACAAGCCAATGTTCGGTACCTCTGCAACCCTTCCCGTAGCCACCGTGCACCTGCGTGCATGCAGGGCCAGGCAATGACCGGTGCTCCGCTTGCGCACGATGCCGCGCCGTGGCCGCCTGCGCCCGGCTCACCGCAGGGCATGGGGTACAGCCTGTTTTCGCATTTCCGCATCGGCACGCGCCTGGCAGTCTTGATGGTGCTGGCGGCAACGATCAGCGCCCTGCTGGCGGCCATGGGCATCCGGGGGCTGGCGGCGGCCAACGAAAGCCTGCGCACGGTGTACGAGGAGCGCATGGCCCCGGTGCGAAGTCTGGGGCAGATTGCCCACCTGATGCTGTCCAACCAGTTGCAGTTGCAAAGGGCGCTGGCCCAATCCGCGCCAGCCGGGGTCTGCGCACGCACCACCCTGCAACCGGAAGGCGCACGCAGAGCGGCAGAGGCCATGGAAAGCAACATGCACTCCATCGACCAGCTGTGGACCTCTTATAGCGCTGCGCCCAAGGGGCCCCAGGAAGCCCTGTTGGCGGAACGCTTTACGCAGCAGCGCACCGGGTACCGGGAAGATGCCATAAAACCCGCAATAGCCGCTCTGCGCGGCCTGGACTACACCGAAGCCCTGCGCCTGGCCGACGCGGCGCGCAAGGTATATGAGCGCGACAGCCCGGACATCCAGGCCTTGATTGACCTGCAGTTCGAACAGGCCCACACCACCTACGAGACGGGCGTGCAACGCTACGCGCAGATGCGCCAATGGGCGATAGGTGCGCTGTTGGCATCCATGGCATTGCTCGGGTTCCTGGGCACCATGTTGATTCGCTCCATTGTTCGCCCCCTGCGGCAAGCCCGCGCGGTGTTCCGCAAGATTGCCGCAGGGCAGCTCAATTCGCCCATCGTCGTGCAGGGGGACGACGAGATCAGCAGCCTGCTGATGGAGTTGCGCACCATGCAGTCGCGGCTGCTCGCCAACGAGCAGGCGATTCACCAGCTGGCCTACTTCGACCCTTTGACCCGTCTGCCCAACCGCCACCTGCTGCGCGAGCGCATCCAGGCGGCGCTGGACGCCAGCAGTGCAGATGAAGAACACCGGGCTTTGCTGCTGCTGGACCTGGACAATTTCAAGATCGTCAACGACACCCTGGGTCACGAGGTGGGCGACCAATACCTCGTGGAAATCGCGCAGCGTCTGCGCGGGACGGTGTTGGCGCCCCACTCGGTAGCGCGCATTGGCGGCGACGAATTCGTCGTGCTGATGGATCACCTGCCCGCCGACGAAGCCGAGGCCCTGGCACAGACCGAGGCGCTAGCGCGCCAGCTGCTGGCCGCAACCGCCCGACCCTGCCTCTTGAAGGAGCAGGTGCACCACGGCAGCGCAAGCATCGGCATCTGCCTGTTCCGGCACAAGGACGCGAGCATCCATGAACTGCTCAAACGTGCTGACACGGCCATGTACCAGGCCAAATATGCCGGCCGCAACAGCTACCGCATGTTCGACCCCGCCTTGCAGGCGGATCTGGAAACCCGTGCAGCCCTGGAAACCGCCCTGCGCGATGCCATCGACGAAGGCCAGCTGGCCCTGCATTTCCAGGCGCAAGTCGACCACGACGGCCACGCGCTGGGGGCCGAAGTGCTGCTGCGCTGGGAACACCCCGCGTACGGTCATGTGCCACCTGCACAGTTCATTCCTATTGCGGAAGCTTCCGGACTCATCCTGCCGATTGGAGAGTGGGTGCTGCAGCAGGCCTGCGTGCAACTCGGGGCCTGGGCTGGGGAGCCCCAGAACCAGCACCTGGATCTGGCCGTCAATGTCAGCGCGCGACAGTTCCGCCAACCCGATTTTGTGCACCAGGTATGCCAGACCCTGCAGCAGTCGGGCGCGCCCCCCACCCGCCTGGTGCTGGAGCTCACCGAGAGCCTGGTGCTCGACGACATTGCCGATACCGTGACCAAGATGCAGGCCCTGCGCCGCCATGGGGTGCGCTTTGCGCTGGACGACTTTGGCACGGGCTACTCCTCGCTGGCGCACCTGCGGCACCTGCCGCTGCACCAGCTCAAGATCGACCGCAGCTTTGTGCAGGACATCGTCACTGAACCGGGCGATGCCGCCATCGTCCAGACCATCATCGGCATGGCCCGCAACCTTGGCTTGAGTGTGATCGCCGAGGGCGTCGAAACCCCGGCGCAACGCCATGCGCTGCAGCGGCTCGACTGCACGGTCTTCCAGGGCTTCCTGTTCGCTCGCCCGCAGCCGCTGAGCGCATTCGAGGCCTGGCTGGCCCAGCGCCCCACCCCAATTTCCCTTTTTGCAACGGCCATTGCAGCGCCCCTCAACCCAAGCGAGTTTTCATGAACCGTTTCAAGATCTCCACCCGTGTCGCAGCCCTTGGCGGCCTGATGTCTCTGCTGCTGCTGGGCATTGGAGGCCTGGGCCTGTGGGGCCTGACCCAAACCAACCATGCGCTGCGCTCCCTGTACCAGGACAACCTGGTGACAACGTCCGAGGTGCACCAGATCGAGGCCCTGTTGCTGCGCAACCGACTGGCATTGGCGGTGGCACAAGTGACACCGGACGCTGCCACGATTGCATCGAGCACCGCCGACGTGGAGCGCAACATCGCGGCCATCACCCGCCTGTGGGATGGCTACCTTGCGCGCACACACAGCCCGGAAGAAGCAGCACTGGCCCAGCGTTTCACAGAAGACCGCAAGCGCTTTGTGCAAGAGGGACTCCTGGTCACCGTGGCTGCGCTCAAGGCCAACGATATGCCTGCCGCGCAACGTGCCGTGGTCGAAAAGATTCGCCCCCTGTATGCACCGGTGGGCGAAGCGATCAAGGGTCTGATTGCCATCCAGTTTGAGGCCGCGCGCAAGGCCGCCGAAGCCGCTGATGCGCGCTACACCAGGATCCGCACGACCGCTATCGCATCGATGGTTGCGGGCCTGCTGTTTGCCGCCCTGTTCGCAGCCGCCCTGGTGCGCGGCATTTCCCGCTCGCTGGGACAAGCCATCGCGGTGGCCGAGACCATCGCCCAGGGCGACCTGACCCATACGGTCACCGTGCAGGGCAAGGACGAAGCCGCCCAGGTACTGCATGCGCTGGGCGCCATGCAGCAGCAACTGACTGGTATCGTCACCCACATCCGCGACGGCGGTGAAAGCCTGGCCAGTGCGTCGGAGCAAATATCGTCGGGCAACCACGACCTGGCCAGCCGCACCGAGCAGCAGGCCAGCGCCCTGGAACAGACGGCTGCCGCCATGGAGCAGCTCAACGCCACGGTGCACCAGAACGCCGACAACGCCCGCCAGGCACAGCAGTTGTCTGCCAGCGCCAGCGCGGTGGCCGTCAAGGGCGGCGAGGTCATGGGCCAGGTGGTCAGCACCATGCACGAGATCCATACGTCCTCGGGCAAGATCTCCGACATCATTGGCGTCATCGACGGCATTGCCTTCCAGACCAACATCCTGGCGCTCAACGCCGCGGTGGAAGCCGCACGGGCCGGTGAACAGGGCCGAGGGTTTGCCGTCGTGGCCACCGAGGTGCGGGCCTTGGCCAAGCGTTCGGCCGATGCGGCCAAGGAGATCAAAGCCCTCATCAGCTCCAGCGTGGAGCGCGTGGGCAAGGGCACCGAACTGGTAAACACGGCCGGCAACACCATACAAGAAGCCGTCACCGCCATCCAGCGCGTGACCACCCTCATGACCGATATCAGCGCTGCCACCGCAGAGCAAAGCAGCGGCATGGGGCAAATCGGCGAGGCGGTGCAGCACCTGGACCAGACCACCCAGCAGAATGCCGCGCTGGTGGAAGAACTGTCGGCCGCCGCGCGCAGCCTTGAAGACCAAGCCCAGGGCCAGGTGCAGACCATCTCGGTATTCACGCTGCCGCGCGATCACACCCCCGCCAGCGGCACGGCCGCCGCGTCGCCCCGGCGGTTGCCCACGCCCACCCGGACTCCAGCTGCAGCGCGCTCGCACGCCTTGGCAACGACTTCCCGAGCTTCAACGAACTCTTTTCAAAAAGCATAGCTTCAAACGCTTGCCCATAAAGCGCTAGAGCCTCTTTTGGCTAGTATTTCCCATGCGACACGCGGCCCACGATTCGGTGCGCAGGGGTACCAGCGCACGCAATCACAGACACCGCCTGGAACGCTACAGCCAGCCGACCTTGCGAAACCGCCGGTACAACAACAGCGCCGCGCAGACGATGGCGCCCAGGGCCGCCGGGTAGCCGTAGCGCCACTTGAGTTCGGGCATGACCTCGAAGTTCATGCCCCAGATGCCGGCCATGGCGGTGGAGACGGCAAAGATGGCCGCCCAGGCCGCCAGGCGCTTGGTGGTTTCCGACTCTTCGATCGCGACCATCGACAGGTTCACCTGAATGGCCGTACCGATGGTGTCGCGGATGGTGTCAATGGAGCCGTTGATGCGCGCCAGGTGGTCGTGCACGTCGCGGAAATACTCCTGCGTGCTGATGAACACGGCCGGCACGCGCCCGCCATGCAGCTTGTTGAGCATCTCCAGCAGGGGCGCCACCGCGTGGCGCAGCACGGCCGTGCGGTGCTTGAGCTCGTAGAGGCGCTCGATATTGCCGCGTGCCGAACCGGGGGCGAAGATGTGCTCCTCGATCCCTTCGAGCTCCGCTTCGAGCAATTCGATGATGGGAAAGTAGCGGTCCACCACTGCGTCCATCAGCGCGTACAGCACAAAACCCGAGCCGCGTTCCAGCAAAAGCGGCTCGCGCTCGCAGCGCTCGCGCACGCCCAGGAAACCCTGGCTGCAGCGGCTGCGCGCCGACAGCACGAAGTTCTTGCCGACAAACACCGCGACCTCGCCCACCGAGAGCGCATCCGCCGTCGGCTCCACGAGGTGCAGCACCACGAACACCATGTCGCCGTACTCTTCGATCTTCGGGCGCTGGTGGCCCTTGAGCGCATCTTCCACCGCCAGCTCGTGCAGACCAAATTCGCGCTGCATCTGCGCCAGCTCCTCGGCGCTCGGATCGAGCAGCGCAACCCAGACGAAGGCATCGGGGCGCGCCAGCCAATGGGCAATGTCGCCGGTACCAATGTCGGCCAGCTTGTGGCCGTGTTCGTAGGCAACGCAATTGATGAGCATGCGAGCGCTGTCGGCAGGCTCAGGCAGCGGCGAGCGCGGCTTCAATATCGCCGGCCAGGTTGGCCGGCGCTTCCTGCGGTGCATAGCGGCGGATCACCTGGCCGTCGCGCCCCACCAGAAACTTGGTGAAGTTCCATTTGATCGCCTTGCTTCCCAGCAGCCCTGGCGCCTCGGCGGCCAGCCAGCGGTACAGCGGGCTGGCGTCGGCGCCATTGACATCAATCTTGGCCATGACGGGGAAGCTCACGCCGTAGTTGAGCTGGCAAAAACTGGCGATCTCTTCGTTGCTGCCAGGGTCCTGGCTGCCAAACTGATTGCAAGGAAACCCCAGCACCACCAGGCCGCGCGCCCCGTACTGCTCGTGCAGCGCCTCCAGCCCGGCAAACTGCGGTGTGAAGCCGCAGGCGCTGGCCGTGTTGACGATCAGCAGGACCTGGCCCCGGTAATTCGAAAGCGGCACGCTGCTGCCGTCCGTCTGCAGGGCTTCAAAGTCGTAGAGGGTTTGGGGCATGGTGTGCTTTTTTAGAAGGGACGGGCCATGGTAGCCGCGTCAGCGCTTACTTGCCGGGACTGCGCCTGGGCCACAGCGCCAGCAGCGCCGCCAGAACGATCAGCGCCCCGCCCATCAGCATGCGCGGCGCCAGGTTCGCCGCGTCCAGCAGCACCGAAGACACGCTCGCAAACAGCACTTCGCTCAGCATGACCAGCGCCGTCGTCCCGGCAGCCAGCCGCGCCGCGCCGTACTGCAAACCCAGGTTGCCCGCCACAAAGGCCAGCGCCAGGCCGGCTGCAACCAGAAGCCAGCCGGCCGCCGGTGCGGGCGGTGGGTTCGCCAGGCCCCAGGCGGTGGCGGCGAGTGCCCCTGCCGTCGCGATCACGAAGCCCCCGCTGAACATGGCCAGCATGCGGTCGCGCTCGGGTGTCTGGTTGAAGCGGCGCAGGAACACGTTGGTCAGCGCAAAGCAAAAACCCCCGGCCACCGCCAGCAGGTCGATCCACGACAAGCCACTGGCCAGTCGCGCAAGCGGCGCACCGGGCGGCAGCACCACGAGCACCACGCCGGCAAAGACCAGCAGCAGGCGCAGCAGCGCCAGCGGCGTCGGCCGCTCGTCGAGCAGCCACCAGGCCAGCAGCACGGACCACGCAGGCATCAGATAGAAAAGCAGAACCACCCGCACCACGTCGCCCAAGGTTACCGCCCAGTTGAAGCAGATGTTGGTCAGCCCGGCCGCGACCGCCAGCAACCACAGCTTGGGCGTGCGCAAAAAGCTGAGCGCGCTGGCAGGCATCAGCAGGGTAAGGCAGGCCAGCGCCGCCAGATACACCAGCGCCGTGGCCCACAGCGGATGCAAGCCCGCCACCTGCAGCGTGCGCAACGGCCACCAGGAAACGCCCCAGACAAAGGCATTGAACAGCAGGGCCAGTACGGGCAGGGTGGAAGACATCAATTGAGATAAAAATGGGCTCTAGCGCTTGCTGCATCAACGTTTTCAGCTATGAAAATCATAGAATTTCAAAGATGCCGGAAAGGGCCGCAAGGGCCGCAAGCGTCAGCGGTGCGTGTCCTGCCGCGCGATCTGCAGCAGGTGCTCGATCTCTTCGGTATGGTGGCGGCAGTTGTAGCAGTGCCAGCGCCGAATCAGCCACATGGTGCCTGCCACCACCACGCCAAACACGGTGATCGCACCAAACACCGACAGGCCGAGCTTGAGCGAGAGGCTGTAGAACGCCCCCAGCCCCAAAATGGCCGCCTGCTCGTTGAAGTTCTGCACGGCAATCGAGCGACCAGACCCCATGAGGTTGTGGCCCCGGTGCTGCAGCAGCGCATTCATCGGCACGACAAGAAAACCTCCCAGGCCGCCGAGCACGATGAGGAAGGGGATCGCCACCCAGATATTGCTGATGAACACCATCAAGATCAGCAGCAGCCCCATCGCAATGCCCAGCGGGATGACCTTGGTGGCCACCTCCAGGCGCATGCGCATCGACGCCAGCACCGCGCCTGCTGCGGTACCAATGGCCACGACGCCCGTCAGTGCCGATGCCTGCGTGGTGTCGTACCCCAGCGCCACGGCGGCCCAGGCCAGGACGATGAATTTGAGGTTGCCCCCCGCGCCCCAGAACAGCGTGGTGGTGGACAGCGAGATCTGGCCCAGCCGATCGCGCCACAGACGGGCGTTGCAGGCCCAGAAGTCGGGCAGCAACGTGAGCGCGCTGCCCAGCACGCTCGACTGCGGCGTGCCGCGCAGCGGCCGCATCTCGACGCCGGTGTGCGGAATGCGCAGGTTGAACCAGGCAGCAATGGCGTACACCGCAATCAGGGCAGCAATTGCCGCCTCGGCCGCTGTGCCCACCCCCGTATCGAGCAGCGGGAAATCAAAACTCAATAGCCAGGCCGAGAGTTTGCGACCCACCAATTGCCCGCCCAGCAGCACGCCCAGAATGATGGAGCCAATGGTGAGCCCCTCGATCCAGCCATTGGCCTTGACCAGTTGCGAGGCCGGCAGCAGCTCGGTGAGGATGCCGTACTTGGCCGGCGAGTACGCTGCGGCGCCCAGGCCCACCACCGCATAGGCGATCAGCGGATGCGAGCCGAACAGCATCATCATGCAGCCGACAATCTTGATGGCATTGCTGATGAACATCACCCGCCCCTTGGGCAAGGCGTCTGCGAATGCGCCCACGAAAGGCGCCAGCACCACATAGAACAGCGCGAACATCGGCACCAGCGCGGCCCGCTGCCATTCGGGCGAGCCTCCGGTACGCAGCAGCTCCACCGCGGCGACGAAAAGTGCGTTGTCGGCCAGCGAGCTGAAAAACTGCGCCGACATGATGGTGTAGAAACCGCGCTTCATCGAGTGGCAGAGAGGGTCATCAAACAGCAGGATGACCAGGGGTGATCGGGTCGCCGGGCAAAGAAGCGGCGGTTATATCACGCAGCCTTTTGTAATGATGGCCCGGCCCATGGGAGGCGCAGTGCCAGAATCATGCCCTCTGCCAGACCCACGCGCCTGTCCGCCATGCCCCGTCCCATTTGCGCCCACATCCACACTGCTGCTCTCACCGCCAATCTGGAGCGCGCACGCCGCGCCGCACCCGACGCGCGGGTGTGGGCTGTCGTCAAGGCCAACGCTTACGGCCACGGCATCGAGCGGGTGTTTGACGCGCTGCGCGCGGCCGACGGCTTTGCTCTGCTCGATCTTGCCGAGGCCGAGCGGGTGCGGCACCTGGGCTGGCGCGGCCCGATCCTGCTGCTCGAAGGCGTGTTCGAGGCGCGCGACCTGGAACTGTGCTCGCGCCTCTCGCTCTGGCACGCGGTGCACTGCGACGAGCAGATCGACATGCTGGCAGCGCACAAGACGCAGCAACCGCAACGTGTCTTTCTCAAGCTCAACTCCGGAATGAACCGGCTGGGGTTCACGCCCGAACGCTATCGCAGCGCCTGGGCACGCCTGAACGCACTGACGCAAGTGGACGAAATTTCGCACATGACGCATTTCTCCGACGCCGACGGCCCACGCGGCATCGCCCACCAATGGCAGGTGTTCTGCTCCGCGACGCAGGATTTGCCAGGCGAGCGCAGTGTCTGCAACAGCGCCGCCATCCTGCGCCACGCCGCCGATGCCCAGGTGCGCGGCGACTGGGTTCGCGCCGGCATTGCGCTCTACGGCAGTGCACCCGATTTTCCCGAACACAGCGCGGCCACCTGGGAACTTGCGCCCACGATGACGCTGTCCACCCGGTTGCTGGCCGTGCAGCAGTTGCACGCAGGCGACAGCGTCGGCTACGGTTCGCGCTTTCGGGCCGAGGCGCCGATGCGCATTGGCATCGCCGCCTGCGGCTATGCCGACGGCTACCCGCGCCACGCCGACACCGGCACGCCGGTGCTGGTGGACGGCGTGCGCACCCGGCTGGTGGGGCGCGTCAGCATGGACATGGTGACCGTCGATCTGGAGCCCGTGTTCGCAGCGGGGGGCGAGCCAGGCTTTGGCACGCAAGTCACGCTCTGGGGCCGCGCCTCCAGCGGCGCCGTGCTCGCCATCGACGAAGTCGCGCAGGCGGCGGGCACCGTGGGCTACGAGCTCATGTGCGCCCTGGCGCCGCGCGTGCCGGTACTGGTCGACTGAGCCGCCCCGCCCCAAACCGGTGCAGGCGCTACGCAAGACTGCGTAAGGGAAATTCGTTAAGCAATGTAACGGGGCGTGGGCTTACAGTCGGTCCTCCTTGGCCCTCCTTGCGCAGGAAATGTTCATGCATGCTTCCCCGTCCAACAACCGTTCCGTGGCACGGCGGATCACCGGCCTGGCCATTGCCTTGGTGGCTCTGGTTCTGGTGCTCGTCGGCACCGCAATCTCCCTGTTGACCGAACGCAGCACGCGCGCGCAGGTGGTGCAAAGCGTTGGCGACACGACGCAAAGTGTGGCCAATGCCCTGGCCGCCGCGGACGCCACCAACCGCGAATTGGTGCAACGCACCATGAAGGGTTTTCAACGCTACTTCGACACCGCCATGACGCTGGACGACGCCAGCGGCGAGTTGCGCAGCTTCGGCGCTCTGGTCAACGACGACCACGGCTCCGTCGACCGTTTCGCCAACGAAACCGGCGGCGTGGCCCGGGTCTATGTGCGCAAGGGCGAGGGATTTCAAAGCATCACCAGTTCCGTCAAGGACGCGCAGGGGGGGCGTGAACCGTCCACGACGATCCCTGCCGGGCCAGCCTTGACGGCGGTGTTGGCGGGGCAGCCTTGGATAGGTCGCAGCATGGTGGCCGGAAAACCCTACATGGGCTACTACTTGCCGGTTCTGAACGCCGAAAAGAAAACCATCGCCCTGCTCTTCATTGGCAATGACGTCGGTGTGATGGAACAGATGCAGCAAAAGCAGGTGGCGCAAACCCACTTCTTTGAGCATGGCGCAGCCTACGTGATCGATCCGCGCGGCGGCCTGGACCAGGCGGTGTTTCTGGCCCACCCCAGCGCTGCGGGCAAGAAGGTGTTTGAGGCTTTTCCGCAGGCGCAGCCTTTCTTTGAGGCGCTCGCGGCCGCCCCCGACGGTTTCGTGCGCCACGCCAGCAGCGTGCTGGGCAATGGCGAACGCGATCCCTGGGCCCTGCTGCGCAAGACCGAGGGCGCAGGCCTCTGGGTGGTGGCGGAAGTCCCCGATGCCGAGGCCATGGCGGGCCAACGCCCGGTCCTCATCGCGGTGTGGGGCTTGATGGCACTGGCGGTCGTCCTGCTGGCCGCCGGCTTGCTGATCATGCTGCGGCGCGGCGTGGCGCGGCCACTGCGCGAACTGACGGACGCCATTACGCGAGTCTCGCAGGGGGATCTGACCCAGGCGTTCCACACCACGCGGCGCGATGAGATTGGAGCGCTGGTGCAGGAGGTCGAGCGCATGCGCCTGCGCTACCAGGCCATGCTGCAAGAGGTGCGCACTGCGGTCGACAGCATCACCAATGCCAGCCTCGAGATTGCCACCGGCAACCAGGACCTGTCCACCCGGACCGAACAGGCCGCCAGCAGCCTGCAGACCACCGCCCAGAGCATGGAACAACTCACCGCCACCGTGCGCCAGTCGGCCGACGCGGCGCGGCAGGCGAACCAGCTGGCAGGCTCGGCTGGCGAAGTGGCCGCGCGGGGCGGGCGTGCAGTAGGCCAGGTGGTCGCCACAATGGGCGAGATCAACCAGAGTTCACGCCGCATTTCAGACATCATTGGCGTGATCGATGGCATTGCCTTTCAGACCAATATCCTGGCGCTGAACGCCGCCGTGGAAGCCGCCCGCGCGGGCGAACAGGGACGCGGGTTCGCCGTCGTGGCCACCGAAGTGCGCAGCCTCGCCGGACGCAGCGCCGACGCCGCCAAGGAAATCAAGGCCCTGATTGGCGCCTCGGTGGAAAAAGCGGAGGCCGGCGCCCGCCAGGTACAGAACGCGGGCGCCACCATGGAGGAGATCGTCGGCTCGGTACAACGCGTGGGCGACATCATTGGCGAGATCACGGCAGCGGCTGCCGAGCAGTCGGACGGCATTGGCCAGGTCAACATCGCTGTCAACCAGCTCGACCAGATGACGCAGCAAAACGCTGCGCTGGTAGAGCAATCCGCCGCAGCCGCGCAAAGCCTGCGCGACCAGGCCGAGCGCCTGGCGGGCGCAGTGCAGGTATTCAAGCTGGCCGATGCGCAGACGCGCGGCTCAGCATTGCCTGCACCCACCCGGCTGCCTGGCTTGTCGGCGCCAGACCGGCACGAGGACGAGGACTCCCGGGCATGACCGGAATGGCATGCAGGCCCATTTGAAGCCATACTGAAAGCCCGAGCCACGAACTTTTCTCATGCAAGCCGACGTCCCCACCCTGATGGCCACCAACCTGCTGGCCTCATTGTCGATGGCGGGCGTGATGGTGGTGGTGGGCTGGGGTATGCGGCGCGAGGGACTGCAGCTGTGGGCGGGAGCCCTGGCCGTGCATGCAGCCGGTTACCTGCTGCTGGCACTGCGCGGCCAGATTGACGATCGCCTCTCCATTCTTGCGGGCAATGCGCTGATCTCCTTGGCCCTGTCGCTGCTTCTCGCAGCGGTGCTGCGCTTCTATGAGAAATCTCCGCGCTGGGTTTTGTTGCTGGCACCGCCGGCCTTGCTGTTGGCCGCCCTGGCGACACAACTGGACCACTACGGAGCGCGCGTAGCCATCAGCGGCGCCATGTATGCCTTGCAAGCCATCGCCGTAGTGATGGCCTTGTTTCGCCGGCGGCGCGAAACCGTGGGCCGCGGAGCGCGCCTGGTGATGGCGGGCATGGGCATCGAAGTCGGCCTCATGGCGCTGCGCGCCGCGGGCGGCGTCTTGAATACTGAGGCATCGCAACAACTGCTGCAGGGCGGGGCCATTCAGACGGCCACGTATCTAGGCACCTTGGTGATGCTTCTGGTGGCCTCGCTCGGGTTCATCTTCATGACCAAAGAGCGTGCCGACGACGCCAACCGCATCCTCGCGGCGTGCGACGCCCTCACCGGGATCGCCAACCGGCGTTCCATCATTGCCGCGCTGGACCGGGACGTGGGCCGCGCGATTCGAACCCGCACGCCGCTGGCGCTGATGATGATCGATCTGGACCATTTCAAGCGCGTCAATGACAGCTATGGCCACCTGGCGGGCGACGCCGTGCTGCGCAGCCTGGCGGCAGTGCTGCACCAGCGCATCCGCTCGCAGGACATCGTGGGCCGGTATGGCGGCGAAGAATTCCTTGTTGTGCTACCCGAAACCACGCTGCTCGGCGCGCGCCGCCTTGCCACCGAGCTCTGCAAAGCCGTGGCGGCACACGCCTTTGTCCACGAGGGCCAGCAGATAGCGCAGACCGTCAGCATTGGCGTGTTCGGTGGCCTGCTGGAGCCCGGTGACAGCTGGGACGTGCTGATCCACGCCGCCGACAGCGCGCTCTACGACGCCAAGCATTCCGGCCGCAATCGGGTCGAAGAAACCCCCGTGCTGCCGCGCGCGAATGGGGAAGGCTCCCACCCGGAGACATTTCCTGCCTCGCTGTCATAGAGGCCGAGCAGCGAGTGCGCTCGCAGCAACACAGCCAAGCCTGTGGTGCAATGGCCGCCTGCCCATTGCCTTGATCCCCGCCCCAAGGAGTCCAAAATGAATGCGCGCATTGCCCCCACCCAGTTGCAGCCCGATAGGGCGCTCGCACATCTCAGCCAGGTCTGGGACGATCAGATCGTTCCACAGATCACCGACTACATTCGCGTGCCGGCCAAGTCGCCCATGTTCGCGCCCGACTGGGAGCAGCAGGGCCTGCTTGACGCTGTGGTGCAGAGCGCGGCCGACTGGGTCCAGGCGCAGAAGATGGAAGGCCTGAATCTGGAAGTGGTGCGCCTGCCGGGCCGCACACCCGTGCTGTTTTTCGAAATTGCGGCCACGCAGGCTGCGTCCAGCCAGACGGTGCTGATGTACGGCCACCTGGACAAGCAGCCCGAATTTTCCGGCTGGCGTGCCGACCTGGGCCCCTGGACGCCCAAGTACGAGGACGGCAAGCTCTACGGGCGCGGCGGCGCCGACGACGGCTACGCCGTCTACGCCAGCATTGCCGCAGTGCAGGAACTCAAGCGCCAGGGCGTGGCGCACCCGCGCATCGTCGGCCTGATCGAGACCAGCGAGGAAAGCGGCTCGCGCGATCTGCTGCCCTATATCGATGCGCTGAAAACCCGCCTCGGCGACGTCGCTCTGGTGGTCTGCCTCGACTCCGGCGCGGGCAATTACGACCAGCTCTGGCTCACAACCAGCCTGCGCGGCATGGTGGCCGGCACGCTCAAGGTCGAAATCCTGACCGAAGGCGTGCACTCGGGCGACGCTTCGGGCCTGGTGCCGTCGTCGTTTCGCGTCATGCGCCAGGTCCTTGACCGGCTGGAAGACAGCGCCACGGGCCGGTTGCTGCCGGCGAGCTTCCACTGCGAAGTTCCCGCAGAGCGCCTGGCGCAGGCGCGCGCCACGGCAGCCATCCTGGGCCAGGAGATCACGCAGCGCTTTCCCTGGGCGCACTACGACTGCGGCGGCAGCAGCGCCTTTGCGCTGCCCACCACGCAAGACCCGGTGCAAGCCCTGCTCAAGCGCACCTGGGAGCCCACGCTGAGCGTGACGGGCGCCGAAGGCTTCCCCGCCCTGCAGGACGCCGGCAACGTGCTGCGCCCTTACACGGCCTTCAAACTGAGCCTGCGCCTGCCCCCGCTGGTGGACGCCGCGCAGTGCGTGCAGGAAATGAAAGCCCTGCTGGAAGACAACGCTCCCTACCAGGCCAAGGTCACCTGGCAGAGCGCCAGCGGCGCCAATGGCTGGAACGCACCGGCCACCGCGCCCTGGTTCGAAAATGCCTTGAACGCCGCCAGCCAGGCGCACTTCGGCGCCTCCTGCGGCCACATCGGCCAGGGCGGCACGATTCCGCTGATGGGCATGCTGAGCAAGGGCTTCCCCAAGGCGCAGATGATGGTCTGCGGCGTGCTCGGGCCGCGTAGCAACGCCCACGGCCCGAACGAGTTCCTGCACGTGCCCTACGCCAAGCGGCTCACCGCTGCGGTGGCGCAGGTCATAGCTGCCATGCCCTGAAACATCCGTCGGAGAAACTGTGGGCGTCCTGCTGACCAAGAACGCGCCAGCGCTGGCCACCGGCCCGGCCATCAGCCGCTGGCTGACAAAGCGCGGACCTGCCTCGTTCTGATGGAGCCTGCGCCAGCATCGGCGAGAACCCCTATCATGCGGAACCTCCGCTGCCGCTGCGGCCGGCCTGTGCTGCTTGCGAGCCCCCATGTTTGACTTCCCCGCCGCCACCATGCTCCCTTTCACTGCCAGCGACGGCGAAAACCTCGCACTCCACGACTGGCCGCTGCCCGAAGGCAGCCCGCGCCGCGGTACCGTGCTGCTGGTGCACGGCCTGGGCGAGCACGCTGCGCGCTACGGCCACGTGGCGCGGCACCTCAACGCCTGGGGTTTTGCGGTGCGCGCCTACGACCAGTACGGCCACGGCCGCTCTGCCGGACCGCGCGGCGGCTTGAACCGCGACACGCGGCTGCTCGACGACCTGGCCGACCTGGTGGATGCGACGCGCAAGCGCATGGCCGATGGAGAACCGCTGGTGCTGCTCGGCCACAGCCTGGGCGGACTGGTGGCAGCGCGCTTTGTCTCGCTGCACCTGCGGCCCGTGGATGCACTGGTGCTTTCCTCCCCCGCCCTGGATACCGGGCTGTCCGGTTTTCAAAAGCTGCTGCTGGCGACCCTGCCGCGCCTGGCTCCCAATTTGCGCGTAGGCAATGGGCTGGACGTGCAAGCGCTATCGCACGATCCGGCCGTGGTGGCCGCCTACCAGGCCGACCCGCTGTGCCATGACCGCATCAGCGCGCGCCTGGGGCGCTTCATCGCCGACGCCGGCCCGGCGACGCTGGCGCGCGCCGCGCACTGGAGCGTGCCCACCCTGCTGCTGTGGGCAGGCGCCGACCGTTTGGTGCGGCCTGCCGGCAGCGCTGCCTTTGCGGCTGCGGCGCCAGCGGCCCTGGTGCAGTCGCAATGCGTGGACGGCGCCTTTCATGAAATTTTCAATGAAACGCCGGAATGGGCGGCGCCCGTTTTTGCACAGATGCAACGCTGGCTGGTGCAGCGCTTCCCACTGCCGAGCGCACGCTGATTTTTTAGTGAAAATAGCCTCTAGCGCTTATGAATCAAGCGTTTATAGCTACAAAAAAGAGAGTATTTATCCCGGCTGAGGCACGCCGCGCTGGCGCGCCATCAGCCACAGCAGCGCCCCGCCGGTGAGCAGCAGGGGCGGCAGAGACGCCAGGTTCAGCCAGTTCCAGCCGCTGGTGGTCACCAGGGCGCCCGAGGCCAGCGAGGTGCCCGCCATGGTGGCAAAAACAAAGAAGTTGATCGCGCCCTGCGCACGGTCTTTTTCCTCGGGCCGGTAGGCAGTAATCGCCAGCGTGGTGCTGCCGGTGAACAGGAAATTCCAGCCCACGCCGAGCAGGAACAGCGCGGCCGTGAAGTGGGCAATCTCCTGCCCCGACAGCGCAATGCCCACACACGCCAGATTCAGCAGGACGCCCAGAAGCATGACCGGCAGCGTGCCCATCCGTTTGATGAGGTGGCCGGTGAAAAACCCCGGCGCAAACATGCCAATCACGTGCCATTCGAGCACCAGCGCGGCCGAGTCAAAACCAAAACCGCAGACCTGCATGGCCAGCGGCGTGGCCGCCATCAACAGGTTCATCACGCCGTAGCCCAGCGCCGCGCCCAGCATCGCCACCGCAAAAGCGGGCTGGCGCAGCAACGCGCTCACCGGACGCCCGGCTGGCGGCGCTGCCGCACCCGGCGCGGGCGCGGGAAGCGACTCAAAATGCACCCCAGCCATGCAGACCATGGCCAACAAGGCCACCAGCATCAGCGCAAGGTAGGCACCGGCAAATGGCACCGGGAACAGGTTGCGCGTGCCGCTCGCAAGGTTCGGCCCGGCCACGGCGCCCAGCAAACCACCGGCCAGCACCAGCGACACGGCCTTTTCACGAAACGCCGGCGCGGTCAGCTCGGCTGCGGCAAACCGGTACAACTGGCCGTTGGCGTTGTAGTAACCAGCAATCACCGTGGCGGCGCACAGCAGCCAGAAGTTGGCACTGAAAGCCGCCCAGGCGCACAGCGCTGCCGATAGAAAGGCGACCACCAGCCCGAGCTGGAACGAGCCGCGCCGCCCCCAGCGCGCCTGGCTGGCCGCGACCAATGGTGTCGAGAGCGCGCCGCCCACCACGTAGCCCATGACCGGCAGCGTCGCCATCCAGCCAAACGGCGCCAGTTGCAGGCCCACGAGCCCATTGATGGCGATGAAGACCACGTTGTTGGTCGAGAGGAGGCCCTGGCACAGGGCGAGCAGCCAAAGATTTTTCTTCATAGGGGGTCGTTATTGTGCGGGGCCGCGGCGGTCCTTAGCAGTCGCGTGGGCGCCGAGGGGCGGCTTCGATTGTGGCGCTGTCTTGACAAAGGTCAGCGCACAGCGCGTCGGTCACGCGTATGGTTGCGCGCTATTGCGCAGCCGCCTGCCCCCTGCGGCGCTCGCGCTTTTCTCCTGGTCTTCGCATGCACGCCCCCACACTCACACCCACCCCCGAAGCCGCAGCGCCTGCACCCGCACTGCTCCCCTTTGAACTGGTCTGCCCCGCAGGCAGCCTGCCGGCCCTCAAGGCTGCGGTAGACAACGGCGCCAGTTGCGTCTACCTGGGCCTGCGCGACGCCACCAACGCGCGCAACTTCGCCGGCCTGAACTTTGACGAAGCGGCCATTGCCAGCGGCATTGCCTACGCCCACGCCAAGGGCTGCAAGGTGTTCATGGCGCTCAACACCTACCCGCAGGCCGCCAACCCCGCGCCCTGGCGCGCGGCAGTGGACAAAGCCGTGGACCTGGGCGTGGACGCCGTCATCCTGGCCGACCCGGGCCTGATGCAATACGCCGCGCAGCACCACCCCAAGCTGCGCCTGCACCTGTCGGTGCAGGGCTCGGCCACCAGTGCCGACGCCATCAACTTCTACCGCGAGCAGTTCGGCGTCGTGCGCGCCGTGCTGCCGCGCGTGCTGTCGATGGAGCAGGTGCGGCGTGTGATCGACCGTACCCCGGTGGAAATCGAAGTCTTCGGTTTTGGCAGCCTGTGCGTGATGGTGGAGGGGCGCTGTGCCCTGTCGTCGTATGTGACGGGCGAGTCGCCCAACACGCACGGCGTGTGCTCGCCGCCCAAGTCCGTGCGCTGGCAAGAAACGCCCAAGGGCCTCGAATCGCGCCTGAACGGCGTGCTGATCGACCGCTACGCCCCCGGCGAGAACGCCGGCTACCCGACGCTGTGCAAGGGGCGCTTTGACGTGGCCGAAGACAAAAACTACTACGCCATCGAAGAGCCGACCAGCCTGAACACCCTGGAACTGTTGCCCGAGTTGATGAAGATCGGCGTGCGTGCCGTGAAGATCGAAGGGCGCCAGCGCAGCCCCGCCTACACCGCCCAGGTCACCAAGGTCTGGCGCGAGGCCATCGACAACTGCCTGGCCGACCCCTTGCGCTACGCCCCCAAGACCGCCTGGATGGCCAGTCTCGACCAGGTCGCCGAAGGCCAGCAGCACACCCTGGGCGCCTACCACCGGCCATGGAAATAACAACGATGTCTTCCTTGAAACTCTCGCTCGGCGCGCTGCAGTACTACTGGCCGCGCCAGACCATCTTCGACTTCTACGAGGCCATCGCCGCCTCGCCCGTGGACATCGTCTACCTGGGCGAAACCGTGTGCTCGCGCCGCCACGAGTTGCGGTTTTCCGACTGGATCGACATCGCCGACCTGATGCGCGATTCGGGCAAGGAGGCCGTGCTGTCGACTCAGGTGCTGCTCGAATCGGGCGTCGAGGTGAGTGCCATGCACAAGGTCACCAGCAACCTTGATTACCTCATCGAAGCCAACGACATGGGCGCAGTGCAGCGCCTGGCGGGCCAGCGCCCCTTTGTTGGCGGCCTGCACCTGAATATCTACAACCAGCCCTCGCTCACCTGGCTGGCTTCGCTGGGCGCCACGCGCTGGGTGGCGCCGCTGGAGATGAAGCACCAGGATCTTTCCGCCCTCATCGAGGCGGGTCCACAAAACTTGCAGACCGAAGTGTTCGCCTATGGCCGCATGCCGCTGGCTTTCTCTGCACGGTGCTTCACCGCGCGCCAGCGCAACCTGCCCAAGGACGACTGCCAGTTCGCCTGCATGGACCACCCCGACGGCCTGATGCTCAAGACGCGCGAGAGCCAGGATTTTCTGGTGCTCAACGGCATCCAGACGCAATCGGCCCGCGTGCACAACCTGATCGACGAACTGCCACGCATGCAGCGCATGGGTGTCGCCGTGGCCCGCATCAGCCCGCAGGCCCAGCACACGAGCGAGATCGTCGCCCTGTTCGACGCCGTGCGCCGCGGCGCGCTGGCACCGCACGACGCCCGCGCCCAACTCCAGCCCCTGGTGCCCGACCAGAGCTGCAACGGCTACTGGCACGGCCAGCCCGGCCTGGACCTGGTGGAGACACAGGCGCTGGCGCCCGCCTGACAGGCAAGCGATGCGACTCAAAAAATACAAGTAAAAAGTGCCTCTAGCGCTTATTGCATAAGCTTTAGCAGCTATCAAAATTAAAACAGAGCACCCCACCCACAAGGAATGCCATGAACGCCCCCGCCTCCGCCACCACCACTTCCCGCCCCTTCACCCTGCCTACGCCTCTGGCCGCGCTCACCGGGCGGCTGCCCGCGTACCCGGGCTCGCTCTTGCTGGTGACGGCGCTGAACCTGGGCGTCGCGCGCCAAATTCCAAGCGATGTGGGCGAGATGCTGCGCGGAAAGCGCCTGCGCATCCAGGTGCGCGACGCCCGCGTCACTTTGGATTTCACCTGGACGGGCAACGCCTTTGCTGCCCGGCCGCGCCAGCGCGAGACCGACCTGTGCATCAACGCCTCCGCGCACGACTTTCTGCTGCTGGCGCAGCGCCAGCAAGACCCGGACACGCTGTTCTTCAACCGCCGCCTGGTCATGGAAGGCGACACCGAACTGGGCCTGGTGGTGAAAAACACGCTCGACGCGCTCGATCTGCCGGTGCTTGATCTGCAGCAGTGGACGCCGCGCCATGTGCTCTCGCGCCTGGCCGCGCTGCGCCCCGGCGCTCGCTCTGCCGACCCGCTCTATCCCGGTGCACGGCCATGAACAGCGAACGCAACTTGTTGCCCCTGGTCTATTCCTGCTCGGGCTGCTCCAGCGCCGCGCAATTGGCCAACCACGTGGCCCTGCGCCTGGACCGCGCTGGCGTGGCCGAGATGTCGTGCATTGCCGGTGTCGGTGGCGACGTTCCCAGCCTAGTGCGCACCGCGCGCTCAGGCCGCCCCATCATTGCGCTCGACGGTTGCCCGCTCAACTGCGTGCAAGGGTGCCTGGCGCGCCACGGCATCACCGCCGACCGGCACTACCAGTTGCAGCAGTACGGCGTGAAAAAGCGCCGCCATGAAGACTTTGACCCCGCACAGGCGGGCACCGTGCTGGAGCAGGTCCAGACCGACCTGCTGGCCAACCCACTGGCTCCCGCCGCCCGGACCCACAATGCTGCGAACCAGGCCGCTGGCAACGCTCAAACCCTGCGATTGGCATAAGACAATGCTGAACAAGTCCCTCACGCGGTGACTTGTTCAGCATCGCCCTAAGCTTGCCCCCCATGAACCCTCCCAGCGCCCTCCAACGCATCATCGTCGGCATCTCGGGTGCCAGCGGCGCGGTCTATGGCGTGCGCCTGCTGCAGGTACTGCGTGAATGCCCCGGCGCCGAATCGCATTTGGTGGTCTCGGACGCCGGCTGGCGCACGCTGCGCTACGAACTGGGCCTGGAGCGCCCCGCCGTCGAAGCCCTGGCACACCAGGCGCACGACGCACGCGACGTGGGCGCCAGCATTGCCAGTGGATCGTTTCAGTGCGCCGGCATGGTGGTAGCGCCCTGCTCGATGCGCACGCTGGCCTCGGTGGCGCACAGCCTGTCGGACAACCTGCTCACGCGCGCTGCCGACGTGGTGCTGAAAGAACGCCGCCGCCTGGTCCTGATGGCGCGCGAGACCCCACTGCACCTGGGCCATCTGCGCAACATGGTCAGCGTGACCGAGATGGGCGCCATCGTCTGCCCGCCTATGCCCGCCTTCTACCTGCGCCCGCAAAGCGTGGCCGACATCGTGGATGCCAGCGTGGCGCGGGTGCTGGACTTGCTCGGCCTGCCGCACGCCCTCACCCAGCGCTGGGCGGGTGAAGAATAATTAAACAACCCACCCTCGGCCCACGCTCCTCCAGCGCCTGCGGATCGACGCCACCGGCAGAATTGGAATAAGGGAAAGGGAAGTTGTCCCGCCCCTGTTTCAGCCGAACAAGACTACTGCTTGGGCACCACGACGATGGTGTCGCCAGCGCCAGTCTTGCCGGTCCTGCCAGTTGCACCCGTTGCACCGGTGTAGCCCGTGCTTCCGGTATCGCCGGTTGCGCCCGTTGCGCCAGTCGAGCCGGTGTAGCCGGTTGCGCCGGCTGAACCGGTTGCGCCGGTCGAGCCTGGGCTGCCGGTGGCGCCCGTATAGCCGGTGCTACCGGTTGCACCAGTCGCGCCGGTGTAGCCGGTATTGCCAGTGTTGCCCTGTGGTCCAGCGGGCCCCGTGCATGCACCCAGTCCGATAAGCGCGAGCAGAAGAACGGATGCGGTTGCGTATTTCATAGTGGTCCTTTGGGTTGTACTCGGCCAAAAAAACCGAATGAACCAGCGTAAGGGGCCCGACCAGGCCGCGCCACAGGCGCATGCCGCGATGCAGCGTGGGCTGGCGCCTACGCAATGGCTTGCCGTCCTGTCGTGGGCGGGGGGCTCGCCGACAGCCATGAAACGGTTTGCCCCGTGCCGGCCCCGCCCAATAGCCCTGCGCACGCTCACAAAAATCATAGCTGCCAGCGCAATCCAACCCTGCGCAAACGCCCTGTTTGACCTGAAAATCACCCCATGTCCATGCACGACCTCCGCAGCTTCCTCACCCAGCTCGAACAAAGCGGCGATCTGCGCCGCATCACCGAGCCCGTGTCACCGCACCTGGAGATGACGGCCCTGTGCGACCGCGTGCTGCGCGCTGGCGGCCCGGCCCTGCTTTTTGAAAGCCCTACCGGCCACCGGATGCCGGTGCTGGCCAACCTGTTCGGCACACCCGAGCGCGTGGCGCGCGCCATGGGGGTGGACAGCATCGCCGGGCTGCGCCCCTTTGGCGAGCTGCTGGCGTCGCTCAAGGAACCCGAAGCGCCCAAGGGTTTCAAGGAGATGGTGGGCATGAGCAGTCTGCTCAAAACCCTGTGGAACATGGCGCCCAAGGAGCGCAGCAGCCCGCCATGCCAGGAACTGGTGTGGGAGGGCGCAGATGTGGACCTTGCGCGCCTGCCCATCCAGCACTGCTGGCCGGGTGACGTGGCGCCGCTGATTACCTGGGGCCTGGTCATCACGCGCGGGCCGCACAAGGCGCGGCAGAACCTGGGCATCTACCGCCAGCAGGTGCTGGGCCGCAACCAGCTCATCATGCGCTGGCTGGCCCACCGCGGCGGCGCGCTCGATTTTGCCGAGCATTGCCGCCTCCACCCAGGCGAGCCCTACCCGGTGGCCGTCGCCATTGGCGCCGATCCGGCGACCATCCTCGGTGCGGTCACGCCCGTGCCCGACGCTTTGAGCGAATACCAGTTTGCCGGCCTGCTGCGCGGCGCGCGCACCGAAGTTGCGAAGGCGCTGGGGGTGCCGCTCTCCGTCCCCGCGCACGCCGAGATCGTGCTCGAAGGCCACATCTACCCCGATGCCGCGCACGCCAGCGGCTGGCAGCACGCGCTCGAAGGGCCGTACGGCGACCATACCGGCTACTACAACGAGCGCGCCGAATTTCCGGTCTTCACCGTGGACCGCATCACGCTGCGCCGCGACGCGCTCTACCACTCGACCTACACCGGCAAGCCACCGGACGAACCGGCGGTGCTGGGCGTCGCACTCAACGAGCTGTTCATCCCGCTCTTGCAGCGCCAGTTCCCGGAAATCGTCGACTTCTATCTGCCGCCCGAGGGCTGCAGCTATCGGCTGGCACTGGTGCGCATCAAGAAGGCCTACCCCGGCCACGCGCGGCGCGTGATGATGGGCGTGTGGAGCCATTTGCGCCAGTTCATGTACACCAAGTTCATCGTGGTGGTGGATGAAGACGTCGATGTGCGCGATTGGAAGGAAGTCGTCTGGGCCATGACGACGCGCATGGACCCGGTGCGCGACACGATGCTGATTGAGCACACGCCCATCGACTACCTCGACTTCGCCTCACCCGTGAGCGGCCTGGGCGGCAAGATGGGGATGGACGCCACGAACAAATGGCCGGGCGAGACGCAGCGCGAATGGGGCCGCACCATCCGCATGGATGCTGCGGTGCAGGCGCGCATGGACGCGCTGGCTCAAACGCTGGGGCTTTGAGCGCCAAGCTCTGAAGTGTCGGCCGATGCCGGCCGCGCCGCTGGAACGAACGCGTCAGAGAAGCACGATCCCTCGCCCAGACCCTGCGCCAGGAAGGCCGGGATCGCTGTCTCGACCATGCGCACCGAGCCGCAGAGATAGACCTCGTGGCCGCTGAGGTCGGGGAAATCGTCCAGCATGGCACCGTGTACCAGACCGATGCGCCCCTCCCAGCCATCGCCCGGCTCTGGCTCTGACACCACCGGCACCACACTGAAGTTGGCGTACTGGCGCTGCCACTCCTCGCACAGCGCCAGCATGTACAAATCCTTGCTGTGGCGCACGCCCCAATACAGCCGCATGGGACGCGTGATTCCGCGCGCAAACGCGTCCAGCACGATGCTCCTGATGGGCGCGAAGCCTGTCGCGCCCGCAATGAACAGTATGGGCTGGGTGCCTTCTCGCAGCGTGAACTGGCCGCGCGGACCTTCAAACACGATCGTGTCGCCGACCTGCATGCCCTCGAACACGTGGGTCGTAAAGCGCCCGCCTGGAACCAGGCGCACGTGCAGTTCAATCAGCGCGTTGTCCTGGGGAGAGTTGGCAAACGAGAAAGCACGGCGCTCGCCGTCCTCCAGCACGATATCGATGTACTGGCCGGCCTCGAAGGCCAGGCGCGCAGCGCCCGGCAGCTCCAGGCGCAGACGCATCACGTCGTCGGCCAGATGCTCCATGTTCACCACGCGTGCTTCGTATTGCGGGACCTCGGTAGCGCTTGCACCGGTGAAGCCATCGACGGCAATTACCACGTCGCCATTGGGCACGGCGCAGCACATCAGCGCCAGGCCGCGCGCCAGCTGGGCGTCAGAAAGGGCCGACTTTTGGTACGGGCGCTGCTCCACGGTGCCCTGCTCCAGGCTGCACAGACACAGACCGCAGGCGCCATTGCGGCATTCATAGGGCAGCGCCAGACCCGCGCGCAGGCCAGCGTCCAGCAGCGTCTCCCCCGGACGCAGCGTGAATTCAGCGGCGCTTGCGCCTTCGCCGCGCACCGTAGCGTGCAGCGTGCCTTGCGCCGTGCTTCGCCGCTGCGGCCACAGAGGCAGGAGCAGCATCACCAACGTAATGCCGGAAACCAGCGCCCACACCTCGCCGAGGGGCCACTGGCTGAGCAGCGGGTAAAGCGCCAGCAGGAACCAGTCGAGCTTCACGCTCATGACCGCCTTGGCCAGATTGGCCGCGCCCCCCTGGCTGAGCACTGGCGCAGCCAGGGACATGACCAGCAAAGTACTGACCAGGCCGATCACTACCGGGCGCGGGGGCGTGGTGCGCGCCTTGGGCACACGCTGCACGTGGATCCACATGAGCAGCAGCACCACCAGCGGCAGACCGATGTGCAGGAAGGAGAGCAGCGAGAAGAATCGGTCGCTGACGCTGTCGGCATACACAAAGTTGCGCATCAGCGTGCCGCTGAACGGCGGCAGCCAGTCGAGCATTTCGAAGCTGGTGACGGTGACGTACTGCGCCAGCGCGTCCCAGGGAAGCATGTATCCATTGACGCCCGAGGCGTAGACCAGCCAGATCAGCGCCACCCCGGTGACCCAGGAAAACCAGCGAAAACCATGGAACAGGTTGAACGCGAAGTAGCGCAGCATGTGCAGCATCATGGTGAGCACCATGGCATCGGACGCGTAGCGGTGCACGCTGCGCAGGATGCCTCCCAGCCACCACTGGCCGTGCGTCAGCGACTGGACCGAGTCGTAGGCGCCGGTCACCCCAGTCTCAAAAAAGGCATAGAGGTACAGGCCACTGCCACCGACGATCCAGAACAGGAAAAAAGTGATCGATCCCAGGTGGTACAAGGGATTGATGCGATCGCCAAAAGCGCGATTGAACAAATCCTCCACGCGCATGAAGAGCCACTGGAGGGCCGACTGAATCACTTTCATTGCTGAACCACCATTTCATTGGCGACGGGGGTTCCCGCGCTCTCTTTTGTCCGCATTGCCCGAACCGTCACGACAATAAACAACACGCCGCCGATGATGGCGACCAAACCGCCAAACCCCATCAATCCCATGCCGGCGATTTCAGCGTTCGAGCGCAGCACCTGCTCGGCGCCCGCCACCTTGCGCTGCACCCCGTAACCACCCGACCACACCAGGCCGACGATGTGCATCAGCTGCCCCAGGCCGTACACCCAGGGTTGAGCCACCGCCAACCGACCTTTGGGCGCTGCGTAGCCGAGCGCAGGCAGCAGGTGGTAAACCAGCCCCATCAGCGCCAGCGTCACGCCGACAATGCAGCCGTGGTAATGCGCGGGAATGCGCACGTTGCTGCCGCTGATGAAGATGCCGATCACGCCCCCCGCGCCAAACAGCAGGATCGAGGCCAGCAGGGCGGCGCGCAGCGGGTGCTGTGTGGCGTGCGCCAGCGGCAGGCGGTACAGCGCCACCACCACCGCCAGGGCGACCGGCACGATGGCCGTACCGCCTCCAGCGCGCATGGCCCAGGTCAGCAGCGCGCGGTGCTCCACCGAGCTGATGTCGTGGGCCAGATAGGCCCAGGGTGTGACAAACACGCCCGCCAGCGCCAGGGCGAACATGAAGAGCGTCACGCGCGGGCTCAACCGCAGCCGCGCGCCGCAGGCGTTCGCCAGCCACAGCCAGCCCACCAGCATCAGCAGCGTCCAGGTGAACTGCAAGGCGTGACCGCCCCCCCAGAACAGTATTTCGTAATAGGCCTTGCCGGTCAGCGACAAAGACAGTTGCTCGAACGACCAGGCAAACGCCAGCAATGCCACCACCGTGGCCACGGCAGCGGCGTTGAGACCAAAACCCAGCGCACCGCGCCCGCCAAACGCCATGCCTAGCCGGGGTGCCGCCAACAGGCTGCGCAGCGCGAGCACCCCCACGCCCAGCCCGAATACCACCAAGCCGCCAAGGAACAGCGGCGAACTCAGCACCGGTATGTAGTTGGCCATGATGGGCTCGCCGGCACCCACGAAGGGTGCAACGGCCATTGCCAGGGTGCCCGCAGCGCAGGTCCACAGCGCGGCCCAGGCCCAACGCATCGCTCGGCCACTGCCGTGCACGCTCCAGAGCAGGCCCGCCATGGCCATGAACCAGACCAGCACCGACAGATCCACGTGCAACACCAGCGAAGTGTGAAAGAAGTCTGCCGCCGGCAGCAGGCGGTTCACGCCCGGGGTGCGCGAGAGCACGAGCAAGATGGAAAACAGGCCCGAGCCCACCAAGGCGAACAGCCCCAACCAGAGCCAGCCGCGCGCCAGAGCGCGGCGCGCGTCTTGCGGCACCGCCAGCGAATAATCGGCAGCGGCTTGCGCAGGCAGCGGACGGTTCGCTGGCAAGCTTGCGGACGGAAGCGACGAAGGAGCCACGGCGCTCATAGCAAGACGATTTCTCCGCGCTCGGAATCAAAGTCAATCACCAGCACCTGGGCCGGCACCAGGTCTACCGTCGCATCGTGCTGGTAGGTAAACCCGCTGGTGGCCGTGGTGTCGCGCATGCGCACAGCAATCCGGTGCTTGCCGGCCGGCAATTCCAGACGCTTGTAGACCGTGGATGCGCCGTCGCGCGAGAGTCCCGACGGCGCGGCCGTGTAGCGATACGCCAGTGCCCCATCAATATCCAACTCTATCGTCACCGGAGCGCGCTCGCGCCCGCACTTGAGCGGGGCACGCATGTTGGGGGCCAGTTTGGCCAGTTCGTCGGCGGTGTAAGGCCGGCATTCGGCGACGCGCTGGCCGTGGTGCACGAAGCTCAGCTTGATGAGTGCCTCCTCCGGCGCCAGCGGCGCATACGCCGGCCATTGGGAAAAAATAACCACAAAGGCAGCAAAAATGCCATACAGCAGCGCTTGCCCCGCCCAATTGAAAACACGCTTCATGCAGTGGACTCCGGATATTCAAAAGATTCTGCCGTACGCGAGCGCAGGGCCTGAAGGGCAGCAGCCAAAACCGCTTCGTCGCCGCGGTCCGCAGCGACCAGCGACCAACCGCTTGCTGACACGCTGGCGCGCAAACGCGGCTCGCGCAGGCCCTGCAGGCGCTCACGCGTCCAGCGTTCGCCCAGGCGGAAAGCACAGCCCCCCTCGCGACACGTTGCAACCAGCACGCCATCGGCACCGGCGCGCAACGCGTATTCGATGAAAGATGGTGGCAGCAGCCCGGTGCAAACCAGGGGCAAAGCAAGCACCTCGTCTGCGGACAGCTGGCCCAAGTCCGCGCCCTCGGCACAGCCGAACACCACGTAGCGCCGGGGTCCGGGCAGCGCGGCCAAGCCGCTTTGCATCTGCCGGCGCAGGGCATCGATGGGCCACTGGGGCATGTCGATCCCGGTATGCAGCACCTCGGCACTGCGAAACGGCGTGGACGAGGGGCAGGAGCCCACACAGATGCCGCAGCTCGCGCACAGGTCGCTGCGCACCTGCGCCAGCTCCATGCCGACGCGACCGCTGGGGTGCGGCACCATGGTGATGGCGGCATAGGGGCAATCTTCCACGCAGCGGCGGCAGCCGCTGCAATGGTCCGGGTCCACCTCGGCCACAAACTGTGTGAGCGCGGCCGGTCTCCAATGCGTATGCGAGGTGGCAGGCAAGACTGCTCCAGCTTCAACCGCGTCGCCCGTAGCAGCGCGAAGCGCCACCGGCTGCGCGCGCGCGCGCCAAGCGCCCAACCAAGGCAGGGCCAGCAACAGCGCGATGAAAAATACCAGCAGGCCCCACACCATCGCTGCCGAAGTGGCCGCTGTCAGCGGATGAATGAACAGCAGCAACCAGTCGTAGTTCAGCGTTGCGGGAACGGTGGCGAGATCGGCCGGACCCTGGCTGCGCACCGGCCGAATCGCGGCGAGGATCAGCAAAGTCAGGCCGGTACCGGTGGCCAGCGCACGCGTCGGAAACACCTGCGCGCGGCTCAGGCGCTGCACATGAAACCACAGACCAAACACCAGCATGAGCGGTACGCCCAGGTGCACAAACACGAACAGGGAGAACAGGCGATCGTTCAATTGGGTGCCGCTCAGGAAATTGCGGGCCAGAGGCGAGGCCAGACCGGGCAGCGCATCGAGCCATTCGGCAGTCGCGGTGGCAGAAAACTGCCCGAGCCGGTCCCAGTTGAGCCAAAAACCACCGATGGCACTGACGAACAGCAGCAGCAGCAGGGGCACACCGGTCAGCCACGAGGCCGCGCGAAAGCTGCGAAAACGCCCCAGCATCCATTCGCGCACGACGTGGGCAAGCACCACCAACACCATGGCGTCGGCGGCGTAGCGGTGCAATCCACGCAGAAGACTTCCCCAGCGCCACTGCTCGCGCGAAAGCGCCTCAATGGATTGGTAGGCGCCGCTGGCCGAAGTGTCGAGCACCGCGTAGAGCACCGCGCCGCTGCCCACCAGCAGCCACAAGAGCAGAAAACCCAAAGCACCGAGCTGCTTGAGTGGATTGCCGCCCGCTCCGACCAGCGCGTCAAAGCCATGTTCGAGCGCGCGCCACAGACGCGCGGCAATGTGCGGCGGCGCAGATGCGGAGGACCGGTGGGTCAAGACAGCCACGGGCGCCAGACCTTAGCGGCCACGCGGATACTGACGCTGGCGTGCGCGCGGCCGCGTCGCGCGCCACTCTCGGAAAAAGAACACCATCATCACCACAAAAAAGGTCAGTCCACCGGCAATCTGGATCGGCAGGGTGTAGTCGACACGGTAGTTGCCGGTTTTCGCGTCGTACACCGTGCACACCAAGCGAACGCGCTCGAACAGGCCTTCCAGCACCCGTTCATGGGCCACCGGCGAACCCGCCAGCAACAAACGCAGCGGCTCGCCCAGATCGGCAGCATTGAGTTGTTCGCCATAAATCTGGCGCACGATCCGGCCCCGCGAATCCACCAGACTCAGTTGCAGCACGTGGTCAAAACCCGCCGGTGTAGGCTCATACAGAAAACCGAAATCGCGCGTCAAGGCGGGCACATCGGCCCCGCGTGGGCTGAGAAATTCCCAGTTGTCCGAATTGATATGGAATTGGGCGGCAAACGCCTTGAGCGCGCCAGGGGAGTCCTCCGGCTGGTTGAAGCCAATGCTCACCACATTGAACTGCCCTGGCCCGACGCTTTTTTGGAGCGCCTCCACCGCTTGCTGCAAGGCGCGTGTGGTGCCGGGGCAGATCTGGAAACAACCGGTATAGATAAAGCTAACCAACAACGGCTTGCCACGGTAGCTCGACAGGGCTACCGTGCGGCCCGAGCGATCACGAAACAGGTGCTCGCCAAGTTCCCGACCCACCGCATCCTGGCTGGCACGCAAGGCGATTGTCTTATCGAGAACGGGCCTGCCGTCAGTGGCATCGCTCGCTGCGGCGGGCAGGGAGCCCAGCCCCATCGCCCACGCCAACAGCAGCGCAGCAAAGGGGCGAAGGCAGGACATGTGCAAGCTCGCTTAGCGGACCAGGCCGTCCACGCAAGCCGCCACCAGCAATGTGCTCAGTTGTACCAGCGAAGCAAAGAAGGCCGACATGGCGTGCGCACGGGTCACTTCGCGCGACAGCACCCAGGCCTTGTGCACGAAATGCAAGCCACCACCCAAGGCGCCGATGAAATACACCGGGCCCGCGCCCCAGAATGCCGGCAACAGCGAAGCCACCAGCAACGCGACGGTACTGCCAAAGACGATGCGCGCGGCACGCTCGTTGCCCACCACCACCGGCAGCATGGGTACGCCCGCCTGCGCATAGTCGGCGCGGTTGGCAATCGCCAAGGCCCAGAAATGCGGCGGCGTCCACAGAAAGAGCACCAAGGCCAGCAGCAAGGGCAGCGGTCCAAGCGTCGGATCGACAGCGGCCGCGCCCGCGAGCACGGCGAAGCTGCCGGCCAGACCGCCGATGACGATATTCATCGCACTGCGGCGCTTGAGCCATACGGTGTACACAAAGGCATAAAAGAACGCACCCAGAAACACGTACAGCGCTGCCGCACCGTTGAGCACTAGCCACGCTGCCGCGACGGCACCCGCGAGCATGGCGCCCATCAACACCAGCCACGCGGGGTGGTGCGGCAGTGCGCCGGTAACAAAGGCGCGCCGGCGCGTGCGCGCCATCAGCTGGTCGCTCTGGTGCTCGACATACTGGTTGAAGGCGCCCGCGCTGGCCGAAGCGACCAGCACCGACAGCGCCAACACCAGCACCTCAATCCAGCTGGGCGCCGGCCCAGGCGTCACCACCATGCCCACCAATGCAGTGACCATGATGAGCGAGCCAATGCGCAGCTTGAACAGCGAGACGACATCCCGCGTACGTTGCGCGGCCCGGCTTCGGATAGGTTCGAGCGTGTCGGTAGTCATGGTGCTGTCTCTCGGTCAGGACATGCCCCACAGCTGTGCCAGGTACTTCCAGTTGATGAAGTAGTACAAGATGAAGGCCAGCAGGAACACCATGGCCAGCACAAACGTGCCCGGCGCGGCAAATCCGGCGGAGCCGTACACTTGAGCGGCCGCGCTGGGTGCCGTTGGCGGGATAGGCGTAAAGCGCGGGTTCGGGACGCCAGCGTCGAGCTTCTTGCCCCACAGGATCGATCCGACGGTGAGGTAGATGTACAGCGCACCACCGGTGATGGCTGCGATACCGCCGATGCCCACCAATCCCATCATTAGATAGGCAGCTCCCGGCCATTCGTATGCCATAGCGGCGCCGCCGAAGGCCATGTCCCAATGCCGGCGCGAGACGCCCAGCGTGCCGGCCCCCATCATCACCAGACAGAAAAAGTACATCGAGAAGCCGAACAGGTAGGGCTGGATTTTGGCCAGGCCCGGGGAGATGACTTCGCGCTTGAACAGCACAGGAATCAGGAAGTAGGTGAACGCCATGAACGTCAGCGTTGTACCCACCACCACCGTGGCATGGAAGTGCCCTGGCACGTAGATCGTGTTGTGGATGATCAGGTTGAGCTGTTCCGTGCCCATCATCACGCCCGAAATGCCGCCGAGGAAACCAAACCCAATGAGGGAGATGAACATGCCAGAGAACGTGGGGTTGCCCCAGGGCGCTTTGCGCAGCCACTCGAAGAGGCCCTTGTTGTAGCCTTTGGCGCGCTGTGCAACTTCGATTGCGCCCGGGATCGTCAGGCCGTGAATCATCGACGCCAGCACCGCGAAGTACATGAAGTAGCTGGTGTTGACGACTTTCCACTCGGTGCTCACGCCGGGGTCGGCCAGCAGGTGATGGGCGCTGGCGAGCTGCAGGAAGAAGATGTAGAGCAGGAAGGCGCCGCGGCTGACGCGCTCAGACATCGGCTTGGCACCGAACACGATGGCCGCCACTGCGTACCAGATCGAAATGTGCGCGGCCACGTTAATTTGCTGCGACGAGTGACCGAACGCCCACCAGATGGTGCGGTAAATCAGCGGGTCCACCTCTTTGATCCATCCTATGGCCAAGAAGAAAGTAGGAATCAGGATGATGGCGCCCGAGACGATGGTGAACACCGCAATGATGGCCGCGACGATGGCGCCAAAGGTCACGAGTGGCACCGAGCCCTGGTAGGTCTTGTCGCGTTTGGCCACCACCAGGGTGCCGAAAAACACGAAGCAGGCGATGAGCGCGCCGACAGCAAACAGAATCAGCCCCAGATAGAACCAGGGCGTAGCCATCATGGGCACATAAGACGTCATCATCACGCTGGAGCCGCCGCGGAACACGTCGATGTTGTTCATGAGGGCGCCGACCACCATCAGCGCGTAGGCGATCCATGCGATCTTGGGCGTGGCGATTCGACAGCGCAGCAGCGTGGACGAACAGAAATACAGCACCGCGACTTCAAAGAAAATCATCCAGAAGATGAGCATGTCGATGCCGTGGGCGGTGAGCACCATGTAGAAGGTGTCGGCGGCCAGCCAGTGGACGGCGGGCCAGCGGGTCAGCACCACGCCAATGGCGAGGATGCCGCCGACCAGCAACGCGACGACGGCAGTCACCGCATTGAAGATCATCAGACGTTCGGCGCTGCGCTCGAACTGCAGGCCCGAACGCGGGCAGGTACGGTAGGTGGTGGCGTTGCCTGAGGCAAGCGCGGCAGAAGTTGCGGCCATGGGTGTGTGCTCCTGCTATTTGACGTAGAGGCGCCCCACCATCGTGTGGTGGTTGATGCCGCAAAACTCATTGCACACAATCGAGAACTGGCCCGACTGGTTGGGCGTGACCTTGATCACGTGCTCATAACCAGGCACCACCTGGATGTTGATGTTGGTGGGCTGCAGAGAGAAGCCGTGGTTGTAGTCCATAGAGGTCAAGTGCAACTTGTAGGTTTTGTCTTTTTCCAGCTCCAGAATGGGCCACCAGGCCCAGAGGCGGGCAACGAGGTAAATATCGCTTCCCTCAGGCGGGTGCACCACCGGAATGTTCTGGTCGGTTTCGGTGCGCACGGTGTATTTGTCCACCATGGCCTGTGCCTTGGCAGAAAACTTTTCGGGCGTGGTTTTGTAGGTTTCCGTGGAGAGGTTTTGCTTGCCGTAGATATGCCAGCCAACCATCATGAAGAACATCACCATGCACCAGGCAAAGGCAATGGCGATCCAGACGCCTTCGACGCGGTCGAGAGGGTGTTTCCACCAAAGGCGCTCTGCGGGGGGAAGGATTGCGCTCATGTGCGGTGCTCCTTCACTTGGCCAGCGGAATGGTCAAGATTTCGATCACTCCCCAGAGGGAGTAAACGATCATCGGGACCATCACCCCGATAAACAGCAGCAGGAAAGGGTTGTCCAGTAGCTGCTGGATCATCGGAACCTTCTCGTTCTCGTCGTCATGGTGTTCCATGGGGGTATCTCCTCGGTTACCTAAAGATGCAAACGATTTTCGGGTTTGCCTCCATCGTAAAATTGATCTACGACAAGCTCCGCCGCCAACAACGCTAGGGGAAACCAGTAGCGTCGCGCCCTTTCCACTCTCTCGGTCAGCAGAATGGCCGCTTTTCTTGAAGAGCGCAAGATGCATTCCCCTATCCCGTCGATGAGTTCGGCCAAGCGCCGAAGTCTGCTGCGCCGTGCCGCCTGGCTGTGTGCGGCGCTGGTGCTGGTGGTGATCAGCCTGAGCGCGTTTCTGCGCCAGTCGAATGCGGGCTTGGGTTGCACGCCCTGGCCAGCCTGCCATGGACGCGCTGCTCTCGGCGAATCGCCGCCAGAGGCCGCTGGCCCAGCCCAGCGCGGGGCACGCGCCGTGCACCGGGTGACCGCTTCGTCCTTGCTGGTGTTGCTGCTGGGCATGACGGCGCTGGCGTGGATTCCCCGACCCCGTGCGGACAGCGAAGGGCGCCAGATCCTGCTCGCGCTGGGCCTGGTGCTCTTCCTCGCAGTGCTGGGGCCGTTCACTTCCGGTTCGCGCGTGCCGGCGGTCACGTTGGGAAATCTGTTGGGCGGCCTGGTGTTGTTCGCCGTTTGTGTGCGCCTGGCGCTGCGCCCTTCACCGCGCCAGGCGCCCACCGGCCCGCCACTGGGGCGCTGGGCGTGGGCGGCGCTGGTACTGCTGCTGCTGCAAATGGCGCTGGGTGGACTGATCAGCGCGGGCTACGCCGGCCTGAGCTGCCCGCAGCTGCCTGGCTGCCGTCCCGGAGCGGCGAACTGGCAGGCGCTTGACCCCTGGCAGGTGCCCGGCGCGGGCGCCGGCCTGTCGCAGTACGCTGGCGGCGTGGGGGTGCAATGGCTGCACCGTTTGGGTGCGCTGGCAGTGCTTGCGGCGGTACTCGCACTCGCGCTGGTTGCCTGGCGTGCCGGTCGCCGCAAGGCAGCCACGGCACTCGCCGCGCTGGTGGCGCTGCAGACCGAAGTCGGGATCGTTCTGGCACTGGGCGCTCTCCCCCTGGGCGTGGCGCTGGCACACAACCTGCTCGCGGCACTGTTGCTGGCCGCAGTGGCCACGCTGCTGCCCGGCACCAGGGCGCTGTCACCTGGGTTGTGACGCGCATGCGGGGCGCTGAGCACAATGGCCCATGGACTTCGCACCTTCCTCCCGCGCGCAAGACATGCTTCGTCGCATGGATTGCTTCCTGCAGCGCTACGTCCTGCCGCACAACGCGGCGTGGCACGCGGCCGTGCAGGCAGGCAGCTATCCGCCGCCGTTTCTCGATGACCTGAAGACGCTGGCCCGCGAGGAAGGCCTTTGGAACCTGTTCCTTCCCGGCCTGCGCGAGGAGGAGCCCGGAACGCGTCTGTCCAACCTGGACTACGCACCATTGGCCGAATGCATGGGGCGCCTGCCCTGGGCGGCCGAGGTCTTCAACTGCAGCGCGCCCGACACCGGCAACATCGAATTGCTGCACCGCTTTTCGTCGGCGGAGCAGCGCAGCGAATGGCTCGATCCGTTGCTAGGCGGACGCATCCGCTCGGCCTTTGCCATGAGCGAGCCCGACGTGGCCTCGTCGGACCCGACGAATCTGCAGACCACCGTGCAGCGGGACGGCGAAGATCTGGTGCTGAGTGGCCGCAAATGGTTCATCACCGGGGCGGCGCACCCGCAATGCCGGCTGCTGATCGTGATGTGCCGCAATGCGAGCGGTGACGAGGAACAAGCCAGCATGCACCAGCGCCACAGCATGGTGCTGGTGCCGCGCGATGCACCGGGCGTGCAAGTGCTGCGCAACATTTCTGTGCTGCACCACCACGCGCCAGAAGGACATTGCGAAATCCTGCTGCAGGGCGTGCGCGTACCCGGGAGCTCCTTGCTGGGCGAATGGGGCGCGGGCTTTGCGATGGCGCAGGCCCGGCTCGGTCCCGGCCGCGTGCACCACTGCATGCGCAGCATCGGCCAGTGCGAGCTGGCGTTGCAGCTGGCAGCAGAGCGCACGCTGGAGCGCCAGATGTTCGGCCGCTACGAGTCGGATTTTTCGAATGTGCAGGACTGGCTGGCCGAGTCGCGCATCGAGATCGACCAGGCCCGCTTGCTGGTGCTGCGCACGGCCTGGCTGCTCGATCAGGGGAGCGCCGCAGACGCGGCGGCCACGCGCGCCCAGGTCGCTGCCATCAAGGTGGTGGCCGCGCGGCTGCAGACGCGCGTGGTGGACCGCGCCATGCAGGTGTTTGGTGCCATGGGGCTCTCGCCCGACACGCCGCTGGCGCAGTTCTGGAGCTGGGGCCGCGCCTTGCACCTGATGGACGGGCCGGACGAGGTGCATTTGCGCAGCGTGGCGCGGCACGAACTGGCACAGGCGCGTGGCCGCATGGGCCAGAGCAGCGACTGGTTCACGACACCCGAGCAGATGCTGGCGGCACCGCGTGTGCGCTGAATACTCCTACTTTCATAGCTACTAGCGCTTATTGCATAAGCGCTGGCGGCCAAAAACTCCTAAACTTTTATTGGCTTAGCGAGCCGCTTGCGGCTCGCTTGCTGCCAGCGTGTCGTCCGGCCATGCCATGAGTTCGGCCCAGTGGCTGCCGGCATGCAGCACCACCCGGTCGCGGCCCTGCTCCTTGGCTTGGTAGAGCGCCTCGTCGGCTTGTTCCAGCACCTGCTCCAGAGTCTGGCCCCGGCGACCGGCGGCCAACCCGGCCGAGACCGTGATGCGGATCGACCCCATGGCGGTCTCCAAGCACAAACCCGCGACGTCGCCGCGCACACGTTCGAGCAGCGCCAACGCGCCCTTGATGGACGTCTCCGGCATCAACAAAAGAAATTCCTCGCCGCCCCAGCGCGCCAGCACGTCGGTACTGCGCAGATTTTTTTCAACCTCCTGAGCGAACGCACACAGCGCGGCGTCGCCGACCGCATGACCGTGCTGGTCGTTGATTCGCTTGAACAGATCCAGATCCAGCAGCGCCAGCACCAGTGGGCGCCCGCTTCGCTCGCAGCGTTCGCGTTCCACCGTCAGCAGTTCGGTCATGCGTCGGCGGTTGACCAGGCCGGTCAAGTCGTCGTGCGTGGCCAGGTGGTTGATGCGCTGCAGCGCCGCGCCCAGCGCGTGCTTTTGCCGCTTGAGCCGCTCTCGCACATGCTGGATGCGCAGGCCGACAAAGGTGCTCCCGAGCAGCACAAGGACCACCATGACGCCGTAGGCCAACTCCAGCACTGCGTTGTGGCCGGGCGCATTGGTCCAGAAGACCACGGCCATCGCGATACCGAAGCACAGCAGCGACAGCAGCAGGTTGGCCAGCATCTGGCGGGCACTCAGGTTGAAGATGCCAAACATCAGCACCAGCGAAAGAATGACCGGCGTAATTCCGCGCGCCTCGCCAAGCAGCGCATAGCCCGCGGCGTTGCTCAGGATGGCATAGCGAATCTGCAGTTGCGTGAGCGCCGGATCGTCCAGACGCTGGGTCCAGCCGGTGCGGATGCACACCAGCACCCCGAGATTGAACAGCACGAGGGTGCCGATCCAGAGCAGACTCAAATCGACGCGCGCAAAGCCCGCGTAGGCCAACAGGATGACGAGTCCGCCGCACACCATCGAAAGCAGCGCCGACACCCCCGTCATGGCAACACGGATGCGCATGTGCTGGTCGGCTCCGAGGAGCCGCTGCGCCCAGGCGCTGCGGTTCACGTAACGGGCCATGCCACGCCTTTCATAGGTTGCCAGGAGCGCTGAGCCGCTTGCGCGCAGCGGAGCCATTCTAGAGAGGCACGCTTTTGGTGCAAGGGCAAACCCACGCGAGAGGGTCGGCTTGGATCTGTCTTGAGCCACAAACCTTCGCCTGCCATTCCGAAAGCCCAGTCCAAAGCCCTTACCCCGCCTGTGCTTGACTTTTACGCCTTGCCAAGACTCAGGCATCTTCTGTAAGATAGTAATCAATTACTTACTTTCAGAATCTGCCGTGTCTACTGCTTCCAAATACCTGCCTGCCGACGAGCGTCGCGCCGCCACCGTGGAGGCCGTCATTCAACTGGCCGCCACCCAGAACCCGAGCGACATCACCACTGCAGCGATTGCCGGCCACATGCACCTGACGCAAGGGGCGCTGTTCCGGCACTTCCCCTCCAAGGACGCGATCCTGCAGGCCGTCATGGAATGGGTGGCAGAACAGTTGCTGGCCCGTGTCGAGCGGGCCGCGCAGCACGCTCCCACTCCGCTGGCTGCGCTGGAAGCCATGTTTCTGGCGCACGCGGGCTTTGTCGCTGAGCATCCGGGCGTGCCCCGCATGATGTTTGGTGAACTCCAGCGCGCCGGCGACAGCCTGCCTCGGCGCATGGTGCGCACGCTGCTGGCGCGCTACGGCGAGCGTTTGCAGCAGCTCTTTGCACAGGGCAAGGCGGGCGGTGAGATCGACCCCACCCTGGACCCCGAAGCCGCCGCCACGCTGTTCATCGGCACCATCCAAGGCCTGGTCATGCAGTCCATGCTGTCGGGCGACGTGGAGCGCATTCGCCGCGATGCGCCGCGCGTCTTTGCCATTTACCAGCGCGGCATCCGGAGAGCACCATGAGCCGACTTCCCCTGCAACGCCGCACCCTGGCCCTGCTGGCTGTGGTGGTGCCGCTCCTCGCCCTGTTCATCTACGTGGTGCTGCGCTCGGGGCCGCTCGCTCCCGTGGCCGTCACGGTGGCCACGGCCCGGCAGCGCGCCATCACGCCCGCCCTGTTCGGCATTGGCACGGTGGAAGCGCGTACCACCTACCACGTGGGTCCCACAGTAGCCGGGCGCGTGCTGCGCCTGTCGGTGGAGGTGGGCGAGCGCGTCGCCGCAGGCCAGGTACTGGGCGAAATGGATGCGGTGGATTTTGACGAACGCCTGCGCGCCCAGGCCGCCGCTGTGCAACGCGCCCAGGCCAGCCTGAAGGACGCGCAGGCCCGCCAGCAGCAGGCACAGACCCAGGCCACGCGCTACAGCCAGTTGCTGGCCGTGCGCGCCACCAGCGAAGAGACCGCCACCGCCCGCCAGCAAGACTTGGCTAGCGCCAACGCCGCTCTGGCGGGCAGTCAGGCCGAGCTTGCGCGCCTGCGCGCCGAGCTGGAAGCCCTGCGCACGCAGCGCGGCCAGCTGCGCCTGCGCGCCCCGGCGGACGCCCTGGTCACCGCCCGCCTGGCCGAGCCCGGCAGCACCGTGGTGCCGGGGCAAGCCGTAGTGGATTTGGTAGACCCGGCCAGTCTGTGGGTCAACGTGCGCTTTGACCAGACCAGTTCTGCGGGCCTGCGCGCCAACCTGCCCGCACAGGTGCTGCTGCGCTCGGACACCACGGCGCCGTTGGCCGGACGCGTGCTGCGCGTCGAGCCCCTGGCCGATGCCGTGACCGAAGAGACGCTGGCCAAGGTGGTGCTGACCACCCTGCCCACGCCCTTGCCCCCGCTGGGCACGCTGGCGGAAGTCACCATCACCCTGCCGGAACTCGCCGCCGCACCCACCATTCCCAACGCCGCCCTGCGGCGCGTGGGCGGCAAGATGGGCGTATGGGAACTGGGCGCGGACGGCCTGCACTTTGCCCCCCTGGTGCTGGGGCAGGCCGACCTGGATGGCCAGGTGCAGGTGCAGAGCGGTTTGAAGGAAGGCGCGCGCATCGTTGTCTACAGCGAGAAAGAACTGAGCGCCCGCAGCAACACCCACGTGGTGGACCGCATCACCAAGGGGGCGCCGTGATCAGCCTGGCCGGCCGCGACATCCTCCATGCCTGGGGCAAGTTTGTCTTCACCGGCATTGGCCTGGGGCTGCTGATCGGCGTCACGCTCACCATGGCCGGGGTGTACCGCGGCATGGTGGACGACGGGCGCGCGCTGCTGGACAACAGCGGCGCCGACATCTGGGTGGTGCAGCAAGGCACGCTGGGTCCGTACGCCGAGCCATCGAGCCTGAACGACAGCACCTGGCGCAGCCTGCGCGCGCTGCCCGGCGTGCAGGATGCCGCCAACGTGACCTACCTGACCATGCAGGTGCAGCGCCTGGCGGGCAACGCTGGCGCTGCTGGAGCAGCCACCAGCGATGTGCGCGCCATGGTGGTCGGTATCGCACCGGGCGGCAGCGGCACACCCGGCTGGCCGCCCTATCTGGTGGCCGGGCGGCAGCTCACGCGCAGCCACTACGAGGCGGTGGCCGACATCGCCAGCGGCATGGCGCTGGGCGAGCGCATCCAGATCCGGCGCAATGTTTACACCGTGGTCGGGCTCACGCGGCGCATGGTGTCCTCGGGCGGAGACCCGATGGTGTTCATCCCGCTCAAGGATGCGCAAGCCGCGCAGTTCCTGCGCGACAACGACGCCCTCTGGCAGAGCCGCCACCGCACTGCCGCCAACCCCGCTTTCAACCGCCCCGGTGTGCCTGGCCTGCTCGACGCGGTGATTGCCTCGCAAAGCAGCAACCCCTCGGTCAACGCCGTGCTGGTGCGCGTGCGCCCAGGCTACGACGCCGATGAGGTGGCACAGGCGATTCGCCGCTGGCAGCGCCTCACCGCCACCACGCGCGCGCAGATGGACGACATCCTGGTCGGCAAGCTCATTGCCACGTCGGCCAAGCAGATCGGCATGTTCCTGGCCATCCTGGCGCTGGTCAGCGCCGCCATCGTGGCCTTCATCATCTACACGCTCACGCTAGGGAAAATCCGCGAAATCGCGGTGCTCAAGCTCATCGGCACCAAGAACCGCACCATCGCCGGCATGATCGTGCAGCAGGCGCTGGGCCTGGGAATCATCGGCTTCGTGGTGGGCAAGATCTCTGCCACGCTGATGGCGCCCGCTTTCCCCAAATACGTGCTGCTGGTGCCGCAGGACACGGCTGCCGGGCTGGCCGCCATTCTGGTCATTTGTGTGCTGGCCAGCGGGGTCGCGATCCGCGCCGCGCTGCGCGTCGACCCAGCCGAAGCAGTGGGAGGTTAGATGCGACTACATCCCCCTGAGGCGCTGCGCGCCTCCCCCCTTCTCTCGGCTACGCCGGGAAGGGGGACGACGCCAGCGCGGCGGGGCGGCCCTTGCGCGGCGTCCGCTGGTTTTGGGCCGTGCCAGTTTGATACGTTGTGGCTGGCGCGAGGCGCCTTGGATGGCTGACATGGAACACGCAGGAATACGCATCGAAGGCGTGCGCAAGCGCTATGGGCAGGGTGACACCGCCGTGGACGCGCTCAAGGACGTCAACATGGTAGTGGCGCCAGGCGAGGTGGTGGGCCTGATCGGGCCTTCGGGTTCGGGCAAGAGCACGCTGCTCAAATGCCTGGGCGCGGTGATCGAACCCAGCGCCGGGCGCATGACGCTGGGCGACGAAGTCATCTACGACAACGGCTGGAAGATTCGCGACCTGCGCGCGCTGCGGCGCGACCGCATCGGCTTCGTGTTCCAGGCGCCCTACCTGATTCCCTTTCTGGACGTGACCGACAACGTCGCCCTGCTGCCCATGCTGGCCGGAGTGCCGAACAAGCAGGCGCGAGCGCAGGCCCGCGAGCTGCTGGATGCACTCGACGTGGGGCACCGTGCACGCGCCATGCCCGCGCAGCTGTCGGGCGGCGAACAGCAGCGCGTGGCCATTGCGCGCGGACTGGTCAACCGCCCGCCAGTGGTGCTGGCCGACGAACCCACGGCGCCACTCGACAGCACGCGCGCGCTGGCCGTGATCCGCATCCTCAACGACATGGCGCAGCGGTTCGAGACCGCCGTGATTGTGGTCACGCACGACGAGAAGATCATTCCGACCTTCAAGCGGATCTACCACATCCGCGACGGCGTGACGCACGAGGAAGCGGGCGAAGGACGCGCGCCATGAATTTGCAACATCTCCCGGAGGCCTCCCCTATGAATGCCCTGCTCAAACGCAATCCCTGGCTGCGCGGTGCCAGCGTGTTCGCTGTGCTCTTTGGCCTGCTGACCCTCAAGGAGGGCGGGACGGTGCTGTTTGGCGGTGCTGACGCACGCAGCGCCGCCGGGGCCTATGTGCCGTTTGTGCTCTGGTTCAACTTCGTCGCCGGTTTTGCCTACGTAGCGGCAGGCATTGCGCTGTGGCGGCGCCTGGGCTGGGCGGTGTGGCTGGCGCTCTGCATTGGCCTGGCCACCGCCCTGGTGTTTGCGGCCTTCGGAATCCATGTGCTGACGGGTGGCGCCTTTGAGGTGCGCACCGTGGCGGCCATGGCACTGCGCACCGCGGTGTGGCTGGGCATCGCCACCCTGGCTTTGCGCCTGCGGCCCGGCCGATCTGTCCGGCGGGAGGCCACGCCATGAAGACCCCTTTGTTGCACAGGCTGCCCGGCGGGCACCCTGCCTGGGCCCTGTTACTGACTGCCCTGCTCACAGGCTGCGCGGCAGGCCCGGATTACCAAGCCCCTGGGCCCCTGGCAGACAACGCACTGCCGCGCCCGGCCCCAGCCGTACAGAACAGCACCAGCGAAACCGCTTTTGGCGCGGCGCAGACGTGGCGCGCCGACATGGACCTGGAGGCGCCCTGGTGGCAGCAGCTCGGCTCCCCCGGCCTGGACGCGCTGATCGCCGAGGCCCTGAAGGCCAGCCCGACGCTGGCGGCCGCGCAAGCGCAACTGCGCCAGGCCGAAGAGCTGCAGGCGGCTCAGGAGCGTGCCACCCAATTGCCGCGCGCCGACCTCGGTGCAGGCAGTGCCCGCCAGCACATTTCGCCCAGCGCGCAGGGCCTGCCCGGCGATGGGCGCACGTTCAGCCTGCACAGCGCGAGCGTCAGCGTGCAGTACCAGCTCGATGTGTCGGGCGGCAACCAGCGCGCCCTCCAGGCCCTGGTGGCGCGCACCGACTACCGCCGCTACCAGCTGGCAGGCGCCCGCCTCGACCTGGCCGCACGCATCGCCAGCACCGCCATCACCCAGGCACGGATCACCGCCCAGGCCGAAGCGCTGGAAGCCATCGCCAGCAACCAGGCAGCACAAACCGATATTGCCCAGGAACGCCTGCGCCTGGGCCAGGCCATGCCGGCCGACGTGCAGGCCTTGCAGGCGGCGCTGGAGCAGACCCGCGCCTCCGCGCTGCTGCTGCGCAAGCAGGCGCTGCAAAGCGCCTACCTGCTCGCCCTGCTGGCCGGACGCACACCGGGCGCCGAGCCGCTGCCCGCGTTCAGGCTGCAGAGTTTCACACTGCCCGCCGCACTGCCGCAGGTGCTGCCGTCTGAGCTGGTGCGCCAACGCCCGGATATTCAGGCCGCCGAAGCGCTGGTGCGCGTGGCCAGCGCCGAGCATGGTGTGGCCGTGGCGCGCCTGTACCCGCAAATCCGGCTCAGCGCCAATCTGGGCAGCCAGGCGCTGACCACGGGCGCCCTGTTTGGTGGCGGCTCGGCCGTTTGGGGCCTGATTGCGCAGCTGACCCAGCCCCTGTTCGACCCGGCCCTGCCGGCGCAGCGGCGCGCCGCGCTGGCCGGCCTGGATGCCGCTGCCGCCCAGTACCAGGGTGTGGTGCTCGATGCCCTGCGCAGCGTGGCCGATGCCCTGCGCGCCACCGAGGCCGATGCGCAGGTGCTCGCCACGCTGGAACGCTCCGACGCCGCCGCACAGGCCAGCTTGCAGACCACGCAGCAACAACTGGCGCTGGGCGCTGCCAGCTACCTGCAATGGCTGGTGGCCCAACAACAGGCTCTGCAATTGCGCAGCAGCCTGGTGGCCGCCCAGGCCCAGCGCCTGGCCGACAGCGCGGCGCTGTTCCAGGCCGTGGGCGCAGGCTAGCGCCTGAATCACTCACCGAGCGACCCTTGAAGACCTGGCAATCGTCGCTAATTGACTATTTAACTATTTGCGCAAATAATACATTAACATCTTCCTACCGCGACCTCCGCGACTGCTCTCAAGAGAATGCCCATGACGCCTTCTTCCGCTCTCTCTTCCGCTCTCGCCCGGATCAGTGCTATCGCCTTGGCGCTGTCCTGCGTCTGGACCGCATCCGCCCTTGCCGCCACCGAGGCGCCCCTGGCCACAGCCCCTGCCCAGGCCGCTGGCAGCGCCCGCGCTGCCAGCTACGACGGCGTCGTAGAGGCCGTGCGCCAGACGCAAATTGCCGCCCAGGTGCCCGGCGCGGTGGTGGAACTGGCCGTGCACGCGGGCGACCGCGTCAGCGCCGGCCAATTGCTGGTGCGCATCGATGCGCGCACAGCCGACCAGGACGCTGCCGCCAGCGCAGCCCAGGTGCAGGCCGGGCGAGCCAACCTGGCCGTGGCGCAGCGCGATTTCGAGCGACAGCAACAACTGCACGCCAAAAAATACATCAGCGCGGCCGCGCTGGAGCGCGCCGAGGGCCAGCTCAAAGCGGCGCGCGCGCAAGTGGATGCGCAAAGCGCACAAGCGGGCGCCGCCCGCACGGGGGCGGGCCTGCACACGGTGCGCGCGCCCTACGCCGGCGTGGTGGCCGAGGTGCCGGTGCAGCTCGGTGACATGGCCATGCCGGGCCGGCCGCTGCTCACGCTCTACGACCCGTCGGCCCTGCGCATCACGGCTTCGGTGCCGCAGTCGGCTCTGGCCAACCTTGCCGGCGGCACAGTGGGCGCCGCCCAGGTGCGTATCGAACTGCCTGGCCTGCCCGCTGACCAGCAACCCCAGGCCACGCGCGTGCAACTGCTGCCCACGGTGGATGCCGGCACGCACACCCAGCAACTGCGCGCCGAGTTGCCCGCCCAGTTCACCCACGCCGTGCCCGGCATGTTTGCGCGCCTCTGGCTTGCAGCGGTGCCGGCCGATTCCAAAGCAGCCGATGCGCCCAAGGCGAGCGTCACCGTGCCCCTCAAATCGGTCCTGCGCCGCGGCGAAATGACGGGTGTGTACGTGCCCGACGCCCAGGGCCGCCCGCTGCTGCGCCAGGTGCGCCTCGGGCCGGTCGCCGGTGATCGCGTGGAAATTTTGAGCGGTGTGGCGCCCGGCGAAGCCGTGGTGCTGGACCCGCTGGCCGTCGGCAGTGCGCGCTAAGGGCAAGGGGCACTCATGAGCGCAAGCACACCCTCCCGCCTCGGCGTCTCAGGCCGCATTGCGGCTTTCTTCCAGAGCGCGCAGATCACGCCGCTGCTGGCGCTGGTGGCCTTTTTGCTCGGCGCCTTTGCCGTGCTGGTCACGCCGCGCGAGGAAGAGCCGCAGATCAACGTGACCATGGCCAACGTGATGATCCCGTTCCCCGGCGCCAGCGTGCGCGACGTGGAGCAGATGGTGACCATCCCGGCCGAGCAGGTGCTCTCGCAGATCACCGGCGCCGAGCATGTGATGTCGGTCTCGCGGCCCGGCGCAGCCATCATCACCGTGCAGTTCAAGGTGGGCGTACCGCGCACCGAGGCACTGGTGCGGCTGTACGACACGGTGAACTCCAACGCCGACTGGCTGCCCCAGGGCCTGGGCGTGCTGCCGCCGATCATCAAACCCAAGGGCATCGACGACGTACCCATCGTCGCGCTGACGCTCTACTCCAGCAACCCGCAAACCGACGCCTTTCAATTGGAGCGCGTGGCGCACAGCATCGAAGCCGACTTGAAGCGCGTGCCCGGCACGCGCGAGGTCACCACCATCGGCGGCCCCGGCCGCGCGGTGATGGTCGAGATGGATCCGGCACGCATGGCCGGCGCCGGCGTCACCGTGGCCGACCTGCGCCGCGCCCTGCAGTCGGCCAACCTGGGGTTGCCGGTGGGCGATCTGCTCCGCGCCAACCAGGCCGTCGCCATCGAAGCCGGGCCGCTGCTGGCCAGCGCCGCCGAGGTGGCCGACCTCGTTGTCGGCGTGCAGGCTGGCAAGCCGGTGTTTCTGCGCGATGTCGCCGCCGTGCGCGACGGCCCGCCGCCGGCCGCGCACTACGCCTGGTACGGAACGGCCGGCGAGCACGCCGCGGAACACCCCGCCGTCACCATCGCCATCACCAAGAAGCCGGGCGAAAACGCCATTGACGTGGCCAACGCCGTGATGGCGCGCGCAGAGCAACTGAAAAACACCGTGATTCCGGCCGACGTGCAGGTGGCCGAGACGCGCAACTACGGCGCAACCGCGAACGACAAAGCGAAAAAACTGATCCAGAAGCTGCTGTTCGCCACCGCCTCCGTGGTGGCGCTGGTGTTCCTCGCGCTCGGGCGGCGCGAGGCCGCCATCGTCGGCACCGCCGTGGTGCTGACGCTTGCCGCCACGCTGTTTGCGTCCTGGGCCTGGGGCTTCACACTGAACCGGGTGTCGCTGTTTGCGCTGATCTTCTCCATCGGCATCCTGGTGGACGACGCCATCGTGGTGGTCGAGAACATCCACCGCCACCAGCAGCTGGATCCGGGCAAAACGCTGGCGCAGATCATCCCCGGCGCGGTGGACGAAGTGGGCGGCCCCACCATCCTCGCCACGCTCACCGTGATTGCGGCGCTGCTGCCCATGGCATTCGTATCCGGGCTGATGGGCCCGTACATGAGCCCCATCCCCATCAACGCCAGCATGGGCATGGTGCTGTCGCTGGCGATTGCCTTTGTCGTCACGCCCTGGCTGGCGCGGCTGTGGATGAAGCAGCACTCCGGCCAAGCCGAGGAAGGCCACGCCCAGCCCTCGGGCATGGCGCGGCGCATCACGCCGCTGTTCACGCGCATCTTCACGCCGCTGCTCGATGAACGGCGCGGCGGACGCAACCGCGCCCTGCTGGGCCTGGGCGTGGCATTGCTCATCGCCATCTCTGTGGCGCTGCCCGCCACCGGGCTGGTGCTGCTCAAGATGCTGCCGTTTGACAACAAATCGGAGTTCCAGGTGGTGGTCGACATGCCCGCCGGCACGCCGGTGGAGCGCACCGCCGCCGTGATGCACGAGCTAGGGGCCTACCTGGCCACCGTGCCCGAGGTGACCGATTACCAGGCCTATGCCGGCACCGCCGCGCCGATCAACTTCAACGGCCTGGTACGCCAGTACTACCTGCGCGCCGGCGGCGAGGTGGGCGACATCCAGGTCAATCTGGTGGACAAGCACGCGCGCGACGCGCAAAGCCACGCCATCGCCACCCGCGTGCGCCCGCCGCTGCAGGAGATTGCCAAGCGCTTTGGCGCCAACGTCAAAGTCGTGGAAGTGCCGCCCGGCCCGCCCGTGCTCTCGCCCATCGTCGCCGAAATCTACGGGCCTGACGCGCAAGGCCGGCGCGAAGTGGCCAAAGCCGTGCGCGGCGTGTTCGAAGCGACCACCGGCCTGGTGGACGTGGACGACACCAGCATTGCCGATGCTCCGCGCCAGCTCCTGCTGGTGGACCGCCGCAAGGCGGCCCTGCTGGGCGTGCCGCAGCAAGCCATTGTCGGCACGCTGCGCGCCGGGCTGGCGGGTGAAGCAACGACCTATCTGCACGACCAGAGCAAGTACCCGGCGGCTGCCACGCTGCAGCTGCCGCCCGACCAACAAGGCAACCTGGCCGCGCTGCTGCAGCTCACGGTGCGCTCGGCCAGCGGCGCGCTGGTGCCGATCAGTGAACTCGTCACCGTGAGCGACACCTTGCGCGAGCAGCCCGTGCACCACAAGGACCTGCTGCCGGTGAACTACGTGCTGGCCGACATGGCCGGCAAGGTGGACAGCCCGCTCTACGGCATGTTCGAGATGCGCAGCAGCATCGCCAAGCTGCCGATGCCCGGTGGTGGCCAGCTTGCGGAGTACTTCATCCACCAGCCGAGCGACGCCTGGCGCGGCTACGCGCTCAAGTGGGACGGCGAGTGGCAGATCACCTACGAGACCTTCCGCGACATGGGCGCCGCCTACGCCGTGGGCCTGATCCTGATCTACCTGCTGGTGGTGGCGCAGTTTGGCAGCTACCTCACGCCGCTGGTGATCATGGCCCCCATTCCGCTGACCATCATTGGCGTGATGCCGGGCCACGCGCTGCTGGGCGCGCAGTACACCGCCACCAGCATGATCGGCATGATTGCGCTGGCCGGCATCATCGTGCGCAACTCCATTCTGCTGGTGGACTTCATCAACCTGCAGGTGCGAAGCGGAGTCGAATTCAGGCAGGCCATCATCCACTCGGCCATCACCCGCGCCCAGCCCATCGTGCTCACGGGCCTGGCCGCCATGCTGGGGGCCTTCTTCATCCTGGACGACCCGATCTTCAATGGCCTGGCCATCTCGCTGATTTTCGGCATCGCCGTCTCTACCGCGCTCACGCTGGTGGTCATTCCCACCCTGTACTACGCGGCGTACCGCAATCGCCTGCACCGGCTGCTGCCACCTGCAGAGGCCGCTACGCTATCTAATTAATAGCTGTTAGCACATACGGAATAAGCGCCATAGGCCAATTTGATTGAAAAAATGACCCAAAGCTACCTAGACCTGACCCGCGAGATTTCGGCCGGAATCCAACAACTGCGCGCCGACATCCCCGACACCTTACGCGGCTTCTCCGCCATGGCGCAGGCGGCCGGCAAGCCCGGCGTGCTGGATGCCAAGACCAAGGAATTGATCGCCATGGCGCTGTCGGTGTCCTCGCGCTGCGACCCCTGCATTGGCTACCACGCGCAGGCCCTGGTGAAGTTCGGCGCCAGCCGCGCCGAGCTGGCCGAGATGCTGGGCATGGCGGTCTACATGGGCGGCGGGCCCTCGCTGATGTACGCCGCCAAGGCCTCGGCCGCTTTTGACGAGTTTGCCGCCTTGGCCGCGCCGGCCACGGCCTGACCCACCCGGAGAAACTTGCATGCCCCGCCAGCGCCTTACCGCCCACGCCGCCGCTGTGGCACTCGCCGCCGCCAGCCTCTGGGGCGCAGCGCCGCAAGCGCAGGCTGCCGACCTGGCGGCTGCGTTTGCCGCCGCCCAGCAGCACGACCGCAGCTTCGCCGCCGAACGCGCCGCGCACGACACAGCGCAGCCCCGGCGCGACCAGGCCGCCGCGCTGTGGCGGCCGGGGGTGCAGTTCCAGGCCACAGCCGGGCTGGGCAGCAGCGAAACCGACACGCGCGGCGCGCAATTTGGCGCACCGGGCCTGGGTACATCGCAAGGTGTGGATTTCTCCACCTCGGTGAACGGCGGCGCCAGCACGCGCTGGGCGCTGCAGGCCAGCCAGCCGCTCTACAACCCGCAGCGCCGCGCCCAGCAGCGCCAGCTCAACACCGCAGCCGAAGTCGCAGAACGCAGCTGGCAAGTCGCGGGCCAGCAATTGGCACAGCGCGTGGCGCAGGCCTGGTTTGGCCTGGCGCTGGCGCGCGAATCGCTGGCTGTGCTCGATGCGCAACTGACCGCCGTGCAGCGCATCAGTCAGGAGGCGCAAGACCGCTACGACCTGGGCGACGCCCCCATCACCGCAACGCACGAAGCGCGCGCCCGCTTGGCGCTGCTGCGCGCCCAGCGCCTCGCCGCGCAAAACGACGTGGCGGTGAAAGAACGCCTGCTGACCGACCTGACGGGCCTGCCCGTGGCGGCCCTCGAAGCGCACGCCCCCGCCCAGGTGGCGACCGACACCACACCGCTGCCCGCCTGGCAGGCCGAGGCCGAGGCCCACAACCTGCAACTGGCGCTGCAGCAGCTCGCCGTAGACAACGCCCAGGCCGCCGCCGACCGGCAGCGTGCGGGGAGCAGCGCCAGCGTGGACCTGGTAGCCCAGGTGGGGCAAGAGCGCATACACGGCAGCGGCGACTACGGCAGCGCACGCAGCAAGGCCACCAACGCCCTGGTGGGCGTGCAGCTCACCGTGCCGCTGTGGACCGGCGGCATGCAGGACGCCCGCGAGCGCGAGGCCATTGCGCTGCTGGAAAAAGAGCGCGCCACCCTCGACGCCGTGCGCGAACAGGTGGCGCAGAACGTACACACCGCCTGGCTGCAGCTGGCTACCGGCGCCGAGCGCGTGCGCGCGCTGGCCGAAGCGCTGGCCGCCAGCAGCGAGCGCCTGGCCGCGACGCAGCTCGGCCAGGAGGTGGGCGACCGCACCCTGCTCGATGTGCTCTCAGCCGAAAACGACCAGGCGGCAGCGCGCCTGCAACTGGCCCAGGCGCGCACCGACTGGCTGCTCGCCCGCCTGCAACTGGCCACGCTCAGCGGCCGCCCCGGCGATGTCGCGCTGCAGGCCCTGACCGCCGCCATGACCGACTCCGGCACGAAGTCTGCCGACTGACCGCCCACGCCCCCCGTTTCAACCACCCAAAGCCGGTGCACCGGCACACAGAGGAGACGAAGATGGCCCATATCGTGATTCTTGGAGCAGGCACCGGCGGCATGCCGGCGGCCTATGAGCTGCGCGCCAAAATCGACAAGTCGCACAAGATCACCGTGGTGAACGCGGTGGATTACTTCCAGTTCGTGCCGTCGAACCCCTGGGCGGCCGTGGGCTGGCGCAAGCGCGAGGACATCACCCTGCCGATTCGCCCGCACCTGGAGAAAAAGGGCATCGCCTTCATCGGCCAGCGTGTGGACCGCATCGATGCGGCAGGCAACCAGTTGACGCTCGGCAACGGCGAGCAGGTGGACTACGACTACCTCATCATCACCACCGGCCCCAAGCTGGCGTTTGACGAAATCCCCGGCGCCGGGCCCGGCGGCTTCACGCACTCGATTTGCACCATCGACCATGCCGAGAAGACCTGGGCCGATTACCAGGAATTCATCAAAGACCCCGGCCCGGCCATCATCGGCGCCATGCCGGCGGCCTCATGCTTTGGCCCGGCCTATGAATTTGCCTTCATCTTCAACAAGGACCTGCAGCGGCGGAAACTCCGCAACAAGGTGCCGCTGACCTTCGTCACGGCCGAGCCCTACATCGGCCACATGGGTCTGGGCGGCGTGGGCGACTCCAAGGGCATGCTCGAGAGCGACCTGCGCAACAACGACATCAAGTGGATCTGCAATGCCAAGGTCACCAAGGTGGAGGCGGGCAAGATGTTCGTCACCGAGCTGGGCGAAGACGGCCAGGTGAAAAAGGAGCACGAGCTGCCCTTCAAGTTCAGCATGATGCTGCCCGCCTTCAAGGGCGTGGACGCCGTCGCCCAGGTCGAAGGCCTGTGCAACCCGCGCGGCTTTGTGCTGATCGACGAATTCCAGCGCAGCAAGAAGTACCGCAACATCTTCTCGGCTGGTGTCTGCGTCGCCATTCCGCCCGTGGAAGTCACGCCCGTGCCCACCGGCGCGCCCAAGACCGGCTACATGATTGAAAGCATGATCACCGCCATCGTGCACAACATTGCCGCCGATCTGGAAGGCAAACCCGCCGACGCCAAGGGCACCTGGAACGCGATCTGCCTGGCCGACATGGGCGACACCGGCGCCGCCTTCGTGGCCCTGCCGCAGATCCCGCCGCGCAACGTCAACTGGTTCAAAAAGGGCAAATGGGTGCATTTGGCCAAGGTGGCGTTTGAAAAGTACTTCATGTACAAGATGAAGAACGGCACGTCGGAGCCCCTGTACGAAAAGCATGTGCTCAAGGCGCTGGGTATTGAGCGGCTGGAGAAGTAACGCAGGGCCGCGCACACTCTCAAATCAATAGCTGCTAACGCTTGCTTCATAAGCGCTAGAGGCCATTTTTACCCTAAAACTGGAGATCCCCATGAACCCGCCCTACGCCTTCGCCCTCACCATTGCCCAGCCCCTTGCGCAGGCGGTGGAAACGCTGCGCGCGGCGCTGGCCGCCGAGCAAATGGGCATCGTCAGCGAAGTGGACATGCAGGCGACCCTCAAAGCCAAGCTCGGCATCGACAGCGCGCCGCAGCGCCTGCTGGGCGTGTGCTCGCCCAAGGTGGCGCACGCGCTGGTCACGGCCGAACCTGACATTGCCGCCCTGCTGCCCTGCGGCGCCAGCGTGCTCGAAGCCACCCCAGGCCAGACACGCGTGCTGCTGCAAGACCCGCGCGCCATCCTCGCCGCCAGCGCCAGCCAGGACCCGGTGATCAAAGCCGTGCTGGAAGAGGCCCGAGTCGCCGTGCTGCGCGTGGTGGCGGCCTTGGGCGGCCAAGCCGACTGATATGGCTGGCCAGCGCATCACCATCCTGGGCAGCGGCTTTGGCGCGCTCTCTGCGGCGCGCGAACTGCGCGCGCGCGGTTGCCAGGACGCCATCACGCTGATTTCGCCGCGCGCCGAGCTGCACTACCTGCCCGGCACCATCTGGATTCCCAGCGGCCTGCGCACGCGCGAGCAGCTCATCGTGCCGCTGGCACCCTTCTTCGCCCGCATGAAGGTGCGCCACGTCTGCGCCGAAGTCACCGGCCTCTCCCCAGACGGCCGCAGCGTGCAGACCACGGCAGGCGAGGTGGCAAACGATGCGCTGGTAATTGCCACCGGCGGGCGCTTCATCAAAAAATTGCCCGGCATAGAACACGCCATCACGCCCTGCGAAGGCATTGCCGCGGCCGAGCAGATCCGCGACCGGCTGCGGGCGATGACTGGCGGCACCATTGCCGTGGGCTTTGCCGGCAACCCGAACGAGCCCACCGCCGTGCGCGGCGGTCCAATGTTCGAGTTCCTCTTCGGCATCGACACGCAACTGCGCCGCGAGGGCCGGCGCGAGCAATTCAAGCTGGTGTTCTTCAACCCCTCCAAAGAACCCGGCGCCCGCCTGGGCGCCAAGGCCGTGGCGCACCTGCTGTTTGAGATGGCGCGCCGCAATATCACCACGCACCTGGGCCACAAGATGGTGCGCTTCGAGGCCGACAAGGTGGTGACCGAAGGTGGCGAATTTGCCGCCGATCTGATTTTGTTCATGCCCGGCATGACCGGCAACGCCTGGTTCGACGCGACCGCCCTGCCGCGCTCACCCGGCGGCCTGCTACAGGCCGACGCCCAGTGCCGTGTGCCGGGGTTCGAGCATGTCTACGTGGTGGGCGACTCCGGCAGCTTCCCCGGCCCCGACTGGATGCCCAAGCAGGCGCACATGGCCGACCTGCAGGCTGCGGCGGCCGCACAGAACCTGATCGACGGCCTGGCCGGACGCCCGCAGACCACGGGCTTCAAGGCGGAATTGGCCTGCATCATCGATGCGCTGGGGACCGGCACCCTCGTCTGGCGCACCGAGGAGCGGAACTTGCTGCTGCCGCCTCTGCGATTGATGCACTGGGCGAAGCGGGGATTTGAGCGGCGGTATTTGGGTCGGTATCGGTAGGGGACGCTGGACGAGCCGGTCGTCAAGGCTGGATTCGGCGTCAAAATATTCTTGATGGAAGCCCACCAGTTTCCACCGACTGCAACCGACCCTGAGCCACCGTTGAGAAGCGCCACCCGGAAGCTGCCATTGATTTGCTGCCCGCTGGCTCATCGTCCCAAGCGTGCTGTTGGAAATCCCGGTCTCTGCCTACTGGCAAGCTATAGTTTGCCGAGTTGACGCGTGCCGGGTTTCGCGGAATTTTTATACCTGGATGTTTGAACAAGCTATCCCTGCAAACCTATGCTGCAAGCCACTTCCAGGAGAAATCAGTGTCCAGAATATCCCGCACGGTCCAGTTTATCCCGCAGGTTTTGCGGGATACATCACGTAGACCTGCGAATGCGTACATCCACACTTCTCCTGTCAGCCTGCAGCGCCCTCGCGCTAGCAGTCGTAGCAGACTCGTGGCTGAACGCGGCAGAAGTAATTAAGGTTCGAGCCGTTGAGGTCGTTCCGCTGTTCGACCCAGAATCTCTGGCCGGCAAGATCGGGGATGCACCGAAACAGGTGGGACAGATGAAGGTAGGTGAAGAGCTACCAGTCTTGGCGTGCGTTGACAGGAAGTCCGATATCAACGTCCACGCTTCATATCAGGGCAAGGTGGTCGCTGTCGGAGAATGGAAGGCAAAGGTCCAACTGCTTCGGGCCCACGGGTACCCCTGGGAGCAGGGTGCTACAACCTCCTGTCTGGGCTTCTTTGAGAGTATCTCCTCGTATGTCTAACATTTCGGCCCACACGGACAAGCAACATCAGGTTGCCGCTTCGCGGTGTGCGTTGCTTGCCGGTAGCCGTCGTTAAGCGTCCTGAATACCACCTATGCAACGCTCCCAAGTCTTCATCAGCTACAGCCACGCCGACGCAGAATACCTCGGCCGACTGAAGGTACATATGCGCCCGTTCGAGCGCCAAGGTCACGTCGATTTGTGGGCCGACTCCCGCATCACGCCAGGTGATCGCTGGAAGCAGGAGATCGCTTCCGCGATGGAACGCGCTTCTATTGCAGTGCTTTTGGTGTCCGCTGACTTTCTTGCCTCGGACTTTGTCGCGGAAAACGAACTTCCGCCGCTACTGGAAGCCGCACAGCGCGAGGGCGTCCGCATCGTGCCCGTAATACTGAAACCGTGTGCCTTTTCTGACATTCCAAGCCTGGCCCAGTTTCAGAGCGTCAATGACCCTCGTAAACCATTGGCGTCACTCGCCGAGAATGATCGTGAGCAAGTCTGGTATGACTTGGCTGTCACCGTTCGGCAGCAGCTTCAACGCGTCGCAGAAGCCGCTGCAGTCGAGCGGCTGGAGGCAAAGGAGTATGCCCCTCCGCACGTGAGCCTAGATATTGGCTTCAGCCTCTTCGCCGAGGAGTTCGACAATCCAAAGCTAATTGCAGACTTCTTTGTGTATCAGTATCAGCACGTGGATGAACTCGCGTTCATGCCATTGGCTGCAGATGTCTTGGCCCATCACCCGCGATTCGGTGAGGTTATCGAGAAGGTCAAGTATCGGTTGGGTGCAGAAGGCTGGGAAGGCGATGGCCAAATCCGTCTACTCTGGTTTCCGCCCTTCATCGGTGCGGGCGTGGAGGACACGTGGGGCGTCGGCACGTGGTTCGTCAAACAGCAGAACAACGGAACCGCCTGGATCGCTTCGCCAGTTGCCTTACCCTTCGCGAGGCTACTTGGGCAGCAGTACGCCTAACCCAATCAAGCGGGACGCGCTAAAGCGCGCCCCTTGTTAAAGCGCTATGAAGCATCGTGTCGCACGCATGCTGCATGAAGCTCAAGGTCGGCGCCATGACGCCGACATCCTTGGGGCGTCCTTGGACACGCGCTCGGACTCTCAAGCATTCCTGAGAGTGCTTGCCTTCGAAGTGCTGCTGAAAGCGGCCGTTCTTGCGTCCGGGCAGCCGCGGGCCGGCGGCCACGACTACAAGCAACTGTGGAAAATGCTTCCGACCGCATCGCAGGATGAAATCATGGGCATAGCCCGCGAAAGAATGCCGGGCCATGCGGACCTGGCGGACGTCGGCAAACTGCTTCACTGGTTCCAGTTCGTTTTCGAGAAGGCCCGATACAGCTACGAGCTACAGGACGGCCAAACCCCCGAGCAAGTGCGCGAAAAGGGGCGCAAGTGGGAGGAGCGCGGCGCGCCGATTGACGAGGCCGAAATTCGGTACTACCCGTCTGAACTGGAGTGCCTCACTGAAGGGCTCGTCAAATATGTTGAGAACGCGCTTTAACATGTCAGTCAACACGGACGCCTTGCGGCGCCCGCGCGCTGCGCGCGCTTCTGGCGCAAGTCGCCGGTTACTTTCAACGTTGAGTGCTTGTGTCTTGATACCGCCAGCGGCGGCTCCTGGCCGACAGCAGCCGCGAATCGTCTGAGACGTTATCGCGCTGCTTCAGGCATGAAAAGCAGAAAACATCCGTGGCGCCCATCATTCCGGGATTGGGGTCTGAGCACGAGTTTCGCTGCACGAAATCGTGATCCGACAGTTGCACTGAGCCCCCAATGCCTGCGCGGCTCTGAATCCGGCCCCGCTGCCTGCGCGCGTACGGTGCGGAGGCCGGGGCCGAGCGCAGCGATGGCCCGAAGGGCTGCTCGGCTCCCCATCCCCTCTGTCCGTGCCGAGGAGCACAGCTTCAGGCGGATCAGGGCCGCGCGCTGTTTGAGCGAAGCGAGTTTGCGCGGACCCCGCCTGAAGCGAGCATCGCAGGTTGCCCCGAAGGGGTCACGGACAGCGGGGTCGCCTTCTCTTTGGTGCCTTTCTCTTGGCGACGCAAGAGAAAGGTACTGCGCCGCCGGGCGCACATCCCGGCACCCGCCCTCTGCAAAGGCATGCAGTCATTCCAGTAGCCGGCTTAACCCGCTTGCCAACGCACCCGCTATGGGCTCCCGCTAGGGCCGCAGTTTGCGCCCTGCAGGCCGTCGATGGGCCCGCCGCCCGACCGTCCGTCCTACCTGCCGGACTATTTCGGCGCAACTTTCTTGGCAGCAACTTTCTTGGTAGCAAGCTTCTTCGGCGCGGCCTCCTTGGCAGCGGGCTTCGGAGCCTGCTTCACAGCAGCCTTCTTGGCGACCGGCGCCTTCACAGCGGCCTTCTTCGGCGCAGCAGTCTTGACCTGCTTGACGGCGGCCTTTTTGAGCGCAGCCGCTTCCTTCTCGATCGCCTTCTGCAGGGCCTTGGCCTTGCGCTCGGCGCCAACTTGCAGAGCAGCCAGTCGCTTGCTGGTGCTGCGCTTGGTGGCTTCAAGCTGCTTCTCGGCAGCCTTGACCGACTTCTCGGCGGACGCGACTGCCTTGGACAGCTGGGCTTTGGCCTGCTCGAGCTGTTTCTCGGCCGACTTCACGAGACCGCTGATCTTGTGCGATACGGCGGTGCCCACCTCCTTGGCGGCGGCGCCCAGGTGTGCGCCAGCGGTTGCGAGTTCCGACTTCTTGGTGGACTTGCGGGTGGCCATGTTTTTCCTTTTGGTGTGAACGGTTACCTGCAAAAAATGCAGTGCTCTGGAATCTACGCCGAGCATGAGGTTATGTCAGTTCGAAAGGCGCGTATCTGCAGCGCATTCACAACACAAAGCACATCCTGCAGATCCGAACAGGCGTGAGGCGTACTTCGCGCCAACCAACGGCACGGGCACGGGCCATTTTGTCGCCGCGTACGGATGCAAGTTCCGAAGTGGCCGGCGCCTGGCTCTACCGCCCTTCCACGGCCAGGGGTCGGGCTTCGTCAGCAGCCCCCTCGGTCTGGTCCTGACCAACACGCACGTGGTACCTGAAGCCAACAAAGTGACGGTCAAGCGAAACGACGACGCGAGTTCGCGACCAAGCGGCTTGGCAGCAATCTTTTGTTTCCAGCACTGGTGCGCCGACTGCCATAGCCACGAATTTCAGACGCTGATGAGCACGCTGGAAGGCAGCCACTCAGCTACGCCCGCTGATGGCCGACATTGGCCACTCATCGTCTCAGACATGAATGGCAAAGAACAGGCGCAGCGATGGCCCGAAGGGTTGTTTGGCGCCCCTTCCCCTCTGGCCGTGCCGAGGAGCACAGCTTCAGGCGGATCAGGGCCGCGCGCTGTTTGAGTCGCCAGGCGAGTTTGCGCGGACCCCGCCTGAAGCGCGCACCGCAGGTTGCCCCGTAGCGCAGCGAAGGGGACACGGACAGCGGGGTCGCCTTCTCTTTGGTGACTGGTCCTTGGCGACGCAAGAGACAAGTTACTGCGCCGCCGGGCGCACATTCCGGCACCCGCCCTTGGCAAAAGCATGCCGCCATTCCAGCAGTGGGATTCACCCGCTTCGCAACACACCCACAATGGCTACGATTTCAAAGCGCGGCAAATCCCAGCCACGGCACGGGCGGTATTTGGGGCGGTATCGGTAGGGGGCGACTCAACAAGCCCTTTCGATGGCGCGCATCCGTGCGTCGGGCGGTCAGCTAGTCCACTGAATCATTGAAACAGGTGGCGACGGACGTGTGAGCCGGGATGCAGTGCAAGGCGCAAAGCGCAGCGATACCAGGCGGTATCGCGAGCATTTGCAACGCGGCAATGCGCCCGGATTCATACGGACAGCGACATCTGATTTCAGTGATTCAGTGGACTAGGTTGGCCAACGCTGCTCTGCGAAAACGATTCAAAGATGGTACGTTCACCTCAAGCAGGTCTTCAATCGTTGTGAAGCTTGGTATTTCAAAAAAGGTGGAAATCATGGCGCCCAAATGCATCAACTTCGCTTCGCGCATGCTGGTGACGGCGGGCTTTGCGTTCTGTTCTGCCATGGCACTGGCCGCGAGTGGTTTTTGGATCAACCAAACACAAGAAGTCTTGGTGACTCCCGGTATGAGCATGCCTCAGGTTCGGCAAGCATTGGGACATCCGACACAGTTCATCAAGTATCGCAACCAGCCTGGCCCAACATTTACTTACCGGGTGATTGGCACGTTGGACACCCTGTTCGACATTGATTTTGATGCGAATGGTCAGGTTGTTTCCACCAACGAGCGCATCGTTCCCATAGACGGCGGCAGCGACCGAGATCGTTGACAGGACGCATCGGTACGCACTCAATCCGCGAGTGTCGTGTTTCGCTCTTATTGGTACTTTCAGAGCCCCGAAAAAGGTTCACGGCAAGGCGCAGCTCGCAGGCAATGGCCGCGCCCCTGCCAAGAGCTGCAACGCCGCCGTGGGCCTTTTTTGGGGCTCCCTTCGGGCGAGCACTGGAAGGCGCGTGCCAAGCCACGGTGCGCCCCGCCATGGCGACTTAGCCAGCGTCGCCCAAAGCTTCCGGTGCTTCTGGTGCCGCAGGCACAGCGGGCTCTACCGCAGCTTCCGCAACTTCCGCCGCAGCCTTCTCAGCCGCCTGCGCCGCCGCCAGCCGCGCACGCGCACTGACCACCGAGCGCGTCACTGCGCGCACGTCCATGCCGTACATGTCGGCAAAGGCTTCCACGCTCTGGCCGCTGGCCTCGTAAGTGCGCAGCAGGGCTTCGTCCTTGGCGGCGCGGGCCGCCAGTTCGGCAAAGGCTTCGTCCAGCACCGCATTGGCCGCGTCGTCGCGCGTGCGCACGCGTTCGGCGTAGTCCTCGCGCGAGAGGCCGCTGGCCTCAATGTTGTCGACGATGCGGGCGCGCAGGCGGGGCAGCAGGTCGTCCTGGCCCCGGCCCTGGCGGCGCTTGTAGACCTCGACCAGCGCATGGTGCACATGCTCGGGCGCCATGGCTTCCACCGGCTGGCCCTGCAAATCGTGGCGCTGCTGGCCTGCGGCCACCGCCTGCAGATAGCGCGTGGAGCGGGTGTGGATGGCCAGCGCCTGCTTGAGTGCGTCTTTTTCGAACGCCTCGGGGTGCGCGGCCATCAGGTCCTGGAAGATGCCGCGCTTGAGCGGGCGGAACACCGCGCCGAACAGTGGCGGGTACAGGGCAGCGAGCTGCTCCAGCGCGGGCGGTACCGGGCGTGGCGCGCGGCGCTGGGGGGCATCGGCTGCGGGCTTCTCGCCGCCAGCCGGACTGCGCGGGCCGCGCCTGCCCGTGCGCTCGGGGCGCGCTTGCCCGGCAGGGCTGACCTCGGGCGCGGGCGCGGGCGCACCGTCTGCGGCGGGGCAAGCGGTCTGAGTCTCTGGCGTTGAAGCAGGAGCGGCGGGGTCGGTCATGGTGGCTGTGACAGGGCAAAGCCTTCGATCATGCCAGGGTCGGGTGCGACGCTTCGAGATTTGCCTGACCAGCCTGACGTGGATCGGTATCAAAAGTTTCCAGGTGCATGTGCATGTAAGGCCTCCGGAAGCCTACAGCCTCGTAGTCGACTTCCTACCGCTTAGCGCCCGCCCCCAACCTACATTGCTTCCACGGATACGGCACACGCCATCCGCGATGTAAGAGGCAAGCCCGCCGGGCTGCGCCTGTAACCACTTCCTCAAGGAGAGCACTCAATGACTTCCAAGCAGAACATGGACGACAAAAATCACAACCCCGCCGGCAGTAACCAGCACACGCAAAAGACCGGCGCTTCGAGCTCGCAGCGCCAGCAGGAGCAAAGCAGCGGCTCCGGCCAGCGCCAGCAAGGCAGCAACAACCCTGAAGGCAAAAACCAGCACAGCGAAGGCACCAAGTCTTCCCCCTCCGGCTCGCGCCAGCAGGAGCAAAGCGGCGGCCCGTCGCGTCAGCAAGGCGGCACGCATGAGCAGCATGTGAAGGCCGGCCAGCCAAGCCACAAGAACAGCTGATGGAAAAGGCGACTCGCGTCGCCTTTCTGCCCCAAGGGAGCTTCGGCTCCCTTTTTTCTGGACCGCGCCCTTACACCCCGCGCAGCGCCCGCCGGTACTGCATGGCCTCGGCCACATGGGCGATCTGCGTGGTCTGTGCGCCGGCCAGATCGGCAATGGTGCGCGCCACTTTGAGGGCGCGGTGCGTGGCCCGAGCCGACCAGCCCAGGCGCGCGGCGGCGGTTTGCAGAAACTGCGCGGCGGCGGCATCGAGCGCGATCAGCGTGTCGATTTTCTGCCCCTGCAGCGCCTGGTTGGCGCAACCCTGGCGAGCCAGCGCGCGTTCGCGCGCCAGCACCACGCGCGCACGGACAGCGCTGCTGGCTTCGCCGGGCGGCGCGCCGAGCAAATCGGTGGCGGGCAGGGCCGGCACTTCCACATGCAGGTCGATGCGATCCAGCAGCGGGCCCGAGAGGCGCGCTTGGTAGCGCGAAACCTGGTCGGGTGAGCAGCGGCAGGCGCGCTGCGCGGAGCCCAGAAAGCCGCAAGGGCAGGGGTTCATGGCCGCGATGAGCTGGAAGCGCGCCGGGAACTCGGCGCGCTGCGCCGCGCGGGCGATAGTGATGTGGCCGGTCTCCAGCGGCTCGCGCAGGGCCTCCAAGGCAGCGCGCGGAAATTCCGGAAGCTCGTCGAGAAACAAAACGCCGTGGTGCGCGAGCGAAATTTCACCTGGTCGGGGCGGCGAGCCACCGCCGACCAGCGCCACAGCACTGGCTGTGTGGTGCGGGCTCGATGTAGGCCGCTCGGCCCAGTGCTCAATGGCGAAGCGCCCGGCCAGGCTGGCCACGGCGGCGCTCTCCAGCGCTTCCTGCACCGTCATGTCCGGCAGGATGCCGGCAAAGCGCTGCGCCAGCATGGATTTTCCCGAGCCCGGCGGCCCCATCAGCAGCAGGCTGTGGCCACCGACCGCGGCGATCTCCAGCGCACGGCGGGCGGCGGCCTGGCCTTTCACGTCGGCGAGATCAAGGTAATGCGCATGCGCCTGTGGCGCCTGGTGCGCCATGCGCTCCCAGCCGGCATCGGCTGGCGGTTCGGCGTCCAGCGGCGTGGGCAGAAAGGCGCGCACCACATCCAGCAGATGGCGCGCGCGCCAGACGGCGCTGCCGGGCACCAGCGCGGCTTCTTCGGCGCTGCCGGGGGGCAGCACCAGGCGCACGCTGCTTTCGCTCGCGCCTTGCGCGCTGGCGGTGTGCAGCGCCAGGCTGGTGGCCAGGGCGCCGCGCACCGCACGCAACTCGCCCGAGAGCGAAAGCTCGCCGGCAAATTCCCAGCCGGCGAGGCGCGCCGCATCGATCTGCCCGCTGGCGGCCAGTATGCCGAGCGCAATGGGCAAATCGAAACGGCCGGAATCCTTGGGCAGGTCGGCCGGCGCCAGGTTCACCGTGATGCGCTTGTTGTGCGGAAACTCCAGCCCTGCGTTCTGCAGCGCCGAGCGCACGCGCTCGCGGGCCTCTTTCACTTCCACCTCTGCCAGGCCCACCAGCGTGAAGCTGGGCAGGCCGTTGGCCAGATGCACCTCAACCGTGACCGGCGGCGCGCGCAGCCCCAGCAGGGCGCGGCTTTGCACCAAAGCAAGACTCATGAGCAGTTTTCTCCCCATTGCGGTGCACGCTCTGCGCTGCGGCAGCGGCCTGTGGCCGCCACCCGAAGGCGATACGGCGTGTTGCAGCGGAGCATGCCACAGGAAGAAGCCACGCTGGCACGCTCCCTGCTTAAAGAGACTATCCACAACGTTCCGCACCCGGAGGACCCATGACCCACGCATCCCTCAAGACCCTTGCAGTCGCCCTTGTTGCAGCCATCGCGGCCGCCGTGCCTGTCCTGGCCAGCGCGCAACTGAGCGGCAACCTTGCCCTCACCACGAACTACAAGTTCCGCGGGCAAGACCAGGACACACACAAGAGCACTGCGGTCAAACCCGCCATCCAGGGCGGTTTTGACTACGCCTTTGGCGAGTCGGGCTGGTATGTCGGCAACTGGAACTCCAGCGTGAACTGGCTGCCCAGCAACTCCATCGAGATGGATTTCTACGGCGGTTACAAATTCAAGGCCGGCGCGTTCGACATGGACCTGGGCGGCCTGCTCTACGCCTACCCCGGCAATGCGAGCGGCAACACCACCGAGCTCTACGGCGCGGCCACCTGGGGCCCGCTGACGGCCAAGTATTCGCACACGGTGTCGCAAGACTATTTCGGCTGGGCCGGCGCCAAGGGCGGCTCAGGCTTGCGCGGACGCAACACCGGCTATTTGAGCTTTGCCGTGGCGCAGGAAGTGGCTCCCAACACCACGCTCAAGGCCTCGGTGGGCTTCACGCGCTTTGCCAGCGATATCAAGGACACCGGCGTGCCCAACTACATGGATTACAGCGTCGGCGGCGCATACGACTTTGGCGGTGGTCTGAGCCTGGCGGCGGCCATTGCGGGCGCCAACAAGAAGTCCTTCTTCGGCGACGTGAACAAACCGCGTTTGCTGCTGACCCTGACCAAGACGCTCTGAATGCGCCCGCATCTGAAAGGAAACATGACATGAAAATGGTCACCGCCATCATCAAACCCTTCAAGCTCGACGAGGTGCGCGAAGCCCTCTCGGACATTGGCGTGCAGGGCATCACGGTCACCGAAGTCAAGGGCTTTGGCCGCCAGAAGGGGCACACCGAGCTGTACCGGGGCGCCGAGTACGTGGTTGATTTTCTGCCCAAGGTCAAGATCGAAGCGGCTGTCGCCGACGACTTGGTGGAGCGCGTCATCGAAGCCATCGAGGGCGCGGCCCGCACCGGAAAGATCGGCGACGGCAAGGTCTTTGTCGCCGCGCTGGAGCAGGTGGTGCGCATCCGCACCGGCGAGACCGGCCAGGAAGCGCTGTAGAGCGCCGCCCTTCCATCCAACCGAGAACACCACCATGAAAAAATTGCTTGCTTCTCTATTGCTGGGGCTTGGCGCGCTGACGCTGGGCCCGCTGGCTCTGGCCCAGGCGCCTGCGGCCCCCGAAGCCGTGTCCAGCGCGCCTGTCGCCGCCCCTGACGCCGCTCCGGCTGCGGCGGCTCCTGCGGCCCCGGCTGCAGCGATGGGGGCCGAAGCGGCGCCCGATACCGCGCCTGCAACTGCACCCGCACCCAAGCTCGACTCGGGCGACACCGCCTGGATGCTGACCTCGACCCTGCTCGTCATCCTGATGGTGATTCCGGGCCTGGCGCTGTTCTACGGGGGCCTGGCGCGCTCGAAGAACATGCTCTCGGTGCTGGTGCAGGTGTTCGTGATCTTCTCGCTCATCACCGTGCTCTGGGCCGTCTATGGCTACAGCCTGGCCTTTGGCGGCGAGGGGCAGTTCTTCGGCGGATTCGACAAGCTGTTCCTCAAGGGCATTGCGCCGGACACACTCTCAGGGCTCTTGCCGACCATCCCGGAATACGTCTTCGTCGCCTTCCAGTCCACGTTTGCCGCCATCACCGTGGCGCTCATCGTCGGCTCCTTCGCCGAGCGCATGAAGTTCGCCGCCGTGCTGATCTTCGCGGTGCTGTGGTTCACTTTCAGCTACATCCCCATGGCGCACATGGTCTGGGGCGGCGGCCTGCTGGGCAAAGAGGGCGCGCTCGACTTCGCCGGCGGCACCGTGGTGCACATCAACGCCGGTATCGCCGGCCTGGTGGGCGCCTACATGGTTGGCAAGCGCGTTGGCTTCGGCAAGGAGGCGTTCACGCCGCACAGCCTGACGCTGACCATGGTGGGCGCCTCGCTCCTGTGGGTGGGCTGGTTTGGCTTCAACGCGGGTTCTGCCGGTGCCGCCAATGGCTCGGCCGGTCTGGCCTTCATCAACACCACGCTGGCCACTGGCGCCGCCACGCTGTCGTGGCTGGCCGGTGAGACGCTGCACAAGGGCAAGGCATCGATGCTGGGCGCGGCCTCGGGCGCAGTGGCTGGCTTGGTGGCCGTCACGCCAGCCGCAGGCTTCGTCGGCCCCATGGGCTCCATCGTGCTGGGTCTGCTGGCTGGTCTGGTCTGCTTGTGGGGCGTGGGCGGCCTGAAGAAGATGCTGGGCGCCGACGACGCGTTTGACGTGTTTGGCGTGCACGGTGTGGGCGGCATTCTGGGCGCCATCCTGACGGGCGTGTTTGCCTCGCAAAGCCTGGGCGGCACCGGCGGCCTCACCCCCGACACCTTCGCCATGGGCGCGCAAGTGTGGGTCCAGTGCAAGAGCGTGTTGGTAACGCTGGTGTGGTCGGGTGTGGCCGCCTTCATCAGCTACAAGATCGCCGACCTGCTGGTGGGCCTGCGCGTAGCGGAAGAAGCCGAGCGCGAGGGTCTGGACATCACGTCGCACGGCGAGACGGCCTACAGCCGCTGACAGGGAGGCCCTGCGGTGGGGTGTCTGGTGGCATCCCGCCTGCTCCGAGTTCCTCCTCCTCCCTGGAAATTCTGGCCCGCCACCTGGCGGGCCTTTTTTGTCTCCAGAATCTGCAGCGGACACGGGAATAATCCAGTCGGTGTAATCCCATCAAACAAGGAACTGGCCATGGCATGGCGCACGCTGGGCACGCAGCTCTGCGAACTGGGGGAATCCCCCTTCTGGCAGGCGAGCGACGCCCGGCTCTACTGGGTGGACATCGCCGGCCGCGCAGCCCTGCGCGCCGACCCGGCTACGGGCGCTACCGAGCGCTGGCCGCTGCCCGATGAACCCGGTTGCATGGCCCCGGCGCGCACAGCGGGCCAGCCGAGCGGCTGGGTGCTGGCGCTGCGCAGCGGCATCTACCGCGCCCGGACCTGGGGCGGCAGCCTGCACCGCATCGCCCGCCTGCCGTATGACCCGCGGAACCAGCGCGCCAACGACGGCAAGTGCGATCCGCTGGGGCGTTTTTGGGTGGGCACGCGCGACGAGCGCCCGGGCGGCGGCGGCGCGGCGATGTACTGCATCGATGCACGGGGCAACCCGGCACGCAGCGGCCCGGCGCAGGTGCAGCCCATGTGGGAGGGCGCCAGCACGCTCAATGGCCTGGCCTGGTCGCCCGAGCCCCACACCCTGTACAGCGCCGACACGCCCACCCACCGCATCGAGGCGCGCGACTGGAGCGCAGTCGACAACCGCCTGGGGCCGGCGCGCACGCTGCACCAGTTCCCGCGCAAGCCCGCGCTCTGGAAACCAGGGGAAAGCGGGTATGGGGGCTATGGCGGCCGCCCGGACGGCGCAGCCGTGGATGCCGACGGCAACTACTGGTGCGCGATGTACGAGGGCGGCCGCGTGCTGCAACTCTCGCCCAGCGGCGAGCTGCTGCAAGCGATCGCCACCCCCGCCGTCTGCCCCACCATGGTCTGCCTGGGCGGCGCCGAGCGGCGCACGCTGTTTGTTACCACCGCCCGCCACGGGCGCCCAGATGCCGAGCTGGAACGCACGCCGCTGGCGGGGCGCGTGCTGGTGCTGGAGGCGCCGGTGGCGGTGCCGGGCTTGGGAGTCAATGCGTTTGAGGAAGCTGAATGGACCGGGGACAGCGATGTTTGAAGAATCAAAAACTGTAGCTATCAATACAATGCCAATAAGCGATAGAGCCTATTTTTGCTTGATTTTTTCGCCTGCAAGCAGCCACCTCCCTTGTTTCGCGGAGCGCTTGCCATGGCGAGCCTGACGCTGCATCCGGTCAACGAAGGTGTGGTGGCCGTCCATCTGGCAAGCGGCGAACCGGTGGGCCACCTCAAACGCATCGGCGGACTGTGGAAGTTCAAGGCCATGGGCTACGAAGACGGCAGCCTGGTGCCGGGCGGCGGCCCCCTGACCGCAGAGCACAACCGCACCTTCACCGAACTGGACGCAGCCACCATCGGCGCGGCCCTGCTTCCCGGTTCGCAGTGACCGGGCAGCGCGAAAGATTAATTGGGGGTCTGACCCCAAATCCGCCCCGAGTGCGGCCCCCCGATCCAGACACAGGCGCCGCGCCATTCACGCCGGCCGTGCAGAAAATTCACGCGGCACCCGAAGACACAGGCTTACCATCCATGACCATGGACCGCATGCTCTCAACCCTTGCCGACCGCGTGCGCGCCGCCGCCGCAGACCAGGCCCCTTTGCGCATTCGCGGCGGAGGAAGCAAAGCTTTTCTTGCCGGCGCAGCCCCACGCGGCGAGTGGCTTGATACGCGCCCGCTCGCCGGCATCGTCAGCTACGAGCCGAGCGAACTGGTGATTACCGCGCGCGCCGGCACGCCGCTGGCCGAGCTGGAGGCGGCTCTGGCCGAACAGAATCAGTGCCTGCCGTTTGAACCACCGCACTTGCGCTCTGGCACCACCGTGGGCGGCATGGTGGCGGCAGGCCTCTCGGGCCCGGCGCGCGCCAGCGTCGGCGCCGTGCGGGACTACATGCTGGGCGTATCCATCATCAACGGCCGGGGCGAGCCGCTGACCTTTGGCGGCCAGGTGATGAAGAACGTCGCCGGCTACGACGTTTCGCGCCTGATGGCCGGCAGTTGGGGTCAGCTGGGGGTCATCACCGACGTCAGCCTCAAGGTCTTGCCCATGGCGCCCGCCGAGGCCACGCTGGCCTTTGAATGCGGCCAGGCCGAGGCGCTGGAGCGCCTGCACGCCTGGGGCGGCCAGCCGCTGCCACTGAACGCCAGTTGCTGGGTGGAGGGCGGCGGCGCAGCGCGCCTGTATGTACGCCTGCGCGGCGCCGTGGCCGCCGTGGAAGCCGCCTGCCGCAGCATGGGCGGCGAGCGCCAGACCCGCGCCAGCGTGCCGGCCGACTGGCAAGACTGCCGCGAGCAGCGCCTGCCCTGGTTTGCCCAGCGCGCGCCGCAACAGGCCTTGTGGCGCTTGTCGCTGCCGCAGACGGCGCCGGTACTGGCCCTGCCGCCCGGCGTTGCGGCGCCGCTGGTCGAGTGGCACGGCGCCTTGCGCTGGGTGCAGGCGGGCGCGGAGCATGCCAGCGCGCTGCACGCACTGGCGCGGGCAGCGGGCGGAAGTGCTTCGCTTTTTGTAGCGACTAGCGAAGATGCAGCAAGCGCAGAAGCCCCCTCGGATGCACTTTCTCCGGCGCTTGCGAAGATTCATCGGCAATTGCGCCAGGCGTTTGATCCGGCCGGCATCTTCAACCCCGGCCAGACCCGCTGGCGCTGAGACGGTGCGACGCTTTCGTCATCTCACGGGCCAGCACCGCACGAGCACCACCAACCGGCGCCTGGGTCTGCTTCTGGCCTTCAACGCCGGTGCGGTGAACGCCGGCGGTTTTCTGGTGGTGCGGCTCTATACCTCCCACATGACAGGCTTTGTCTCCATGCTCGCCGACAACCTGGTTCTGGGCAATACGGTGCTGGTGCTGGGGGCCATCGGTGCCCTGCTGGCCTTCATCAGCGGCGCCGCGGTCACCGCCATCCTGGTCAACTGGGCGCGCCAGCACCGGCTGCACAGCAGCTACGCCCTGCCGCTCCTGATCGTGGCGCTGTTGATGCTGGTGTTTGGATTGGTAGGCGCCGTCACGCTGAACTGGCGCACGCCCTTTGCCGTTCCCGCCACGGTGCTGCTGCTCTCCTTCATCATGGGGCTACAGAACGCCACGGTGACCAAGATGTCCTCGTCAGAGATCCGCACCACGCACATGACGGGCATCGTCACCGACCTGGGTATTGAACTGGGCCGGCTGCTGTACTGGAACCGCAGCAGTGTCTTGCCTGAGCAGCAAGTGCGTGCCAACCGCAAGCGCCTTGCCTTGTTCAGCAGCCTGCTGGGCATGTTTCTGCTGGGCGGCGTGGCCGGTGCAGCAGGCTTCAAGTATGTGGGCTTCGTGTTTGTGGTGCCACTGGCGCTGGTGCTCTTCACGCTGACCGTGCCCCCGCTGTGGATCGACCGCGCACGCCTGCGCCTGATGCTGCGGCGCAGCGATCCGTCCGCCGCATCCCCCTCCCGCCACGATTCCTGATGGCACTTTTCCCAAAGCACCATGCAAACCCAGCTCGCCCCCGAATTCCAAGGCACGCCCGAAGGCGCCGAGGCCGAAGCCATCCTGCGCAAATGCGTGCACTGCGGCTTTTGCCTTGCCACCTGCCCGACCTACCAACTGCTCGGCGACGAGCTCGACAGCCCGCGCGGGCGCATCTACCTGATGAAACAGGTGCTGGAAGGCGCCACGCCCACGCGCGCCACGCAGCTGCACCTGGACCGCTGCCTGACCTGCCGCAACTGCGAAACCACCTGCCCCAGCGGCGTGGAATACGGCAAGCTGGTGGATATCGGCCGCAAGATCGTCGACGACAAGGTGGCCCGCCCCGCCATTGAGCGCGGCGTGCGCTGGGCGCTCAAGGAGGGTCTGCCCTCGCCGCTGTTCAGCCCGGCCATGAAGATGGGCCAGGCGGTACGCGGTCTTCTGCCGGAAACCTTGCAGGCCAAGGTGCCGCCGCGCGAAAACCCCGGCCTGTGGCCCACGCGCGAACACGCCCGCAAGATACTGCTGCTGGCCGGTTGCGTGCAGCCAGCCATGATGCCCGGCATCAACAGCGCCACGGCGCGGGTGCTTGACGCCATCGGCATCCAGACGGTGGTGGCGCCAGACGCGGGCTGCTGCGGCGCCGTCAAGTTCCACTTGAACGACCAGGACGGCGGCAAAGCCGAGATGCGCGCCAACATCGACGCCTGGTGGCCGCAGGTGGAGAGCGGCGCGGTCGAGGCCATCGTCATGAACGCCTCGGGCTGCGGCGTGACAGTGAAGGAATACGGCCACCACCTGCAGCACGACCCGCAATATGCCGACAAGGCCGCCCGCGTCAGCGCCCTGACACGCGACCTCTCGGAGCTGCTGCCCGAGATCGCGCCGGCGCTGCAAGGCAAGCTCCGGCGCGTGCCTCAGGGCGTCATCGCCTTCCACCCGCCCTGCACGCTGCAGCACGGCCAGCAGCTGCGCGGCGGCGTCGAGCAGCACCTGCGCGCGCTGGGGTTTGACGTGCGCCTGACGCTGAACGAATCGCACCTGTGCTGCGGCTCGGCCGGCACCTACTCGGTCTTGCAGGCCAAGCTCTCGCACCAGTTGCTGGAGCGCAAGATCGGCCACCTCTCAGCCCTGGAACCTGTCGTCATCACTTCGGCCAACATCGGCTGCATCACCCATTTGCAAAGCGGCACGGCCACGCCGGTGAAGCACTGGGTGCAGGTGCTGGATGAGGCGCTGGCGTAGAGAGCCCACAGCGTTTAATTGCAAGCCAAATAGGCCTCCAGCGCTTACTGGTAAAGCGCAAGCAGCTATCAAACTTTCTAGCGCAGCGCATGCATCGGGGCCGGCAGGCAGCGTAGCAAGTCCGACCGCCTCCGACCCATACGGGCCAGCCCGATCCCGTCAACCTTGCCTTATATCAATTCAGACACAAGCGCAGGCCCGTCTGTTATGAGCTTTGCATGACAATGGCAGGCATTGCTCGCGCGGAGTCGGTAGGTCGACGCGGTTCGCGGGCCAAGGCCGGGTCTGCCCGGCTGCGACCACCGTTTCTTACTCTCCTCGCCATCCCATCATGAGTGCTTTTCACGAAGAACGCGTGCTGTCGGTTCACCATTGGACCGACCGCCTTTTCAGCTTTACCACCACGCGCGACCCCACTCTGCGCTTTTCGAATGGGCACTTCACCATGATCGGCCTGATGGTGAATGGCAAGCCCTTGCTGCGCGCCTACAGCATCGTCAGCGCCAACTACGAGGAGCACCTCGAATTTCTCAGCATCAAGGTGCCCGACGGCCCGCTGACGTCGCGCCTGCAGCACATCCAGGTGGGCGACAGCGTCATCGTTGGCAAGAAACCCACGGGCACGTTGCTCATCGACTACCTGCTCCCCGCCAAGCGGCTGTACCTGTTTTCCACCGGCACGGGCCTCGCGCCATTCCTGAGCGTGATTCGCGATCCGGAAACCTATGAGCGTTTCGAGCAGGTCATCCTGGTCCACGGCGTGCGCCAGGTGGCCGAACTGGCCTACCACGACTACCTCACCAAGGAACTGCCAGAGCACGAGATTTTGGGCGAGATGGTGAGCGCGCAACTCAAGTACTACCCCACCGTCACGCGCGAACCCTTCCGCAACCAGGGACGCATTCCCGATCTGATTGAGTCGGGTAAGCTGGCGGCCGACCTGGGTCTGCCGCAACTCAACCCGCTGGAAGACCGCGCGATGCTGTGCGGGAGCCCCGAGATGCTGGCCTCCATCAAGTCGCTGCTGGAAAAAATGAAATTCGAGGAAGGCAACACCACGCGGCCGGGCGATTTCGTTGTCGAGCGGGCGTTTGTGGAGAAGTAAGCAATGCTTCGAAGCGGCGCCCGTTCAAGTGGGCGCTTTTTCAGCGCTGGCACCACCCCAGCGATGGAACGGTTGCCACTTCAGTCGCGCCACCAGCGCGCGCTTTGTCCCGCACGGGTAGACCACGGCCGCAACACTGGCGCGTGTAGTGATTCAGAAGCGGCTTGAAAAGGAAAAGTGTCGAAATCGTTGTGCGTCTGCGCTGCAAAACACAGCGACAGCCTGTGCTATCGCGCGGATTCGCAACGCAGCATGGCGGCGATTCTCGGCGTTCTTCGGAGGCGGAATTCCAAATCACGACGGCAGATTGGTCGACCCACAGCAAGTAGCGTTTCCTCGCCTTCGGGTTCACGCTGATGCGCTTAAGCACCGACATCCACAAAATCTCTGGGTCCATCGCTGTGAACAGCGGCCATTCGCGCAGGTCACCGATCAGTGGGCCAGCGTTGTGGCTGACGTGCCGGATAGGAGTGCGCCTCGCCGACCACCGCGGAGTGGCCGGATCCCAAACGGTGTGAGCATCCTTTCTTTCGCCGCCAGGCACCAGCGGTTTGTGTCTCCGTGCATTTCTACCTTCCTTCACCGCAGGGGTCGCTTCATGCTCAGATTTCTATTTGGTACAGGGGTTCTGTGCGTGCTGGCGTTGTCCTGGCTACCACTCCAACTGCAGGCCCAGTCGACCCCGACAGCGGCCCAGCAGATGAATCTCCAATCGGTCGCCAACGTGAACATGGCAGGGCGCCAGCGCATGCTTGCGCAACGCATGACCAAGGCCTACCTGATGCTGGGGCAAAGCATCGACCCCGAGGGTGCACAGGCTATCTTGCAAGAGTCCATCCGACTGTTTGACGCCCAACTTGACGCACTCAAATCGCTTCCGCCCAATGCGGCCCAGGCCAAATCCCTTGCCGAGCTCGATGCTGTGTGGGCCCGTTGCAAGCCGCTCCTCACGGCGTATCCCACCAAGCTCGGGGCGGATCTTCTGTACGATCTGAGTGAAGAACTACAGCAAGCAGCGCACCACGTCACGTTGGGTTACCGGAATGCAGGCATCTTGCCACTGGACCAACTGGTCAATCTTGCCGGGCGCCAGCGCATGCTCTCCCAGCGCATGATGAAGTTCTATCTGTATGAGACCTGGGACATCAACAGTGCACCGGCCGATATGGAGATGCATCTGGCGCGGGCCCATTTCACCGCAGTGCTGCTGCAGATGGAGAAGTCGCCGTTGACCCATCCGAAGATCAAGGCACAGGTTGCAGAGTTGCGCCGCGTGTGGGAGCCCTACCAGACGGTGCTGTTCGCCAGGCGGGACGCTGCGAGGATGCGACAGGATGCTCTGCTCGCTGCAGGCTTGAGCGAGCGCGTTCTGGAGAGCACCGAGAAACTGGTTGCGATGCTGGTAGAAATGGCCTCAATAGGCGACAAAAATTGAACGGCACATGCATCGAGGTGATGTTTCTGGGGCGCACGCCAAGATTGAGCACTTGGCCGATACCGGCGGGCGTTGGCCCGAAGTTGGCGATGTCACCGCCGATTTCCTCTTCCTTGGGCTGCACGGCGCCCGACAACGCGCTGCGCCTCTCCCGGGAGCTGGGCCGCGACCCAGCGACGCTCGCCATCGGCAGCCAAATCCGTTGCGTCAGTAGTCCTGCAGGCGCCTAGGAGTCTGTCGGACTTGGAGCGTCGAAAGCGAAAACCGGAGGTTTCACCAAAATCGGCCCCAGCGAGGACAGTTTTTGCCGGATTTGCAGCCCCATAGCCCGGCTATGGGGAAAAAAGACGGTGGAAAATGGACCGCTGCGGCCGATTTGCAGCCGACAATTTCCAAGTCCGACAGACTCCTAGGGGGTCGTGTGGCGCGCCTCGCGCGACTCTTGCAGCGCCCGCGCACAGGCAGCGCCCATCAGCAGCACGGCGGCAGAAAAGTAAATCCACATCAGCAGCGCCACCAGCGAGCCGGCCGCACCGTACGCCGATACCACGGCCGCACCCGACAAATAGGCCGAGAGCCCGTGGCGCCCTACGGTGAACAGCGCCGCGCCGATCAGCCCGCCCCATGCCAGGTAGCGCATGCGCGGCTTGGGGTTCACGCTGATGCGCATCAGGCCGATGAACAACGCGGTGGCAAACAGGAACGACACCACTTCGCTCAGGCCGACCAGCAGCGGCTGCCAGGGCAGGTGAGCGCCCAGCCAGTTGGAGGCGATCGCCATGCCGGCCGACACCAGCAACGAAATCAGCAGCAAGAAACCCATCGCCAGGATGTAAGCCAACCCCCGCAAGCGCAGCGAGGCAGTAATCCGCCAGGATGCCCGGCTGTTGGCGGGGGCATCGGGGTCCAGCCAGAGCTTGCAGAAGGCGGTCTGCAGCTCGGCGAACACCCCCGTGGCACCCCACAGCAGCAGCACCAGCGCAATCAGCGATGCCCAAAGCCCTTGCGTGGGCTCCCGCGCGCTGGCCAATGCCTCACGCACGACCGAGGCAGTGCGTTCGCCGGTCAGCAGGCGGATCTGCTCCAGCAAATTGGATTCGACCAGCGAGCGGTCTATCCACCAGCCCAGCGCCGCCACCACCAGCACCAACAGCGGCGCAAGACTCAGCATGCCGTAGAAGGCCATCGCCGCGCTCATGCGCAGGCCGTCCGCCCCCAGCCACATCTCCACCGCGCGCAGCGGCCACCAGGTGCGGGGCGCGGGTGGGGCGCTGCGCGAGGCGGGCGATGCAGCGGGCGGCGCGGGCGGTGCAGGTGGAGTCGGGGCTTGGCTCATGCAACCACTGTAGAACACCGCACGTGCCAGGCGCGTCAGACTGGCGCCCTGATGATGCTATTGTCATGATAGCTGCTAGTGCTTAATGGATAAGCGCTAGGGCCCAGTTTGACTACAAATTTGGACCCAGCAAGCGGCGCAGCTCGGCCTCGTCCATCCCGCGCCGCGCCGCCATGTCCTGCACCTGGTCTTCGCCAATGCGCCCCACGCTGAAGTACGTGCTGTCTGGGTGGCCGATGTAGAAGCCGCTGACGCTGGCCGCCGGCGCCATGGCCATGCTGTCGGTCAGTTCCATGCCGACTTCGCCGGCCTGCAGCACGCGGAACAGCTCGCGCTTGGCGCTGTGGTCCGGGCAGGCGGGGTAGCCGGGGGCGGGGCGGATGCCTTGGTACTTTTCGGCAATCAGCGCGTCGTTCGACAGTTGCTCGTCGTGTGCGTAGCCCCACAGGTCGGTGCGTACGCGCTGGTGCAGGCATTCGGCAAAGGCTTCGGCCAGGCGGTCGGCCAGGCTCTTGAACAGGATGGCGGAGTAGTCGTCGAAGTCCGCAAGGAACTCCTGCGCCTTTTTCTCCACGCCCAGGCCGGCGGTGACGGCAAACAGGCCGGCGTAGTCGGCAATGCCGCTGTCCTTGGGGGCAACGAAGTCGGCGAGACAGCGGCTGGGGCGCATGAATTTTTCGCCGTTCGGGCCGTCAACCGCCAGCTTCTCCGTCTGCTGGCGCAAGCCGTACCAGGTGGTCAGCACCTGGCTGCGCGTCTCGTCGGTATAGAACTCGATGTCGTCGCCCACGCTGTTGGCGGGGTACAGCGCCATGACACCATTGGCCTGCAGCCAGCGGCCATCGATGATTTTCTTCAGCATCGCCTGGCCGTCGGCAAACACGCGGGTCGCTTCTTCGCCGACGATTTCGTCTTTGAGAATGGCGGGGTAGCGGCCGGCCAGGTCCCAGGTCTGGAAGAACGGACCCCAGTCCATATAGGGCACCAGCTCGCTCAGGTCGAAATTCTTGAACACGCGGCGCCCCAGCGCGCGCGGTGGTGTGGGTTTGAAGCTGGTCCAGTCGATGGCGGTGCGGTTGGCGCGCGCCTGCGCCAGCGTCCACATCGGCGTCTGCTTCTTGTTGGCGTGCTGGGTGCGGACCTTGTCGTAGTCGGCACTTACTTCTTGCAAAAACGCCTCGGCGCCATCGCCGAGCAGGCTTTGCGCTACGCCCACGCTGCGCGATGCGTCGGGCACGTAGACCACCGGGCCGTCGTAATGGGGCGCAATCTTGACGGCGGTGTGCACGCGCGAGCAGGTGGCGCCGCCGATGAGCAGCGGAATCTTCTTGATGCGAAAGTGGTCGTCCTTGTGCATTTCGGCCGCCACGTACTGCATCTCTTCCAGGCTGGGCGTGATCAGGCCCGAGAGGCCCACGATGTCCGCGCCCTCGGCCTTGGCGCGCGCCAGAATTTCGTGGCAGGGCACCATCACGCCCATGTTGATGACCTCGAAGTTGTTGCACTGCAAGACCACGGTGACAATGTTCTTGCCGATGTCGTGCACGTCGCCCTTGACGGTGGCGATGACGATTTTTCCCTTGGTGCGCACGTCGCGCCCGGCGAGTTCGTCCTGGCGCTTTTCTTCCTCGATGTAGGGGATGAGGTGGGCCACAGCCAGCTTCATCACGCGGGCCGACTTCACCACCTGGGGCAGGAACATCTTGCCGGCGCCAAACAGGTCGCCCACGATGCCCATGCCATCCATCAGCGGGCCTTCGATGACGTGCAGCGGGCGCCCCCCCTTGGCCAGGATCTCCTGGTAGGCCTCTTCGGTGTCCTGGGTGATGAAGTCGGTGAAGCCATGCACCAGTGCGTGGCTCAGGCGCTCGCCCACCGTCTTGGGGGCTTCGGGTGTGCCGCGCCACTCCAGCTTCTTGCTCTCGTCCTTGGCGCCGCTTTTGGCGGTCTCTGCCACTTCCAGCAGGCGTTCGGCGGCGTCGGGGCGGCGGTTGAGGATGACGTCCTCGACCCGCTCGCGCAAGGTGGGTTCGAGGTCGTCGTACACGCCCACCATGCCGGCGTTGACGATGCCCATGTCCATGCCGGCCTTGATGGCGTGGTACAGGAACACGGTGTGGATGGCTTCGCGCACCGGGTCGTTGCCGCGGAAGCTGAACGACACGTTCGATACACCGCCCGACACCTTGGCCCCCGGCAGGTGCAGCTTGATCCAGCGCGTCGCCTCGATGAACTCGACGGCGTAGTTGTTGTGCTCTTCAATGCCGGTCGCCACGGCAAAGATGTTGGGGTCGAAGATGATGTCCTCGGGCGGGAAGCCCACCTCATCGACCAGGATGCGGTACGCGCACTCGCAAATGCCGATCTTGCGCTCGTAGGTATCGGCCTGGCCCTGCTCGTCAAACGCCATCACCACGGCCGCCGCGCCATAGCGGCGCACCAGCTTGGCCTGCTGCTTGAAAGCTTCTACGCCTTCCTTCATGGAAATCGAGTTGACGATGGGCTTGCCCTGGATGCAGCGCAGCCCGGCCTCGATCACCTCCCACTTGGAGCTGTCCACCATGATGGGCAGGCGGGCGATGTCGGGCTCCGACGCAATCAGGTTCAGAAAGCGCACCATGGCCGCCTTGCTGTCGAGCATGGCCTCGTCCATGTTGATATCAATGACCTGGGCGCCGTTCTCCACCTGCTGGCGCGCCACGGCCAGGGCTTCTTCGAACTGGCCGTTCAGGATGAGCCGCGCGAAGGCCTTGGAGCCGGTAATGTTGGTGCGCTCGCCCACGTTGACGAAGAGCGAGGCGGCGTCGATGGACACGGGCTCAAGGCCCGAAAGGCGCATCGGCGGAACGGAAACTTCAGACATGGAACTCACCTGTACTGCGCGCATGGCGCGGAAAACCCGAAACAGGTGAGCGTCGTTGCGGGTGTGAACCAGTTCCAAGCCTGACGACCGCTTCGGGTCGCTGCAACGCTCCTTGGAACCTGGCGATTTTAGGCCCGCGCAAATATCCAGGCGGGCACAAGCTTATGTCGCCGACGCCGGCAGCCCAAACACCCGGTCGAAGCACCAGTTGAAGACAAAGGTGTAAACGAGAAAAAACACCAGCAGCCCCAGGTCCATCACCAGGGCCTGCCAAAGGCCGATGTCGAACCACCAGGCAAACAGCGGCACCAGGAACAGCACCAGGCCACCCTCGAAGCCAATGGCGTGCGCCACGCGCCGCGCCACGCTGCGCCCGCGCACGCTCTGGCGCGCCTCCCAGCGCTCGAACAGGGTGTTGAACACGAGGTTCCAGGCTACGGCAATGGCTGAGGATGCGGCCGAGATGACGACCGAATGGGCTGCGCCCTGGCCCGTGACACTTGCCAGGCCCCAGGTGGCTATGGCGATGGCAATGATTTCGTAGACGGTGACATAAACCACCCGGCGGCGCAGGCCGTGCAGGCCGGGAATCAAGGCATTGAAAGACATGCGGCGATTCTTGCAGGCTTTCTCCTGGCCGCCAGGATGGCACGCTATGCGCGGCGTGCATATAGTTGTAACTGCACTGCCTTGGACATTGGCAATTCACAGGCATATGCTTCGCGCCTCACACGATCCCACAAGGAAACCTTCATGCAGCAAGCATCTGGCGCGGGCGCATTGCCCAGCCATCCCCTGCCCTCCTATCTGCAGGCCGACCACCTCGGCCCCTGGGGCAACTACCTCAAGCAGGTGGACCGGGTCACGCCTTACCTGGGCAATCTTTCGCGCTGGGTCGAGACGCTCAAGCGCCCCAAGCGCATCTTGATCGTGGACGTGCCGATCGAGATGGACAACGGCACCATCGCCCACTTTGAAGGCTACCGGGTTCAGCACAACCTCTCGCGTGGGCCCGGCAAGGGCGGCGTGCGTTTTCACCAGGATGTGACGCTGTCGGAAGTGATGGCGCTGTCGGCCTGGATGTCGGTCAAGACTGCGGCCGTCAACGTGCCTTACGGCGGCGCCAAGGGCGGCATCCGCGTGAACCCCAAGACGCTTTCGCGCAGCGAACTCGAGCGCATGACGCGCCGCTACACCAGCGAAATCGGTCTCATCATCGGCCCGACGAAGGACATCCCTGCGCCCGATGTGAACACCAACGAGCAGATCATGGCCTGGATGATGGACACCTACTCCATGAACACGGGCGAAGCCGCCACGGGCGTGGTGACCGGCAAGCCCGTGGACCTGGGCGGGTCGCTCGGCCGGCGCGAAGCCACGGGCCGCGGGGTGTTCACCGTGGGCCTGGAAGCGGCGCACCACACGGGCCTGAAGATCGAAGGCGCCCGCATTGCGGTGCAGGGTTTTGGCAACGTGGGCGGCACCGCGGCCAAGCTGTTTTGCGAGGTGGGCGCCCGCCTGGTTGCGGTGCAGGACCACACCGGCACCATCGTGCATGAGGGCGGCCTGGACGCCGTTGCACTGCTCGCGCATGTGGCCAGCACGGGCGGCGTGGCCGGATTCCCCGGCGCCGAAAAGCTGGCGGACGAAGACTTCTGGAGCGTGCCCTGCGAGATCCTGATTCCTGCCGCGCTGGAGAGCCAGATTACCGCAGAGAACGCACCGAAGATCCACGCCAAGCTGGTGATTGAAGGCGCCAACGGCCCCACCACCCCCGAGGCCGACGACATCCTGCACGACAGCGGCGTGCTGGTGCTGCCCGACGTGATCGCCAACGCCGGCGGCGTGACGGTGAGCTATTTCGAGTGGGTGCAGGATTTCTCCAGCTTCTTCTGGACCGAAGACGAAATCAACGCCCGCCTGGTGCGCATCATGAAAGAAGCCTTTGCCGGCGTCTGGCAGACGGCGCAAGAGCACAAGGTCAGCCTGCGCACCGCCACCTTCATCATTGCCTGCACGCGCATGCTCCACGCCCGCGAGATGCGCGGCCTGTACCCATGATGCGTTTCCTGCCAAAAATTTGAGTGTTTTTGGCCTCCAGCGCACTGCCATAGGGCGTATGAAGCTATCTATTTGATAGTTTCATGCGCCCTTTTTGGCACCGGGCCTTGCCCAGGTCGTACCGGCGCAACGCAGTGTTTGCGGCATGTGCGCGGGTTCTGCGCTACAAAGTGCCCATGCCAAGCACTGCCCCCATCCTCATCACCCCCCGCGCCGCCGACCTGGGCCATGGCCTGACCGTGCGGCGCTTGCTGCCCGCAGCCGCCCAGCGCAGCGTCGGCCCCTTTGTCTTCTTCGACCACGCCGGCCCGGTCACCCTGGCAGCCGAAGACACGCATGCCGCCGACGTGCGGCCGCACCCGCACATTGGTCTGGCGACGGTGAGCTATCTGCTCAGCGGCGAAATCGTCCACCGCGACAGCCTGGGCACGCACACGCGCATCCGGCCCGGCGCCGTGAACTGGATGACCGCCGGGCGCGGCATCACCCATTCCGAGCGCTTCGAGCACCCGGCCTCGTTTGCCGGCGGCGGGCTGGAGCTGCTGCAGTCCTGGGTGGCGCTGCCCGAGGAACTGGAAGAGTGCGAGCCGGCTTTCGCCCACACCCCTGCGGATGCTTTGCCGGTGCGTGAAGATCACGGGGTCTGGCTGCGCGTCATTGCCGGCACGGTCTATGGGCTGAGCAGCCCGGTGCAAACGCTCTCGCCGCTGTTTTACGTACACGCCGAGCTGCAGGCCGGGGCGGCGCTGACCTTGCCGGACGGCTACAGCGAGCGTTCTGCCTATGTGGCACGTGGCGAAATCGAGTACGAAGGCACGCGCTACAGCGCCGGCCAGATGCTGGTGTTTGCACCCGAAGCCACTGGCACCCTCACCGCGCCTGCGGCAGCCACCGTCATGCTGCTGGGCGGCGAGCCGCTCGGCCCGCGCCACCTGTTCTGGAACTTTGTCTCTTCGCGCAAAGAGCGCATTGAGCAGGCCAAGGCCGACTGGGCTGCGGGGCGCTTTGCTCTGCCGCCCGACGACCACGATGAGTGGATTCCGCTGCCGGAGAAACCGGCGCACTAGGGCCGCTGCAGCTCAGGCCGGCTGCGGCTCGCGGTAGAAGGGCCGCAGGCGCGGTGGATCCTGGGCCACGCCGGCGGCAATCGCCGCAATGTGGTCCGGCGTGGTGCCGCAGCAGCCGCCCACAATGTTCACCAGCCCCTCGGCGGCGAACTCGTGCACCAGGCGGCTGGTGACCTCGGGCGTCTCGTCAAAGCCGGTGTCGCTCATGGGGTTGGGGAGCCCCGCGTTGGGGTAGCAGCTGATGAAGGTGTCCGGCGCGGCCTTGGCCAGCTCCTGGATGTAGGGGCGCATCAGCGCGGCGCCCAGCGCGCAGTTCAGGCCCACGGCCAGCGGGCGGGCGTGGCGCACGCTGTGCCAGAAGGCGGTGACCGTCTGGCCCGAGAGGATGCGGCCCGAAGCGTCGGTCACTGTGCCGCTGATGATGATGGGCAGGCGCTCGCCAGTTTTTTCGAACACCTCGTCGACGGCAAACAGCGCCGCCTTGGCGTTGAGCGTGTCGAAAATCGTTTCCACCAGAATCACGTCGGCCCCGCCTTCGATCAGCGCTTCGGTCTGCTCGAAGTAGGCCGCGCGCAGCTGCTCGAAGGTGATGTTGCGGGCGCCGGGGTCGTTCACATCGGGGCTGATGCTGGCAGTCTTGGGCGTGGGGCCGAGGGCGCCGGCAACAAAGCGCGGGTGATCCGGCGTGCTGAATTTGTCGCAAGCGGCGCGCGCCAGTTGTGCAGAGCGCAGGTTCATCTCGCGCGCCAGCTCGGCCATGCCGTAGTCCTCTTGCGCAATCGTCGTCGCGCCGAAGGTGTTGGTCTCGATCAGATCGGCGCCCGCAGCCAGATAGCGCTCGTGGATGTCGCGAATCACGTCGGGCCGCGTGAGGCTGAGAAGCTCGTTGTTGCCCTTCACGTCGCGCGGGAAGTCCTTGAACCGATCGCCCACGCTGCCCGGCCCGCTGTAACCTTCGCCCCGGTACTGCGCTTCGCCCAGCTTGAAGCGCTGGATCATGGTGCCCATGGCCCCGTCGAGGATGGCGATGCGCTTTTCAAGAAGAGCGGGGAGCTGCTGGGCGCGGGTGTAGGAAATGGCGTGCATGGGCAAATTGTAGGAAATGCGCTTCGTGCCCAGGTGCTGCAGGGTCATGCCGCCTTGCTGCGTGCAAACCCCAGCACCGCTTCCAGCATGCGCCGCAGATGCGGCTGCACCTGCGCGGCGCGTTCGGGCAGGTAGGCAAACGGCAGCGCTTCCTGCATGTAGCTGCACTGCGTCATCTCCAGCTGCACGGCGTGGATGCCGCGCGCAGGAGCGCCGTAGTGGCGGGTGATGTGGCCGCCCTTGAAGCGACCGTTGAGCACTGCGGTGTAGCCGGGCGCGCTTTGCGCGATGCGCAGCAGTTCCTGCGCCAGGGCCGGGTCGCAGCTGGCACCGTCGGCGGTGCCGAGGTTGAAGTCGGGCAGCTTGCCCTCGAAAAAGCGGGGGAGGACGGAGCGGATCGAGTGCGCGTCCCACAGCAGGGCCACACCATGCGCTGCGCGGATGCGGTCGAGTTCGGCGCGCAGCTGGGCGTGGTAGGGCGCCCAAATGGCGTCACGCCGCGCGGCAATCTCGTCGGCATCGGGCACGTCGCCGTGGGGGTAGAGCGGGGTTTCGTCAAAGCCATCGACCGGACACAGGCCGGTGACGTTCTGGCCGGGGTACAGGCTGGCGCCATCGGGCGGGCGGTTCAGGTCGATGACGTAGCGCGAATGCGTGGCGGCCAGGAGGGACGCGCCCATGTCTTTGGCAAAAGCGTACAGGCGCTCCAGGTGCCAGTCGGTGTCGGGCACCTCGCGCGCCACGGTGTGCAAGCGTTCGGCGAGCAAAGGAGGCAGGAACACGCCGCCGTGCGGAATGGAAATGAGCAGGGGCGCGCTGCCCTGGTGGAACAGGAAGGGCGCAGGAGCGCTTTGAAGGGGTGTCTTGGTGGCGGAATCATGCATGGCGGGCTCCAGGTTCGGTCAGTGTGCTGCGATGGCGGCCTTTCGGGCCGCGACAAAACGGCGTGCGGCCTGATCGTGCAAGGCGTGGCGGCCAGCCACCACGCGGGGCACGCCAGCCACCCACAGGCTGTGCAGCGCGCTGCTGCGCTGGCTGGCAAATACATGGGCGGCGAGCATGTTCTCCACGTCCAGGCCCGCCAGCGCCACGTGCTGTGCATCCAGCGCCAGCATATCGGCTTGCTGGCCCACGGCCAGTCCGGCCACCGCGCGGCCTGCTGCCTGCGCGCCGCCGGCCACGGCTTGCAGCGTCATGGCCGTGGCCACCTGGGCGTGCGCGCTGCAGGCCAGCACGTTGCGCTGGCGCAGCGCCAGGCGCTGGCCGTATTCGAGCAGCATCAGTTCCTCGGCGGCGTTGACGCAGGCGTGGCTGTCCGAGCCCACGCCCCAGGCACCTCGGTGCGCCAGCCACTGCTGCGTGTCGAAAAGGCCGTCCCCCAAATTGGCCTCGGTGCTGGGGCACAAACCCGCCACGGCGCCGGTGCGGGCGGCTGCGGCGTATTCAAACGGCTTCATGTGCGTGGCGTGCACCAGGCACCAGCGTGCGTCTACGGGCACGTGGTCCAGCAGCCACTGCACCGGGCGCTGGCCGCTCCAGGCGATGCAGTCCTGCACTTCTTGCGTTTGCTCGGCGATGTGGATATGGATGGGAGCCTGGGCGTTCAGCGCGGTGATGCCGGCAACGGCTTCGCGCAGGCTGTCCGGCGGCACGGCACGCAGCGAATGCGGGGCCAGGCCCAAAACAGCCCCTTGCGCTTGTACAGCGGGCGTGAGGCGCTGCAATAAAGAGAGCATGTTATCGGTGCTGCGGATGAAGCGCGCCTGGGCGCTGCGCGGTGCCTGGCCGCCAAAGCCGCTGGTCTGATAGAGCACGGGCAGCAGCGTGAGGCCGATGCCCGCCGTTTGCGCAGCGCGCAGCAAGGCGTGCGCCAGTTCAGCGTCGTCGGCATAGGGCTGGCCGCTTTGGTCGTGGTGCAGGTAGTGAAATTCGCAGACCGAGCTGTAGCCGGCCTCCAGCATCTCGACGTAGAGCCAGGTGGCAATGGTCTCCAGGCTCTCAGGCGTGATGTGGGCGGCAAAGCGGTACATCAGGTCGCGCCAGCTCCAGAAGCTGTCCTGGCTTTCGGCGCGGTACTCGGCAAGGCCGGCAAAGGCGCGCTGGAAGGCGTGGGAATGCAGGTTGGGCATGCCGGGCAGCAGCGGGCCGGGCGCGCGCGGCGCACCGCCCTGGGTGCTGCCCGACGCCACGGTCAGCAACTGCCCCGAGGCGTCCCATTGCAGGAGCACATCACGCGCCCAGCCACTGGGCAACAAGGCGTGCTCGGCAAACAATGCGCCGACAGCGTCGGTGGGTAGGGTCGTCATGCTGTCGCTCCAAAGATGGTGGCAAGCGCCTGCACAAAGCGATCCAGGTCGCCTGCCGAACCCATCGAGACGCGCAAAAAGTGCTCGAATCCCGGATCTTTCCAGGGCTTGGTGATGATGCCGCGCGCGAGCAGGGCTTCGCTGACCTGGCCGCTGGGGCGGCCCAGGTCGATGAACAGAAAGTTGGCGGCCGAAGGCGCAATGCGAAACCCTTGTAGACCGGGTGCCGCCCGCAGGCGCGCCGCCAGTTGGTCGCGCAGCCGCACCGTCTCGGCCACAGCGTGCTGCATGTGCGCCTCGTCGCCCCAGGCGGCCAGCGCCGCCATCTGCGCGGCGTGGTTGACGTTGAAGGGCGTGCGCACGCGGTCCAGCAGCTGCACCAGCGCGGCGTCCGACGCCAGGCCGTAGCCCACGCGCAGACCCGCCAGACCCCAGGCTTTCGAGAAGGTACGCAGCACGATCCACGGCATGCTGCACGCGCGCAGCAGCGCCAGCACATCGGGGTAGCCGGGAGCGAGCCGCGCGTATTCGACATAGGCCTCGTCCACCACCAGCAGGGTGTGGTCGGGTGTGGCAGCGAGCAAACGGGTGAATTCGCCCGCATCGAACATGCAGCCCACGGGGTTGGAGGGGTTGGCCAGCATGGCCATGTGGGGGCCGCGCGCGAGGGCCGCGCACCAGGCATCGGTATCAAAGCCCAGCGCGGGCGTCAGCTCCAACAGCTCGACCTGCGCCCCCATCATGCGCGGGTAAATTTCGTGCAGGCCAAAGGCCGGGCGCTGGGTGAGCACGCGGGCGCCCGGCGACAGAAAGGCCTGGCAGAGCATCTGCAGGATGTCCTCGGAGCCATTGCCGACCACGATGCAGTCGGCAGCGACGCCGGTGCGCTCGCCAATGGCGGCGCGCAGCGCTGTGCATTGGGCGTCGGGGTAGTGGCCCACCTGTGCGGCCAGATCGACCAGCGCCCGCGCCACCGCAGGACTGGGGCCATAGGGGTTTTCGTTGCTGGCCAGGCGGGCAATATCGGTCACGCCGTAGCGCGCGCGGACGGCCTTGGATGACAGGCCTGCGTTGTAGGCTGGCAGCGGGAGCACCTCGGGACGGGCGAGTGCATGGAGGGCAGAAGCGGTCATGGAATGAATGCCTTAGTGAGTCGATGACGCCGAAGCCGGTGCACCCTGCACTACGCGCCCCTGCCGCACGATGGTGCATGCAGGTTTGTGGCCAAACCAGTAAGCCAGCTCGGCCGCTTCGGTAAAGGGCCAGAGCACAAAGTTGGCCGGGCGGCCCGAGGCGAGCAGGCCGTGCGTGTCCTGCAGACCCAGCGCGCGGGCGGCATGGGTAGTGATACCCGCCAGCGCCTCTGGCACCGTCAGGCGAAACAGCGTGCAGGCCATGTTGGCCATGAGCAGCAGGCTCAATGCGGGCGAGGTGCCGGGGTTGTGGTCGGTGGACACGGCCATGGACACACCCGCTGCGCGGAGTTGCGCAATGGGCGGCAACTGGGTGTCGCGCAGCGTGTAGTAAGCGCCGGGCAGCAGCACCGCCACGGTACCTGCGGCTTTCATGGCGTCGATACCCGCCTGCGACAAATGCTCGATGTGGTCGCACGACAGTGCGCCGTAGCGTGCTGCGAGCGCCGATCCGCCCATGTCCGAGAGCTGCTCGGCATGCAGCTTGACCGGGATGCCCAGTTGCTGCGCCGCCTGGAACACCTGCTCGGTCTCGGCCAGGGTGAAGGCGATGCGTTCGCAGAACACGTCGACCGCATCCACCAGGCCCTCGGCAGCGAGCGCGGGCAGCATCTCCTTGCACACCGCATCGATATACGCCTGGCTTCCTTGGCTCTTGCCCGCGTATTCGGGCGGCAGCGCGTGCGCGCCCAGAAAGGTGGTGCGCACCGTGACACCCAGCGCCTCGCCCAGGCGGCGCGCCACGCGCAACTGCTTGCGCTCGTGCGCAAGCAGCAGGCCGTAGCCGGACTTGATCTCGATGGCGCATACGCCCTCATCGAGCAGCGACTGCAGGCGCGGCAAGGCGAGGGCGAACAATTCGTCTTCACTCGCGGCGCGCGTGGCGTTCACGCTGGAGACGATGCCGCCACCCGCCTTGGCGACCTCTTCGTAGCTGGCCCCGGCCAGGCGCATGGCAAATTCGTTGGCCCGCTGGCCGCCGTAGACCAGGTGCGTGTGGCAATCGACCAGGCCGGGCGTGGCAAGCGCGCCGCCGCCATCGAACTGCGGCAGCGCCGCATAGGCGGCGGGCACGCTGCCCGTGGGGCCCACCCAGCGCAGCATGCCGCCCTCCACCACCACGGCAGCCAGGTCATCGGCCTGCAGCGCCAGGTCGGGCGCGGTGAGTTGGGGCACCAGGCGCAGCTTGCGCCACACACCATCGGCGCTGGGGGGGGATGTCATAGGCACTCCATGAAACTCAGGACTTGCGCAAAATCGCCCCAGCGGTGTTGCTCTTCCTTGCCGTGCGCTTGCACTGTCTGCGTCAGAGCGCCTTGCTGGAATCATTTTGCGCAAGTCCTAAAACTACTGTTTTGATAGCAGCTCGCGCTTACCAGATAAGCGCTAGATGCCATTTTTATATAAATTTCCATTCTCGTAACGCGTGTGTCAGACCGGCTCCAGCAGCACCTGCACCAGCACGCCGCTTGCAGCGCCTGCCTCCGGCACGGCGCTCCAGCCGCAGTCTTCATCGGCCCACCACAGGCCGGTATCCGGCGTCAGTACCGCAGCTTGGCCTGGGGTGGCGGTCAGGGGCGCTACGGTCCAGCGGCCCTGCACTGCCAGCAGCAAACCGGCAGGCCGGGCGGGGAAAACGGCTTGATTTCTCAACACCTGCACTGCGCCGCGCCAACGGCTCCGGCGCGTCATCAGGTTGAAATCCTGCGACGTGCCGCCCAGCAGGTCGCAGTCCATGCCGCCGTCGCCCGCAAAGGCAAAGGGTTGCAGCGCCTTATCCAGGCGGTGGTCGATGCCGGTGGCGCTCTGGCGCAGGTGCACGCCATCGCCCGTGAGCAGGGTGATGACCCGGTCCACCTCCGCAAAGCACGAGAACGGGCCACTCGCAGCAACCGTCGCCACGCTCACGCGCCAGTCGAAATGCTCCATGTCTGCGCCCGGTGGCCAGCAGGCGAGTTCGCGCGTGGCGCCACCGCCGTTCTTCCAGAGGGAGGCGGGCACCCGGTTCAGATCGAAGTGCTGCAGCGCCATGCCGGTTAGCCCGCCAGCAACGGCAACAGCGGGAGGTCCGTTGGCAGGTCTGCCCGCACCCAACCGACGTTGCCTGGTGTGGGCAGCTGGCGCACGCACGCCTCGCCTTCGCGCCGAAAGCCAGCGATGTCCTGGTCCACTAGGTACTCTAGGATTCCCTCGGGCAATAGGTTTGATGTTGCGGCCATCACCTACCTCTTTCCTTACCGTTGGTACCTACAGCGCACATGGCACATGGCGTCAAGCACGCGAAAGCACTGCTTGAAGGAAGGACCGTGTACGCTCCTGTGTGGGATTTGTGAAGATGGTGGCGGGCAGGCCTGCCTCGATGATGCCGCCACCGTCCATCACGACGACTACATCGCCGACCTCCCGCGCAAAATCCATTTCATGGGTGACCACCATCATGGTCATGCCTTCGCTGGCCAGCAGCTTCATCACCTGCAGCACCTCTCCCACCAGCTCTGGATCCAGCGCCGAGGTTGGCTCATCGAACAGCATCACGCGCGGCTCCATGGCGAGCGCTCGGGCAATGGCAACGCGCTGTTTTTGACCACCCGACAGGCTGGCAGGCATGGCCGATGCTTTTTGCGTCAGGCCCACTTTGGCTAGCAGTGCCTGGGCACGCTCATCTGCTTGCTTGCGTGAAAGGCCGCGCAGTTTGCGCGGGCCTAAGGCAATGTTTTCGAGCACCGAAAGGTGCGGAAACAGATTGAACGACTGGAACACCATTCCCACCTCTTCGCGCAGCGAATTGAGTTCGGGCTCTGCCAGCATGCGGCCTTCCTGCACCAAGGTGCGGCCGCAGATCTCGACCGTGCCGCCTTCAGGCTGCTCCAGCCCATTGCAGCAGCGCAAAAAGGTGCTTTTGCCTGAGCCACTGGGCCCGATTACCACAACCACTTGCGACTGCAGCACCTCAAAGTCGATGCCGTTCAGCACCACATGGTCGCCAAAGCTTTTGCGCAGACCGCGAATGCGCACGATGGGCTGCGCAGGGTCGGCGGCGTTCTTCAAGGGCAGCTTGGTCATTGCACCATCCCTCCAGCGCGAAGGCGCAACTCCATGTGGCGCAGGAACAGCGTGGTGGCTCCAGTGAGAATGAAGTACACAACCGCGATGGCCAAATACACCTCCAGCGACCGGTACGACACGCTGATGATTTTCTGCCCCTCATGCATCAGGTCGTGGATGGTGAGCAGCGAAACCAGCGCCGAGTTCTTGATGAGTGCAATGAACTCATTGCCCAGCGGAGGGATCATGCGCACCAGGGCCTGAGGCAATACCACCGTGCGCATCGCCAGCCCGGACGACATGCCGATGGAGCGCGCAGCCTCCATCTGGCCACGGTCAATGGATTGGATTGCGCCGCGCACGATTTCCGAGACGTAGGCGCCCGAGTAGATGCCCAGGCCAATCACGCCGCACACGAACGCCGGCAAAAGAACGCCAAACTGGGGCAGACCGAAAAACAAGATGAACAACTGCACCAGCAACGGCGTGCCACGAATGACGGCCACATATGCCGTGCAAAGACCATAGATTGCGCGGCGCTGAGGGTTGAGGCGACCGACGCCTATGAGCAAGCCCATCACGCAGCCCAGCAGCAAGGCCGCCGCCGTGACCTCCACGGTCACGAGGGCACCTGCGAGCAGTTGAGGCGCTCCGGCCCAGACCGGAGAGAAATCGAGTTCCATGGCGCAGTCCGGCTATACGCTTACTTGGCGGCGCTGTTGCTGAACCACTTCTTTACGATCGCCGCGTAGGTTCCATCCGCTTTGAGCTTGGCGATGGCACCGTTGACGGCTTGGGTAAGTTCAGGCGTGTCCTTGCGCAGGGCCATGCCGTATTCCTCGGTGGTGAGTTGCTCGTCGAGCACACGCAGGCCAGGTCGGGTGCGCACGTACTGGAAGGCTGCAGGCTTGCCTGTTACGGCCGCGTCGGCTCGGCCGATGTCCACCAGACTGAACATTTCCTGGTTCTTTTCCACCTCGACACGCTGCACTTTGGGAAATTTTTCGGTCAAGAACCCCACAGATTTAGTCCCTACCTGCACGCTGACTTTCTTTCCGTCCAAGTCGGTCAGCTTGTTGATGGCCTTGTTGCTGTCTTTCACCATCACCACCAAACCGCCGGCGTAATAGGAGTCGGTGAAGTCGACGACCTTCTTGCGCTCGTCCGTGATGTAGATGGCCGATACCGCCATGTCGAAGCGCTTCGACATGAGGCCAGGGATAAGTCCCTTGAAGTCAATGTCGATCCACTCGACCTGCTTGCCCAGAGTCTTGCCGATGGCCTCTACCAGTTCAATGTCAAAACCGGTGCGTTTGCCGTTATCGACAAACTCCATGGGCGGAAACGTTGCGTCCGTGCCGACGCGCAGTACGTTGTCCTGTGCCTGTACGCCAGTGGCACAAAGAGTGGCGGCGGCCAAGCCGGCGAGAAGTAAGTTGCGGCGAAAGTTCATGGCAAGAGCTCCTTGGAGTGGGGGGGAGGAAAATCAAGGTTGGGTCAGACTGCGGGAGATGCGTGCGGCGGCTACGACAGCCATGCTGGTGAGAGCGGCTTCCTGCCCTTTGGCGCGTGAGATGGGGGCCATCAATGTGATCGCGCCCGCTGCTTGCCTAGGCGCCCCAAAAACGGGGACGCTAATGCCCCAGACACCTGCGTCCACCTCGCCGAAACTGACCGCATAACCTGCCTTGACCACGCTTTGCAGCTCAGCCAGCGCCGTCTCGCGCTCTGCAGTGCCTGCTCCGTAGTACTGGTCAAGAATGGCATCACGCGCCACCACAGGTGCGTGCGCTAGCAGGCACTTGGCCGATGCTCCTGCGCGCAACGGTACGCTGCGCCCCTTCTCGAAAGAGCAGCGCAATGCCTGCGGGCTGTCCACCATTTCCAGGCATACCACGCTGTCTTTCACGGCGACGACCAGCCCCACGCTTTCTTGGGACTGGCGGGCCAGTGCCTGCATACCCGAACGCGCATGAATGGCGAGGTGCGATGCCATGTCGAAGCCCAGCGCCAATTGCAGGCTCAATGGTCCCGGCGCGTAGTGTCCATTGGTCTCAAGCACAAAACCCCAAAGCTTGAGTCGGGCGAGCTGCCGGTAGAGCGTGCTGCGCGCCAACCCGGTGTTCTCGATCAGTTCTGTTGCTGACATCGGCTTCCCGTGCTGCGCCAGTACCGCAAGCACATGCAAGACGCGGTCAGCGGCTGCAACGGAGGAGGGGCCAAGGATGGGCATCGAATCAGTATCAAAGGATTGCTACAGCATTCAAATGCCGCATTCCCACCGCGTGGGAATGCGGTCCCTTTTTTCATACTCCCTCGATCGGGTCACACTATCCCTGTTACTTCACCATGGGAAGCTTGAGTCCCTGTTTCTTCGCTGTTTCCACCGCCAGTTCGTAGCCTGCGTCCGCATGGCGCATCACGCCGCTGCCGCAGTCGTTGACCAGCACGCGCGCCAGGCGCTCTTTTGCCGCGTCTGTGCCGTCGGCCACGATGACCATGCCCGCGTGCTGCGAGTAGCCCATGCCCACGCCGCCGCCGTGGTGCAGGCTGACCCAGGTGGCGCCGCCCGCGGTGTTGAGCAACGCGTTGAGCAGCGGCCAGTCGCTGACCGCATCGGTGCCGTCCTTCATGGCTTCGGTCTCGCGGTTGGGGCTGGCGACCGAGCCGGTATCGAGGTGGTCGCGGCCAATCACGATAGGGGCCTTGAGCTCACCGCTTTTCACCATCTCATTGAAGGCCAGGCCGGCCTTGTCGCGCTCGCCCAGGCCCAGCCAGCAGATGCGTGCCGGCAAGCCCTGGAAGGCGATGCGTTCGCGCGCCATGTCGAGCCAGCGGTGCAGCGGCTTGTCGTTGGGGAACAGTTCCTTGAGCTTGGCGTCGGTCTTGTAGATGTCTTGCGGGTCGCCCGAGAGCGCCACCCAGCGGAACGGCCCTTTGCCTTCGCAGAACAGCGGACGGATGTAGGCAGGCACGAAGCCGGGGAAATCGAAGGCGTTTTTCACGCCCTGGTCGAACGCCACCTGGCGGATGTTGTTGCCGTAGTCCACCGTGGGAATGCCCATGGCCTGGAAGTCCAGCATGGCCTGCACGTGCACGGCGCACGATTGCGATGCGGCCTCGGTCAGCGCGGCGTGCTGCGCGGGGTCTTTTTGCGCGGCGCGCCACTGCGCCACACTCCAGCCGCTGGGCAGGTAGCCATTGATGAGGTCGTGGGCCGAGGTCTGGTCGGTCACCAGGTCGGGGCGCATGCCGCCCGCCTGGGCGCGGCGCACCAGTTCGGGAACGATGTCGGCGGCATTGCCCAGCAGGGCGATGGAGACAGCCTCTTTGGCCGCCGTGTGCTGCGCGATGAGCTCCAGCGCGTGGTCGATGTCGCGGGCCTGCTTGTCCACATAGCGGGTGCGCAGGCGAAAGTCGATGCTCGACTGCTGGCACTCGATGTTGAGCGAGCAGGCGCCCGCCAGCGTGGCCGCCAGCGGCTGCGCGCCGCCCATGCCGCCCAGACCGGCGGTGAGAATCCACTTGCCTGCCAGGCTGTTTTTGTAGTGCTGGCGACCGGCCTCCACGAATGTTTCAAACGTGCCCTGCACGATTCCCTGGCTGCCGATGTAGATCCAGCTGCCTGCGGTCATTTGGCCGTACATGAACAAGCCCTTGCGGTCGAGTTCATTGAAGTGTTCCCAGGTGGCCCACTTGGGGACCAGGTTGGAGTTGGCGATCAGCACGCGCGGCGCGTTTTCGTGCGTCTTGAACACACCCACGGGCTTGCCCGACTGCACGAGCAAGGTTTCATCGCTGTTCAGTTCCTTGAGCGAGGCCAGGATCTGGTCGAAGCATTCCCAGTTGCGCGCGGCGCGGCCAATGCCACCGTAGACCACCAGGTTCTTCGGGTCTTCGGCCACCTCGGCGTCCAGGTTGTTCTGGATCATGCGGTAGGCCGCTTCGATCAGCCAGTTTTTGCAGGTGAGCTGGCTGCCGCGCGGCGCGCGGATCACGCGGCTGGCATCAAAACGGGGATCGGTGGACGTTGCGGAAAGGATGGCATCGTTGGCGTTCATGGGGGGGCTCCTTGGGGTATTGGCTTTAGGCGTGCTAGAAGGCTGGAAGAAGTCGTCGCGAGCGCGCCGAGCCTGCGCTGAGCACCGGAGCCGTACTCTCGTACGGCGAGGAGCACAAGTGCGGGATCGGTGGGCGCAGCAGACTCACTCCTGCCTTCTATGGCTGGGCAGGCAGTGCAAAAGCGGCGCAGGCCACGTGGACTGCTGCGCCCATGCGCGCATGGCGTCAATGTCCGGTGCGAGAAAGCGGTCCTGCTCCAGATAGGCCACGCGCTCGCGGATAGCGGCGAACTGGGCTTCGATGAGGGGTGAACTCTTGAGCGAGCGATCAAATTCCATTCCTTGTGCGGCCGCCATGGCTTCGATGCCCACCATCACTGCCGCATTGCGCACCATGTCGGCGAGGCGCCGCGCGCCGTAGGTCGCCATGGACACATGGTCTTCCTGGTTGGCGGACGTCGGCAGGCTGGTCACGCTGCTGGGGTTGGCCAGGCACTGGTTCTCGGCGGCCAGGGCAGCGGCAGTGACCTGGGCAATCATGAAGCCCGAATTCACGCCGCTGTCGCTGATGAGGAAGGCCGGCAGGCCCGAGAGGCCGGGGTCGAGCAGCAAGGACAGGCGTCGCTCGGAGATGGCACCGATTTCGGACACGGCCAGTGCAATGATGTCGGCGACAAAGGCGATGGGTTCGGCGTGGAAGTTGCCGCCGGAAATGACGTCGCCGTTGCTGAACACCAGCGGGTTGTCCGACGCGGCATTCGCCTCAATGGCGAGGACGCGCGCGGCGTGCTGCAGGTTGTCCAGGCACGCGCCCATCACCTGCGGCACGCAGCGGATCGAATACGGGTCTTGCACGCGGCCGCAGTGCGGGTGCGAGGGATCGATGGCGCTGCCGTCCAGCAGCGCACGCACGGCAGCGGCCACGGCGATCTGCCCCACCTGGCCGCGCGCTTCGTGGATGCGGGCGTCAAACGGCTTGACCGAGCCCTTGATGGCTTCGAGGGACAGGCACCCGGCCACCAGGGCCGCGGCAAACACGTCCTCTGCGCCAAACAGGCCCGCGAGCGCCAGCGAAGTGGACACCTGCGTGCCATTGAGCAGCGCCAGCCCTTCCTTGGGGCCGAGGACAAAGGGCGCCAAGCCCACAGCCGCCATGGCTTCCTTGCCGGAGACGATCTTTTCATTGACCTTGGCCTGGCCCTCGCCAATCAGCACACACGCCATGTGCGCCAGCGGTGCCAGGTCGCCCGAGGCGCCCACCGAGCCCTTGGCGGGGATCACGGGCAGCACATTGGCGTTGGCCAGCGCCAGCAGGGCCTCGGCGATTTCGGGGCGGATGCCCGAATGCCCGCGCGCCAGGCTCACAGCCTTGGTCGCCAGGATAAGTCGCACCACGGCATCGGGCAGCGCGTCGCCCGTGCCCACGCTGTGCGAGAGCACCAGGTTGCGCTGCAGCTCGGCCAGGCGCTCGTGGGCAATCTTCGTGCTGGCCAGCTTGCCAAAACCTGTGTTGATGCCATAGACCACCTGGTCTTCATCGACGATGCGCTGCACCGTGGCTTGCGAGGCCTGCATGCCTGCACGCGCTGCGGGGTCGAGGCGCAGTGCCACAGGTGCGGCATGGATGCGGCGCAGCTCGGCCAGCGAGACTTTGCCGGGGTGCAGGGTCAGGGAGGGCTGGGTGGTGGTAGGCATGGAATGATCCTGTATAGACAAGTAACCGTGAGCGCAATTCAAGGCAAAGACGTTGGTGAGAAGGCGTCAGCCCTGGACGGGGTTGCCGTCGGCCCGGAACCGGCTGCCCAGCCGGTAACGCGAGGCCGGGTGCAGACAGCGCACCACCGTGATGGGCACGCCGCGCGACCAGGTGCGCCGCGTGAGCAGCAGGCAGGGCTCGCCCACATTCATCTCCAGCAGCGCGGCCTGCTCGGGCGTGGGCAGGACGGCATCGACCACATGCTCGATCTGGTCGAAAGGAACATTGCGCACCAGGTATTCAGAGGGCTGCTGCTGCGAGAAATCCTGCTGGGTGAATTGCGGCACCTGGCTGGGATTGACGTGGCGGTCTTCGAGCTGCACCGGCAGGCCGTTCTCGCGGTGGATGCAAAGCGAATGGAAAACCGACTCGCCCGTGCGCAGATCGAGCGCTGCAGCCACCTCCAGGTTGGCGGAGATGCGCTCCACCGAAAGCACGTCGCAGCGGTAGTCGTGGCCGCGCTGGCGGATCTCGGTTGCCAGGTTGGCAATCTGCAGCAGGGTGGACTGCGGCTTGTCTTCGGCCACAAAGCTGCCCACCCCGGCCACACGCACGATGCGGCCCTGCTCGACCAGTTCGCGCAGGGCGCGGTTCACAGTCATGCGGGAGACGCCGAACTGGGTGACCAGGTCGTTCTCGGACGGCAGCCGGTCTCCGGCGCGCCAGACCCCTTCCTGGATCCGCCGGGCAATGTAGTCCTTGACCTGCTGGTACAGGGCCATGGCCTGCGCGGACGCAGGCGCGCTGTGGGCCGCATGCGGTGCGTGGGCGGGACGGCGGACAGTGGGGTGGATCATGGCTGGCAACGGTGAAAGCAGTTCAATGCAGATCGGCAGCCAGCGATTCGGCGCGGATCTCTTCCGTCAAACGGGCTTTGAGGTCCATGAATTCGGGGCTGGTCTTGACGCGGTAGTGGCGCGGGTGTGGCAGGTCGACCGCCAGTTCGGTCTTGATGCGGCCGGGCCGGGCACTGAACACGGCCACACGGTTGGCCATGAAAATGGCTTCGTCGATGTCGTGCGTGACAAACATCACCGTCTTGCGCTCGGCTTCCCAGATGCCCAGCAGCAGCTCCTGCATGAGCACGCGGGTCTGGTTGTCGAGCGCGCCAAAGGGCTCGTCCATCAACAAAATTTTGGGGTCGTTGGCCAGCGCGCGGGCGATGGCCGTGCGCTGCTGCATGCCGCCCGAGAGCTGCTTGGGAAAATGCTGCTCGAACCCGCGCAGGCCGACCTTGCTGATGAAGTAGTCGCTGCGGTCTTTTTGCTCTGCGGCGCCCATTCCTCGCTCACGCAAGCCAAAGCGGATGTTCTGCTCGATGGTCAGCCAGGGAAACAGCGTGTAGCTCTGGAACACCATGCCGCGGTCGGCGCCCGGGCCCTCCACCGGCTGGCCGTCCAGCACCACCTGCCCGGCGGTCGGAAAATCCAGCCCCGCCACGATGCGCAGCAGCGTCGATTTTCCGCAGCCCGAGGGGCCCAGAATGGTGACGAAATCGTTCTCGCGCACCTCGAAATCCACGGGCAGCAGCGCCTGCGTGGCCTGCCCACGTGCCGAGGTGAAGGTGCGCGACACACCGCGAATGGAAAGCTTGTTCAAGGCGTTCATTACAGGCTGCTCCAGGCAAACATGCGGCGGTTAAAGGTTTTGAACGCCAGGTCCGAAATCAGGCCGATGATGCCGATGACGATGATGCCGAAAATGATCTGCCCGGTATTGAGCAGCGCCTGGCTGTCCATGATCATGTGGCCGATACCTGAGGCCGAGCCAATCAGTTCGGCCACGATGACGTAGGTCCAGGCCCAGCCCAGCACCAGGCGCAGCGTTTCGGCAATGCCAGGCGCGGCACCGGGGATGAGTACTCGGCGCACGATGCCGCGGCCATCGGCCCCCAGGGTGTACGCGGCCTCGACAAGATCGCGCCGGGCGCCGCCCACAGTCACAGCGACCATCAGCACGATCTGGAACACCGAACCGATAAAGATCACCAGGAGTTTTTGCGTCTCGCCAATACCGGCCCACAGGATCAGCAGCGGGATAAAGGCCGACGCTGGCAGGTAGCGACAGAACGAAACGAAGGGCTCGAAGAAAGCCTCTATCGGCTTGTAGGCGCCCATGGCAATGCCCAGCGGAACGGCAATGGCTGTCGCCAGCACAAAGCCTCCCATCACGCGCCACACCGTCATGCCGATGTCGTGCAGGAAGTTGTACTCGGTGAACAGCAGCCAGCCTTCCTGCACCATGGTGACCGGACTGGCCAGGAAGGTGGGCGAGACATAGCCGCCCAGCGTAAACCCTGCCCACACCAGCACGAACAGCACAAAAAAGCCAATGCCGAGCATGGTTTGCAGGCGCGGGCTGATGGGCTCCAGCGGTTTGAGCTGGCGCCTGCGCCGGGCGACCGGCAGTGCCGCCATGCCGAGCACGGGTGTGGGAACAGAGTTGGTTTGCATGGTGGGCGGGCTCCGGCTTACTTGATGAAACTCGCGTCGAAGGTGGTGTTGAGGTCCGCCGGCGCCTTGCGAATCACACCCGCCTCCAGGAGGATCGGCGTAGCGTCCTTCATGAACTGCACGAGATCCCCAGCGAAGAACTTCTGGTTGGCCGCCTTGTCTTGCCAGCGCAGAAACGCCGCCGACTTGGCAAACTGCTCCCCGCTTTGCTTGACGGCGCCGCCCATGATTTCATACGACTTGGCCGGGTCGGTCTTGATCATTTCCACCGCCTCGAAGTACGAATTGGTCAGTGTCTGGGCGGCCTGCGGATTGGCCTTGAGCCAGGTGGGCGCACAGCCCACGGTGTCCATCACCATGGGGTAGTCGAGCGTGGTGGCCAAAATCTTGCCGGCCTGCGGGTTGGCGCGAACGGTGGAAAGATAGGGCTCATACGTCATGGCACCATCGTTCTGGCCCGAAATGAATGCCTGGGCGGCGGGTTGCGGCTCCAGCGATACCAGCTTCACGTCCTTGAGGGTCATGCCGTTCTTGTTGAGCATCCATGCCAGGCCAAAGTACGGCGCGGTGCCAGGCGCCGAGACGCCAATCGTCTTGCCCTTGAGCTCAGCAAACGTTTTGACGTCGTTGCGCACGGCCAGGCCATCGGCGCCGTAGGATTTGTCCATCTGGAAAATCTGCACGATGGGCACGCCATTGGCGTTCCAGGCCACGTGCGTTTCCACCGTGGTGGCGGCGCACTGGATGGCTTCGGATGCGAGCGCCAGGTGACGGTCTTTCTGCGGAATCATGCGCAGGTCTACGTCCAGCCCGTTCTTCTTGAAGATGCCGGCCTTGTCGGCCAGCGTCAGCGGCGCAAAGCCAGTCCAGCCGGACATGCCCAGCGTGATCTTGGTCTGGGCGCCGGCCGGAACGGCCATGGCGGCGATGGCGGTGCCGACTGCGAGCAGAGCGGCGTTCTTGACAAATGACGGGACCATAAGGGACTCCTTTTCAGTGTGAAGCGTCTGGGTGGGGCTGGCGGCGACCACTGAAGGCGTCCCGCGCCACTGCATTGTGCGGCGCCTCATCCATACCTGTATATACAGGATAAACCCTGATTTCTGACAACGCCTATGCGTCAGGTGCGCGATGCGCGCACTCTGCTGAACTGGACAAACTGGCCTGTCATCAACGGCTCAACGGCATCAGAACCTGCCCGACGCGCCACCGCCGCCGAAGTCTCCGCCACCGCCACTGGTGACACCGCCAGAGGAAGCGGAATCGCCGCCGGACGACGCTGCACTGGCCGCAGCGTTCAGCAGCCCGTCTGCGGCTACGCCGGCCGCCGTTTGTGCGACGGAGATTGCCAGATCCTCGGCGATGCGCAGTGCGGATTTGCGCTCCACAACGCCCAGAAACACGGGGTCGAGGAACAGCTTGAGCAAAGCAACGATCAACCCGCTGAAGACCCCGGCAATGCCCAGATTGCCAAGGGCATCTGCCTCATGCCAGGCCGCCACATGCATGAAATGCATGGGGACCGTGCCCCCGATTTTCACGTAGATGGCGCTGAAGATGGCCAGCCCGCTGCCCAGATACAGCAGCCAGCGCCACCATGGCAAGGCGGGCAAAGCGGCGTGAGGCCGCACCGGTTTTTGAGCACTCTCGCGTTCCTTTTTCAGTCGCCGGGTGTTCATGGAGGCCTCGCGGTTCTTGCAATTCTGTTCCCCTGTGGCGGAGGCGAGTCAAGGCCACTGAAAATAGTGAATCAATCGCTATCGTCTTGCGACCCCTGGGCTTTCGCAGCAGTTGCGGGCCGTGCCGCCTGCACTGGCAAAACCACCCGCACCGCCAGTCCCGGCTCGGCATTGCGCAGCTCCAGCCGCCCGCCGTGCGCCTGCGCCACCAGGCGGCACAGGTACAGGCCCAGGCCCACGCCGCCGGTGGTGCGCTGGCGGGCACTGTCAGGGCGGTAGAAGGCCTGCGCCAGCTGCGCCAGGTGCTCTGGCGGTACGCCGGGGCCGTGGTCCCGCACTTCGATCTCCAGTTCGTCGCCGTGCAGTTGCAGGCGCAGTTCGGGCGGCGCTGTGGCGCCATCTGCGGGGTTGTGGCCGAAGTGGTGGTTGTGGCGCAGGGCGTTGTCCAGGAGGTTGCGCAACAGCAATCGCATGCGTGCGCGGTCAAGCGCCAGCGCGGGCAGGCCCGGCGGCGCGTGGATGGCAATGGCGGCGGCGCTGGCGTGGCGGTTGCCGAGTTCGGCCACCACTTCGCGCGCGAGCGCTGCCAGGTCCACGGGCTCGCGGTGCAGGGCCGCGTGGCTGCCCGCCAGGCGCTCGCTTTCCAGCAGGTCGGCAATCAATCGCGCCATTTCACCCAGGTCGCGCAGCAGCGCCTGGCGCTGCGGGTCCACGGTGGGGGTCTCGGGCAGCAGTTCGGCATTCAGGCGAGCGCGGGTCAGCGGGCTGCGCAGTTCGTGGCTCATGGCGAGCAGCAGGGCGCGCTTGGCCTCTAACATCTGGTGGATGTCGCTGCCCATGGTGTTGATCGTGGCGGCGAGCTGCCCCAGCTCATCGGGCTTGTTCGCGCAGCGCACGGGAATGGGATCGTCGAACGCTCCCGCGCCAAAACGTTCGGCGCCGGCACGGATCTCGTCGAGCGGGCGCAGCAAGCGGCGCACATACAGGTAGGCCAGTGCGGTAAGCAGCAGCAGGGCGCCCAGCGTGATCCACGCAATGCGCGGGCGGTGCTGCCAGGCCTGCACCGAGAGGCCAAATTCCAGTCGGTGGCCGTCGGCCGTGGTGCGCACCAGCAGGTTTTCTCCGTCATCCTGGCTCTGGCTGTGGCGCCATGCCGGGTCGCGCGTCCAGCCGGGGCGGGGTGCGTCCGGCTGCGAATTCCAGTTCACCGTGGGACCAGAGACGCGCAGCGAAATCGGCAGCCGCGCGGTGATGGCCTGGGCACGCTCCATGCTGGGCGGGCTGCCTATTTCCTGCGCCAGGTGGTCCACGTAATCGATCAGCAGCGGGCGGGCCGCCTCGCGCCAACCCACGGCCACGGCTTTCTGTACGCCTGCAATGAAGGTGACGGCCATGGCCAGCGCCAGCAGCACAAACACCAGCACCAGGCGCACGCGCAGCGAGCGGCGCACGGCCTGGCGCGCGCGGCGGTGCCAGGGTGCCTGCGCCGCATGCCGGCCCCTGGACTTGCGCCTCATATGAATACCCGGCGCAGGGCCAGCGTGTAGCCGGCGTTGCGCAGCGTTTTGATGGCGTCCAGCGGTTCGAGTTTTTTGCGCAGGCGGCTGACGATGATGTCTACCGCTCGGGTGTAGAGCTCGGCCTCGTGGCCACGCAGCTGGTTCAGGATGTCGTCGCGGCTCAGCACCCGCCCGGCTTCTCTCGCCAGCAGGTGCAGCAGGTCGAATTCGGTGCCGGTCAGCTCCACCTCGTGGCCCAGGCATTGCACGCTGCGGCGCGCGGGGTCGATGCGCAGGCCGTCGAACTCCAACACGCCGGGCGCAGATTTCGCGTCCCCCGGCGCGGCGGTCTTCATCCGGCGCAGCACAGTCTGCAGGCGGGCGACGAGTTCGCGCGGCTCAAAGGGCTTGGGCAAATAGTCGTCGGCGCCGAGTTCCAGGCCCACCACGCGGTCCATCACCTCGCCGCGCGCGGTGAGCATGATGAGGGGGATGTCGCTGGTGCGCCGAATGCTGCGGCACAGCTCGAAGCCGTCCATCTCGGGCAGCATCACGTCGAGGATGGCGGCATCAAAGCCGCCTTGACCCGGACCTTCCAGCAACGCCAAGCCCTGGCTGGGGCGCAGCGCCTGCACCAGTTCCAGCTCGTAGCGCTGGAAGTAGGTGGCCAGCGGCGGGCCGAGCTGTTCGTCGTCGTCGATGAGCAGGATGCGGTGCATGGTGTGGGAATTCTCGCTTGTAGCTTGAACCATGCCATTCCCAGATCAAGCGTAAAGCCGGTGGTGGCGCTGAATGAGGCTGCGCAGGCGCCGCTGCCCGTCCGCCGCCAGCGTGTCAAAGCAGTCCGCCGCGGACAGCAGCGCTGGCAGCGTGCGCGCCGCCTGCTCGGGCTGGTGCGCCGCCAGCCCCAGCGCATGCTGGCGGTCAAAGCGCGGGCCCCAGACGAGGGCCAGCAGCTCCTCGTGCGGCTGCGGCACCCCGTGGAACAAAGCGGGGCCGACTTCGCGCAGGCCCTGCGTCAGGCGCTGCAGACTGGTGTGGTGGCCAGGCATGGCGTGGCCTCAGCCCCGGTGGCGCATCCAGCCGCGGCGCTGGTTCATCATCTCGCGCACCTGCGCTTGCTGTTCGGGCTTCAAGCTGTCATAGAAGTCGCCCATGGCGGCAATCACCTCGGGGCTGCCGGCCTGCACGGCGCGCACTTTGGCATCCACCAGCGTTTGCGCTGCGGTGCGGTCAAACGTGGCGCCTGCCACCAGGGCTTGAAATGCCTCACGCGGCTGAGCGGCGTCGCCCATGAAAGCCTTGCGCTGGGCCTGCAGGGTGTCCGCCAGCTGTGCCAGTTTTTGCTTTTGCGCAGCGTCGAGCGCCAGCTTGCTGCCCACGCGCTCCAGCATCTTGCCGCGCATTTCGGTGATGTTTTGCTCGTCCATCTGACCGTGGCGCCAGCCGTGGCCGCTGGAGCAGGCCGACAGGCTGCCCACCAGCAGCGATGCGCCGAGCATGCCGAACAGGGTTCTTCTGATCCAGGGTTTCATGGCGATGTCCTCTTCAATGCGGTAGTAAAACGAGACCCTATGGTGCGCGGCGGCCGCCCGCAGGTCATCTCGGGGCGGTTTCGGTTTATTTCGCTTTGTATCGAGGAACGATGGTGGTCGCCGCCTGCCGATAATCGGGGGCGCCGCTTTGCGCTGGCCCTGGGCGCTCACACCGCATTTTTTATGTCAAATCGGCCTCTAGCGCTTATCCCATAAGCATTTGAAGCTATCAATCAAAGAGCAAATCCTTTGTCTGCCGCGCATTCCGTCCTGAAAGAAGTCTTTGGCTACGAAGCCTTTCGTGGCCCGCAGGAAGCCATCGCCCTCCATGTGATCGGTGGTGGCGACGCGCTGGTGCTCATGCCCACGGGCGGCGGCAAAAGTCTGTGCTACCAGGTGCCGGCCATCGTGCGCCAGCAGCAGGGGCGCGGCGTGGCCATCGTCGTCTCGCCGCTGATTGCGCTGATGCACGACCAGGTCGGCGCGCTGCACGAGGCGGGGGTCGATGCCGCCTTTCTCAACTCCAGCCTGAGCTACGACGAGGCGCAAGACGTCGAGCTGCGCCTGCAGACCGGCGCCATCACCTTGCTCTACGCCGCACCCGAGCGGCTCAACACGCCGCGTTTTTTGGGCCTGCTCGACGACCTGTACGCGCAGGGCAAGCTAAGCCTGTTCGCCATCGACGAAGCCCACTGCGTCAGCCAGTGGGGCCACGACTTCCGGCCTGAATACCGCGCGCTCACCGTGCTGCACGAGCGCTATCCCGGCGTGCCACGCATTGCGCTCACCGCCACGGCCGACGCGCTGACGCGCGAAGACATCGTGGAACGGCTGCAGTTGCAAGAGGCGCGCCTTTTCATCAGCAGCTTTGATCGCCCCAACATCCGCTACCGCATCGAGGAAAAGAAGGATGTGACGACGCAGCTGCTGCGCTTTATCGAGCGCGAGCACGCAGGCGAAGCGGGTGTGGTGTATTGCCAGTCGCGCAAACGCGTGGACGAGCTGGCCGCCACGCTGGCAAGCGCGGGCATCAACGCCCTGCCCTACCACGCCGGGCTGGACGGCGCGGTGCGCAAAAAGCACCAGGACCGCTTTCTGCGCGAGGAAGGCATCGTCATGGTGGCCACCATTGCCTTTGGCATGGGCATCGACAAGCCCGATGTGCGCTTTGTGGCGCACGTGGACATGCCCAAGAACATCGAGGGCTATTACCAGGAAACCGGCCGCGCCGGCCGCGACGGCTTGCCCGCCGACGCCTGGATGGCCTACGGCCTGCAAGACGTGGTCA
>JAGNYI010000100.1 GCA_017985015.1 Giesbergeria sp. | reverse complement strand
GGCTCCGTGAGAATGTATTGGTTCACGTTCTCAGGTGGGCAGGGCGCGTACGGGCGTGTGCTGGAACGGCGGTGCGGTGATGCAGACCAGCCCGTCAAGAAGGCTGTCGGCTGGCACTGCCATCGAGCTTGCGGTAAATCGTCTGGCGACTGATGCCCAGCTGCCGCGCGGCCTGCGAGACGTTGCCGCGGGCACTTTGCAGCGCTTGCTGGATGGCGGCGTGCGAAAGGTCCTGCAGGTTCAGGGTTTCGAGGAGCGCCGAGGGCCGTGCCGCGTCCAAGGCAGGGCTGCATGCCGCCGGAGGCTCTGTCGACTCGGGGGCCAGGGCGGCGATGAGGTCATCGGGCATGTGTGGCCAGTCGAGGGTGTCTTCGTCGTCGTTCAGCATGGCGCAGGCGGTGCGCAGCACGCTGGCCAACTGGCGCAGGTTCCCGGGCCAGCGGTAGGTGGCCAGTGGTGCATGCAGTTCGGGGGCCAGCTGCAGGTCCCGCTGGGGATTGAGGTCCTGCAGCAGCCGCTGGGTCAGGGCGTCAAAGTCACTGCGTTCGCGAAGAGCGGGCAGCTGCACCGTCAGGCCGTTGATGCGGTAGTAAAGGTCCTGGCGAAAGCGACCTTGCTCAGCGGCCTCCAGCAGGCGGCAATGGGTGGCGCACACCAGGGCAAAGTCCACTGGCACGCTGCTGCCGCTTCCCACGGGCGTCACGGTGCGCTCTTGCAGGACGCGCAGCAAGCGCGTTTGCATGGGCAGTGGCATGTCGCCGATCTCATCGAGAAACAGGGTTCCGCCGTGGGCTTCGCGCAGGCGCCCGAGGCTGCCTTCCTTGCGTGCGCCGGTGAAGGCGCCTGCCACATAGCCAAACAGCTCGGCTTCAATCAGGGTTTCGGGGATGGCGCCGCAGTTGATGGCTACAAAAGGTGCGCTGCGCCGGGGTCCGCTGGCGTGCATGGCGCGGGCAAAGACTTCCTTGCCGACGCCGCACTCGCCCTGAATCAGCACCGCAATGGGTTTGCCAAGCACGCGGCGGGCCTTGTCTGCTGCAGCGCGCGAGCGTGCATCGCCGGTATCCAGGCGCGCCAGTGCATCGTCGGCAGCCGGCACGGCGCCAGCGCGGGCGCGCACCGCCAAGGCGGGGCTGGGCCATGCAGCCGCATCCACTTGCACTTGTGCAAACAGCACGGCGCCGCTGTGCAGGCGCAGCATCTGGGGTTGCAGGGGACGGCGCTGGTGGTGGGAGAGAAGTTGCTCCAGGCGGACGTCGAGCACGTGTTCGAGCTGCGCCCCGCCAATGTCCCCCATCTGCAGGCCCAGCTGCGCAAGAGCGGCACGGTTGGCGCCAATGATCCAGCCGTCGCCCGACACCGCGACGATGCCTTCGGCGACACTGCCAATCCCTTCGGATTGCGGGTGCAGATGCAGGCGGATGTCGCGCTTGCAGGCCGTTGCGATCAAGCGGTTCTCGATCATGCGGGCCGCCGTGCTGACCAGGCCCAGCGTGTGCGCGTGCGCGTGGCTGCTGCGGTGGTCACTGGAAATATCCAGAATGCCCAGCATCTCGCCCGTGGCCGACACAATGGGCGAGGCGGCGCAGGTTAGGAAACCGTTGCGCTCCAGGAAATGCTCTGAGCCATGGATCTGCACGGCGCCGCCCTCGACCAGTGCAGTGCCAATGGCGTTGGTGCCGCGATGCTCTTCGTGCCAGGAGGCACCGCACGACAAGGCCACGCGCGCAGCCTTGTCGGCAAAGTGTTCGTCGCCCAGGGTGTGCATCAGCATGCCCCGGGGGTCGGCCAGCACCACCACGCTCTGGCTGTGGCGCACCTGATCAAACACGTATTCCATGATGGGGCGCGAATGCGCCAGCAGCACATGGCTGGCGCTCAGGGCGCGACGCAGGCTGCCATTGCTGACGGGGTCAGGTGGCCGTACGCGCGCATCCGGGGCCAGCCCTGCAGCCATGCTGCGCGACCACGAACGCGCGAGCCGCTCGTTGACCAGGCCACTGGGGCATTGGCCAAATTCAAGCAGGTGCTGCCTGGCCTGTCGCAAGGCCAGGGGGGCGGAATTCGATTGCACGAACGGTCTCCTTCGCCGAGGGCTATGTTGCCCGGTTTGTGCCCCAGTATGGGTGTGGCTGCAAGCGCACGCAAGAGATGGACGCAGCAGAACGGTCCAAGTGATCCATTTCGTGACAGTTGTCGCAGGATGGAGCGTTGCGGCTGGAGGGACTCCTCCATCAGCCTGCCCCATGAAATGAAAGAGTTATATAAATCAATAGCCTACGCGATCCATGGGCCTGGCACGGTTTGTGAGTGTTTCCTGTCGTCTGGCTGTCCGAGTGGGGCGGCTGGATCGACATTCCACCTGGAGACAAACCCATGACCGTTTACGCAGCCCCTGGCGCCGCTGGCGCCAAAATCGCCTACAAACCCCAGTACAACAACTTCATCGGTGGCAAGTTCGTCGCCCCCGTCAAAGGCCAGTACTTTGACGTGGTGACGCCCATCAGCGGAATGGTCTATACGCAGGTGGCGCGCTCCACCGCCGAAGACATCGAACTGGCGCTCGACGCCGCCCATGCCGCTGCCGACGCCTGGGGCAAGACCGATGCTGCCACGCGCGGCAACATTTTGCTGAAGATTGCCGACCGCATTGAGCAGAACCTGGAGCTGCTGGCCTACGCTGAAACCGTGGACAACGGCAAGGCGATCCGTGAGACGCTCAACGCCGACATTCCGCTCACCGTGGACCATTTCCGCTACTTTGCCGGCTGCGTGCGGGCACAAGAAGGCGCGCTGTCCAATATCGACGAGAACACCGTGGCGTACCACATCCAGGAACCGCTGGGCGTGGTGGGGCAGATCATTCCCTGGAACTTTCCCATCCTGATGGCAGCCTGGAAGCTGGCCCCGGCCATTGGCGCCGGCAACTGCGTGGTGCTCAAGCCCGCAGAGTCCACACCCGTCTCTATCCTGATTCTGGCCGAGCTGATTGCCGACATCCTGCCGCCCGGCGTGCTCAACATCGTCAACGGCTACGGCCGCGAAGCCGGTATGCCGCTGGCTACCAGCAAGCGCATTGCCAAGATTGCCTTTACTGGCTCCACCACCACAGGCCGAGTGATTGCGCAGGCTGCTGCCAACAACCTGATTCCCGCCACGCTGGAACTGGGGGGCAAGAGCCCCAACGTGTTCTTTGCCGACATCATGGACAAGGACGATGCGTTTCTGGACAAAGCCGTCGAAGGCCTGGTGCTGTTTGCCTTCAACCAGGGCGAGGTCTGCACCTGCCCATCGCGCGCACTGATTCAAGAATCGATCTATGACAAGTTCATGGAACGCGTCTTGAAACGCGTCGCTGCCATCAAACACATGAACCCGCTGGACACCGACAGCATGATGGGCGCGCAGGCCTCGAAAGAGCAGCTCACCAAAATCCTCTCGTACCTCGATCTGGGCAAGCAGGAAGGCGCCGAAGTGCTGGCTGGCGGTGGCCAGGCCCACTTGGGCGGTGACCTGGAAGGCGGCTACTACGTGCAGCCCACGCTGTTCAAGGGCCACAACAAGATGCGCATTTTCCAGGAAGAAATCTTTGGCCCCGTGCTGGCCGTGACCACCTTCAAGGACGAAGCGGAAGCCCTGGCCATTGCCAACGACACGCTCTACGGCCTGGGCGCCGGCGTGTGGAGCCGCAACGGCAACGTGGCCTACCGCATGGGCCGCGCCATCAAGGCGGGTCGTGTGTGGACCAACTGCTACCACGCCTACCCCGCACATGCGGCGTTTGGTGGCTACAAGGAATCGGGCATTGGGCGCGAGACGCACAAGATGATGCTCGACCACTACCAGCAGACCAAGAACCTGCTGGTGAGCTACAGCGAATCCAAGCTCGGCTTCTTCTGAGGGGGGTGGCGGTCCAAAAACCGTCCCTGGCGTTGTTGCTTCGCCTTGCCGTAGCGTTGCTACTGTCTGCGGCGAAGCGCCTAGCCAGGAACGGTTTGTGGACCGCTGGCAGCGCCGTTG
>JAGNYI010000019.1 GCA_017985015.1 Giesbergeria sp. | reverse complement strand
GAAGTGCTGGCCGCACTCAAGATCAAGAAACCCGTCCACGACGCTCAAATGCCCCTGTTGTAGTGGCAGGCCGGAAGGCTCGCCCTATACAGATCAATAGCTTACGGAGCTTGGTGTCGAACTCGGGAAGCACGGCGCACTGAGTCGCCCCCGCTCCGGTCACAGACCTCTAATTCAGAATGTGCATCAATCTCTGGGCGTTGAACCAATCAACGGACCGGGCACCTCAGTTGAGAGCCGTTTTGACTCGGAGACAGGCGAAACGCGCGTCTTCGCCGGCCCAAATACTAAACTCTCGCTCGTAATCGATGGCGAAATTGTCGACGAGTCGGGGACGAAACTGGGCGGAGTCTTGGAGACCTGCACCAAGGCACTCGACAGTTGGGAGACCACCATGGCGGCGTGCGGAGTACCTCGTTGAAGCCGTCAAACTGGTCGGCCCACACGGACAAGCAACATCAAGTTGCCGCTTCGCGGCGCGTGTTGCCTGCCGGTGGCCTCCAACGTTGAGAGTCCGCTTTCATCTGCCGCCACAGGCCGCTCCTGGCCGACAACAGCCGCTCATCGACTGGACTTTAATGCGATGCCGCAGATATAAATAGCAAAAACTAGCTGTGCGCCCAGCATTCCGGGATTGGGGTCTGAGCACGCGTTTCGTTGCGCTGCAGGGTGATCCGACAGTTGCACTGCGCCCCCAATGCCTGCGCTGCACTGAATCCGGTCCTACTGCCGGCGCCCGCTTGTCCCGACGCCCGGGCCGAGCGCAGCGATGGCCCGAACGGCTGCCCGGCTCCCCTTCCCCTCTGGCCGTGCCGAGGAGCACAGCTTCAGGCGGATCAGGGCCGCGCGCTGTTTGAGCCGCCAGGCGAGTTTGCGCGGACCCCGCCTGAAGCGCGCACCGCAGGTTGCCCCGAAGCGCAGCGCAGGGGACGCGGACAGCGGGGTCGCCTTCTCTTTGGTGACTGGTCCTTGGCGACGCAAGAGACAAGTTACTGCGCCGCCGGGCGCACATCCCGGCACCCGCCCTTGGCAAAGGCATGCCGTCATTCCAGCCGACCCCACATAAAACACTGCAGCCTCCACACAAGCGACATCCATCGAAACCCGCAGCCCACCCCCGTTCGGAAATAAGCTCCCCACCCGGCCCCTTCCGCCACCCTCTTGCCCCCACGCAGCAAAGAAATCCGCCACGCCCTAGCATGGACGGTTTTCACCAAGGATTTCGATGAAGCTTTACTACTCCCCCGGCGCCTGCTCGATGTCGCCCCATATCGTGCTGCACGAGGCCGGCTTGGCGCACGAGGCCATTGCCGCGCCCACCAAGACGCACAAGCTGGCCGACGGCACCGACTACTACACCATCAACCCGCTCGGCTACGTGCCCTTTCTGGTGCTCGACGATGGCCGCACGCTGCGCGAAGGCCCGGCCATCGTGCAGTACCTGGCCGATCAGGCACCCGACAAAAAGCTGGCGCCCCCAGCGGGCAGCTTTGAGCGCTACCAACTGCAGGAATGGCTGACCTTCATCGGCACCGAGCTGCACAAAAGCTTTGGCCCCTTGTTTGGCGGCCCCGCGAACGACGAATACAAGGCGTCCGTCAAGGAGCGTTTGATGTCGCGCCTGGCTTTCGTCGACCAGCAGCTCGCCGGCAAGGACTATCTGATGGGCGCGCAGTTCACCGTGGCCGACGCCTACCTGTTCACCGTGAGCGGCTGGGCCAAGCCGGTCGGGTTCGATCTGTCGCACCTGCAGAACCTCACGGCCTACCGCGCACGCGTGGCAGCCCGCCCGGCGGTCATTGCCACCATGAAGGCGGAAGGCCTCATCAAGTAAGGGCCTGAGCTCTGGCCATCAAAGCGGCTTCTGCCGCCAGGCCAGCACCGCGCCCATCCACAGCGCCACGGCCGAGAACACCAGGCCGCGTGCCAGGCCTCCGGCGGCATCGGCAATGGCGCCCACCACCGTGGGCCCGACGATCTGGCCAGCCGCAAACACGATGGTGAAGGCGCTGATGCCGGCCGCCCACTGCGACGGCGGCAGGTTGTGGCGCACCAGCGCGGTGGTCGAAGCGACGAGTGACAGGAACACCCCGCCAAACAGCAGCCCCGAGGCCAGCACCACCGGCCAGGCCGAGGTCAGCGCCGGCAGCACCGTGGCCACGCCCAGCAGGGCGTTGAGCAGTGCCAGCGCGCCGCCGCCCTTGCTGCGCTCCAAGAGGCCCGCCCAGACGCGCGCCGACGCCACCACCGCCAGACCCAGCAGCGTGTAAAACCAGGTGATGCCGGTGGTGCCCAGGCCTTGCTCCTTCAAGAGCGCAATCACAAAGGTCATGTAGCCGATGTAGCCCACGCCAAACAAGGTGTAGCCCGCCAACGCAGGCGCCAGCGCGCGCAGAGGCACCCGCGCATGCTTGGGCACCGCGCCGTCCGCCGTGGTGGCTGTGGCCACCGCTCCCTGCGCATCGAGCTGGCGCAGCACCCGCGCCGGCCAGGCCAGCGCTGCCGTGCAGGCGGCGCACAGCAGGGCCAACAGCCACCAGGCCCAGACCCAGGTGTGCGGCTCGGGCGCCTGCGCCAACACCACCGGCACCAACAGGGCCGAGGCCGCAATGCCCCAGCCCACGCCGCCGTAGTACACGCCCAGGAGCAATCCGCTGCGGCGGGCATCCAGCGCGCCCAGGCGGGCCGCCATCAAGCCGCCTGCCACAAACACGGCCGCGCTGGCCGCGCCAGCCAACAGGCGCTGAAGCAGCAAAGCGGGCGAGCCCAGCAGAAAGCCGCACACCGCCATCAGCACCGTCGCCAGCGCTGCGCCACCCAGCAAGATGCTGCCCGGCGCGTGGCGGCGCAGCAGCAGCGGCGTCACCAGCGCGCCCACCAGGTAGCCGATGGCGTTGGCCGTGTTCATGCCGCCGGCCAGCAGATAGCTCCAGCCCAGGTCGCCCCGCATGGGCGGCAGCAGCAGGGCGTAGGAGAAACGGGTCAGGCCCAGCGAGATGGCAGCGCCCAGCGAGAGCGAGAAGGCCAGCGCCAGGGCAGGCAGCGGCCGGGGCACTGCGGCAGCGGAAGAAGCGGTCATGAGGGCTCGATTGTGCCGTGCAGCGGATTCAGCGCCTGCCATCGGCCGCGTCTGGCGTCGCTCAGGTTACTCCTGCTTTCATAGCTATCCATGCATACCCAATAAGCGCTGGATGCCATTTTTATTAGAAATTTCAGACCCAATGCACACCACACGCGGCGAATTCCTTCAGCGTCGGCCGCGCCAGCGCGCTACGCTCTGCAGCACAGGCCCAACGCGACACACTTTTGCCAGCCATTATTGCCACCCATTTTCGGAAAACCCCGCCATGACCACTTTGTTTGACCCCCTCACCGCCGGCGCCCTGCACCTGGCCAACCGCATTGCCATGGCACCGCTGACGCGCAACCGCGCCCCCGGCGCCGTGCCCAATGCGCTGATGGCCGAGTACTACACCCAGCGCGCCAGCGCCGGCCTCATCGTGACCGAGGCCACCGCCATCAGCCCCCAGGGCCAGGGCTATGCCGACGTGCCCGGTCTCTACAGTACCGAGCAGCTCGACGGTTGGCGCCGCGTGACCGATTCCGTGCACAAGGCCGGCGGACGCATCGTGGTGCAGCTCTGGCACGTGGGCCGCATCTCGCACGTCGATCTGCAGCCCGATCACGGCGCGCCGGTGGCGCCCTCGGCCATCAAGGCGAACGCGCAGACGGTGCTGATCCGCAACGGCCAGGCCCAGCGCGTGGACACCTCCGAGCCGCGCGCGCTGGACGCCGCCGAGCTGCCGGGCATCGTGCGCGACTACCAGCGCGCCGCGCGCAACGCCATTGCCTGCGGCTTTGACGGTGTGGAAATCCACGGCGCCAATGGCTACCTGCTGGACCAGTTCCTGAAAACCGGCGCCAACCAGCGCGACGACGACTACGGCGGCAGCGTGAAGAACCGCGCCCGCCTGATGCTTGAAGTGGTGCGCGGCATCGCGGACGAAATTGGCGGCGAGCGCACCGCCATTCGCCTCTCGCCGGTGACGCCCGCCAACGACATCGTCGACGCGCACCCGCAGCAGACCTTCGACTACCTGCTACACCAGCTGGCGCCGCTCGGCCTGGCGTATGTACACACCATCGTTGGCGCCACCGGCGGCCCGCGTGAGGTGGAAGGCCGCCCGTTCGACTACGAGGCGCTGCGCCAGATTTACCGCAAGGGCGGCGGCACCGGCGCCTGGATGATCAACAACGGCTTTCGCGACAAGGCCGACGCCGAGGACGCGCTCGCCAAGGGTGCCGACATCGTCGCCTTTGGCCGCACGTACATCGCCAACCCCGACCTGGTGGCCCGCCTGCGCCAGGACGCGCCGCTCAACAAGCTCGACAAGGACACGCTCTACGGCGGCGGCGCCAAGGGCTACACCGACTACCCGACACTGAGCGAAGCCTGAAGCCCTTTCCTGCCCGCCCTATCCGCCCAGGCCGATCGGGCTGGGCGCCGAGTTGACGATGCGTGCGTACAGCGCATCGAACGCCGGATCGCGCTGCACGCCCGGCGTCAGCAGCAGGTCGTTGGTGGAAAAAGCGCGGTTGATCGCCTCCCACTCGTGCGCTTGCAGGTACGCCAGCGCGGCGGGCAGCACCACGGCTTCTTCCAGGCGCATGTGCTCCAGGTAGAAATCAACGTAGCGCACCAGCGCATCGGCAAATGCGCGCCGGCGGGCCTCACCGAGCAGTTCCCAGGCCAGGAGCAAATGCTGCAGTTCGCGCACTGCGGCTTCGCCACCTTCGTGGTCGTGGTCCAGGCGCTCGATGGCAAAGGCCGCTTCAGCGCAGCGCGCGGCGACGCGCGGAAACAACCACTCGCTTTCCTTGGGGTGGTGCTGGCGCTCCGCAAACTCGTCGATGTAAAACAGCATGGCCCGCATGGCGTCAAAAAACGCCTGCGGGTTCGCACCCGGCCCGCGCTGCTGCAGCAACTGCAAGGACTTGAGCACCGCCGCCAGCGCAGCATGCTCATCGTGAATGGTTCTGAGGCTCGACGGCGTCATGGCGCAAGGCTCCTGGAACAAAGGGCGGGAGCCCAGTCTACGCGCCCAGGCTCAGACCAGGCGCTTGCGTTCAGGCGGGCTCGCTGCCCTTGCAGCACGCTCCGGCGGGGCATCCGCCAGCCGGAACTGCTGCACCACCTGCGCCAGGCGTGCCGCCTGCTCGCGCAGGGAATCGGCGGCGGCGGCCGACTGCTCCACCAGGGCGGCGTTCTGCTGCGTCATGCGGTCGATCTCGCCCACCGAATCGTTGGCCTGGGCAATGCCCACGGTCTGCTCGCTGGCAGCGGCCGAAATTTCGCCAATGATGTCGCCCACGCGCTGCACGCTGGCCACGATCTCCTGCATCGCGGCGCCCGCTTCTTCCACGTGGCGCACGCCGCCGTCCACCGCCTGCACGCTGCTGCCGATCAGGGTCTTGATCTCGCTCGCCGCTGCGGCCGAGCGCTGCGCCAGGCTGCGCACTTCGCTGGCCACCACGGCAAAGCCGCGTCCCTGCTCACCGGCCCGCGCGGCCTCGACGGCAGCGTTCAGCGCCAGGATGTTGGTCTGGAAAGCAATCGAATCAATGAGACCGATGATGTCGTTGATCTTGCGGCTGGACGCCGATATCTCCTGCATGCTGGCCACCGCCTGCTGCACCACCGCGCCGCCGCGCGTGGCCGTGCCCGAGGCCGAGCGCGCCAACTGGTTGGCTGTTTGGGATGAACCCGCCGTCTGCTGCACCGTGGCCGTCAGCCCCGAGAGCGTGCCCACGGCGTCTTGGGCGTGGCCGGCGGTTTGCTCGGTGCGGGCCGACAGATCCTGGTTGCCGCTGGCAATCTCCTGGCTGGCAATGGCCAGGCTGCCGCTGGCGTCCCGCACCTGCGCCACCAGCGCGCCCAGACCGCTTTGCATGTCGTGCAGGGCGCGCTGCAAATCAGCCACCTCGTCCTTGCCCGAGACGCGAATGGTTTGCGACAGATCCCCCCCGGCAATCGCGCGCGCCAGGCTCTGCGCGTAGGCCAGCGGCCGGCAGATGGAGATCATGTTGAGCAGTGTGAGCGGCACCACCACCAGGATGGTGATGACCACCAGCAACGCAAACAGCCACTGTGTCTGCTCCAGCGCCTTGGCCTGCGCCTGCCGGGCCTTCGTCACCTCGCTTTGCAGACGCGCATCGAGTGCGCCCATGCCCTGCTGCAGCGCGGTCCAGGCGGCGTCCGCCTCGGGCCCTGGCACGGCGCTGAGCTGGGCACGGAACGCCGCCACTTGCGTGCGCAGCGCCAGTGCCTGCGGGTGCTCGGCCGCATCGGGCGTGGCCAAAAACCGCCCCACCGCCTGATCGGCCGCGTCCAGCGCCGCCAGAGCGCGGGTGCGCGCCGCAGCCAGAGCCTCGGGCGTGGCCTGCTGCAGCAGCATTTCCTTTTGCTCGCTGCGCGCCGTGCCCAGATGCACTTGCAGGCTGGCAATTTGCGCTTCCTGCGCAAAGGAGTGCGTCACAAAGGCGTCGCTCATGGCGTGGATGCGAAACATCCCCCACATTCCGGCACCGCCGAGCAAGCCCAGCAGCAGCAGCACCACGGCAATGGCGCCCAGCATGCGAAAACGGATCGTGAACTGGCGCATCAAGCTGAAAACTGACATGACATTCCCTTGTCAAAAAAACGGTGCGGCACTTGCAACAACTTGTTGCGAGTGTGCCAGAAGCCGTTGTGACAATAGGGATTCTCCCTCAGCGGGTCTTCCCTTGCGGGCCACGCCAGCGTTTGAGCAGCAAGGCATTCGTCATCACGCTGACCGAGCTGAGCGCCATCGCCGCGCCCGCCACCACCGGACTCAGGTAACCGAGCGCCGCCAACGGAATGCCGGCCACGTTGTAGGCAAAGGCCCAGAACAGGTTCTGCCGAATCTTCATCACCGTGCGGCGCGAAATATCGAGCGCCGCCGCCACCAGCAGCGGGTCGCCGCGCATCAGCGTGATGCCTGCGGCGTGCATGGCCACATCGGTGCCGTTGCCCATGGCCATGCCTACGTCGGCCGCGGCCAGCGCCGGTGCGTCGTTCACGCCGTCGCCCACCATCACCACGGTATGGGTCGCCCCATCCGCCGACTTCTGCAGCGCCCGCACCGCCGCGGCCTTGTCGCCCGGCAGCACCTCGGCCATCACTTCGCCAGCATCCGGGTCCAGCCCCAGGCGCCGCGCCATGGCCTCGGCGGCGCCGCGGTTGTCGCCCGAGATCATCACCGTGCGCAGGCCTTTGGCGCGCAACTGGGCCAGCGCTTCCAGCGCGCCCGGCTTGGGCTCGTCGGCAAAGGCCAGCAGGGCGCGCGCCTCCAGGCCGCGCCCCGTGCGCTGCACCAATGTCGAAACCGTGGCCCCTTCGGCCTGCAACTGGGCAGCACGGCCGGCCAGCAGGCCAAGGTCGAGCTTGAGTTCGCCCATCCAGCGCTGGCTGCCCAGCAGATAGCTTTGCCCGGCCACCTCGCCTTCGCTGCCGCGCCCCGCCACCGCGCGCAGCGCATCCGGGGCGGCAAACGCCAGGCCCTCAGCCTGCGCCGCCTGCACCACCGCGCGCGCCAGCGGGTGCTCGCTGCCGCTTTGCAGGCTGGCGGCAGCCTGCAGCAGCGCCTTGCGATCCTGCCCCGCGGCGGGCTCAAAGGCCGTCAGGCGCGGCTGGCCCACGGTCAGCGTGCCGGTCTTGTCAAAGGCCACAGTGTCGGCGCGGTGCGCCAACTCCAACGCCTGGGCGTCCTTGATCAAAATGCCGTGCTCGGCCGCCACGCCCGTGCCAGCCATGATGGCGGCCGGCGTCGCCAGGCCCAGCGCGCAGGGGCAGGCGATCACCAGCACCGCCACGGCGCGGATCAGCGCCACTTCGCCGCTGGCACCCGCCAGCATCCAGCCCACCAGGGTGATAAGGGCAATCACCAACACCACCGGCACGAACACATTGGCCACCTGGTCCACCAGCCGCTGAATCGGCGCCTTGGCGGCCTGGGCGTCTTCCACCAGGCGGATGATTTTGGACAGCACCGTCTCGCTGCCCACGGCGCGCACCGTGAGCACGATGCGGCCTTCGCCGTTGATCGAGCCGCCGGTGAGTGCAGCGCCCGCGTCCTTGACCACGGGCAGGGGCTCGCCGGTAAGCATGGATTCGTCCACCTGCGTCTCGCCGCTCTGCAGCACGCCGTCCACCGGCAGGCGCTCGCCGGGGCGCACCACCAGTTCGTCGCCCACCATCACCTCGGCCACGGGCACGTCCTGCTCCTGCCCCTTGACCAGCAGATGGGCCACATCGGGCCGCAGGCCGTGCAGCGCGCGGATCGCCGCCGTGGTCTGCTGCTTGGCGCGGGCCTCCAGCCATTTGCCCAGCAGCACCAGCGTGACCACCACCGCCGAGGCCTCGAAATACAGATGCGGCGGGTGCCCGGCCGGCGCCGTCAGCCAGAGCCACATCGACAGCCCCCAGCCCGCGCTGGTGCCAATGGCCACGAGCAGATCCATGTTGCCGGTGAACGCGCGCGCTGCGTGCCAGCCGGCCTTGTAAAAGCGCGCTCCCAGAATGAATTGCACCGGCGTGGCCAGCGCAAACTGCACCCAGGCGGGCAGCATCCAGTGCTGGCCAAACAGGTCGCCGAACATCGGCAACACCAGCGGCGCCGACAGGGTCAGGCCCATGGCGACGCGGTCAAACCCGGCCCAGGGCGAGGCGTCCTCGTGCGCGGCCACGGCCTCGGCGGTGCGCGGCTCATACCCGGCCGTGCGCACGGCGCGGCGCAGGCGCGCCTCGGTGGCAGCGGCGTCCTCCCCGGGCGTGCCGGACACAGAAATGCGGGCCGACTCGGTCGCCAGGTTCACCGTGGCCTCTTGCACGCCGGCCTGCTTGCGCAGCGCGCGCTCGACGCGGCCCACACAACTGGCACAGGTCATGCCGCCAATGCCAATGTCGATCTCCAGCGGCGGCGGTGCCGCCGAAGCATCAGGTGCAGCGCCGGGGGCAGCGGCAAGGGCGGGGACAGGCAGGGTGGTTTCGGGTGTCATGGCGCAAAGGTACACCCTGCCACGATGGCAGGGTCAAGTGCGCAAAGCCGGGTTGAGCAGAAAATGCTTGGAATTAACAGCCAAATAGGCATCCAGCGCTTATCTGTATTGAGTTAACAGCTATCTATTTTATAGTTCACCCCCACTCCACAGATCGACACGAACCGCTTGACTCTGCCACCATGTCAAGCTGCAAGCTATCGCTGTCAGCCCTTTTCACCCGTTCCCAGGAGTTTCCCCATGAGCACAGCCTACCAATTCACCGTCACCGGCATGACCTGCGGCCACTGCGAGCGCGCCGTCACCCAGGCCGTGCAAGCGCTGGACCCGGCCGCCGAGGTGCGCATCGACCGCGCAGCCAACCGCGTCGACGTCGCCAGCACCCAGCCGCGCGACGCCCTGGCGGCGGCGATTGCCGAAGAAGGCTACGAGGTGGCCCCGGCGTGAGCCACCCAAGCGCCACGCAGGTCGCCATCGGCACGGCAGCCCGGCGCGCGGGCGTCTCGCCGCGCATGGTGCGGCACTACGAATCGCTGGGCCTGCTGGCCCCCGTAGCGCGCACCGAGGCCGGCTACCGCCAGTATTCGGAGGCCGATATCCACGCCCTGCGCTTCATCCGCCGCGCCCGCGACCTGGGCTTTTCGATGCCCGAGATCGCCACCCTGCTCGGCCTGTGGCAAGACAAGCAGCGCGCCAGCGCCAGCGTCAAGCAGATTGCGCAGACCCACATCGACGACCTGCAGCAGCGCATCGCCGCCATGCAGGCCATGCAGCGCACGCTGGCGCAACTGGTGAGCTGCTGCGCGGGCGATGCGCGGCCGGATTGCCCGATCTTGGATGACCTGGCGGCAGAGGATGAAAGTGATGCGCCGGCCGCCACGGCACGAAGAAAACTATCAAAAAAGTAGCTGCTAGCGCTTATCCACCAAGCGCTGGGGGCCTAAAACACCTAAAAACTGGCTCGCGCGGCGCAGCGCCGCATGGCAGACTCGCAGGCTTCACCACCTGCCCAGTGCAGCGTTGCACTTCCCCTGCCCATGCTTACCGGCGAACTCAAGAACAAAGTCGACCAGGTCTGGAACGCCTTCTGGTCGGGCGGTATTGCCAACCCGCTCGAAGTCATTGAGCAGATCACCTACCTGCTTTTCCTGCGCGGCCTCGACAGCGACCAAACGCGCGAAGACCACAAAGCCCTGCGCCTCAAGACCCAGCCGCTGCGCCTCTACCCCGAAGGCCTGGACCCCAAAGGCCGCCCGTTTGACGACCTGCGCTGGTCGCGCTTCAAGAACATGGCGCCGGGCGAGATGTTCACCGTGCTCAGCGAGCATGTGTTTCCCTTCCTGCGCAGCCTGCAGGCGGCCGGTGGCGAAGCCGCCGGCACCGCCTTTGCCCACCACATGCAGGGCGCCCGCTTCACCATCCCCACGCCCGCGCTGCTGGCCCGCGTGGTGGACCTGCTCGACGCCATCCCCATGGATGAGCGCGACACCAAGGGCGACCTGTACGAATACATGCTCGGCAAAATTGCCGCCGCCGGGCAAAACGGGCAATTTCGCACGCCGCGCCACATCATTGAACTGATGGTGGCCCTGACCGCCCCCACGCCGCAAGACACCATTTGCGACCCGGCCAGTGGCACCTGCGGCTTCCTCGTGGCCGCTGGCGAATACCTGCGCAGCACCTACCCCGACATGCTGCGCGTGCCGGCGCAGAACGCGCACTTCCACCACGGCATGTTCCACGGCTACGACTTCGACAACACCATGCTGCGCATTGGCAGCATGAACATGCTGCTGCACGGCGTCGAGCGCCCGGCCATTGCGTACCGCGATTCGCTCTCGCAAGGCGCGGCGGGCGACGCCGGTGCCTACAGCCTCATCCTGGCCAACCCGCCCTTTGCCGGCAGCCTCGACCACGAGAACACCGCCAAGGATTTGCAGGCCATCGTCAAAACCAAAAAGACCGAACTGCTCTTCCTCGCCCTGTTCCTGCGCCTCTTGAAAACCGGCGGGCGCGCCGCCGTCATCGTGCCCGACGGCGTGCTGTTCGGCAGCAGCAAGGCCCACAAGGAGCTGCGCCGCAAGCTCGTGGAAGAGCAAAAACTCGACGCCGTCATCAGCCTGCCCGGCGGCGTGTTCAAGCCCTACGCGGGCGTCAGCACCGCCATCCTGCTCTTCACCATAACCATGAGCGGCGGCACCGACCACGTGTGGTTCTACGACATGCAGGCCGACGGCTGGAGCCTGGACGACAAACGCCAGCCCCTGCTGGATGCAAGCCTTTTAGGCCTGCAGCGCTTTGTGGATAAGCGCAACCAGCTATCAGAAGCAGAGCACGCCAAGAACAACCTGCCCGACGTGCTGGAGCGCTGGGGCCAGAGGAACGGCACCGAACACGACCGCCCCCGCACCGCCCAGAGCTTCTGCGTGTCCAAGGCCGACATCGAGGCCAACGGGTATGACCTGAGCATCAACCGGTACAAGGAAGTCGTGCATGAACAGGTGCAGCACCGGGCGCCGGGGGAGATCCTGGCGGAGCTGCGGGCGCTGGAAGACGAGATTACGCGGGGGATGGGGGTGTTAGAGGGGATGTTGAAGTGAGCTTTCCAACACAGATGCTCCAAGACCTTGGGACGATTCACACAGGATCGACTCCGAAAACAAACGATGAGTCCCTTTTTGGTGGAGACATCCCTTTTGTCACGCCAGGCGACCTCGGCGAAATAACTCCAATCCACACTGCCACAAGGTCACTCACAGACGAGGGCGCAAAAACCGGCACGTTATTGCCTGCGGGCTCAGTGCTCGTCTGCTGCATTGGGTCGCTGGGGAAAATTGGTTTCGCGGGCAGGCCCCTCGTCACCAATCAACAAATCAATGCCATCGTCTTTGATGGCAACAAAATTGATCCTCGCTACGGTTTCTTTGCTTGTAGGCTTCTGAAGCCTCAACTTGAATCAATGGCTCCAGCCACGACCGTACCGATAGTCAACAAATCGCGATTTTCCGAGCTAAATATTCCCGTCCCCCCGCTGGAAGAACAACGCCGCATCGCCGCCATCCTCGACCAGGCCGAAACCCTCCGAACCCAACGCCGCACCGCCCTGGCCCTGCTGGACCGCCTGACCCAGTCCCTCTTTCTGGATTTGTTCGGGGACCCCGCTACTAATCCTAAAAATTGGCCTGTAAAAAAGTTGAAGGATTTGGGTAAGGTGATTACGGGTGGAACGCCCCCTAGCTCAAAAGAGGGCATGTTTGATGGCCCGATACCTTTCATTACCCCAGGCGATCTGGAAAGTGATGAACCAGTCCGTCGAAGTATTACGGAAGCCGGCGCGCAGGAAGTTGATGTTGTACGCGCAGGCTCCACTTTGGTTTGCTGCATCGGTGCGACCATCGGCAAAGTTGGCATAGCTCTAAAGGCGTCTGCATTCAATCAGCAACTTAATGCGATTGTGTGGGGCAACGAAATTATTGATCATTTCGGATTTGAGGTGATGCGATTCTTCAAACCGACGATTAAAGCTTGGGGTGCTTCTACAACGCTGCCTATTCTCAAGAAATCTTCTTTTGAGCAAATTGAAATTCCAACCCCCCCAATAGAATTACAGAAAAAGTTTTCGACCCGATTAGCACAAATAATCCATCTAAAGAAAATAAATACTGCGGCGATGATCGACTTAAATGAGCTTTTTTTAGCTCTGCAAAGTAAAGCATTCGCAGGGGAGGTTTGAATGCATGGCGAATTTATAAGCATCTGGCCCGAGCTAAAAACCGAATTGTGGGATCCATTGGCTCAGATAGAGACCGCTCCAGACGACTTGTTTTGCGAGCTATTCCGAGCGGTGTCGGTCGCCTTCAAGACAAATCTTTCCCCGGAGGATTTAGCCAACATATTGGATGATCCTGTCGACGCTCGTGATGCTTTCTACGGGCTAACTTCAGATAGTTTCGCCAGCGAGCGTGCATTAGTCTTTGCACTCGAGCAGATATTAGAAGCTTTGGACGATTTAGTTGCGGAGGATCTCGGAAGTACATATTTTGTACGATTGGGGGAGGTGATTCAAAAATTTAGCCTTCGCTACGAATTACGTTCGCCGTGCATACTCTGTCCCACGTTGCCAGGGATTTTCTCTAATTTAATTCGAGAATTACGCAACCACACAAATACTGATGCCCATTTGTCATCTTTAATGGATGATTTTGAGTCTTCAGTTCGAGCAATCCGAACTGACAGCTCTACAAATCACATAAAAACATGCATTCAAAAGCAAATAAATCTGCTAGAGGGATTGGGCGGAAAACTACCTACTGTAAGCGGAAACACTTTAGGGGCCATTTGCGGTCAAGCCAATACTTGGCCACACTTCCAGGTCAAAGATGCAATTAAACAATTGTATGGTTTCGCGTGTGACTATCCAGGAATTAGACATGGAGGAACAGCAGCAAACAAGTTACGAGAATTGGAATTACGAGACGTTATGGCAATTTCAATTCTCCTCGCCGGTTTTTCCCCATATTTGACTGACGGATTAAATTATGAAAACTTGTATGGCGCAGCTCACGTTTAAAACCATGCTATTGGTCTCGCACCAGGGGCCGCTGCGTTAGAGGCGGCGCTATTCGCATCAATCTCTCAAAGCTTCTTCGCCGCCATGCCCACTTCCGTCGCCCAGCTTCACCAATGGCTGCTTGAACCCGAAGGCCAGCGCCTGGAGTTCAAAGAGGCCAAGCAACGGTACGACTTTGAAAAGCTGCTCAAGTACTGCGTGGCCCTGGCCAACGAGGGCGGCGGCACCATGGTGCTGGGCGTGACGGACAAGCGGCCCCGGCGCATTGTGGGCACCCAGGCGTTTGAAGACCCGGGCCGCACCGAGGCGGGCCTGCACCAGCGGCTGGGGCATCGCATTCCTGTGGAAGAGCTGTTGCTGCCTGAAGGGCGCGTGGTGATCGTTCACGTTCCGCCACGCTTGCCGGGCACGGCGTGGGAGATTGATGGCCGCTACTTCAAGCGCGCAGGTGACGACCTGGCAGCTTTGAGCGGCCAGGAGTTGAGGGAGATGTTTGCCGAGACAGGCCCCGACTTTTCTGCCCAGCCCTGCCCCGGTGCCACGCTGGCCGACCTGGAGCCCGAATCCATCGTCCTGTTCCGCGAACGCTGGGCGCGCAGAAGCGGTGACCCGCGCAGGCGCGAGCTATGCGACCTGCAAACGCTGCGCGATGCCGAACTGCTGGTGGAGGGCGATCAGGTGAGCTACGCGGCGCTCATCCTGTTTGGCACACGTGCGGGTCTCACGCGATGGCTGGCGCAAGCCGAGCTGGTGTTTGAGTACCGCTCGTCCGAAGCCGCTGGCCCGGCGGCCGACCGCGAGGAATACCGCGCGGGCTTCTTCGCCTGGCAAGACGCGCTGTGGAAAAAGATCAACCTGCGCAACGACCGGCAGAGTTACCAGGACGATTTCTTTCGCATGGACCTGCCTACTTTTGACGAAGTGCCCGTGCGCGAGGCCATCCTGAACGCAGTGGCCCACCGCGACTACCGCCTGGGCGGCTCCATCTTTGTGCGGCAGTTTGCCAAGCGGCTGGAGGTGGTAAGCCCCGGCGGCCTGCCGCCCGGCATCACGCCCGAGAACATCATTGACCAGCAATACCCGCGCAACCGCCGCCTGGCCGAGGCGCTAGGGCGCTGCGGGCTGATTGAGCGATCTGGCCAGGGCCTGAACCTGATGATGGAAAGCGCCGTGCGCCAGGGCAAGCCCCTGCCCAGCTTTGCAGGCACCGCCGCGCACGAGGTGCGCCTGACGCTGGAGGGCGGCGTGCGCAACCCGGCGTTTGTCCGGTTCATGGAGCGGTTGGGGGAAGACACGCTGCGGAGCTTTTCCACGCTGGACTATCTCGCACTGGAGCGGCTGGAGCAGGGCAAGGCACTCAGCGCCGAGTTGCTGGAGCGGGTTCCCAGCCTGATTGCGGCAGGAGCCGTGGAAGCCATTGGGCGCGGTAAGGGTGTGCGCTACATACTGTCCGAAGCCCTGTACGCAACCTTAGGGGCCAAGGGCACCTACACCCGCCAACGTGGGTTGGATCGCAACACCAACAAAGCGCTTCTGGTCACCCATTTGACCCAACAAAGTCCTCAGGGCGCCCCCCTGGCTGAGCTGCGGCAGGTGCTTCCCACACTGCCGGAAAGTGCCGTCCAAGATTTGTTACGGGAATTGCGGACCGAGGGCAAGTTGGTGCTGAGAGGTGAACGCCGATGGGCGCGCTGGTTTATAGCCACCAACAGCCCCTTTAGCAATGTTTGACGGTTTATAGAAAAATATAAACTCATTCAAAAACAATGACTTATAAAGTTTTTTCTAAAGCACCCACTGCGCCTTTCAAGCTTTAGAAGGTCTTTAGACACACCCGCGTCGGCCAGATCAATGAGGGAGCCTTGTGAGCCATTCAGAATCCAACTTTTGCTTTCTGCAGCCCGACTGGCCCGACCTGCTGTCCGAAGCCCGCCGCGCAGAGGCCGCCGCCCATGCCGACCCGCGCACCGCGTGCTTTTACGCCCGCCGCACGCTGGAGCTGGCCGTGGCCTGGCTCTACCAGGCCGAAGGGGGCCGGGGTGGCTGCCTGCGCATGCCGTACAAGGCGGATTTGTCGGCGTTTTTGTTCGAGCCCAGCTTTCAGCAACTGGTAGGCCCGGCGGTGCACGCCAAGATGGACGTGATTCGCCGCCTGGGCAACAAGGCGGTGCACGATGTGCGCCCCGTGGCCGCGCAGGATGCGCAGAGCGCGTTGCGCGAGCTGTTCCATGTGGCCTTCTGGCTGGCGCAGCACTATGCGCGCCGCGTGGGCGACCGGCCTGCGGCGGGGCTGCAGTTTCGCGCCGATCTGTTGCCACCCCCCGCAGGCACGGCAGCGGCGCAAGAACAGGCCGCCAGCCGCGCCGCCCAGGTTGCAGCGCAAGAGGCCCTTGCCAAACAGGCCCAAGCCCTGGCCGAGCGCGACGCCGCGCTGCGCGAAGCGACCGCCCGCAATGCCGCGCTGGACGCCGAGCTGGCCCACTACCGCGCCGAGATTGCTGCCGCCAAAGCCGCCAACGCCGCGCAACCCGCGCAAGCCCACGACTACAACGAGGCCGCAACGCGCGACCTGTTCATCGACCTGCTGCTGAAAGAAGCCGGTTGGGCGCTGGACCAGCCGCGCGACCGCGAGTTTGAAGTGCAGGGCATGCCCAACAACGAGGGCAAGGGCTTTGTGGACTATGTGCTGTGGAGCGGCGAGCGGCCCCTGGCCATCGTGGAAGCCAAGCGCACCCGCCGCAGTGCCCAAGAGGGCCAGCAGCAGGCCCGCCTGTATGCCGACTGCCTGCAAAAGAGCACCGGCCACCGCCCCGTGATCTACGGCACCAACGGCTACGAGCACTGGATGTGGGACGACACCACCAGCCCGCCGCGCCCGGTGCAAGGCTTTCATACCAAGGACGAGCTGGAGCTGATGCACCAGCGCCGCACCACGCGCAAGCCGCTGGCCAGCCTCAGCATTGCGGCGGGCATTGTGGAGCGCCACTACCAGCAACGCGCCATCCGCCGCATTGCCGAGACCTTTGAGCGCGACCAGCACCGCAAGGCGCTGGTGGTCATGGCCACGGGCGCGGGCAAAACGCGCACGGTGATTGCCCTGGTGGATTTGCTGATGCGCGCGGGTTGGGCCAAGCGCGTGCTGTTTTTGGCCGACCGCGTGGCGCTGGTGAACCAGGCCGTGAACGCCTTCAAGGCCCACCTGCCCGATGCTGCGCCGGTGAACCTGGTGACCGACCGCGCCACCGAGGGGCGGGTGTACGTGTCCACCTACCCCACGATGATGGGCTTGATCAATGAGAGCGCGGGCGGCGGGCAGCGCCGCTTTGGCGTGGGGCACTTTGATTTGATCGTGGTGGACGAGGCGCACCGCTCCATCTACCAAAAGTACCGCGCCATCTTCAGCTACTTCGACGCCCTGCTGGTGGGCCTGACGGCCACGCCCAAGGACGAGATCGACCGCAACACCTACAGCCTGTTTGGCCTGGAAAGCGGTGTGCCCACCGATGCGTATGGATTGGACGACGCCATTGCCGAGGGCTACCTGGCACTGCCCAAGGCGATTTCGGTGCCGCTGAAATTCCAGCGCCAGGGCATTCGCTACGACGAGCTGAGCGACGACGAAAAAGACCAGTGGGACGCGCTGGAGTGGGACGAGGAAGGTGGCGAAGCCCCCGACGAGGTGAGCGCCGAGGCGGTGAACCAGTGGCTGTTCAACACCGACACGGTGGACAAGATGCTGGCCCTGCTGATGGAGCGCGGCCACAAGGTGGCGGGCGGCGACCGGCTGGGCAAGACCATCGTCTTTGCCAAGAACCAGCGGCACGCCGAGTTCATCCAGGAACGGTTCGACGTCAACTACCCCGAATACCGGGGCGAGTTTGCACGCACCATCACCTTCAAGACCGAATACGCGCAGTCGCTCATCGATGCTTTTGCGCAAAAGGGCCGCGCGCCGCACATCGCGATTTCGGTGGACATGCTGGACACCGGCATCGACGTGCCCGAGGTGGTGAACCTGGTGTTCTTCAAGATCGTGCGCTCCAAAGCCAAGTTCTGGCAGATGGTGGGGCGCGGCACGCGGCTGTGCAAAGAGCTGTACGGGCCGGGGCAGGACAAGAAGGACTTCTTCATCTTCGACTTCTGCCAGAACCTGGAATTCTTCAGCCAGGAACTGGAGGGCAGCGAGGGCGCGCTGGCACCGCCGCTGTCGCAGCGGCTGTTCAACGCCCGGCTGGAATTGATCGGCCTGCTGGACCAGCGACTGGCTGGCAACGGCGTGGCCGAAGCGCCGGCCACATCGTTTGCCCTGACCGAAGCCGCCATCCGCGAAGACACCGCCGCGCTGCTGCACGGCATGGTGGTGGGCATGTCGCTCAACAACTTCGTGGTGCGCCCGCAGCGCCGCTGGGTCGAAGCCTGGGCGCAGCCGGATGCGTGGAAGCGCCCCAGCGCCGAACAGCTCGCCGAGGTGGCCACGCACCTGTCGGGACTGCCCACGGCGGTGCGTGACGAGGACGAGGATGCCAAGCGCTTCGACGCGCTCATGCTGGGCACCCAACTGGCCCTGCTGCGCAGCGAACCCGCGCTGGCCCGCCTGCAAACCAAGGTGCAGCAACTGGCCAGCAGCCTGCTGGAACTGGCCAACGTGCCCAGCGTGCGCGAACACCTGCTGCTGATCGAAGCCGTGGCCGGCGACGAGTGGTGGCAGGACCTGACCCTCAGCATGCTGGAGCAGGCACGGCGCAAGCTGCGTGCGCTCATCAAGCTCATTGAAAAGAGCAGCCGCAAGGTGGTCTACACCGAATTTGAAGATGCCATCGGTGAGACGGCCGAAGTGAACTTGCCCCTGGTTACCAGCGCGGTGGACTTCGAGCGTTTCCGCGCCAAGGCCAAGACATTCTTGCGCGCCCATGAAGACCGACTGGCCCTGCACAAGCTGCGCCGCAACCAGCCACTCACTGCGACTGACCTGCAAGAACTGGAAGCCCTGCTGTACGAGGCGGGCGGCAGCGACAGCGACATTGCCCGTGCGCGCACGCTGCATACCAGCCTGCCGGTGTTCATCCGCTCGCTGGTGGGCCTGGACCGCGCGGCAGCCAGTGCCGCTTTTGCTGACCTGGTTGCCATGGGCACCGCCAGCGCCAGGCAGCTGCAGTTCATCGATGAGATCGTGCAGCACCTGACAGAGTACGGCGCCATGCCGGCTGGCCGACTCTACGAATCTCCCTTCACGGATATCCACGCCCAGGGGCCGGATGGGCTGTTTGATGCCGCCCATGTCGAGCACCTGTTCAAGGCGCTGGAGAGCCTGGGCCTGCAGCAGGCGACGGGCTGAGCGCTACACCGCTGGCCGCTGCAACACCCCCGCGCACAGTGTCGCAATGCACTGCTCGGCCACCTGATCCGGCGTGTATTCGCCCTCGGGCTGGTACCAGCGGCCAATCCAGCTCAGCGCGCCGGCAATCACGAAGGCGGTCATCTTCGGATCGCAGGGCGCTATGGAGCCTTCTTCTACACCGGCAGCCACCAGGCGGCGAAATTCGTGGTCGATGAGGGACTTGAGGCGCCGCAGCTCGCGCCGGCTCTCGGGCGGCAGCTGCTCGTCACCCACTCGAATGAGGCACATGCCGAAGTCCATGGTGACGATGTGCGCGTACACGCGCATGCAGGTCAGCAGTTGGTCCACCGCCTGGCCACCGGCGCGGCGCGAGTCCTCGATGCCGGCGAGCATCATCTCCAGCCCCTGGCGCACGCAGCCGAGCAGGATCTCGTCCTTGTTCTTCACGTAGTAGTACAGCGTGGGCTTGCTCACGTGCAGCCGGCCGGCAATATCGTCCAGCGAGGTGGCGTGAAAGCCGCGCTCGTTGAAAAGCTGCGCCGCTGCCGCCAGCACCGCCTGGCGCTTGGTCTCGCGCTGTTGTTCGCGCTCGGGCGGATTCGCCCAGGGCGAAGCAACAGCGCGCGGACGGCGGGAGGAAGAACTGGGCATATCGGTCTGGTGTGGGGGTAAATCCTGATGCCTCAAGCGGGCTTCGCACACAAACTCTACTCGCGAGTAAGTAGTTTACGAGCGAGTAACTTCCCCGCGTCCGGCACAAACCCTTAGACGAGGTTCGATGCAGATTGTCTCTTCCGGCCCGGCCGGCCCCTTGCTGGAAGTCGACGGCCTGACACTGGCGTTCGGCGGCGTGCGTGCCCTGGGCGGCGTGGGTTTTGCCGTGCAGCCTGGCAGCATCACGGCCGTGATCGGCCCGAACGGCGCCGGCAAGACCTCGCTGTTCAACACCATTTCCGGTTTCTACCGACCGAGTGCGGGTCGCATCCGCTTCCGGGGCCAGGACATCACCGATTTGCCAGCGCCCAAGCGCGCGGCGCTCGGGCTGGGGCGCAGTTTTCAGAACATTGCGCTGTTTCGCGGCATGACGGTGCTCGACAACATCAAGCTCGGCCGGCACGCGCACATGAAGACCAACGTGCTCGACGCCTTGTTCTATATGGGCCGTGCCCGGCGCGAAGAGGCGCTGCTGCGCGCCGATATCGAGGAACGCATCATCGATTTCCTGGAGATCGACCACATCCGCCACGCCAGCGTGGCGGCGCTGCCCTACGGGCTGCAAAAGCGTGTCGAGATGGCGCGGGCGCTGGCCATGCAGCCGCAGATTCTCATGCTGGACGAACCCGTCGCGGGGATGAACCGCGAGGAAACGGAAGACATGGCGCGCTTCATCCTCGACGTGCGCGCCGAATGGGGCGTGACGGTGCTGATGGTCGAGCACGACATGGGTCTGGTGATGGACCTGTCCGACCATGTGGTGGTCCTCAACTTCGGCGAGGTGATTGCCCAGGGCGCGCCAGCCGAGGTGCAACGCAACCCCGAAGTGGTGCGCGCCTACCTCGGCTCGGGCGACGTAGGCGACCTGCGCCGGCGCTTTCATGGCGCGGCCGCTGGCGAGAGAGCCGCGTGATGGACTGGCTCACCCTCTTCGAAATCAGCCTCACGGGGCTGGCCAGCGGCGGCCTCTACGCGCTCGCAGCGCTCGCCTTCGTGATGGTCTACAAAGCCACGCGCGTGGTGAACCTTGCGATTGGCGAAATGCTGATGGCGGGCGCCTACCTGTTTTTCACCTTCGCCGCGATGTTTGCGCTGCCGATCTGGCTGGCCATTCCCGCCGCCGTGCTGGCGGCCGGCGTTTTGGGCGGCGTGATCGAGCGCACCATGATTCGCCCCCTGCTGGGCGAGCCTCCGATCTCGGTCTTCATGGTCACCATCGGACTGGGGTCGGTTCTGGTCGGCTTGGTGGAAGTGATCTGGAGCGCCGACCAGCGCCGCCTGCCCGACTTCATGCCCAGCGACCCCATCATGGTGGGCGAAGCCTTTCTCGCGCCCAAGGTGTTCTGGGGTGCGGTGATTGCCGCCGTGTTCATCGCCGCCGTGCTGCTGCTGTTTCGCTTCTGGCGCGGCGGCGTCGCGCTGCGGGCCACGGCCAGCGACCAGGCAGCCGCGTACTCGGTGGGCATCAACGTGCCGCGCGTGTTCTCGCTGTCCTGGGTGGTGGGCGCCATGATTGCCGCGGTCTCGGGAATCATCGTCGGGTCGATTGGCGGCATCTCCAGCGCCATGGGCGTGTTTGGGCTCTCGGTGCTGGTCGTCGTCATCGTGGGCGGCCTCGACAGCGTGCTGGGCGCCTTGGTCGCTGGCTTGCTGATTGGCGTGATCGAGGCGCTGGCGGGCTTTTACCTGGGCGGCGAATACAAGCTGCTTGCCACCTTCATCGTGCTGGTCGCCGTGCTGATGCTGCGGCCCTACGGCCTGTTCGGCACCCACGAAATAGAGAGACTCTGATGCGCATCGGAACGCTAAAAGAGACCTACCTCGGCGACGCGGCGCTGTTCGACTCGCGCACGCAAAAGGTCTGGCTGGCGGTGCTGGCGTCGGCGCTGGTGCTGTTCCCGTTTTTCGCAGGCAGCTACTGGCTTTACCTGGCCTGCCTGGTGGCCATCAACGTCGCCAGCGCCAGCGGGCTGAACATCCTCACGGGGTACACGGGGCTCGTGAGCCTGGGGCAGGCGGCTTTCATGGGGCTGGGCGCGTACACCGTGGCGGTGCTGCAGATTCGCCTGGGCACGCCGTTTCTGCTCAACATCGTGGCAGGCGGCTTCGTCGCCATGCTGGGCGGCCTGGTGGTGGGCATTCCGTCGCTTCGGGTCAAGGGGCTGTACCTGGCGATCGTCACCATCGCGGCCTCGTTCATTGCGCATTTCCTGTTTGCCAACTTCCACTTGACCGGCGGCACGGGCGGCCTCACGGTGCCACCGGCCCAGATCTTCGGGGTGCTGCTCGACACCTCGTTCAAGCTGTACTGGGTGATCGTGCCCATCACGGCGCTGATGCTTCTGGGTTCGGCCAACCTGTTTCGCACGCGCATTGGCCGCGCCTTCATCGCCATCCGCGACCGCGATATCTCGGCGGAGGTGCTGGGCATTCCGCTCTTGCGCACCAAGCTGCTGTCCTTCGGGCTTTCCTCCTTCTACGCCGGCGTGGCGGGTGGCCTGTGGGCCTACTTCTTTCGGGTGGTCACGCCCGAGAGCTTTCCGCTGTCGATGTCGATCTTCTTCCTCGCCGCCATCATTGTCGGCGGCATGGGCACACAGCTGGGGGCGGTGCTCGGCGCGACCTTCATGACGCTGGTGCCCGAGCTGCTCAAGCTCATCGTCGACGTGATGCCGGGCGGCGCGTCGTTCACCGTCTTCCTCTCGCCGGTGCGCACCATCGTCTTCGGTCTGCTGATCATCGGGTTTCTCGTATTCGAGCCACAGGGGCTCGCTGAAGTGTGGCGGCGCATTCGCCGCTTTTTCCACCTGTGGCCATTCCGTACTTGAGGCACTTGAAGTGCCAGCCACAAAGATCCTAGGAGACATGCACATGACCGACCGCAGCTTCAACCCCAGCCAGTATTCCGCACGGCGCCGCAGCCTGCTGATCGCCGCTGGCGCAACCTTGGCCGCTCCGCTCGCTGCGCACGCCCAGGCCAGTGGCGAGGACATCGTCATTGGCGGGTCGATTCCCATGACCGGCGTGTTCGCTTTTGCCGGCATCGGCATCGACGCGGGCATGAAGGACTACGTGAAGATGGTCAACGACGCCGGCGGCATCAAGGGCCGCAAGATCAAGTACGTGCCGGAGGACACCGGCTACAAGGTCGACGTGTCGGTGGCGGCGTTCAAGAAGATCACCAGCCAGAACAAGGTGAATCTGTATTACGGCGACTCCACCGGCTTCGCCAAGACCATCAACCCCGAGCTCGACCGCAACGGCAACATCCTGATGGCCGGCGCCTCGTTTGCGTCTGAATTGAACGACCCGGTCAAGTACCCGCACCAGTTCCTGGTCGGCCCCGACTACACCGAGATGTTCGGCATCCTGCTCAACCACATTGCCAAGGAAAAACCAGGCGCCAAGGTGGCCTTCGTGTATTCGGATTCCGAATTCGGCCGCGACCCGATCGATAAAAGCGAGGCGCTGGCGAAGAAGCTCGGCCTGTCGGTGCCAGTCAAGATCATGACGCCCGCCGGCAGCGTGGACGTGTCCACCGAAGTCATCAAGCTGCGCCGCGCCGCACCCGACTACACCATCTTCCACGGCTACATCCTCGCGCCCATCCCCGAGTTCATCACCCAGGGCAAGCAGCAAGGCATGACGAGCAAGTGGATGGGCACCTTCTGGACCATGGACAGCTCCACCGTCATGAAGATGGGCGAAGCCGGCGACGGCTTCATGGGCGTCATGCCCTACCGCTACTACTACGACACCGAAAAAGCCCCCATGCTGGAGAAGATCCGCGCGCTGCACAGCGACTACCAGAGCACCGCCTACATCCAGGGCTTTCTCGCCGCCATGCTGTTCGTCGAATCGGCCAAGCGCACGCTCGACGCCGGCAAGCCGCTCACCGGCGACAACCTCAAAGCGGCGCTCAACTCCATCAAGGACTTCGACACGGGCGGACTGATTGGTGTGCCGATCACCATTTCGGGCAACTCCATTCCTGTGGGCCGGGTCTACAAAGCGGACATGAAGGCACAGAAGATGGTTCCAGCGTCCGACTGGATCAAACTGTGAGCATCCCCCTGAGCGGCTGCGCCGCTTCCCCCTTCTCTCACGCTGCGCGTGGGAAGGGGGACGCCGCCCGTGCGGCGGGGCGGCCCTTGCACGGCGGCCCTGGTCTGGGCAGCGCCAGTTTCAAGTGTCGCGGGCAGTAAAGAGTGACCAGTGAAATGACCCCGCCAGCCGCCGACAACGTCCTCGAAATCAACAACATCGAGGTCGTCTACAACAAGGCCGTGCAGGCCCTGCGCGGGCTCTCGCTGGTGGTGCCGCGCGGGCAGATTGTGGCGCTGCTGGGCAGCAACGGCGCGGGCAAGTCGACCACGCTCAAGGCGGTGTCGGGCTTGCTGGCGCTGGAGCGCGGCGAGGTGGAAAGCGGCAGCATCGTCTACCAAGGCGCGCCCACTGCCGGGCGCACCCCGCATGCGCTGGTGCGCGCGGGGTTGTTCCATGTGATGGAGGGGCGGCGGGTGTTCGAAGACCTCACGGTCGAAGAAAACCTGGTGGCCGCCACCTATGCGCTGACCGGCCGAAGCGGCGCCAGGGCCGATTTCGACACCGTCTACCAATACTTTCCCCGCCTGCACGAGCGGCGCAAAAGCCTGGCGGGGTATCTGTCGGGCGGCGAGCAGCAGATGCTGGCGATTGGCCGGGCGCTCATCGCCCAGCCCGAGCTGATCCTGCTCGACGAGCCTTCGCTGGGCCTCTCGCCGAAGCTGGTCGAAGACATCTTCGGCATCATCGCGCGCATCAACGCCGAGCGCTCTACCTCCATGCTGCTGGTGGAGCAGAACGCCACCGTGGCGCTGGCCGTGGCGCACACCGGCTACATCATGGAAAACGGCAAGATTGTCATCGACGGCCCGGCCGAGCGCCTGGCCAGCGATCCCGACGTGCGCGAGTTCTACCTGGGAATGGGCGGCGACGGCGGCGCGGCCAAGAGCTTCAAGGACATCAAGCACTACAAGCGCCGGAAAAGGTGGCTGTCGTGACAGCCATCCCCCTGTGGCGCTGCGCGCCTCTCCCCCTTCTCTCGCCTCGCTGCGCGACGCGGGAAGGGGGACGCCGCCAGCGCGGCGGGGCGGCCCTTGCGCGGCGGCCCTGGTATGAGCCGTGCCGGTATCAGAGGCCACTGTTATGAATCTCCCCGAACTCACCCTGCCGCAGATGCTGCGCGAACGCGCAAAGAGCGATGCGGCGCGGCTGGCCATCCGGCAAAAGGACTTCGGCATCTGGAAGCCCTTCACCTGGGCCGACTACCACCGCCGCGCCAGCGCCTTCGGCCTGGGGCTCGCAGCGCTGGGCGTACCTACGGGCGGCCATGTGGGTGTGCTGTCGGAAAACCGCATCGAATGGGTGCTGGCGCAAATGGGGGCAGGGTTGATTGGCGCCGTGACCGTCGGCGTCTACCCCACCAGCCCCAGCAGCGAAGTGGCCTATGTGGTTGGCCACGCCGACATTTCCGTCATGGTCTGCGAAGACCAGGAGCAGACCGACAAGCTGCTCCAAGCGCGGGCCAACTTGCCGCTACTGCGCAAGATCGTCGTCATGGAAACCAAGGGCCTGCGCAGCTTCACGCCCGAAGAGCGCGCGCTGATCATCCCCTTTGCCGAAGTCGAGCAATTGGGCGCCGCATCGCTCGCGCAGGCCACCATCGACGCGGCGCTGGCGGCGCAGACGCTGGACGATATCGGGCTGATCATTTACACCTCAGGCTCCACCGGCAAACCCAAGGGGGCGATGCTCTCGTGGCGCAACATCCGCGGCGTGGTGCCTGGCATCGTGGAGCGCTTGCAGCTGCACCGGGACTCAAGCCACCTCTCTTACCTGCCCTTGTGCCACGTTGCCGAGCAAATGCTCACCAGCTTTGTGCCGGCCTACCTCGGCTCGCAGGTGAATTTCGGCGAATCGATCCGCACCGTACAGGAAGACCTGCGCGAGGTGGCGCCCAGCATCTTCCTGGGCGTGCCCCGCATCTGGGAAAAGATGCACGCCACCCTGGCCATCAAGCGCCAGGAAGCGGGCGGCCTGCGCGGCGCGCTGTTCGACCGCGCTCTTGCCGCCTGCGCGCCTTTGGCCGACAAGGCGCGTGCCGACTGGAGCCTGGGCGAGCGCGCCCGCTTTGCCTGGCACTACCTGTTGGTGTTTCGCGCGCTGCAGAACTTCTGCGGTCTGCGCCGCACGCAGGTAGCGCTCACCGGCGCGGCGCCGATTCCGCCCGAAGTGGTGCGGTTTTTTCGCGTCATCGGCGTGCCGCTGATCGAGGTCTATGGCCTGACCGAATCGAGCGGCATGGTCACCGGCCATCCTATCGACCACGTGGTCATCGGCACCGTGGGCACGCCCACCGTGGGCGTGGAGCACCGCATCGGCGCGCAAGGCGAACTGCTGCTGCGCGGCGAGATGGTGTTTGCCGGCTATTACAAGAACCCCGAGGCCACAGCGCAAAGCATCCAGAACGGCTGGCTGCACACCGGCGACGTGGTGCGCGAGGACTCCGGCCAACTCAAGATCGTCGACCGCCTCAAGGACATCATGATCACCGCCGGCGGCAAGAACCTCACGCCGTCCGAAATCGAGAACACCATGAAGGCCAGCCCCTACATCAAGGAGTGCATCGTGGTGGCCGACGCGCGCCGCTTCGTCTCGGCGCTGGTGATGATCGACTTTGACACCGTAGCTCAGTGGGCGCAGGCCCAGCGCATCGCCTTCACGCACTTCCGCTCGCTGGTCGAGCTGCCCGTGGTGCGGGAGCTGGTCGAGCAGGAGGTCGCACGCGGCAACGCCAAACTGGCGCAGGTCTCGCAGATCCGCAAGTTCCACCTGCTCACCAAGGAGCTCGACCACGACGACGGCGAGGTCACCGCCACCATGAAAGTGCGGCGCTCCAGCATCTACAAAACCTATGCGGACGAAATCGAGGCCCTGTACGCCTGAATCAAATTTAAGGTCAAATCAGGCTCCAGCGCAGGAAGGGTAAGCGCAATTAGCTATGTTTACAGGAGCGTTGATGAGCCTACTCCCCCAATCAAAAACGCCCCACGCTACGGGTGCCCCGCTCGAAGTCAGCCGCGAAGGTGCTGTCGCCACACTGCGCTTTTCGCGCCCCGAGGCCATGAACGCCATCGACGTGCCCATGGCCCAGGCGCTGCTCGCGGCCGTGCAGGGCCTGGCCGCCGACCCCGGCGTGCGCGCCGTGGTGCTGTGCGGCGCCGGCAAGGCCTTCATGGCGGGCGGCGACCTCGCCACCCTGCGCGCCGACCCGGTGCAAGGCGCAGCCGACCTGCTTGGGCCGCTGAACGCCGCCGTGCTGACTCTCGCCAGCATGAACGCCCCTGTCATCGCCAAAGTGCATGGCGCTGCGGCCGGTGCTGGCCTCTCGCTGATGCTGCAGGCCGACTTCGTGATCGCGGCCGAGGGCACGCGCTTCAACCTCGCCTACATCAACCTGGGCACCAGCTGCGATGTTGGCGCCTCGTGGGCGCTGCCGCGCCTGGTGGGCCTGCGCCACGCACTGGAAATTGCGCTTCTGGGCGACACGCTCACCACAACCGATGCGCTGCGCCTGGGCCTGGTCAACCGCGTGGTGCCGGCCGAACAATTGGACGAAGCCACCGCCACCGTCGCCCACCGCCTGGCCCACGGCCCCACGCTGGCCTACGGCGCGATGAAGCGGCTGATGCGCGCATCGTTCGACCGCGACCTCGACACGCAGCTCATCGCCGAGACCGCCGCCTTTGCGGGCTGCGCCGCGACGCAGGACATGCGCGCGGGGATAGAAGCCTTTTTTGCGAAACAGCCTGCCCGCTTCGAAGGGCGCTGAGGACGCGATCCGCTGCTTCCCACGGCCCGGTGGTGGTGCTGGCGCTGCGCCGCACAGGCGGCAGCCCGCGAAGGCCTATACTTCGGCTTCCCTTGGGGAGTAGCCGGCTTTCTTCCTTGAAAGCGCCTGCGTCAACATACTCAGCCCGCCTTGCGCGCTGTGGCGCAGGCAGCCAGTGTTCTGGTTGGCGAGACCATGGGCGCATCCGCGCGACAGTCGTCGGGCCGTGGGGATGCGCCTTTGCGTTCGCCCGACCCGAGCCGCGATTCCCATGAGTCCCCTTTCGATTGCCCTGCTGTCCCTGGCCATGTCCACCGACGCCTTTGCCGCCGCCGTGGGCAAAGGCATCGCGCTCAAGCGCCCTCACTGGCGCGAGGCGCTGCGCACGGGCGCGATCTTCGGCGCCATCGAAGGCACAACGCCTCTCATCGGCTGGGCTCTGGGCCTGGCCGCAGCCGATTACGTGAAGGCCTGGGACCACTGGATCGCCTTCGTGCTGCTGCTCGGTCTGGGCGGGCACATGGTGCTCAATGGCCTGAAACCGCCGCAGACGCAGGACGACGAAAAACCCGCGCGCCACGGCTTCTGGCTGCTGGCGCTGACGGGCTTTGCCACCAGCGTGGACGCCATGGTGGTGGGCGTGGGCCTGGCGTTTCTGGACGTGCCCATCCTTCCCGTCGCCTTTGCGATCGGCTGCACCACGCTGGTGGCCGTCACGCTCGGGGTGATGACCGGGCGCGTGCTCGGGCGGGCCGCCGGAAGCCGTGCAGAGATTGTGGGCGGACTGGTGCTTGCCGGCATCGGCGCCGCCATTCTGTTCGAGCACCTCAGCGCCAGCTGAGCGCTGCCCACCTCAGAACGGGGCGTTGTCGGGGTCGGTATCCACAGGCGCGGTCGCCGGGCCGGTCACGCTGCCCGATCTGGATGCGAGAACAGGCGCAGATGCCGGTGCAGATGCGGATGCGGATGCCGCCACGCCCAGCTGCGCCTCGCCGCCCAGCGCCTCGATCAGGTCGGGCAGCAGGCGCGCGATTTCGCCAGTGGCAATGGCCACATCGGTGTCGAAGCCGCCGTCATCGGCCGCCTTGTCCTCGAACACCGTGTCCAGAAACGCCAGCTTCTTGATCTGCAGACCTTCGGTCAGCACAAAGGACACGCGCTCGTCCCAGGTCAGCGCCAGGCGCGTCGGCAGCTTGCCGGCGGCAATGTGGGCCTGCACTTCCTCGATGTCGAGCGGGTGGCGCGCATAGCGCACCACGGCCTTGGCTTCGTCCGCTGCCTTGAGTTCGCACTCGCGGTCCACGCTGAAACCTGCGGGCGGCTCCTGCGTGGCCAGCCAGTGCGCCATGGCGGCTTGCGGGCTGGTGTGGGTGTGCACCAATGCCAGTGCAAAGCCGGGCAGCGCCTCAGTCAGCAGGCTGACGACCTCATCGGCACGCGCCTGGCTGCCGGTGTCGAGCACCAGGGTGCGCGCGGCCTGGTCGATCCACACCCACATCGAGCCTTGCTTGGTGAAGGCCATGGGCAGCAGATCGAGCATGGCTTCGTCTTTGAGCTCCTTGCTCTCCTTCTTTCCCGGCTTGCGGCCCGTTTCCTTCTCGATGCGCTCGGCCTTCTCCTTCACGCGGCGCGCCACCACCGAGCCGGGCACCACCTTGGCTTCGGCCATGAAACGCAAAATCCACTGGCCTGCCACCGATTCGGCCAGCAGGCCATGCGCCTCGCCGCGTGGCGCCGCCCAGCCGGTAGAGCGCTCCTGGGTGGCACCGCACTCAAGAAACGGCGTACGCGCCAGCGCTTCTTCGAGTTGGGTGAGATCGCATTGCCAGCCGGGTGCAATACGGTAGACGATCAGGTTCTTGAACAAGAGGGAATCCTTTGGTGACTAGGCAGCGGCGCGCCAGCGTGGCATGGCGCGCCGGGGACAGGAAAAGAAGGATTGTCGCGCGCGGCGAACCTGGAACCGCTAGCCTTTTACCTAAATTGATAGCTATAAATTCAATTGGGATCAGCGCTAGATGCCATTTTCACCAAAAATTATGGGTTTGCGGGCGCGACGAAACTCCAAGAAACTTTACACAGACTCACGCGGTGCGCATGGCGCCCTTACATGGCAGCGCAACACTGGCTCTCAACGCTGGCACCGTGCTCGCGCCCATGCAACCTCCTCGAAAGGATTCTCCATGACCTCCTCGTTCACCCGCCGCCTTGCCGTCGCCGCCGCCTGCGCCGCGCTGGCCTTGCCCGTTCTCGCGCAAACCACCCCGGCTGCACCCGCTGGCAGCAGCGACGCACCCACGTCCCAGATGCAAAAGCGCTCAGACCACCGCGCCGATCGCCAAGCCCAGCGCGCACAGTGGAAGGAAAAACGCACCGAGCGCCACGCCCAGCACCTGAGCCAACTCAAAACGCAGCTGGCCCTCACGCCCGCGCAGGAAGGCGCCTGGACCAGCTTCACCCAGGCCATGCAGCCGCGCGGCGACTTCGCCCGCCTGGACCGCGAGTCCATGCAAAAACTGACCACCCCCGAGCGCATCGACCGCATGCGGGCCCAGCGCGCACAACGGGACGCGGCCATGGATGCGCGCGGCGACGCCGTGAAAGCGTTCTATGCGCAGTTGCAACCCGAGCAGCAAAAAACCTTCGATCGCATGGGCCACCGCATGGACAGCGACCGCAAGCAGCACATGCAGGGACGCCATGGCCACGGCCCCATGCGCCAAGGTGGCGGGCAACCGGGCTGATCGCGCAGACGCTGGTGCACCCGCGTGTGATGGCGTGACAATTCGTTTCTGGCCTACAGATAGCGCATTGGCGCAGCAGTAGCCTCAGGCGACATCCCAGGGTTCTTGCCCTGGGGTGGCTCACTCCACACCGCAGCAGGGCACCTGCCTGATGGCGGAATCAGGAATCAAGGTTTCGTCATGCCAAGCACTTCAAAAAACCCTGGGTCGGCGCGGACTCGTTGCGCCTTCTTCGCCCTCGTCCCCCTCCTGGTTTGCGCGCAAGCGAGCGCACAACCGGCCGCACAGCCGGCCGATGCCCAAGCCGGCCCACGTTGGGGCATGTACCTGCAAACCGCCAGGACTCCCCACGACATCAGTGCCTGGACGCTGGGTGCCACCCTGGATTGGCAAGACTGGCGCCGCAGCCTGTGGGGCGCCGAGGTGCGGGGCTACTGGGACTTCTACGCCAGCCGCTGGTCGGCGCGCGGCGTAGGCGCCGACTTTGACACCACGGTGCTTGGCGTCACACCGAGCTTTCGCTTCATTCCCGACGCCGGACATTCGCGCTGGTTTCTGGACGCCGGTGTGGGCGCCACGCTCGCCAACCGCCGTTTCGTCTCGCCAGCGCAAGAATTCAGCACCCGTTTCAATTTTGCCAGCCACCTGGGCGTCGGCGTCGAACTGGGCCAGCAGCGCCAGCATGAGCTGCAGCTGCGGCTGGAACATGTCTCGAATGCCGGCATCAAGGAACCCAACCCCGGGGCGAACTTTGTGCAACTGCGCTACGCGCTGCACTTTTGACGCTTCCAGGCACCACCTGTGGACAAGCCTGGGGAAAAAGTGCACGCATTCCAGCACTTATCCACACCCGATGACCATTTCTCAAAGTTGTCCAGTTTTCGAGACTGCAGCAACAGGGCCTGGCCCACAGTGCTGCAAGAGCCGCAAGCGACTGATTTGAAAGCCGATTCTGGTCTTGTCCACAGAATCGGCCAACCCCTACTACTACTACTAATTGAATAGAGAGAAGTAGAAGAACAGATAGCGCCTCTGCTCCTTTCCCCGTTCCCTGCCTGTCAGGCGGTTCGCATTGGGCTGTGGGCAGACCGGCACGCGACCGTACGGAAAGGCTTTGATTCCCGGTCCTTGAAACGGCGCAGGGCGCAGCAAAACTGTGCCTCAGATCCAAGGGAGGGCGCCCAAGGAGTGGATAACACTGTGGGCATCAAGCTCGCGAAGACTGGGTTATCCACAGTTTTTATGAAAACCGGGAAACTGTCCCCAATGCAGCTTGGGCTGCTGCGAGGTCCGTCCACAGCGCTGGCGCACAGACAAGTGCTTGATCTGCAAACCAAAAGCACACTTGTCCACAGAAACGGCGCGCCTCTATCTACTATCTACCAATGAAATAGAAGAAATAGAAAGAGACAGCGCCGGGGACCCGCAGGCCAGCGCGCAGCGGACCGAACTGATCGGACTTACGGGAGCGACGGGAGCGACGGGAGTGACGGGACGTACGGTGAGCCGGAGCTGTGCAGCATCTCCAGCAAGGCTGCGTCGTCGAGCGGGCGGCTGTAAAGATAGCCCTGGAAGGCCATACAGCCGGCCTGGAGCAGCATTTCGCGCTGTTCCAGGGTCTCCACCCCTTCGGCAATGACGTCCAGCCCCAGCGCCGCGCTGAGCGCGACGATGGTGTCGACGATGGCTGCGTCGTTGGGGTCGGTCAGCAGGTCGCGCACGAAGCTCTGGTCAATCTTGAGCTGGTGCAGGGGCATGCGCTTCAAGTAGCTCAGGCTCGAATACCCAGTGCCAAAGTCGTCCAGCGAGAAACGCACTCCCATGGCGCGCAGCGACTCCATGGTGGCAATGGTCGATTCGACGTTGTCCACCAGCACGCTTTCGGTCAGTTCGAGTTTCAGGCGCCGTGCTGGCGCTCCGGTGATGGCGAGCATGCGCGAGACGTCGCCGACAAAACTCGTGCTGCGAAACTGCCGCGAGCTGACGTTCACCGCCATGCTCAGGTGGTGCAGCGCCGGATCTTCCTGCCAGTGGGCCAGCACCTGGCAGGCGGTATGCAACACCCAGCGCCCCAGCGTCCGGATGAGTCCGGTCTCCTCGGCCACCGGAATGAACTCTGCCGGCGACACCAAGCCGCGCTGTGGGTGCTGCCAGCGGGCGAGCGCCTCCACACCCAGCCAGCGGCCATCGTGGCGCACCTGGGGCTGGTAGTGCAGTAGAAATTCGCCTTTGGCCAGTGCAGCGCGCATGTCGGTTTCGAGTTCGGCGCGGGCGCTGACCACGGCCTGCATGTGCGGGTCGTAAAAGCGCAGCGTATTGCGCCCGCCGGTTTTGGCCTGGTACATCGCCAGGTCTGCCTGTTTCAGTAGGTCGCCGACCGTGGTGGTTCCCTCGCCAAAGGGGGCAATGCCGATGCTGGGCGTGGTGCGGTAGTGGTGGCCGTCGAGCTTGTAGGGCTGAGCGAGCGTGGAGAGCACTTTTTCTGCTACGGCCCGCGTCTCAAGCGCCAGAGTGGCGGGCTCACTACTGAGGGCTTCGAGCATGACTACAAATTCATCGCCACCCAGGCGCGCCACCGTGTCGCTGCTGCGCACACAGGTTTCCAGGCGGCGCGCGACTTGCTGCAGCAGCAGGTCGCCCTTGTCGTGGCCCAGGGTGTCGTTCAAGGTTTTGAAGTTGTCCAGATCAATGAACAGCAATGCACCACCTTCGCCGGCCCGCGCCGCATTGGCCAGCGCGTGGCCGGCGCGGTCCAAAAGCAGCATGCGGTTCGGGAGACCGGTCAGGGCGTCGTAGAACGCCAGGCGCTGAATTTCGCGCTCGGTCGCCTTGCGCTCATGGATGTCGGAATTGATGGCGAGGATGCTGCTCGCCTCGCCTTCCTCGCCGCTGACCAGCGTCCAGCGTCCCTCGGTGTCCAGGGTGTGGCCGTCGCGGTGGCGCTGCACCAATTCACCCGACCATTCGCCTTGGGCGAGCACCGCCCGTGTCGCGCGCTCGAACTGGCTGCGGTCCAGGTGCAGCAAGGCATCGACCGGTTGGCCCATGGCCTGCTGCTGCGTCCACCCATAAAGGCGCTCGGCTCCCTGGTTCCAGAAGGTGATGCGGTGGGCCAGGTTGCGCACGATGATGGCGTCACGCGCCTGGTCGAGCAGAGACGCCTGGCGCCGTATGTGCGCGTCGGCGGCCAGACGCTCAATTTCGGCTGATGCGCGCGAGGCAAAAATTTGCAGCGTCGATTGTGCAAAGCCCGGGTTTTGCAGCGGCTGGCGAAACAGCACGAACAGCATGCCGGTGACCGTGCCGGCGCTGTCGCACAGTTGCTGGCCAACGTAGGCCTCTGCTGCCGTCTGGTCCACCACCACCGACTGCGGAAACTGCGTCCTGAGGCCGTGTGTCACGCAAAACTGGTACTCGGTTGCCAAATGCTCGCTGGGGGTTCCGCTGAGCAGGTATTCGGCGTTGGGTGCCAATTCCCCATTGACTACAAGTGCCAAGGTGACCAGGCGCTCGGGTGCGCCATGGGCGCTGGGAATAAATCGCCCCAGGCAGGCCGATTCGGCTCCCAGGGCTTCGGCCATGTTGCGCACCAGGTGCACAAAGAAAGCCGTTCCTGTCGCCGCCGACACCGAAGCGGCCACTTTGAGCACCGACGTCTGCATGCGTTGCTGCTCCTGGCGCGCACGAAAGCTCTGCATGCCAAAGGCCAGGTCCTTGGCCAGCTCACCTAGCAACTCGCTCTCATGTGGGCTGATTTGCAGCACTTCGGAGGCGTACAGGTACAGCACGCCGAAGGTTTGCTCGGCGTGTTTGAGCGGCAGGCACACCAGTCCGTGAAAACCCCGTGGGTGCAGCCGATCGGCAAGGCCGGCGTGAGACGCGGCTTCCTGCACGTTGCGTACGATGATGGTGTTTCCGCTGCGTATCACCTGTGCTGCCGGACCCTGGCCGAGCGGGTTCTCTTCGTCCCACGACAGCGACAAGCTCTCAATATAGTCAGGGTGGGCACCGGCACTGGCCACACAGTCAATCGATTTGCGCGCGTCGTCGCGTGCCAGGCCGACCCAGGTCATGGGGTAGCCGCCCAGTTCCACCGTGATGCGGCAGATCGCCTCCAACAACTCGGCTTCAGACTCGGCGCGTACGATGGCTTCGTTGCAGGCGCTCAGTAGATGACGTGCCCGCGCCATGCGGGTGATTTCGCGCTCGGCTTCCAATCGATCGGTGACGTCAATGGCCATGGACTGGCGCGCGGCCATGCCATTGAAGTCGATGGTGCGAGAGGCAATTTCGACGTCAATCAGGCGCCCATCCTTGCGCCGATGTTGCAAAAGAAGGCGGTTGACGCTTTTGCCGCCCTGCACGTTCTTCAGGGCCTGCCAATGAAGCTCGTGTTCACCGGGTGGCCAGAGGTCGGGCAGGCCCATACCCAGCAATTCTTCGTGGCTATAGCCGTACACCTCGACCATGGCTTCGTTAGCGGCCAGCAACGTCAGGCGCTCGTCCAGTGCAAACACCCAAATCGGCTGCGGGTGCGTCTGGAACAAGTCTTCATACTGTTTCTGCGAACGTCGCAGCTGGGCTGCCACGTGGCGCAGTGTGAGCAGTGCGCTGACGGATTCACTGAGCATTTCCAGGTGTGCCAGGTCGCGTTCGGTAAACGCCTCTGGTGCGCTGGACCACACTTTGATTGCGCCTACTATCGCTCCATCGCGCCGCAGTGGCACCTCCAGCGCCGAGCGCATGGGCCGCTCAGCTTGGCCCGGTGCCTGCGGCCAGCCGGCCTGCTGCGTGTCGTTGCAACGCAGCGATTGCCCCGCCACCAGCCCTGCCCAAGAGGGGCTGTCTGCCAAGGCTATCCATTGGCCGGCGGTGGCCACGAGGCTGCCTGCAGCAGCGGCGCAGCGCAGTCCACCGCCTTCGAGTAGTTCGAAACGGGATGCTTCGCCATTCGTGGCATCGAGTGCCGCCTGAATGGCGCACTGCAGCAGTTCTTGTTCGCTGAGCGCGGGCGAAGAGAGCTGCTGTTGAATCTTGGCCAGCACGGCATGCATGCGTACCTCATGCAGCGCATCGGGTGCCAGCGCCCTCAAAGTCTCGTCCACCATGGCGTCCTGCTCCGTCGCAATCGGTGCCGGAAGTGAACAGGCGGTGGAGGCGCTCATAGGTGTCTAGGCGGTCGGACCCTGCGCTGCGGCGCCAATGTGGTGCGCCTCGCGCAGCGATCTCACATAATGAAATTGCTGCTACATGATTTCAATATACACCGGGATGGCTCTTGAAAAGTTTACGCAACGTGAGCCCGGCGAGCGCGCACGGCGGCGGCCAGCGCGCCCAGCACCGGCGCCGTTTGCGCCAGACTGATGCAGGCGTCAGTGACCGATACGCCAGGGCGCAGGGGCTGGCCGGGCACGATGTCCTGGCGGCCTTCCTCCAGGTGGCTCTCAATCATGAGGCCGACGATGCGCGCGTCGCCCGCCGCCACCTGCCCGGCGACGTCTTGAGCGACCACGACCTGGCGCTGGTGCTGCTTGCTGCTGTTGGCGTGCGAGACGTCTACCATCACCTGCTCGCGCAGGCCGGCGGCGCGCAGCAGGGCGCAGGCGGCTTCTACTTCAGTGGCGCCGTAGTTGGGCAGCTTGCCGCCGCGCAGGATCACGTGGCAGTCGTCGTTGCCACGGGTTTCGAAAATGGCGGCCTGGCCCATTTTGGTCATGCCTATGAAGGCATGCGGCGCCTGTGCGGCTTGAATCGCGTCGCTCGCCACCTTCACGCCGCCGTCGGTGCCGTTTTTGAAGCCCACTGGGCACGAAAGCCCGCTGGCGAGCTGGCGGTGGCTTTGGCTCTCGGTGGTGCGCGCGCCAATGGCGCCCCAGCTCACCAGATCGCTGATGAACTGCGGGCTGAGCAAATCGAGGAATTCCGTGCCCACCGGCAGGCCGAGCGCCAGCACGTCCAGCAGCAACTGGCGCGCCATCTCCAGGCCTTCGTTGATGGCGAAGCTGCCATCCAGGTGCGGGTCGTTGATGTAGCCCTTCCATCCCACGGTAGTGCGCGGCTTTTCAAAGTACACGCGCATCACCACCAGCAGATCGTCCGCGTGCCGGTCCGCCAGCGCCTTGAGCGCGCGGGCGTATTCCATGGCCTGCGCGTGGTCGTGAATGGAGCAGGGCCCCACCACCACCACCAGCCGGTCGTCCGCACCGTGCAGCACGCGCGAGATCGCGGCGCGGCTGTGCTCCACCAACGCCTGTGCGGCGCCAGGCGCGGGCAGCCATTCTTCCAGCAGGGCCGGAGTGATCAAAGGGCGCACGGCCCTGATGCGCGTGTCGTCAATGCGCGTGGTGTCGTGGGTGGAGAGCGGTGAGGCAGAGGGTTTGGCATGCAGTGTCATGCCGCCGATTGTCGCGCGAGGCGGGCCGGAGCTCTTCAGGTCAGGGCCGGCGGTACTCCGTGCTCTGGCGCAGCCAGTAGCTCGAGTTCAGCCGGTCCAGGCGGACCTCGCCGCCTGTGGACGGCGCGTGCACAAAGCGGCCCGCGCCCACATAGATGCCAGCGTGGGTGGGCGTGCGGCCGCGGCCAAACAGCACCAGATCGCCGGTGCGCAGGTCTTGCGCGTCCACTTCTTCGCCCCAGTTGCCCAGTTGCGCCACGGTGCGCGGCGGCGGCGTGCCGACTTCGTTGCGGTAGACGTAGCCGATCAGTCCGCTGCAGTCAAAACCGCCGTCCGGCGTATTGCCGCCGTAGCGGTAGGGCGTGCCCACCAGGCCCAGGGCGTGGATGGCAATGTTGCTGGCCTGCTCGCCCGAGAGTGTGGATGGCGTGCCGCGCGCATGGCGGCTGGAGGGAGGGGCACTGCCGCAGCCGCCCAGCAGCAGGGCACAAGCCAGCGCCAGGCCCTGCAGGCCCCGCAGCCTGGCGTGCGATGGGGGCATAGAAAAATGCATCAAAAGTGCCTCTAGCGCTTTATGGATATGCAGTAAAAGCTATCAAATAAAGAGCATTCTAGTGCGGCAACCCATCGGGTGTAAATATCAGCGCCCCATGGGCGAGACACCGATCAGCAGCGCGTGCGCCCAGAAGGCAAACACCGCCCAGGCGACCGAGCCCAGCACCACGGTAGTGGCGGTGCCTGCCAGCGTCCCGGTGGGATAGCGCGTGCCCTGGGCGCGGTCGCGCTGGCGTGCGGCGCGAAAGTCCAGCACCGCCCACAGCAAGAACCCGCCAAACAGCAGCACGTCGGCCAGGTTGCCGTTGGAGAGCAGGTGCGCCAGCGCCCACACTTTCACCGCAAGCACCATGGGGTGGTGCAGTCGGGCTTTGAGGGCATTGCGCGGCACATACGCAGCGGCCAGCAGGATGAAGGCCGCCAGCGTCAGCAGCGAGGCCGCGTGGCGCATGGCGACGGGCGGTGCCCACAAGGCCACCGGGTTCTGGCGCGCCAGGCCGTAACCCCAGATAGCGAGCGCAAGACCCGCCAGGGAGAGCAGCGAATACAGCCCTTTCCACCCGCCTTCGCCCAGGCGCTTGCGCATGCGCGTGCGCCAGCCATCGGCCACGATGCGTACAGAATGCACACCCAGAAAAAGCACCAGCCCAAGAATCAGTAAGGTCATGAGGCAAGCTTAGCAGTGTGGGTGGGCGGCGACAGGAATGCAGGCCTGCGCGCCGTGCTGCGCCAAAAATTTGGGCAAGCGCGCCTTGGCACACGCCTGCAGAGCCATCAGGAATGTGTGGCCCGAAGCGGCGATGCCCCAGCGCTCGCCCAGGTCCTGCTGGATGCGCAGCAGCAGCGCGGCCGTCACCTGCGCGTCGGCCAGCGCCCGGTGCGCGCGGCCCGCGCTGGGCAGGCGGTGAAAACGTGCCAGCGTGCCCAGTTGGTGGTTGGGTGCCTCGGGGTACAAGCGGCGCGAGAGCCGCACCGTGCAGGCGAAGGGCTGCTGCGCCGCGCACCCGGCGCGCGCCAGTTCGGCTTGCCAGAAACTCCGGTCAAACGCAGCGTTGTGCGCCACCAGCGGCGTGTCGCCCACAAAGCGGCTGGCCCGCGCCATCACGTCCAACGCCGGGGGCGCCTCGGCCACCATGGCGTTGGTGATGCCGGTGAGCTGGGTGATGAAAGGCGGCACCCAGACACCGGCATTCATCAGGCTTTGGTAGCTGTCCACCACTGCGCCGTGCTCGACGATGACGATGGCCACCTCGGTCGCACGCGCACCCTGGCCGGGCGAACTGCCGGTGGTTTCAAAGTCGATGACAGCGATGCGGGAAGGCACACCCAAGTTTAGGGCATTTCAAGAGACAAAATACCCGTCAGCGCTTATGAGGCATGCGCGAGCAGCTACAAAAATCAAAGCAAAGATGCGCTCGGCGTCCCTAATTCCAGCACTGCCCGGTGCGCCTGCACCGACTGCAGCACCAGCGGGTGCAGCCCTGCGCCGCCGCTGTCCACATGGGCCAGAAAGCGCTGGCGCATGCGCGGCACCCAGAACTTGCGGATGTGCTGGGCAATGCCTTCCAGCGCTTCGGCGCGGTCGGGCATGGCGCCAAAGAAATCGGCAATCTGGTTGGCCATCTTGACCAGGGGATCAGTGTGCATGGGGTATGGCCTTGTTCAAGGAATGCACGCCCAGCGGCCCCCAGCCCAGGCGTTCGGGGCGGCAGTACACCACCAGGTCTTGCTGGCGTGCAAAGCCCACCAGCGTGAGACCGGCGCGCTCGGCGGTGGTGACGGCAAACGACGTGGGGGCCGACACGGCGGCCAGCAGGGGCACCCCGGCGGCGGCGGTCTTTTGCACCATTTCAAAGCTGGCGCGGCTGGTCACGGCGATGAAGCCCTGCGCCGCGTTCACCCCGTTCAGCGCCAGGGCGCCAATGAGTTTGTCGAGTGCGTTGTGGCGGCCCACATCCTCGCGCAGCCAGCGCACCTCGCCGCCCGCGCTGCACCAGGCCGCCGCGTGCACGGCGCCCGTGGCCTGTTGCAGGGTTTGCAGCTCACAGAACTGCGACATGGCGCGGGCAATGGCGGCGCGGTCGAGTGGGCCTGTTTCGGCCATCGATGGCAGGGGCGGCAGCGTGCGCGCCACATGGGCCAGGCTTTCGGTACCGCACAGGCCGCAGCCGGTGCGGCCCGTCATGGAGCGGCGGCGCTCTTTCAGGCGCGCAAACGCCCCGGCCGCGACCGACAGGTGCAGCGTGATGCCCAGCTCGGAGGCTTCTTCCTCCACGCCATAGAGCTCGCTGGCGTCCGATAGGATGCCCTCGCTGAGCGAAAAACCCAGTGCGAAATCGGCCAGATCGAGCGGCGTGGCCAGCATCACGGCGTGCGAGATGCCGTTGTATTCCAGCGCCACGGGCACCTCATCGGCCACCCAGTCGTCCACGCTGTAGTCGTTGCCGCCGCGCACGCCGCGCACAGGCAGCGCGCGCGCGCCTTCACAGAAGGCCACCGCCTGGGGAGGGGGCGTCAAAGGGGGGTGTGTTTTGCGTCGTTGCATGCGGTCTGAGTGCCATTATTCCTGTGCGGCCAAACCCGTGCGCGCGGCCAGCAATTCCTGCTGCACCTGGTCGAAGCGCTGGTGTTCTTTCTGCCAGACCGAAGGCTGCATCACCGGCGTGACCTGTACGGCCGTCACCTTGTATTCAGGGCAGTTGGTGGCCCAGTCGGAGTTGTCGGTGGTGATCACGTTGGCGCCCGACTCGGGGAAGTGGAAGGTGGTGTACACCACGCCCGGCTGCATGCGCGACGTGACCTCGGCACGCAGCACGGTATCGCCGGCGCGGCTCTGGATGCTCACCCAGTCGCCATTGCGGATGCCGCGCTCCTCGGCATCGTGCGGGTGGATATCCAGCAGGTCCTCGCTGTGCCATTGCATGTTCTCGGTACGCCGCGTCTGCGCGCCCACGTTGTACTGCGACAGAATGCGCCCGGTGGTCAGCAGCAGCGGAAAACGCCGCGTCACCTTCTCGTCGGTCGCCACATACTGCGTGACCATGAAGCGCCCCTTGCCGCGCACAAACCGGTCCACATGCATGGTGACCGTGCCCTCGGGTGGGGTGCTGTCGTTGCAGGGCCATTGCACGCTGCCCAGGGCGTCGAGCTTGGTGTAGTTCACGCCGGAAAAGCTGGGTGTGAGCGCGGCAATCTCGTCCATGATTTGCGACGGGTGCGTGTACGGCATCTCATACCCCAGTGCACGCGCCAGCAGCACCGTCACCTCCCAGTCGGCATAGCCGCCCAGCGGCGACATGACCTTGCGCACGCGCGAGATGCGGCGCTCGGAGTTGGTGAAGGTTCCGTCCTTTTCAAGGAACGACGAGCCGGGCAGGAACACATGCGCGTACTTGGCGGTTTCGTTCAGGAAGATGTCCTGCACCACGATGCATTCCATCGCCATCAGCGCGGCAGCCACGTGCTGGGTGTTGGGGTCGGACTGCGCAATGTCCTCGCCCTGGCAATACAGGCCCTTGAATTCGCCCGCCATCGCGGCGTCGAACATGTTGGGAATGCGCAGGCCCGGCTCGGGGTTGATGGTGACGCCCCAGGCGGCCTCGAAGGCGCCGCGCACCGTGCTGTCCGACACATGGCGGTAGCCCGGCAGCTCGTGCGGGAAGGCGCCCATGTCGCACGAGCCCTGCACGTTGTTCTGCCCACGCAGCGGGTTCACGCCCACACCCTCGCGGCCCACATTGCCCGTGGCCATGGCCAGGTTGGCAATGCCGATCACCATGGTCGAACCCTGGCTGTGTTCGGTCACGCCCAGGCCGTAATAGATGGCGGCGTTGCCCGCGTTGGCATACAGGCGGGCGGCGCCGCGCACATCAAAGGCGGGCACCCCGGTGATGGCCTCGGTGGCTTCGGGCGAATGTTCGGGTTGGGCGACAAACGCGCGCCAGTCGTTGAACGACTTGGTGTCGCAGCGCTCGGCCACAAAAGCCTCATCCACCAGGCCTTCGGTGACCACCACATGCGCCAGCGCGGTGATGAGGGCCACGTTGGTGCCGGGCTTGAGCGGCAGGTGGTGCGTGGCGTGCACGTGCGGCGACTTGACCAGATCGATGCGCCGCGGGTCGGCCACGATGAGCTTGGCGCCCTGGCGCAGGCGCTTTTTCATGCGCGAGCCGAATACCGGGTGCCCGTCGGTCGGGTTGGCGCCGATGACCATGATGACGTCGGCCTTTTCCACCGACTTGAAGGTCTGCGTGCCGGCCGAGGTGCCCAGCGTCACGCCCAGGCCGTAGCCGGTCGGCGAGTGGCACACGCGCGCGCAGGTGTCCACGTTGTTGTTGCCAAAGGCGGCGCGCACCATTTTCTGCACCAGGTAGCCCTCTTCGTTGGTGCAGCGCGACGACACCAGGCCGCCAATCGAATCCTTGCCATGCTTGGCCTGGATGCGGCGAAACGCGCCCGCCGCGTGCACCAGGGCTTCTTCCCAGCCCACCTCGCGCCACGGGTCGGTGATCTTCTCGCGCACCATGGGGGTGGTGATGCGGTCTTTGTGCGTGGCGTAGCCCCAGGCAAAACGGCCTTTCACACACGAATGGCCTTCGTTGGCCTTGCCGTCTTTCCAGGGCACCATGCGGATGACTTCGCTGCCCTTCATCTCCGCCTTGAAGCCGCAGCCCACGCCGCAGTAGGCGCAGGTGGTGGTCACGCTGTGCTCGGGCTGGCCCAGCATGATGACTTTTTTCTCTTCGAGCGTGGCCGTGGGGCAGGCCTGCACGCAGGCGCCGCAGCTCACGCAGTCCGACTCCATGAAACTGCCGCCCTGCCCGGCCGTAACGCGCGATCCAAAGCCGCGCCCGGTGATGGTCAGCGCAAAAGTGCCCTGGGTCTCTTCACACGCGCGCACGCAGCGGTTGCACACAATGCACTTGGCCGGGTCGTAGGTGAAATAGGGGTTCGACTCGTCTTTTTTGTTGTCGAAGTGATTGGCGCCCTCAAACCCGTAGCGCACGTTGCGCAGGCCCACCACACCGGCCTGGGTCTGCAGCTCGCAGTCGCCGTTGGAGGCGCAGGTCAGGCAGTCGAGCGGGTGGTCAGAGATGTACAGCTCCATCACGCCCTTGCGCAGGTCTTGCAGCTTGGGCGTTTGGGTGCGTACCTTCATACCGGGCTCGGCCGGGGTGGTGCACGAGGCCGGGTAGCCCTTGCGCCCTTCAATTTCGACCAGGCACAGGCGGCACGAGCCAAAGGGCTCCAGGCTGTCGGTGGCGCACAGTTTGGGCACCTGGATGCCCGCGTCCACGGCGGCGCGCATGAGCGAGGTGCCGCGCGGCACGGTGACCTGGGCGCCGTCGATCTCCAGCGTGACGAGTTCGGCCGATGTGCTTGCGGGCGTGCCGTAGTCGATTTCAGTGTGTTGGCTGAGCATGGGGTTCTCCTGGCCGGGCTATGCGCGGTCGGGTGCGGCAAGACCAAAGTCCTGCGGGAAATGTTTCAGGGCCGAAGTGACGGGAATCGGCGTCATGCTGCCCATGGCGCACAGCGAGCCGTGCACCATGGTGTCGCACAGGTCGTGCAGCAAGGCCACCTGCTCCGCCTTGTGGTTGTTGGCGCGGATCTTGTCGATCACCTCCACGCCGCGCGTCGACCCAATGCGACACGGCGTGCATTTGCCGCACGATTCGAGCGCACAGAACTCCATGGCGTAGCGCGCCAGCTGCGACAGGTCGGCCTGGTCGTCGTGCACCACGATGCCGCCGTGGCCGAGGCCTGCGCCCATGGCGGCGTAGGCCTCGTAGTCGAGCGGAATATCCCACTGCGCCTGCGGCAAATAGGCGCCCAGCGGCCCGCCCACCTGCACCGCCTTGATGGGCCGGCCCGTGGCCGAGCCACCGCCGTAGTCATAGAGGAGCTCCCGCAGCGTCAGGCCAAAAGCCGTCTCCACCAGCCCGCCGTGCAAGATGTTGCCCGCCAGCTGAAACGGCAGCGTGCCATGCGAGCGGCCCACGCCAAAGTCGCGGTAAAACTGCGCGCCCCGCGCCAGGATGATGGGCACGCTGGCCAATGTGATGACGTTGTTGATGACAGTGGGCTGGCCAAACAAACCGGCCAGCGCGGGCAACGGCGGCTTGGCGCGCACGATGCCGCGTTTGCCTTCGAGGCTCTCTAACAACGCGGTTTCTTCGCCGCACACGTACGAGCCCGCGCCCTTGCGCACCTGCAGGTGAAACGCCTTGCCCGAGCCCAGCACGTTGGCGCCCAGAAAGCCCCCGGCCTCGGCCAGCGCAATCGCGGCGTTGAGCGTGGCGATGGCATGCGGGTATTCCGAGCGCACATAGACATAGCCCCGCGTGGCGCCCACGGCCAGCGCTGCAATGGCCATGCCTTCGATCAGCATGAAGGGGTCGCCCTCCATGGTCATGCGGTCCGAGAAGGTGCCCGAGTCGCCCTCGTCGGCATTGCAGACGATGTACTTTTGCGCAGCCTGCGCGCCCGCCACCGTCTTCCACTTGATACCCGCCGGAAACGCCGCACCGCCGCGCCCGCGCAGGCCCGAGTCGATCAGCATCTGCACGATGGCTTCGGGGGGCAAGGCAATGGCATTGCGCAGGCCGTCAAAGCCGCCATAGGCCTGGTAGTCGGCCAGTGAGCGCGGGTCGGTCATGCCCATGCGGGCAAAGGTCAGGCGCTGCTGGCGCGCGAGGTAGGGAATAGCGCCGGTCGGTCCGTGGCACAGCGCGTGTGCGCCGCCCGTGACCAGGCCCGCGTCGAACAGCTTCGGCACATCGCTGGGTGCCACCGGGCCATAGGCCACGCGCCCGGCGGGGGTGGCCACTTCGACCAGGGGTTCGAGCCAGAACAGGCCGCGCGAGCCGTTGCGCACGATGTGCACATCCAGGCCCCGCGCTGCCGCTTCTTGTGCGATGCATTGGGCTACAGCGTCGGCACCCACGGCCAGCGCGGCCGAGTCGCAGGGAACATAAACGGTGACAACGCTCATGCGGCCTCCCGTGCCTGCGCGATCAGCGCGTCCAACTTGTGCGGTGTCATGCGCGCGTGCACCTGGCCGTCCACGGCAATGGCGGGCGACGAGGCGCACAGGCCCAGGCAGTAGGCGGGCTCGACCGTGAAGGCGCCGTCGCCCGATTCGGCATGCAGGCCGCATCCCAGGTGCTGGCGAGCGTGCGCCAGCAGCGCCTCGGCCCCCATTGCCTGGCAGGCCTCTGCGCGGCAGACTTGCACCGTGTGCGGCGGGGGTGGGCTGCTGCGAAAGTGGTGGTAGTAGCTGATGACGCCATGCACCTCGGCGCGCGAGAGGTTCAGCGCGTCGGCAATGGCGGGCACGGAATCTGGCGGCACGTAGCCCAGCGCGTCCTGCAGCGCGTGCAGGATGGGCAGCAGCGCGCCGGGCTCGCCGGCCAGTTGGGCCAGCACGCCCTGCACCGCGCTGTCCACGCCCGGCCGCGGGGCGGCGGTGTGGTGGATGGGGCTCGTCGTCATCGTGGAAATCCTGTGTTGCTTGTCTTCGTTTGCATCAAAAACAATAGCTGCGAGCGCCTGTCAAACCAGCCATATGAATATTTTCCTATCCAAAAGCCAATCCATTCAAGCGCGGGGAGCTATCAAATTTGAACTAGAAAGGTGCGGCTCAGTGGAAAAACTTGGTGGCACTCTCCAGCGTACGCCAGATGCCCCAGGCCAGGGGAAGCCCCACCGCGATCCAGGCCAATGCCACCAGCGCCGTGGGGGTGTTGCCCCCGCCGCCCTTGCCCGGGCCGCTGCCCACTTCGTTGGCCACGGCGCGGTCATGCGCGAGGTGTTTTTCGTGCGCCAGCTCTTCGGCGCTCATGAACCACTTGGGGTTGAGCGGGCGAATCAGCAGGTTGCACACCAGACCAATGACCAGGAAACCGATCAGGATGTACATGGTCTGGTTGTAGACCTGCGCGCGCGGCAGCCCCAGGCCGATCTGGTACTCGCGCATGTAGTTCACCACCACCGGGCCGATGATGCCGGCCGTGGCCCAGGCCGTGAGCAGGCGACCATGGATGGCGCCCACCATCTGCGTGCCAAACAGGTCGGCCAGATAGGCCGGCACCGTGGAGAAGCTGCCGCCGTACATGCTCAGGATGACGCAGACCGCCCCCACAAACAGCAGCTGGCTGCCCGCCGCCGCGCTGGCCGGAATGCTGAAATACAGCAGGCTGCCCAGGATGAAAAATACCGAATAAGTGTTCTTGCGCCCCAGCCGGTCGGATGCGCTGGCCCACACAAAACGCCCGCCAATGTTGAACAGCGACAGCAGCGCGGTAAACCCGGCCGCAATCGCAGCGATGGCCGCCAGCTGGCCCTTGTCGAGTTCACCAAAGGCTTTGTCCAGCCCGATCAAATGGCCGCCAAACACCTCCTGCAGCATGGGGCTGGCCATGCCGATCACGCCAATGCCGGCGCTCACGTTCATGCACAGCGCCATCCACACCAGCCAGAACTGCGGAATGCCCCAGACCTTGTTCACGTGCACGTGGTGCTGCGTGATCATGGCGTTGTTCGCCTGTGTGGCGGGCGGTGTCCAGCCCTTGGGCTTCCAGCTGCTGGGGGGCACGCGGTAGCCCAGGGCACCGGCCATCATGAAGACGAAGTAGATCACCGCCATGGCGAGAAAGGTCTCCACCACACCCACGCTGGTGGGGGTGGCAAACAGCTTCATCAGCGCTGCGGCCAGCGGCGAGCCAATCATCGCGCCGCCACCAAAACCCATAATGGCCATGCCCGTAGCCATGCCGCGCCGGTCAGGGAACCACTTGATCAGCGTGGACACCGGCGAGATGTAGCCCAGCCCCAGGCCAATGCCGCCAATCACCCCCGAGCCCAGCCACATCAACCACAGCTGGTGCGTGTACACACCCAGCGCCGAGATCACCAGGCCGCCGCACCAGCACAGTGCCGACACCACGCCTGCCTTGCGGGGGCCGGCGCGCTCCAGCCAGCCGCCCCACAACGCTGCGGAGCAGCCCAGCAGCACGAAGAACAGGGTGAACATCCAGCCCAGGCTGGAGATGCGCCAGTCGCAGGTGGTGGTGAACAGCTCGGCAAACAGCGACATGTCCTTGGGGCAGGCCTGAGCGGCCGTAACGCCCAGAGCGCGCGAGAGCGGCAGCCAGAATACGGAGAAACCATATGCCATGCCAATGCACAGGTGGATGGCCAGGGCGGCCGGCGGTACCAGCCAGCGGTTGAAGCCCCGCCCTGCAATGGTTCTCTCCTTGTCCAGCCAACCGGCCAGGCCGGTGGACTGCCCCATGGGTTCCAGAACTGCTGACATCGTGTCTCCTTGGTGTTGGGATGCGCTCTGTGGCGCCCGCGGAGTGTCAGCAAACTGGCGTGACGGGTCCAATTCTTTGTCGTGATGGAGCCATACAAAGCAAAAATCAGGGTTTACCAAGGGGGATTGCTGGAGGGCGGGAAGCCACGAACAGATTGCCATGCTGCTCGGCCGTTGCCAGCCATTGGGTGCCCTGTGCGAAGTCGAGCGCGGCCTCCAGCGTGCGCGAGAGGCGGTTGCTCTCGTGCACCATCAGGGCAATGGGCACCTCGATGAACGGGTCGATCAGGGGCAATGCCTCCAGCTCGCCATAGCCCTGCACGGCGTCCACCAGGGCGCCGGGCATGATGCTGCTGACCCGGCCCGCCACCACGGCGAGCGCCAGGGTGAGGATGGAGTTGGTCTCGATGGCCGGGCGCGGCATCACCTGCGCGCGCCGAAAGGCGCTGTCCACAATGGTGCGGTTGTGCATCTCGCTCGTCAGCAGGCACAGGGGCAACGCTGCGGCCTCGGCCCAGGTAGTGGTCGGGCCTTTTTGCAGACCTGCCGATGAGGGCGTGTTGGCGCGGCGCAGCAAAAAATAATGCTCGGTGTACTGCGGCACCACCCGCAAGGGCGCGCGCGTGCCCTCCACGCGCTCGGGGTACCCCATGGCCATGTCGAGCGCCATGTTCTCCAGGCCCGACTCCAGCTCGGGCGAACTCATGGAGCGCAGCGTGCACACGATGCCCGGGTGGATGTTGTGCAGCATGCCCACAAAACGCGCGGCAATCGGCATGCACATGGGCACGGCGCCAATGTGCAACTGTCCGCTGGGCGATGCAGCGCTGCTTTGCAGCTCTTGCTGCAGCAGCTCGTGCTCGCGCAGCATGCGCCGCGCGCTGGCCAGCACGCGTTCCCCCTCGGTGGTAAACCCGGCAAAATTGCGCCCCCGCGTGACGATGGCCACCCCCAGGCTTTCTTCGAGCGCGCGCAGCGCGTTCGACAGCGCGGGCTGCGTCACATGGCAGGCCAGTGCGGCACGGCCAAAGTGGCGCTGTTCATCGAGCGCCAGAAGGTACTTGAAAGAAACGAAAAGGTTCACGCAGACGCCTCCCATCGCACGGCTTTGGGGTGCCGCATCGGGCGGCGATTGTGCCCGCCCAGGCTTGCAACCAGCTTTGCAGGTGGCCTGCCCGACCAGGGTGCAGGGGCTATGCGATCGTCAAAATGATGGTATATAGGCCGCTAGCGCTTACGGGATAAGCGTTTGTAGCTATCAAAAAAATAGCGTCACGCCTTCTTCAAAAACTCGGACTTGAGCAGCATGCTGCCCAGATCGGTCTTGCAGTCCACGTTGTGGCCGTCGGCGCCGTCCACCAGCCGAATGCCCTTGATCTTGCTGCCCTTTTTCAGGGTGGACGACGAGCCCTTGACCTTGAGGTCCTTCACCAGAATCACCGCGTCGCCGTCCTGCAGAGGGTTGCCATTGGCGTCCCGAACCACACCATCGCCTTGGGCCTCGTCCTCCGCGTCGGCCGTTGCTGCCCGAGGCCATTCGTACGCGCAGTCGGGGCAGATGAATTGCTCGCCATCGGGGTAGGTGTTCTCCTGGCCGCATTGGGGGCAGGCGGGGGCGGTGTGGGGCATGGGAGCTTCCTGTGTTGTGATGGTGGGGCGCTATTGTCCCAGCGGCTTGTGGCTGAGGCGGCAGCGGCCGGTTGCAATGCTTTTCCCACCGCCCGTCCTGAAAGCGCAGGCCGCCATCAAAAATGCATCTTTTTTGAACTCGGACAGGACGGCGCGGCCAGCCCTCTCAGGCGGCGCGCTGTCCTCCGATGGCTTGCGGATGCTCCAGAAAAAACCGCAGCATTTCACGCGAGGCATCGACTCCCTGCGCGCTGGTGTGGCTGCCCCGCGCGTCGCCGCCCGACCAGGCATGGCCGGCGCCATGGAGCAGCCAGTGCTCGGCCAGCACCGTGCCCGGCGCTGCGCCGTCGTGCAGCACGGTGCGGGTGTAGTGCTGGCCGTCGGCACTGCGGCCGGCCTCGGTGCGGTGCTGAGCGCGCCCGCCAACGGCGGCCCCGGCACGGTGCAAGAGCTGCTCGCCATTGCGCGGGTGCACCGTGCTGTCCGCTTCGCCGTGGAAGACGATGAGCGGTACGGTGCTTGCCGGCGTGACTGCGCTGGCTGCAGGCAGACCCTTGGCGCCGCTTTTCATGGCCGAGAGCGCGCCCATCATGTTCTGGGCTGCGCCGGGAACCAGGCCGGAATGCACGCCCGCCGCAGCAAACACCTCGGGGTATTCGCGCGCCAGCAGCGCCGCCATGGCGCCGCCAGCCGACAGGCCGGCGACGTAGACGCGCCGTGCATCGACTGCTTGGCTGGCCATGGCGTCGCGAACCATGGCCAGCAGCAGCGCCGGCTCCCCCGCGCCGGCCTGTTGGTCTTGCGGGCGAAACCAGTTCCAGCAGCCGTTGGCGTTGGCGCCGGAGGCCTGGCTCGGGTAGAGCACCAGCGCGCCGGCAGCCTCTGCCGCCGCATTCATGCGCGTGCCACGGGCGAAGTCCTGTGCGTCTTGCGTGCAGCCGTGGAGCATGAGCACCAGCGGTCGGCCCATGGCGGGCGCCGGTGTACTGGGCGTGTAGAGAAAGTAGGGGTGCTGGGCGCCACCGTGTTGAAACGGCACGCGCGCGAAGGCGCCGGGCGCGTCGCCGGCTGCCTTGCCGCCGGAGCTGCTGGCTGCTGCAGGTGCGTCGGGCACCGTGGCAGGGACAGGTTTTGCCTGCACGTCGATGATTTCGCCCGCTGCGCAGGCGCCGCGCAGGAGGCGTGCGGCCCGTCCTACTTCGGACTTCGCGCTGAACGGAGAGGAAGGGCGCGGCGCGGGCGGCGGCGTTGCCGGAGCGCGGGACGCGCCCATTTGCTCCATCAACAGCCGACTGGCCGCATCCAACTTGCCTGCGCGCACCAGCGCCAGTGCCTCCGACATATTGCTCTGCGGGGCCAAGTGGTCGCCTTGGGCGGTGAATGAGAATGGCTGCATCAATGAATCCTTCCTCGCAAAGCGAGTTTGATGGCTGGGCTGGCATGAAACGCCCCCAGCACGGTGATTGAGGCAATCGTTGCCAGCGCCAGTTCGGGCGAGACGTCGTCGTCCACGGTGGCCAGGCCCAGCACGCGCACGTCCAGGCTTTCTCCGGCCCGCTGCGTGGCCTCCAGTTCCGCGCGGGTCAGGCGTTGCAGGCCCAGCACCAGCGACTTGCGCGACACCACCTGGCGCACGGCTTCCTGTTGGGCCGCCAACTGGTTGCGGATGGCGGTGCGGATGAAATCGGTGCGGTTGCCATAAAAACCTTCGGCCACCAACAGATCGATGTGGCCCAGGTCGACAAAACCGAGGTTGATGGTGACTTTTTCGGTCTCGGGCGTGCGAACTTTTGCAGGGGCCGTTGGCGCAATGAGGGTCATAAAACTCCATAGGCCATCCAGATGGATGGTGGACGGAGTCTATTCCTATTTCTTGGAGGGCGGCGTCAGAGCCGCAATTCCTTGTGCTCACCCAGGTTCTTGGGTGGCTCGCCAGTGACAGCGGCCTTGGCCATCTTGAACAGCTGGACCATCTTGCTGTCGTCCACATCCCAATATTCCGCGTGGTGCAGGCGCACTGCCAGCAATGCCAGGTTGGGATCGGTGGGGCCCGCAGGAAACCAGGCCTTGGCCATGGGAGTGAACAGTTCGTCCTTTTTGGCCTGGTCTTCATCGACGCGCGCTTCGCCCGAGACCGACACATAGCTGTCGTCGCCCGGGTCGGCATAGCTCACGCTGACCTGCGCGTCTTGCGCGATGGCGCGGACGATCTCGCCGTCCCGGGGGACGAAAAAGTACAGGGTTGCTCCCTCATCGACCGATTGGTTTTGGGTGGTCAGCGGGTGCGCATGCAGCATGCCCGCCGCGTTGCGGTGCGTGAACATGCCGAAGCGGATGTCCTTGATCAGGTCCCACAGGGTTTCGTGGGCGGGGGTGTCGTGTTGCATGAAAGCTCCGTTCTTGTGCAGGCAAAAGCCCACTGTAGAGACGGATGCAAGCGCCGCAGGTCGGCGGTGCGCGCGCTGCGGTGTCGGGACTGTCCGACAGCACCTCGGTGCCTGGTTTACAGAAATTATTGGCCTCTAGGGATGGCCTGCATAACTCCCTGCGGTCTGTGATAGCGCGGCCTCGGGCGGTCTACTGCGTTGCTCTTTTTGCCAATAGCTGGGCTATTGGCTGCAAAAAGACGCCTTGTAGTCCATCCCGATCCGCACTATCACCGCCTCGCGAGGGTTATGCAGGACATCCCTAGCGCTTATGAATAAAGGGCTATTAGCTATCAAAAGAAGAGTCTCAGGCCGGCGCGCGCCGCTGCTGCGAGAACGGTGGCAGTCCGGCGAGCAGGCGTTGCCCGTAGCTGGTGCGCCCAAGACGCTTGTCGTAGCAGTAAACGTGCGCCTGGTCTTCCTCACTGCGAATCGCGCGGCCCGCCCACTGCGCAAGACGCAGCGCGGTGGCCGGCACCACCAGTTCGCTGAAGGGATCGCGCCCGCTGCTGCGCAGCCATTCGGCGCGCGCTTCGGCCACCGGGTCGTCGGGCGGGGCGAATGGCAGCTTGGTGATGAAGACCGATTCGCACAGCGCGCCGGGCAAATCCAGCCCCTCGCCAAACGATTGCATGCCAAAGATGATGGACGGCTCACCTGCCGCCACGCGCTCACGGTGCCGCGCCAACAATTGCGGGCGTGGCAATTGGTTTTGCACCAGCACGCGCGGGCGCATGTCGGTGGCCAGCGCATCCACGGCACGGCGCATCTGCTCGCGCGAGGTGAACAGCACCAGCGCGCCGGCGCGCACGCGCGTCAGGTCTTCGAGCAGGGCGTCGACCATTTCGGCATTGAAGGCGTCGGCATTTTTCGGGTCGGCGTGCGTCTCGCTCAGCACCAGCGTGCCCTGCGCAGCGTAGTCAAAGGGGCTGGCCACTTCCAAGGTGGTGACGGCCTCGTCCCCCCACAGGCCGGACTCGCGCAGAAAGAATTCAAAGTTGCCGCAGCTGGTCAGCGTGGCCGAGGTCAGCACCGCGCCGCGCACCGTGCCCCACAGTTGCTGGCGCAGGGCGTTGCCGGGCAGCACCGGGCTGGCGTGGGCGTGCAGCAGCAAGAAATCGCCGTTTTGCGCCAACGTGAACCACTTGGCTGCGGGTACGGCCGTACTGCCTTCGGCAGGCGCTTGTTGCAGCAGCGCGGCGCACGCGTGTACTTCTTCCAGCCGGGGCGCGAGCATGCCGATTTGCGCATACAGCGCGGCCAGTCGGCGCGCTTCCAACGGGGTGTCGCGCAGGGCCGCACGCAGCGCCTTGGCGATGGCGCGCAGGCTCTCCAGAAACTCGCTCGCGTGCACGGCCACTTCGGCCAGCGGCGCGTCGAGCTGCGCCGCCAGCAGGCCGCGCGGTGGGCGGTGGCGGGTCGGCTGGGCCGGGTCGCCGGCGCGGCCCCAGCGGCGCTGGCCTCTACCACCGGTTTCACCGGTTTCGCCACGCAGCTCGGGGCCGTAGGCATCCAGCACCAGGCGTTCCATGGCCTGCAGCGCCTGGCGCAGGCTGCTCGCCTGGGCCGGAATATCGGCCACCTCCATCACTTCGAGCAGCGTACCCACGCGCAGGGCGCGGCTCGCTAGCCGGTCCACCCAGGCGAGGCGGCTCAGGTCCATGCGGCAGGCGAATTGCTCCAGCGCGGTGGCGGGCAAGTGGTGGGCTTCGTCCAGAACCAGCAGGCAGTTGTCCAGCTCGGGCAGCACGCGTGCTCCCAGCGATGCGAGCAGCAGATCGTGGTTCACCACGATCACCTGTGCGCCCACCAGCGCCTTGCGCGCCTCGAAATAGCTGCACTCGTTGAACACCGGGCAGTGCTTGCCGGTGCACGAACTTGCCTCCGCCGCCACCGGGCGCCACAGCGCAGCGTCGGGCTGCTCGTGCAGGCTGTCGCGGTCGCCGTCCCAGGCGCTGCTGGCCAGCGCATCGGCCATGCCTTTGTAGAGCCGGATGCGGGCTTCGCCCACTTCGGTGGAGGCCGGCAGTTCGTCGTCGGGAAACAGGTCGTCGTCGCCCTCGTCCGCCCCGCCCTGGCCCGCCAGGCGTTCGAGCTTGAGCTTGCACACATAGCGCCCGCGCCCCTTGGCGAGCGCAAAGCGAAACGGCTCAGGCATCTGCGCGGCCAGCAGCGGCAAATCCTTGTGGACGAGCTGCTCTTGCAGCGCCACGGTGGCCGTCGAGATGACCACCCGCGTGCCGCGCGCCAGCGCGATGGCAATGGCTGGCGCGCAGTAGGCAAGCGACTTGCCCACCCCGGTGCCGGCCTGGATGACGGCAATGGCGCGTTGCGGCTCGGCACCGTCTTCCACCTTGCCCAGCTGCGCTTTGGCAAAAGTGTGGGCAACGCACTCGGCCATGCCACGCTGCCCGTTGCGCGCGCGCAGGCCATTGCCTGCCTGCACCATGGCATCGAACGCCTGCAAGGCTTTGGCCGACCATTCTTCAGTAGACATGGGGCGCGAGTGTGGCACGTTCGCAGCCGTTCGCTGGATGGAAAGCCAGTGCTGATGGACTGGAAATGCTCCCAGCCCCTCGCGCTGCCCGCCTACACAGGCCCGCTTGGGCGACTTCTACGATGGAACGCTGCGTCACCCCGTCCTTTAGGAGCCTGCATGACCGACATCGACACCCCCACCCACGAACTGCCCAAAGAGCACCCCCAGCCCAGCGTGAACACCACGGTGCCGGTGGAAAAGGCGCAGCGCCGCCCAGAGCAAGAGGGCAACGCCGCCGACCCGGCGTCGCCCCAACTGCCGCATGAGCGCGACCAATCGGTTGGCATGACCGACGGCAACCCCAGCGCCAAAGTGCAGCAGGCCTACCGCGATGTGAAGCGCGGCCTGGTGGATACCGATGCCGGGCGAGAAGCCCACAACGTGGGCAAGCCGGTTGTGCCGCCCGAGCCGCCACTTCCTGGTACACCGGGGCCGGTGGAGCCGGATCACAAGTAGGGAACGCTATAAAAATAAGAGCTTCTAGCGCTTTATGGATGTGCGCTAGAGCCACATTTCATTCAGATTTTTGAGGCCTGCTGAGAATCCGGCAATGCGCAAGGCATGGCGTGTAACGGTTGGTCTGGCTACGGCTTCCATCGAAAACCACTGAAGGGTAAGCTGCTCCCAAAAGAACCCTGGAGGGAGGCTTGTCGTGTCAGAACCCCTGGCCCATTCGGGCGGCCGTTTGGCGCGCTCGGAATAAGTGTCGCGCTGGTATTTCAACGCTATTTTCGGTACCCAGAGACCCCTGCAGCGCCCATGGGGGGTGAGGTCGGCGTGCCCGAAAGACCCAGTTCCACCCAGGTTTTTGACGATGAGAGAAGCACAGCATGAAAATACTGCCGACCGAATTCGACGGCCAAGCCATACGCCGCGTGTACGACGAGGCCACGGAAATCTGGTGATTTTCTGTGGTCGACGTGGTGCAGGTGCTGACTCAACAGTCCGACTACCAGACAGCGCGCAAATACTGGAACCAGCTCAGGGGGCGGCTTGCCAAAGAGGACAGTGAGTCGGTGACAGCTTGTCACCGACTGAAATTGCCTGCTACAGACGGCAAAAACTACCTCACTGACGTAGCCACCGCTGAAACCCTGCTGCGCTTGGTCCAATCCGTCCCCAGCCCCAAAGCCGAGCCCATCAAGCTTTGGCTCGCCAAGGTGGTGACTGGAGGCAACTATCTCGCGCCGCCCTACGCCGTGACAAACAAAGCTTTGACACCAACCAAGGCAATCCAACAATCCAAGACGTGAAGGCGAAGACGTTTTGTCGAAACGCGCTGCGTTTCCGAGGCCGAAAAATTGCGTCACCGCCTATTGTTTCGGCCCTGGAAGTCTTTGCATCGGTTCAGGCTGAGCCCGTCGAAGCCCTTCCACCCTTCGCACGCTCAGGACACGCCAAGCGCACGGCGAAGGGCCGCACCCTCACACCAAGCGCGCCTTCAACGTAATCTCGGGCACGCAGGCTAGCGCCTTCGAAAGTGGGCAGTGCACCTTGGCGCCGTCGGCCAGCTTCTGGAAAGTGGCCTCGTCAATGCCGAGCATGCGTGCTTCCAGCGTCAAAGCGATTCGGTCAATGAGAAAGCCTTCGCCTTGCTTGACCAGCCGGACGCTGGCTTGGGTGTCGAGGGCATCGACCTTGAAGCCTGCGTCGGCCGCGGCGAAGGAAAACGCCATGGAAAAGCAGGCCGCGTGCGCCGCGCCCAAAATCTCTTCGGGGTTGGTGCCGGTGCGGTCGTCTTCAAAGCGGCTGCCAAAACCATAGGGATGGTTTTTGAGCGCGCCGGTCTCTGTGCTGATTTGGCCTTGGCCGGCTTTGCCGGTGCCTTCCCAATGCACGCTGGCGGTTTTCTCGGTCATGGTGTGACTCCTTGGTGGGCAAACAGGCATCTGAGCACGCGGGGCCGCTGCGGGCTGTCGGACGGCGCCGCTCGTTCCTGGGCTCTCAGGCCGATGGCGTGAAGTCGAGGCGCGCCATGGCTTCGCCCAACGTCGACGCCGATTTTTCGTAGCCGGCCCAGGGCCCGTTGCCCAGGCGCAGCCGGTCTTCGATGGTGGCTACCGTCCAGTGCGCGCCACTGGTAAGCGAGGGCAATTCGGACCACGCCACCGGAACCGATACGCCCAGCCCGGGCCGTGCACGGGCAGACCAGGCCGACACGGTGGTGGCGCCGCGGCCGTTGCGCAGGTAGTCGACAAAAATTTTGCCGACGCGATTGCGCGGGCCGCTTTTGCCGACGAAGCGCTGCGGAATGGCACGCGCCAGGTGCTGCACCACGGCCTGCGAAAAATCCTTGGTGCTGTCCCAATCGCGCAGGCGCTTGAGCGGGACCACCACGTGCAAGCCCTTGCCGCCACTGGTTTTCAGAAAGGCCGGCAAGCCCAGTTCGCGCAGCAGCACGCGCACCAGTTCGGCCGCTTCTTGAATTTGCGGCCAGGCCACGCCCTCGCCCGGGTCCAGGTCGAAGGTGATGCGGTCGGGCCGCTCGATGCGGTCCGCGCGGGCGTTCCAGGTGTGAAATTCAATGACGTTCATTTGCGCCGCCGACAGCAGCCCCTCGGCAGAGACGACTTCCAGCAGCGGGCCGTGGCCTGGGTCGAGCTTGGCGTCGAGCGCTTCGATGCCGGGCAGGCGCTCGGCGTCCCCGTGCTTCTGAAAGAAAGTTTCCTTGCCCACACCTTGGGGCGCGCGCACCAGGGCAACCGGGCGGCCCGCCAAGTGCTCAAGCATCAGTGGCGCCACCGTGGCGTAGTAGCGCGCCAGGTCCCGCTTGGTAGTGCCGCTGGCCGCGTCAATCACGCGCTCGCCATGGGTGATGCTGAGACTCGATGGCAATGCCGGCGAGGATGCCTTGGCGCCGGCCGGACGTTTGCCTTTGGGCTGCGCTGGCGTTGTGGCGTCCGGCGGAGCGGCCTGCTCGCGCACGATGCTGTGGGCCGGCTTGTCGGTGCGCAAGCCTTTGAAAACCGAGTGGCGGATGTGGCCGTCTTGTGTCCACTCAGCGAAGGCCACTTCGGCCACCAGGGTGGGCTTGAGCCAATGCACCTTGCGCGCGTCCGCAGGCAGGGTCGAAAACGGACAACGCTTCTGCACCAAAGGGTCGAGCTGCGCGCGCAGGCGTTGGAGCGCGTCGTCGGTAAAGCCGGTACCTGCTTTGCCGGCATACAGCAACGCGCCTTTGGCGTCGTGCACCCCAAACAGCAGGGCGCCCAGGCCCCCGAGTTCGACACCAAATCGCGGTTTGAGCCGATTTCTCGATGTCGGTCTCATTTGAATCAAGCACATAGAAGCAGGTTTTGTAATTTTCTGTAGTGGCAATATCATGATTGTGAAGTGTTGG
>JAGNYI010000018.1 GCA_017985015.1 Giesbergeria sp. | reverse complement strand
TGTACAACCACCAGTTGCCGCAGTCAGCCTTGAAGAGCAAGACGCCGATGCAAGCCATGAAAGAATGGCACCAATCGCACCCGCATTTGTTTAACAAGCGTCCTTATGATCGTCCGGGATGCGACACCTAAGCATCGCTTCGCGATGCGAAAGGGGGATGCCACCAGCGCGGCGGGGCGGCGCGGCCGGCTGAGGCCCTTGCGCGGTGGCCGCTGGTCTTGGACCGCGCCAGATTCTGCGTGCAGTGCGCAGGCATTGGAATGCCCGGACGCGGCGTTGGCAGGACATACACCCCCAGGCGCCAGTAAGTCACCCTAGCGCGCTTAAAGCTAAAATTCCAATGAAATTGGCCTCTAGCGCTTATGAGTAAAGCGCTAGCAGCTATCGTTTAAATAGTATTCTGGACGATGGGACAATGCCTCGCATGACCGCGCCAAACCCTTCCACCGCTCCGCAAACCCTCACCATCACGCGCCCCGACGACTGGCACCTGCATGTGCGCGACGGCGAGGCGCTGCTGACGGTGGTGCCGCACACGGCAGCCCAGTTTGGCCGGGCCATCATCATGCCCAACCTGCGCCCGCCGGTGACCACGGCGCAGCAGGCGCTGGAGTACCGCCAGCGCATCCTTGCCGCAGTCCCCGAAGGCAGGAATTTCCAGCCGCTGATGACGCTCTACCTCACCGACAACCTGCCGCCGAAGGAGATTGCCCGCGCCAAGGCGGCCGGCGTCGTCGCGGTCAAGCTGTATCCGGCGGGCGCCACTACCAACAGCGATGCGGGAGTGACCGACCCGCGCAAGACCTACCGTACGCTCGAAGCGATGCAGCGCGCCGACGTGCCGCTGCTGGTGCACGGCGAGGTCACCAGCCCCGACATCGACCTGTTCGACCGCGAAGCTGTGTTCATCGAGCAGCAGCTCATGCCGCTGCGGCGCGATTTCCCCGAGCTGAAAATCGTTTTCGAGCACATCACCACCCGCGAGGCCGCGCAGTACGTGCAGGGGGCCGGGCGCTTTACCGCCGCCACCATCACCGCGCACCACCTGCTCTACAACCGCAATGCCATCTTTACGGGCGGCATCCGCCCGCACTATTACTGCCTGCCGGTGCTCAAGCGCGAGGAGCACCGCCTTGCGCTGGTGCAGGCCGCTACCAGCGGGAGCGACCGCTACTTCCTCGGTACCGACAGTGCGCCGCACCCTGCGCATCTGAAAGAGCATGCCAGCGGTTGCGCCGGCTGCTACACGGCGCACGCGGCGATGGAGCTGTACGCCGAGGCGTTCGATGCCGCCGGCGCGCTCGACAAGCTGGAGGGCTTTGCCAGCTTTCACGGCCCGGCCTTCTACGGCCTGCCGCGCAACAGCGGCACCCTCAGCCTGGTGCGAGAGAGCTGGACACCACCGGACAGTTTTGCCTTTGGTGAGGCCGAGCTCAAGCCCTTGCGCGCCGGAGAGGCGCTGGCCTGGCGAGTGCAAGGCTGATATCTGCCCGCCCTGCCGATGGCCAGCCGAACGCGGCCTGCAGCGTTTTCCGATGTGGATTGGCAAGCCCCCTGGCTCGCGCCCTGGCGCGAGCTCGGCGTGCCGCTGGCGGGTGCCGTCGCCAGTGGAACACCGGTGCACGAGGCGTTGAACGCGGCCCAAGGCGCGCCGGTGGGTTTCGTGCCCCAGGCGGAGCTGCCGGCAGGTGTGGCCTATGAGCAGTTCATTTTCGACACCGGCTGCGTGCCCACGCGCAGCAACCTGCACGACTTCTTTAGCGGCCTGGTGTGGCAGCGCTTTGGCCAAGCCAAGCAGCGCTTGAACCAGCTACAGGCTGGTGCGATGGCGTTGCAGGGCGTGCGCCCGGTGCGGGGGCCGCTGCGCGATGCCTGCACACTCCTGGACGAGAGCGGCGCGCTGCTGCAAGCGCCGTCCGCTCTGTGGCAGGCGCTGCTCGCGCGCGACTGGCAGGCGCTGTTCGTTCAGCACCGGACCCTCTGGCGCAGCGCCCGGGTCACGCTGCTTGGCCATGCGCTGATGGAACAACTGGTTCAACCAAGAAAAGGGATCACTGCGCACGTACTGATTACGTACGATGCTATCAATTCAGAAGCAAATCAGGATTCCAGACTGGCGCAGCAACTCGATCCCGCGTGGCTCGCCACCAAACCATTTGTCCCACTGCCGCTGCTGGGTATCCCAGGGTGGTGGGCCGGCAACGAAGCGCCCGGCTTTTATGATGACGCCACGGTGTTTCGCCCGCCTCGCCCTTGAAAACGGCGCCCGGCGCCGCACCTTTCACAGACCTTTGCACGACTCTTTTGTGGAGCCCGAATGAAACGTATCGCCCTGTTTTTGATGACCAACCTGGCCGTGGTGGTGGTGCTGGGCATTGTGGCCAGCCTGCTGGGTGTCAACCGCTACCTCACGGCGAATGGCCTGAATCTGGGGGCGCTGCTGGGGTTCGCCTTCATTATGGGTTTTGGCGGTGCCATCATCTCGCTGCTCATCAGCAAGCCCATGGCCAAGTGGAGCGCGGGCGTGCAGGTGATCGATGCGCCGCGCAATGGCGACGAGGCCTGGATCGTGGAGACGGTGCGCGGTTTCGCTGAAAAGGCCGGCATCGGCATGCCCGAAGTCGGCATCTTCGAGGGCGACCCGAATGCCTTTGCCACGGGCGCGTTCAAGAACTCGGCGCTGGTGGCGGTCTCTACCGGCCTGTTGCGGAGCATGACACGTGAAGAGGTGGAAGCGGTGATTGGTCATGAAATCGCCCACATCGCCAATGGCGACATGGTCACCATGACGCTGATCCAGGGGGTGATGAATACCTTCGTGGTCTTCCTCTCGCGCGTCATCGGCTACGCGGTGGACAGCTTCCTGAACAAGAACAATGAAAATCGCTCAGGTCCCGGCATCGGCTACTACGTGACCACCATCGTGCTCGACATCGTGCTCGGCTTCCTTGCCGCCATCGTCGTGGCCTGGTTCTCGCGCCAGCGCGAATTCCGCGCCGACGCCGGCTCCACCCAACTCATGGGCAAGCGCCAGCCCATGATCAACGCGCTGGCCCGGCTGGGCGGCGTGCACCCCGCCGAACTGCCCAAGAGCATGCAGGCCATGGGTATTGCCGGGGGCATCGGCAAGCTGTTTTCCACCCACCCGCCGATTGAAGAGCGCATTGCGGCGCTGCAGAACGCGGGCAAGACTTAAAAAGTTACTTCACTTCCCGCAACAGGCGGATGCCCACCAGCGTGTAGCGCGTTTGCGGCGTGTTCCAGTTGCGGTAGGCGCAGCGCGCATACATCGCCCAGGTGTGCCAGGAGCCGCCGCGGCGCACGCGCACGTTCCCGTCGGAGGGGCCTTGCGGGTCTTGCGGGGACGATTGCGCGTAGGAGTCTTCGCCGTACCAGTCGGCAGTCCATTCCCAGACATTGCCCAGCATGTCGTACAGGCCAAAGGCATTGGGCCGAAAACTTCCCACGGGCGCGGTGAAGGCATGGCCGTCGTGGCCGCGCAGGGCCCGGTCCTGCCAGCGCGGCCAGAACACAGCGGCGTCGGCGTCGAACGTGTTGGCGGCAGCCAGCAGGCTCTGGGGATCGTCGCTGCCGGCATAGCGGGTGTTGGAGCCGGCCCGGCAGGCGTATTCCCACTCGGCTTCTGTGGGCAGGCGGTAGCGCACGCCTTCCTGCTTGCTCAGCCAGGCGGCCAGGGCCATGGCGTCGTTCCAGGTGACATTGAGGACCGGGTGTGTATCGTTTTGGACGAAACCCGGGTTCTGCCAGGAGTAGCGGGGATCGCGCCCCTCGAACGCATCACCGCGCCGCGTGGTGGCCGGGTCGTAGGTGGCGTTGTAGCCGTAGCCTCCGGTGCCATCGGCCACGGATTCGGGCACATACCCAGAAGCTTGGACAAACTGGCGAAATTGGCCCACCGTCACCTCATGCTGCCCCAGGTAAAACGCCCGCGCGATCCGAACCCGGTGCACCGGCGCCTCGTCACGCAGCTCGGCCAGACGGCGGCGTTCGTAGCGCGGAAAGGCCTGGGCCAGCACCTCGATGGGCTCGTCGCTGCCCATCAAAAATTCGCCGGCCGGAATACGCACCAGTCTCATGCCCAGACTGTTTTCAATGGCCTGCCCGGGCGCGTCGGCGTGCGGCAGCGCACAGGCTGAAAGCGCCGCAGCACACAGCAGGGCGGGCCAGAGGCGTCGGCGCATCGCCTGGTACCGAGCCATCAGGCGACCAGCCGGACCGGTGCGGGCTGGCCCAGCAGCGCACGCGCCACGGCTTCGCCCACCTTGATGCCGTCCACCCCCGCCGAAAGAATACCGCCTGCATACCCTGCACCTTCACCCGCCGGGTACAGACCCGCGGTGTTGGGGCTTTGCAGATCGGCATTGCGGTCGATGCGCAGCGGTGATGAGGTTCGCGTCTCCACCCCCGTCAGCACCGCATCGGGCAGATCGAAGCCTTTGATTTTCTGGCCAAACACCGGCAGCGCTTCCCGCAACGCAGCGATGGCGTAGCCGGGCAGGGCGAGCGCCAAATCCACCGGCCGTACGCCGGGCTGGTACGAGGGTTCGACGCTGCCCAGGGCGGTGGACGCGCGGCCGGCCAGAAAATCGCCCACCCGCTGTGCGGGCGCGCTGTAGTCGCTGCCGCCCAGCACATAGGCCTGGGCTTCGAGCTGGCGCTGCAGCACGATGCCCGCGAGTGGGTGCGCTGCGCCCGGGCGCAGCTGCTGCACGCCGTGGCTCGCGCCCAGCTGCGCTTCAAACGCAGCCGCGTCGCTTGGATAGTCGGCCGGCGTGATGCCCACCACCATGCCGGCGTTGGCGTTGCGCTCATTGCGCGAATACTGGCTCATGCCGTTGGTCACCACGCGGCCCCTCTCGCTGGTGGCGGCCACCACGGTGCCGCCGGGGCACATGCAGAAGCTGTAGGCGTCGCGCCCGTTGGCAGCGTGGTGCACCAGCTTGTAGTCGGCCGCGCCCAGGAGGGGATGCCCGGCGTGCCGGCCCCAACGCGCGCGGTCGATCAGCCCCTGCGGGTGTTCGATGCGAAAGCCGATGGAGAAGGGTTTGGCCTCCATGGAGACGCCGCGCTCGTACAGCATGGCGAAGGTGTCGCGCGCACTGTGGCCCAGGGCCAGCACCACCTGCGAGCTCAGCAGTTCATGCGTTTCGCCGCTTTCCTGATCGAGCACCTGCACACCGCGCAGCGTCCGCGCGCCTGCGCAGTCGTCCAGCAACAGATCCGTCACGCGCTGGCCAAAGCGTACCTCGCCGCCCAGGGCGATGATCTGCGCGCGCAGGCTCTCCACCACCTTCACCAGTTTGAAGGTGCCGATGTGTGGGTGGGCTGCGGTCAGAATTTCCTCGGGCGCGCCGGCCTGCACAAACTCCTGCATCACCTTGCGCCCCAGGTGGCGTGGATCCTTGATCTGGCTGTAGAGCTTGCCGTCCGAGAACGTGCCGGCGCCGCCCTCGCCAAATTGCACATTGCTCTCGGGATTCAGTTCGCGTTTGCGCCACAGCGCCCAGGTGTCCTGCGTGCGCTCGCGTACCGCTTTGCCGCGCTCCAGTACGACGGGCTTGAACCCCATTTGCGCCAGAACCAGCGCAGCAAAGATGCCGCAGGGGCCAAAGCCCACCACCACAGGACGGTCCGTCAGCGTGGCCGGCGCCCGGCCCACGGGCCGCCAGGCCATGTCGGGCGTGGGCTGGATGTGCGGGTGGCCGGCATGGCGCGCCAGCAGCGCGCGCTCCTGAGCACGGTCGGCCAGTTCCAGATCCACGATGTAGACGGCCAGCAGCTCCCGTTTGCGGGCGTCGAAACTGCGCTTGAAGACGGTGAGCCGTGCCATGTCGGCCGGTTGGATGCCCAGAACCGTGGCTGCGGACTGGATCAGCGCGGGCTCGGGGTTTTCTGCAGCGGACAGCGGCAGGCGGATTTCGGAAAGGCGAATCATGGGCGCGGCCCGTAGCGATCGGGCAGGTGCAGCAGGGGGCCGCATGATACGGCGGCGCCGGCTGTCCCGCCAGTGGATAGCGAAGAATTACCAAATTTGATAGCTATCAGCGCTTTACCAATAAGCGCTAGAGGCCTATTTCGTTGGTTTTTTTCCGTGCAACAACAACTCGGCTGTCGCAAGCGCCAGTGCCGCCAGCACCAGCGGCACAAAGTAGTACAGCGCCCGGTAGGCGAGCAGCGCGGCCAGTACGTCGGTCTTCGAGAGCGTGTCCATGGTCAGCAGCGCCACGCCCACCGATTCCAGCACGCCCAGACCGGCGGGCACGCGCAGCACCAGCCCGGCCACCGCGCCCAGCATTACGGTGGCGATGGCCGCCGGGTAGGCCACCTGGCCCTGCAGCACCACCCACAGCGCCGCGCCCATCAGCATCCAGTTGGCGCACGACACCACCACCTGCCACAGCGCCAGCGGCCAGCGCGGCAGGGCAAAGCGGTGTCCGCGCAGCGCCAGCGGCCGCCCCTCTCGCACCAGGCACAGCGCCAGGTAGGCCAGCGGAGCCAGGGCCAGCAGGGCGCCGCCCATGCGCCACTGCGCGGCGCTGGCGCTCCAGCCAAACACGGCCGGTGGCACCCAGAGCCAGGGGATGGCGGCTGCCAGCAGCAGGTAGCCGATCCAGTTGGTCAGGATGCTGGTGGCCACCACCTGGGCAATCGTTCCGGGTTCCACGCCGCGTCGGCTGTAGAGCCGGTAGCGTACGCCCACGCCACCAATCACCGAGCCGAGATTGAGGGTGAAGCCATAGCTGGTCATGGCGATGCCCAGCGTGGTGGCGCGACCCAGGGTGTGGCCGGTGACGTGCCGGCCGATCCATTCAAAACTGCCGTAGGTGAAGTGGCTCAGCAAGGCCAGCGCCGCGCCCGCCCAAAGCACACGTGCCGGAAGCGCCAGCACCGCCTGCCAGACGGCGGGCCAGTGCACGCTGCGCGCCTGGTGGGCGATGAGCGAGGCCACCAGCACGAAGAATGCGCCTGCCAGGCCGCGCGTCAGCCAGGGCCACCAGGGTTTTTGTTGCAATGAAGTCAGCCCCGCCCCCTGAGAAGCGCGCCGAGGTGCGCCGGTGCGCGCGGCACCGCGCCCGGGGCGCAAGCGCGACGGCGCAGTGGATGCGGTCGGCGCCTGTGGCGTGGTGGGCCTTGGATGCGCCATGCGCGGCTTTCCTTCAGACTGCGGCGTGCGAGCGCTCGGTCTCGCCGGCTTCGGCCTGCCCCGTCTCCTTGGCCGCCTGTGCCAGCGCAATGGTGGGTTCGTGGCGTGGCAGCCAGCCCACCCAGGTGGGGAACCAGCGCATCAGGTGAAACACCAAATAGCTGCGCAGCAGGCGCAGCCGCGCCCACCGGCTCTTCGCGGGCAACTCGATGCTGCGGCAGCTGTTGTCCATGAGATCGGTGAGCCGCTCGTGCAGGTGGGCGTTGAAGGGGCGGTCGCGGATGATGACGTTGGCTTCCAGATTCAGCGCCAAGCTCAGCGGATCGAGGTTGCTTGAACCCACGGTGGACCACTCGTCGTCCACCAGGGCCACCTTGCCGTGCAGCGGCCGGTCGCAGTACTCGAAGATGCGCACTCCCGCGCCCGACAAGTGCTCGTAGAGCAGGCTGGCGGCGGTCTTGACGATGGCCATGTCGGGCTGGCCCTGCAAAATCAGGCGCACGTCCACCCCGCGCCGCGCGGCGCGGCGCATCTCGCGGATGAAGCGGTAGCCGGGGAAGAAGTAGGCGTTGGCGATCACGACCCGCTGGCGCGCGCTGCGCAGCGCGATTCGGTAATGGCGTTCGATATCGCTCCTGTGGCGGTGGTTGTCGCGCGTGACGAAGATGGCGCCTGCTGCGCCAGCTTGCGGCAAGGTCTGGGGGTCGGGCGACTCTGGCGACTCGGGAACCTTCTGGCGCCGGTCGGTGTGCACCGCGCTCTGCACGAAGCGGTGCATTTGCGCGACGATGGGGCCACGCACCTGCACGGCGTAGTCCTGCTTGGCCTCGGGTCCGAAATCGGCCACATGGTCGGCCGAATAATTGATGCCACCGATGAAGCCCAGCGCGCCGTCGACCACCACGATCTTGCGGTGCATGCGCCGCAGCACATTGAGGCGCTGGCCAAAAATACGCTGGCCCGGATCGAAAGTGCGGAACTGCACGCCCGCCTCGACCAGATCGCCGACATAGCGCTCGGGCAGGTCAGGCGAGCCAAAACCGTCGACCAGCACATGCACGCATACGCCCCGCTGCGCCGCGCCAAGCAGGGCGGCATGCAGCGCACGACCGATCTTGTCGTCGAACAGGATGAAGGTTTCCAGCCACACCTGACGTTCGGCGGCCTCGATGGCGGCGAACACGCGGGGAAAGAAGTCTTCTCCGTTTTCCAGCAGCTCGAAGTCGTTGCCCTCCACCCAGCGGGTGGAGCGGGGGGCGCGGGCGCGATGGGTCATGCAAAAACCTCCATGCCTTGCGCGGGCCGTCGGCGGCCGGCTGCCGTCATATGCTGATCTCCGCTGCCAGCGGCGCATGGTCAGACAGCCGGTCCCAGGGCTTTTTTGGGAGTATCAGCGGTGAATTCACCGTCGCATCGCGCACATAGATGCGGTCCAGTGCCAGCACCGGCATGGAAGCGGGAAAGGTTCGCTGGGCATGCCCTTGCGACTGCAGAAAAACCTCGCTCAGACCCGCGCCGTCGCGCAGCACGCGGTGGGCGCGACCACGCCAGTCGTTGAAGTCACCGGCCATCACCACCGGCTCGTGCGCCGGCAGCGAATTGATGAGGTCGCACGCCAGCCGCAGTTGCTGCTGGCGGTGCGATTCCTGCAGACCCAGGTGCACGCAGATCGCATGCAAAGGCTCCGTACGCCCGGGCGGCTGGACGATGCAATGCAGCATGCCCCGGCGTTCGGGGCCGCGAATCGAAATATCGTGGTTTTCGTAGTGAACGATGGGAAATTTGGAGAGCAGGGCGTTGCCGTGGTCTCCGTTGTCGTACACAGCGTTGCGCCCATAGGCGTGCTGGTGCCAGATTTCGTCGGCCAAAAATTCGTATTGCGGCACCTGCGGGAAGTTGGCAATGCGCTGCGCGTGGGCGCGGTGCGTGCCGTGCACTTCCTGCAGAAACACCAGATCGGTTCCCACGGCCCGCACCGCGTCGCGCAACTCATGCAGCACAAAGCGCCGGTTGAAAGTGCTGAAGCCCTTGTGGACGTTGACGGTGAGCGCCTTGAAGGCCAGGGGGGAGTCAGAGGTGGCAGGCATGCGGGCAATCGGTCCAAACCGCCGCGCGATCGCGCTGAATGCGCAGCGCTTGGGCGTTTAAGCCATTGTTCCGGGCGCTCCCTGCGCCTGCTGTAGGACGCTTGGCCGACGCTTTGTGAAGCGCAGCCAATACCTTGCTTGCGGCCTGCCCACTTCAGGTTGGCAAGAAACCTTCCACCGACAGGTAGCGCTCGCCCGTGTCGTAGTTGAAGCCGAGGATGCGGCTACCGGCCGGAAAACTGGGCAGCTTTTGCGCAATCGCGGCCAGCGTCGCACCCGACGATATGCCCACCAGCATGCCTTCTTCGCGCGCACTGCGGCGGGCGTATTCGCGTGCGTCCTCGGCGTCCACCACGATGGCGCCATCGAGCACGCTGGTGTCGAGGTTCTTCGGAATGAAGCCGGCGCCCAAACCTTGAATGGCGTGCGGGCCGGGTGGGCCGCCGGAAATCACGGCCGAGCCGGTGGGTTCCACCGCAAACACCTTGAGATTCGGGAATTTCGCCTTGAGCACGCGCGCGCAGCCGGTGATGTGGCCGCCGGTGCCAACGCCGGTGATCAGCACATCCAGGCCATCGGGGAAGTCGGCGAGGATTTCTTTTGCCGTGGTCTCGGCGTGGACAGCGATGTTGGCCGGATTCTCGAACTGCTGCGGAATCCAGGCGCCGGGCGTCTGCGCCTGCAGCTCTTCGGCGCGGGCAATGGCGCCCTTCATGCCCTTTTCCTTAGGGGTCAGGTCAAAGCTGGCGCCATAGGCCAGCATCAGGCGCCGCCGCTCGATGCTCATGCTGTCGGGCATCACCAGGATGAGTTTGTAGCCCTTGACGGCGGCCACCAGCGCCAGGCCGATGCCGGTGTTGCCGCTGGTGGGCTCGATGATGGTGCCGCCGGGCTTGAGCGCGCCCGACTTTTCTGCCGCTTCGACCATGGCCAGCGCAATGCGGTCCTTGATGGAGCCGCCCGGGTTGGCGCGCTCGGACTTGATCCACACCTTCGCGTCCGGCCCGAAGATGCGGTTGATGCGGATGTGCGGCGTGTTGCCAATGGTTTGCAGAATGTTGTCGACCTTCATGGCGTCTCCTGAAAGGTTGGGTGGAAAAGCAGTGCCGTTTATTCTGAACCCATTGTTCTGCCGGTTCAGCCATATGGATATGCCGGATTGGCGGCCTTCCTGCTGCAGCGCTTGCTGTCCCAGGGCGCTAAGAACGTGTTCACGATCTCAGGGCTTGCGCCCGGTCATCAGAAACAGTGGATAGGCCCGCCCGTTGTGCTGCTGCAAGCTGAGGATGTCGCTGAACGCGATGTCCACCAAACCGGCTTGCTCGGCCAGCACACGCAAGCGGTCGGGCGCAAAGCCGAAGTGCTGCACGCCCTTCGCGGCGTTGGCGGCGTCGTCGCCGTGAAAGCTGCCGTCCTCCTGGTACAGGTCCACCAGGGCAATGCGCCCGCTGCTGTGCAGCGCAGCGGCAAAGGTGTGCAGGAGCGCGGCGGTGTCCGCAACGTGGTGCATCGCCATGCAGCTCACGATGGCGTGGTACTGCTCGGGCAGGCCCGCCGAGATGTCTTGCTGGCGCGTGGTGATGTTGGCAAAGCCCTTTTCATCCAGCACCTGCAGCATGGCGGCCGACATATCCAGCGCCGTGACCTGCGCCACCCGCGGCGCAATGGCGGTGGACAGCAGCCCGGTGCCGGCGCCGAAATCAAGCACATGGTCGCTGGCCTGCAAGGGCAGCTGCGCCAGCAGGCGCTCGGGTATGGCGGCCAGTTGCAGCGACGTGGGGCGCTGGTCCCAATCGCGGGCGGCCGTGTCGAAATGGGTAGTGGAGGGCGTGGTCATGGTTGCTGGGCCTCGAAAAGAGATGAACGGGGTGCGTGGGTCGGGGATAATCGCTCCCGTGAAGCGCGCCAGACCGCCGCTGGTGCAATCTGGGAAACCAGGCACTGGAGGAACGTCCGGACTGCACAGGACAGCGTAGCAGCTAACGGCTGCCCACCGTGAGGTGAGGATCAGAGCAACAGAGACGAGTCGAAGCAGGCTGCAAGCCACGGAGGGTGTTTCACCCGAAGCGGGCGGCGCCCGCTTCGGGTGAAACGGGCAATCTCTACGCGCAGCAATACCAAGTAGGCCAACGTTGATGTGGTTCCGCAGAGTTGGCGGGTAGGTAGCACCGAGCCGTGGTGGCGACACCCGGCCCAGAGTAATGGCGGTCACGCCCGGCCTTCGCAAGGAGGTTCGGGTGCACAGAATCCGGCTTATCGGCGCGCTTCACACTTTTATCGCGGTGCAGGCAGAAATTTCAGGGGAAATCGGCCTCCAGCGCTTATACGCATTGCGCTAGCAGCTATTTTTTCAATAGCGTCAGAATTTTTCCCACGCCTGCAGATAGCGCCACTGGCCCTCCGGCACCTTGGCCAGCGGCACGCGCCCGATGCGGATGCGCTTGATCGCTACCACGCGCAGGCCCACGGCCTCGCACATCGAAGGAATCTGCCCGGGGCGGATGCCCTTCAAGGCAAAGCGCAGCCGGGTTTCGTTCTGCCAGCTCACCTTGATGGGCGGCAGCGGCCGGCCGTTGAACGAGAGCCCGTGGCAGAGCTTTTTGAGCCCGTTGTCGGCAATCTGGCCCGCCACCTCGACGATGCATTCCTGCTCCAGCGACTCGATGTCCTCGGCCAGCTTGCGCGCGATGCGCTTGTCCTGGGTGTAGACCACCAGCCCGCTGGCCGGTGTGGGCAGCGGCGTGAAGCATTCCAAGGCGCGAAAGTGGCGCAGCAGCACGCGGGTGTCGGCAGCGTCGCCTTCCATGTGGGTGGACATTCCGATCAGGCTCAGCGCTGCAGGCGCGCCCTGGCTGCGGCTGCCGTGCGAGGCCGCAGCGGCGTCAAGCCCCAGGCCCGCTTCATAGCCCGGCGGCTTGTGCAGCAGCAGCGTCACGGGTTCGAGTGCATCGAGGCTGGCATCCTTGGCCAGCACCACTTGCTGCTGCGGCGCCACGCGGGCGCCAGGGACTTCGACCAGTGCCCCATCGACGCTGACATAGCCGCCTTCGATGTACTGCTCCGCTGCGCTGCGCGAGAGGCCATGCTCGGCCGCCACGCGCTTGGCGAGGCGCTCGGTGTTGTTTGGAGGGGTGGGGAGACTTGGCATGTTCAATGATTCAGTGCGCTATGCATCACTCGCTGCGTATAAAACTGGCGCGGCTTAAGCCAGCGGCCGCCGTGCAAGGGCCGCGCCGGCTGCATAGCGGCTCAGGGGGGTATCAATCATTCCCGGGCCCGAGTGCGCGAATGCGCTCAATGTGCGCCAGCAGCGAGCGCTGCGCCACCGGCCAGATGCGCGGGGGCACGTCGGCGTAGGCATGCGCCACCCAGTCTTCCATGCTGCCGCCGGGCAGGGCCTCCAGCGCGGCAATCACTTTCGCTTCGCGCGCCAGCCGGTGGGCCTTGAGTCGGGCAATCGCGCCGCGCGCATCGCCCAGCACGTAGCCGTGTGCGGGCAGGATGAACTCCACGCCTTGCTCGGCGCACAGCGCGTCCAGCCGGTCGAGCGAATCGAGGTAATCGGCCATGTTGCCGTCGGGCGGGTCAATTACCGTCGTGCTGCCGTTCAGGATGTGGTCGCCAGAAAACAGCAGAGCGTCTTCCACCAGCAGCAGGCACAGGTGGTTGGCCGCGTGGCCGGGGGTGTGCACCACTTGCAAAGTATGGGTAATTTCTCCCTCTAGCGCTTGTCCAGTAAGCGTTAGCAGCTCTTCATTCTGTAGCGTTCGCTCAGGCGTGAACTGGCTGTGTGCGCGTGCTGTGGGCGCTGAGGCCAGGCCCAGGATAGGCGGGGCGCCGCGACCCGATTGCACGCACAGTGCCTGCAGCGGCTGGCTGCCTGGCGAATGGTCGGGGTGCGAATGGGTGCAGACGATCATGCGGATGTCGCCGCCGGCTGCGCGCCAGAGTTTTTCCAGGTGCTGCGAATCGGCCGGGCCGGGGTCGATGGCGATGTAGCCCGTGGCCGGCTCGCCCACCAGGTAGCTGTTGGTGCCTGGGCCGGTCATCACGCCGGGGTTGGGGGCGGTCAGGCGCTGCAGGTTCTTCAATAGCGGCACGGCACGTTCGCTCTGCCAGTCGAGCGGGTGCACGATCTGGCCATCTGGGCAGACCAGGGCCAGCTCGCCGTAGGGCATTTCGTCTTCCATGTAGCGCGCTTCCTTGCCCGTCAGCAGACCGGCGCGCGGGCAGCTGGTCCACAAGGGCGTGCCGCTGGCGCAGGCTGCCAGTACGGCATCGGCGCCGCCAAACTTCGCCAGGCGCTCCAAGGTGCGGATGGTCGGGAAGATCATGAAGAAGCTGCCCGCCGCGTGGCGTTCCAGCGCCTCTTGCGGGCGCACCCACACGGGCTCGAACTGCTCGGCTTCGTCGGCCACGGGTGTCTGGCCTTCGGGCATGCGGGCGATGAGGAAGGGCACGTCGAAGCGCCGCGGCAGGTCGCGGTCGCCCGTCCAGCGCGCCAGCACAAAGACCTCGTCGGCCGCCAAGCGCAGGCCCCGCGCGGCGCATTGCGCGGCAAACGGTGCGTGGCGATCGAGCGCAGCGATGTCGGCAGCGCCGGCCGGTCGGCCATCGGCGTGGCGTGCCAGCAGGATGCCAAGCTCTTCAAAACTTTCTCGGATGGCGGCAACGGCTTGCGTGAGCTGCTCCTCCGACTGGCCGGGGCGGCGCGCGCACGCGGCGTGCGTGGCTGGGGCAGAGTCCAGCGCGTCAATGCCGCCGCCGGGGAAAACGTAGGCACCTGGCGCAAAACTCGCCTTGGCCGAACGCCGCGTCATCAGCACCTGCAGCCCGCCTGGGGCATCCGGCGCGTCGCGCACCAGCAAGACGGTGGCGGCCGAAAGCGGGGGGACGGGTTCGCGCTGCGGGTGCAGCCACTGGGTAGGGCGGGTCATGGAGCCATTATCGAACCCGGCTGCCAAGAAATCAGTCGCGTGCGGGAATCGTGAGGCCGCGCGCCACGGCGGGCCGGGCGACAAAGGCCTCAAGCACGCGCTTGACTTGCTGGAACTGCTCGAATTGAACCAACTCGCCGGCCTCGTAAAAACCAATCAGGTTGCGCACCCACGGGAAGGTGGCGATGTCGGCGACGGTGTAGTCCGGGCCCATCATCCAGTCGCGGCCTTCAAGGTGCTTGTCGAGCACACCCAGCAGGCGGCGCGTTTCGGCCACGTAGCGATCCCGCGGACGCTTGTCCTCGTAGTCCTTGCCAGCAAACTTGTGGAAGAAGCCGAGCTGGCCCACCATCGGCCCGAGCCCGCCCACTTGCCACATCAGCCATTGCATGGTTTCGTAGCGTGCTGCCGCATCCTGGGGGACAAAACGACCGGTTCGTTCTGCCAGGTACCAGAGGATGGCGCCCGATTCAAACAGCGCCATGGGCTCGCCGCCGGGGCCATTGGGGTCAATCAGAGCGGGAATCTTGTTGTTCGGGTTGAGCGAGAGAAATTCGGGCGAATTCTGGTCATTGGTTTCGAAGTTCACCAGGTGCGGCTCGTAGGCCAGGCCGGTTTCCTCCAGCATGATGGACGCTTTGACGCCATTGGGCGTGGGCAGCGAATACAGCTGAATGCGGTCCGGGAAGCGCGCCGGCCATTTTTTGGTGATGGGGAAATCGCTGAGTTGCTTCATGTTCTGTCCTTTGCTGTCCGTTGCGATGCAATGGCAATCAGCCTAACCCGAACGCGGCAGCCGTGCCCGGCAGGGCGGCTGCACCCATAATTGCGGCCATGGAAATCGCATTCACCAAGATGCAGGGTGCGGGCAACGATTTTGTCGTGCTCGATCAGACGGCGGACGCCTATCGGCCCTCGCCTGAGCAGATTCGTTTTTTGGCCGATCGCCATTTTGGCGTGGGCGCCGATCAGGTGCTGTGCGTGCGCCCCGCGCCTGGCCCGGACGTCGATTTTGCCTATGCCATCTACAACGCCGACGGCGGCGAGGTGCAGCAGTGCGGCAACGGCGCACGCTGCTTTGCCCGCTTTGTGCGCGACAAGGGACTCTCCAGCAAGGACAGCCTGCGCGTGCAGACGCTCTCGGGCACCATCGTGCTGCAGATCGCTGGCGACGGCGTCACGGTGGACATGGGCCGACCTGTGTTCGATCCGCTCCAGGCGCCATTCAGTGCGACCGGCCTGCAGCCAAAACCCGAAGGTGCCTGGCAGACCTGGCCGCTGACGCGCGAAGACCAGGGCCAGGAAACCCTGCTGTATGTGGCAGTGCTGTCCATGGGCAACCCACACGCGGTGCTGCTGGTGGACGATGTGGATACGGCGCCGGTCGCCGAAATTGGCCCTTTGATCGGCAACCACCAGCGCTTTCCCGAGCGCGCCAACGCCGGCTTCTTGCAGGTGGTGGATTCGCACCATGTGCGCCTGCGCGTGTACGAGCGCGGCGCGGGCGAGACGCTGGCCTGCGGTACTGGCGCCTGCGCGGCGGTGGTGGCGGGTATTCGCATGGGGTATCTGGCATCGCCCGTGCAGGTGCAGACGCTCGGCGGTGAACTCTCCATTGCCTGGAGCGGCCAGGCGGCCGACTCCGTTTTCATGACCGGCCCGGCCACTACGGTGTTCGAAGGCCACATTCAACTGCCCAAGACCCCATGAGCAACAGCGCCCAGTCCCCCATTACCGAAGACGACATCGCCCAATTTCTGGCCAACACGCCAGAGTTCTTCGAGCGCCACGCCGAAGTGCTCGCCAGCGTACAGATCGCCAGCGCCCACGGCCAGCGCGCCGTGAGCCTGCAGGAGCGCCAGGCCGAAATGCTGCGCGAGAAGATCAAGGCGCTGGAGCAGCGCGTGATGGAAATGGTGCGAAACAGCCATGACAACGAAGCCATTGCCGCCAAGGTGCACGCCTGGGGCTGCGAGCTGCAGCGCGTGCAGCACCCATCGGAGCTGCCGCAGGCCGTGGTGCAGGGCATCGAGCGGCATTTCGACGTGCCGCAGACCGCTATCCGTGTCTGGGGCGTCGCCGTCGAACACGCCGACCACGATTTTGCGCAGGACGCGAGCGACGACGTACGCGCTTTTGCCAGCTCGCTGACCATGCCGTTTTGCGGGCCCAACCTGGGGTTCGAGCCGGCCAGCTGGCTGCCCCGCGTCGCGGTGGAAGAGGGCGACAGCATGGCAGCACAGTCGCTCGCCCTGCTGCCGCTGCGGGGTGGCTCGATCGACAGCGCCACACCAGCCTTCGGCCTGCTGGTGCTGGGCTCGCCCGACGCCCAGCGCTTCGATGCCACCATGGGCACGGAATTTCTCTCGCGCATGGCCGAGCTTGCCAGTGCCGCGCTGCAGCGGTTGAGGTAGATGCCCCCTGAGTCGCCTTCGGCGCCTTCCCCCTCAGGGGACGCCACCGGTGCGGCGGGGCGGCCCTTGCACGGTGGCCGCTGGTCTGGACTGCGCCCTTTGCGTGGGCTTGTGGGCGGTGCATAGTGCGCATAGCGCTGAAAAACAAGGTGGCATGTCCATGACCGCAGCTTCGCCCCTGCCCTCTGAAGTCCTGCGCTATCTGGAGTATGTGCGGGTAGAAAAGCGCCTCGCCTCGCGCACGCTCACCCTCTACACCCTCGATCTCGAAAAGCTCGCGCAGTTTGCGAGCGGGGTGAATGTGCCGCTATTGCAATTGCAGCCGGCGCACATTCGCCGCTTCGTGGCGCAAATGCACGGCGCCGGGCGCAGCAGCCGGGGCATCGCACTTATCCTTTCGGGCTGGCGCGGGTTTTTTACCTGGGCTGCGCGCCAAGGGTTGGTGACCAGCAACCCGGTGCAGGGCGTGCGCGGCCCCAAGGCGGCCAAGCCTCTTCCCAAGGCATTGGGCGTAGACGATGCGGTGCGGCTGGCGGATTTCCACGCCGCCGGCGCCGACCCCTGGCTGGAGGCGCGCGACGCCGCCATGGTGGAACTGCTCTATGGCTGCGGCCTGCGCGTCGGCGAACTCGTCGGCCTGGACCGAACGGCCGGCAGCGATGCGGCGCGCGAAGGCCGGGGCTGGATCGACCTTCAGGCCGGCGAGGCACACGTACTGGGCAAAGGCGGCAAGCGCCGCAGCCTGCCCTTGGGAACGGCTGCGCGGCAGGCGCTGGCTGTGTGGCTGCCGCTGCGCGGCAGCGCGGGCGGGCCGGCGCTGTTTGTCGGTCAGCGCGGCACGCGCCTCTCCGCCCAGTCGGTCTGGAAGCGCCTGCGCCAGCGCAGCGGGCAGGCGGGTCTGAGCACACCGGTGCACCCGCACATGCTGCGCCATTCGTTTGCCAGCCATCTGTTGCAATCGAGTGGCGACCTGCGCGCGGTGCAGGAGCTGCTGGGCCACGCCAATATCACCACGACACAGGTCTATACCCGGCTCGACTACCAGCACCTGGCCAAGGTGTACGACGCCGCCCATCCGCGCGCGCGCAAGAAGCCGGGCTGAAGCCCAAGGGCGCAAAGCCAGGCAAGTCAGCTGGAGGCGGCCTGAGGCGGCGTGATGCGGTGTTGTAGCCAACGTGGGCAAAGCCCGCTCGCTAAACTGCTTGCCTCTCTGTTCGGAACGCACCTATGGCCCTCATCCCCGCCACCATCCTCACCGGCTTTCTCGGCTCAGGCAAAACGACCTTGCTCAAACGCCTGCTCAGCGAGGCCCACGGCCAGAAGATCGCCGTCATAGAGAACGAATTTGGCGAAGAAAACATCGACACCGATATTCTGGTGACCGAATCCAAAGAGCAGATTGTGCAGATGAGCAATGGCTGCATCTGCTGCACCATCCGCGAAGACCTGCGCGAAACCTTGCAGCTGCTGGCCGCCAAGCGCCGCAAAGGGCTGCTCGCCTTTGACCGCATCGTGATTGAAACCACGGGCCTGGCCGACCCGGGGCCGGTGGCACAGACGTTTTTCATGGACGAGGAAATCGCAGAAACCTATTTGCTCGACTCCATCGTTACCCTGGTGGATGCGGTGCACGCACCGCAGCAACTCGATCAGCGCCAGGAAGCGCGCCGCCAGGTGGGGTTTGCCGACCAGATATTCCTCTCCAAGACCGATCTGGTCAGCGCGCAGGACGTGGCTGATTTGACGCATCGCCTCAAGCACATGAATCCGCGCGCGCCAATCAAGGCCGTGCATTTCGGCGAAGTGCCGATCAACGAGGTGCTTGACCTGCGCGGCTTCAACTTGAACGCCAAGCTCGACATTGATCCCGATTTTCTGAAACCGGACGATGACCACCATGACCATGACCATGACCATGACCATGACCAAGAACACGGCGAGCATTGCAGTCACCCCTCGCACCAGCACAGCGGCGGCCACGATCATCGCCACGACGACGATGTCAAAAGTTTCGTCTACCGAAGCGCGCGGCCGTTCGAACCGGCCAAGCTGGAGGATTTTCTGGGCGCCATTGTCAATATCTATGGCCCGCGCATGCTGCGTTACAAAGGTGTTCTGAGCATGACCGGAACGGACCGCAAGGTGATCTTCCAGGGCGTGCACCAGCTCATGGGAAGCGACTTGGGCCCTGCCTGGGCGGAAGGCGAGGTGCGTGAGAGCCGCATGGTGTTCATCGGCATTGAGCTACCGCGCGACATCCTGGAACAAGGCCTGGAGCAGTGCCTGGCACCTTGAGAGCGAAGGGCCTCGGATTCTTGCCAGAGCCCTGCGGCCACGCATTTGTGGGTATTTGGCAACGCAGGCTCGGCTGCAAGCCCGTATCGCTACAATCGCGGCCCGGTGAACACCCGGGGGCTTCCTGCCCCTGGCCCGCGCAAGGCGCGACACCCCCCAGCACTGCGAGGAGACAGGAATTGAACGCTCACACCAGCAAACCCAAGCCGGCTGCCAAGGCAGCAACTACGGCAGCAAAAACCGCCGCTCCCAAGACGACGGCCAAGGCCCCTGTGAAATCCTCTGTGAAAACGACCGTAAAAAAAGAAGCGCCCCCTGCCGCCGCCCCGGCTGCCCCTGCCCTCGCCCCCGCCCCGGTGTCCTCGAGCGGCGTGTTGCGCAGTCCGCGCCCCTCGTCGCGGCTGACTCAGTTGACCGTGCCCTCCATGGCGCAGTCGGTGGCTTCTACAGCCGCCAAGTCCAGCTATTCCACCCCTGCGCCCTCGCAAGTGCAGATGGCAGTTCCCTTGGCTGCGCCGAAGAAGGACAGCAAGCTGGCCAACAACTGGAAAGCCAAGTCGGCCGAGGAATTGAGCGATGCCGAAATCCTCGCGATGCCCGATTCCGAATACATGAACGAAAAGCAAGTGGCGTTCTTCCGCCACAAGCTGGTGCTGCTCAAGCAGGACATGCACAACAACGCGGGGGAAACCACCGAGCATCTGCGCGAGGACACCGTGGTGGTGCCCGACCCGGCCGACCGCGCGACGATTGAGGAAGAGCACGCTCTGGAGCTGCGCACGCGCGACCGCGAGCGCAAACTCCTCAAGAAGATCGAGCAATCCATTGGCCGCATCGATGCCGGCGACTACGGCTATTGCGATGAAACCGGTGAACCCATTGGCGTAGGCCGCCTGTTGGCGCGCCCCACGGCAACGCTTTCGCTCGAAGCCCAGCAACGCCGCGAACTCAAGCAAAAAATGTTTGGTGACTAAGGGGCAGCTGCGCTCGTAAACTGTGTCTCATGAGCAAGGAAGAAACGCAACCCACCGGTCTGTTGTCCAAGGTTGTGCGCTTTGTTCGCAACCCCACGGTCAACTGGACCGATCTGGACTCGATTGAAGCCGATCGGGAGAGCCAGTACAGCAAGCAAATGCTCAAGGAGATGATCGAGCGCAAGCGCCGCAACGATTTCGTGCGTCGGCGCGAGTTCGATCAATTGCGCAAGCTCCGCCAGCGCGACGCCCTCACTGGTCAGCGGGTGGAAGACCCGGCTGCGCGGCCCTCTTTCTTTCAGAGCAGCCTGACCTCGCCCGACGATCGTGCGGTAACGATCAAGAAGATCGATGAGATCGAGGCGCAGATGTCGATGCAGTGGTGGAAGAGCAAGCAAAACTCCGATGCTCCCACCGAACCCATGGGCTTGCAACCGTCCCGGGCAGGCGATGCCCAGCGCGCGGACAGTCTGGCCGGTGGCATGGCCTTTGCACCGACAGCGCCGATGTCCTTGCCGGGCGGTTTGGAGCCTGGAGCGCCGGCCGCGCCGCTGTTTGCCGATAACAGCATGTCCATCGCCGCTTTTGGCAGCGCCGCGCTCGCGCAACCGCAGGACCCTCGCCAACCCCGGACTGCGCAAGCGCCTGCAGTCCCCGAACTGGAGAAATTCGTGCACGAACCCGATCTTGAGGAGGCAGCCATCCGGTTTGCCAACGGCGATCAGGAAGGCGCCGAAGCTGGCTTGCAGGAAGTGTTGGCGCAGCACGTCGACGATGAGCCCGAGCAACTGCTTGAAATATGGATGACGCTGTTTGACCTGTACCGCGCCACTGGTCAGCAGGAGCGTTTTGACACGCTTGCCATCAGCTACGCGGCGCGCTTTGACCGCTCGGCGCCGCTGTGGTTTTCCATGCCCGCGCAATTGGGTCTGGAGGCAGAGCCGGTCGAGGCCGCCGCGCCCGCACGGCGCGACTTTGCCTGGAACGCGCCGCCCACCCTCACACTGCAGACGGTGGCGGCGCTGCAGGCCGCGCTCGGCCGGGCAGCCTCGCCCTGGACGCTGACCTGGTCTCGGTTGACCGCGGTCGACCCGGCGGCGGTATCGGCGCTGGCCACCGAATTCACTCGGTGGGCAGAGGAGAACGTACAAATCGTGTTTGTGGGCGTCGACCGCCTCCTGGCGGTGCTCGAAGCACGCACCCAATCGGGCGATCGGGCCCAGGACCCGGAATGGTGGCGCCTGCGGATGGCGGCGCTGCGCTTCATGGGCCGGCCGGACGAATTCGAGATGGTGGCGCTGGATTACTGCGTCACCTACGAGGTTTCGCCGCCGTCATGGCAGGCACCGCGCTGCGGCTACCGGGACGACGCAGGCGCCTCACCTGCCGCAGAAGCCGCGGGCGCAGGCGGCGTCGAGCTGATGGCCCGCGCCCAATGGAATGCGCCGGGCCCCAACGGTGAGCCCAGCGCCCCTGCACCTTTGGTTCCGGAAGCGCCAGGCCTGACAGGCCAGGTGGAGGGCGACGCCACGGCGGCGCTGGAGGCGCTGACTGTCCCCGCCGACCCCAAACAGCCGCTGCAGGTGCGTTGCGACCGGCTGATCCGCATGGACTTTCTGGCAGCCGGCTCGGTGCTCAACTGGACGGCGGAGCAGCAGGCCCATGGCCGTGTGGTGCAGTTTCTGAATCTGCACCGCCTGGTGGCGGTGTTCTTCAACGTGGTGGGCATCAATGAGCATGCCTGGGTGGTGGCCCGCAAAGATTGAGGCAACCCCCTGAGCGGCTGTGCCACTCCGAGCAAGCGCCAGAGGCGCAAGCCCTTCGGAGCCGTCCAAGCCTGCGCAGGCAGGCTTGGAGCTGCGGCCCTCAGCCCCTTCTCTCGCTTCGCGATGCGGGAAGGGGGACACCGCCAGCGCGGCGGGGCGGCGCGGCCGGCCTAGGCCCTTGCGCGGCGGTTGCTGATAGTCGGCAGCGCTCGCATCGTCGTGCGCTTGTAAAACGAACGGCTGCCCCCATCTGCCGGCCCTATGGATTCTTCAAACAATGCGCCGGTGTTTCATGGCACCACCATCCTTAGCGTACGGCGCCAGACGCCTGCTGGCATCCAGGTTGCCATTGGCGGCGACGGCCAGGTCACGCTGGGCAACATCATCGTCAAGGGGACTGCCCGCAAGGTGCGCAGGCTTCACCATGGCAAGGTGCTGGCGGGTTTTGCCGGAGCCACGGCCGACGCGTTCACGCTGTTCGAGCGCTTTGAGGCCAAGCTGGAGAAGCACCAGGGCCAACTGGTGCGGGCCGCGATCGAGCTGACCAAGGACTGGCGCACCGACCGCGTGCTACGCCGGCTGGAAGCCATGCTGGCCGTGGCCGACCTGGAGGCTTCGCTCATCATTACGGGCAACGGCGACGTGCTCGAACCCGAGCAGGGCATCGTGGCCATTGGCTCTGGAGGGGCTTACGCCCACTCGGCCGCCAAGGCCTTGCTGCAGAACACCGAGCTCAGCGCCGCCGAGATCGTCAAGAAATCGCTGGAGATCGCCGGCGAGCTGTGCATCTATACCAACATGCAGCACACCATCGAAACGCTTTGAGCGGGTGTGTGACAAGTACTATTAAATAGATAGCTGCTAGCGCATACTCATCAAGCGCTAGAGGCCAAAAACACTAATATTTTCATGTCTTCAATGACCCCCCAGGAGATCGTCTCCGAACTCGATCGCCACATCGTCGGCCAGGCCAACGCCAAGCGCGCGGTCGCCATTGCGCTGCGCAACCGCTGGCGCCGCCAGCAGGTGGCGGCCGATCTGCGCCACGAAATCACGCCTAAAAATATTCTGATGATCGGCCCGACGGGCGTCGGCAAGACGGAAATCGCGCGGCGCCTGGCGCGGCTGGCCGATGCGCCCTTTGTGAAGGTGGAGGCGACGAAATTTACCGAAGTGGGTTATGTCGGCAAGGATGTCGACGCCATCATCCGCGATCTCGCGGAAATTTCCGTCAAGCAGCAGCGGGAGATTCACACCCGCAAGGTGCGCGCCCGAGCAGAAGACGCGGCGGAAGAGCGCCTGCTGGACGCCCTGCTGCCGCCCGCCCGCACTGGTGAGCCGAGTGAAGGCGGTACGGCGCGCCAGGTGTTTCGCAAGAAGCTGCGCGAGGGCGAACTGGACGCGCGCGAAATTGAAATTGAGGTGCAGGACGCGCGCCCGCAGCTTGAAATCATGGGCCCACAGGGCATGGAAGACATGGCCGAGCAGTTGCGCGGCATGTTCAGCCAGATGGGTCAGGAGCGGCGCCACAAGCGGCGCCTTGCCATTGCCGAAGCCCGGCGCCTGCTGATCGACGAGGAGGCCGGCAAGCTGGTCAACGAGGAAGAGATCAAGACCCAGGCCATCGCCAATGCCGAACAGAATGGGATCGTCTTCATCGACGAGATCGACAAGGTGGCCACGCGACAGGAAACCAGCGGCGCCGATGTGTCGCGCCAGGGCGTGCAGCGCGACCTGTTGCCTCTGGTGGAGGGCACTACGGTGTCCACCAAGTACGGCATGGTCAAGACGGATCACATCCTGTTCATCGCCTCGGGCGCGTTTCATCTGGCCAAACCCAGTGACCTGATCCCCGAGTTGCAGGGGCGGTTTCCGATCCGCGTCGAGCTCGAATCGCTGTCGGTGCAGGATTTTGAAGCCATCCTGATGGCGACGGATGCCTCGCTGGTGCGCCAGTACCAGGCCTTGCTGGCCACCGAAGGCGTCGCGCTGGAGTTCACCCCCGAGGGCATCACGCGGCTCGCGCACATCGCCTTCGAGGTCAACGAGCGCACCGAGAACATCGGCGCGCGGCGCCTCTCCACGGTCATGGAGCGCCTGCTTGACGAAGTGAGCTTCGATGCCGCGCACCGCACCGGGCAAACCGTGCACATCGATGCCGCGTACGTGGACGAGCGACTGCAGGCCTTGAGCCAGGACGAAGACCTCTCGCGCTTCATTCTTTGAGACACGGAGAGAAAAGTGGCACCAGGCCACTCGGCGCAGCGCTCAGATTTTACTTTCAGTGAATCCGCTAACTGCTTCATACACAAAGGTTTTCTGAAATTCAGAGGGTGAGGTCACGTCTAAGTCCTTGATTTCATTGCAAGAAGATGTTGCAAACCCCCTTGTTCCCCAGGCGTTTCCTGCTACAGTGCAAAAAAGTGCAATTAAGTGGTGAAAAGTGCCGTTTCCTGTTTTGGAGGCGACCACTCAGCCCAGGAACAGCAGGGGAATGGATTGGTCTTTCAAGGCGCTTCGTCGCTCAGTCTCGATGCCAAGGGGCGGCTCTCCGTGCCGACCCGGTACCGTGACGTGCTGAGCGCCGACGCCGCCGGCCAGCTCACCATCACCAAGCATCCGCACGGCTGCCTGATGGTGTTTCCCCGCCCGGAGTGGGAACAGTTTCGCGATCGCATTGCCCAATTGCCCATGTCCGCCCAGTGGTGGAAGCGCATGTTTCTGGGCAATGCCATGGATGTGGACATGGATGGCACGGGCCGGGTGCTGGTTTCGCCCGAGCTGCGCCAGTCCGCAGGCCTCACGCGCGACGTGCTGCTGCTGGGTATGGGCAAGCACTTCGAGCTCTGGGACAAGGCCACTTACGACGCCCAGGAAGCCCAGGCCGTGCAGGGCGAAATGCCTGACGTACTCAAGGATTTTTCATTTTGACCGCCCTGACGGCCCCCGCGCTGCAACACACCACCGTGCTGCTTGAAGAGGCGGTGGACGCATTGCTGGCCGATGCCACCGGCCGCGGCGATGGGCTGTGGATCGACGCCACCTTTGGCCGGGGAGGGCATTCGCGGCGCCTGCTCTCACGGCTGCCACCCGGGGCAAGGCTTCTGGCGTTCGACAAGGACCCCGAAGCGATACAAGAAGCAGCGCGCATCCAGGATGCGCGTTTTTCCATTCGCCACGCGGGTTTTCGCGATCTGGCGGATCTGCCCCCGCAGAGCGCCGCTGGCGTGCTTCTGGATCTGGGCATCAGTTCCCCCCAGATCGATTCGCCCGAACGGGGTTTCAGTTTTCGGTTCGACGGCCCACTGGACATGCGCATGGACACCACGCGGGGCCAAAGCGTGGCCGAGTGGTTGGCCGACGCGCCGGTCGAGAAAATAGCGGAGGTGATACGTGAATACGGTGAAGAACGGTTTGCTGGCCCCATTGCAAAGGCGATTGTTGCTCGGAGGCAGGAGCGCGGTCCTCTGGTCCGCACCGCCGAACTTGCCGATCTCGTGGCTGGCGCGGTCAAAACCCGCGAGGCAGGCCAGAACCCTGCAACGCGCACATTTCAGGCTCTTCGGATTTTCATCAATGCCGAGCTTGAAGAGCTGCAGCAGGCGCTAGCAGCCTGCCTGGCGGTTTTGGAGCCGGGCGGGCGGCTGGTGGTCATCAGCTTTCATTCGCTGGAAGACCGCATCGTCAAGCAGTTCATCGCGTTGCACTCCAAGCAGGTGTTTGACCGGCGCGCGCCCTTTGCTGCGCCGCGTGCCATGCAGTTCGAGGCGCTGGCACGGGTGCGTCCCAGCGCAGCCGAAGTTGCCGCCAACCCGCGCTCGCGCAGCGCGATCATGCGCGTTGCCCGGCGCACAGAGGCCTGAGCCGTGGCGCGCGTCAATCTCTTGCTGATCGTGTTCGTGCTGGGCAGCGCGCTGTACCTTGTGCGCACGCAGTACGAGTCGCGCCAGCTCTACACCGCGCTGGATCGCGCCCACAGTGAAATGCGGCGACTGGACACCGAGCACGACCGCCTGCAGGTAGAAAAACGCGCCCAGGCCACGCCGCTGCGCGTCGAAGCGCTGGCGCGCGCGCAGCTCAAGATGCGTTCGGCCACGCCTGCCATTACGCGCTACATCTCCCAGCCGCAGGTTGCTGCAGCCGGTCTGTCGGCCGGTCAGAACCCTGTGGCGCCAGCGCCTGCTGCCTCGGCAGCCGAAGGGCGCCCATGAGTCGCAGCGTGCGCTACACCATGAGCCCCTTGCTGGCGAGTAAAACGCCCGTCTGGCGCAGCAAGTTCATTGTCGCCATGGTGGCGCTGGGTTTTGTGGCGCTCGGCGCCCGCGCGTCTTATGTGCAGGTCATCAACAACGCCTTTTTCCAGCGCCAGGGCGAGGTGCGCTTTGCACGCACGCTGGAGCTGCCGGCCAACCGCGGCCGCATTCTGGACCGCAACGGGTTCATTCTGGCGTCCAGCGTGCCGGCCGCCAGCATCTGGGCCATCCCTGAAGACGTCGAACAGGGAACGCCCGAAGCCAAGTCGCAACTCAAGGAGCTGGCTCGCCTGCTCGAACTGCCCTACGCCACGCTGCTGGCCAAGCTGGCCGACGATGACAAGACCTTTGTCTGGCTGCAGCGCCAGCTCGAATGGGACGTCGGTCAGAAGATCGCCGCGCTCAAGATCAAGGGCATCTATCAGCGCAAGGAGTACAAGCGCGAATACCCGGAAGGCGAAGCCGCAGCGCATGTGGTGGGATTTACCAATGTGGAAGACAAGGGCCAGGAAGGCATGGAGCTGGCCTTCAACGATCTCCTCGCCGGCAAGAGCGGCTCGCGCCGCGTCATCAAGGACCGCATGGGCCGCGTCGTCGAAGGCGTGGGCGAAGACCTGCTGCCAGTGGACGGGCGCGACATGGAGTTGTCCATTGACAGCAAGGTGCAGTTCTTTGCCTACCAGAAGCTGCGCGATCAGGTCATCGCGCAAAAAGCCAAGGCGGGAAGCGTCGTGGTACTCGATGCGATCACCGGCGAAGTGCTGGCTCTGGCCAACTACCCCAGCTATGTGCCCGACAAGCGGCGCAACCTGAGCGGCGAGCAGTTGCGCAACCGCGCGCTCACCGACACCTTTGAGCCGGGCTCGACCATGAAGCCCTTCACTATTGGACTGGCGCTCAACAGCGGGCGCGTCAAGCCCAGCACGCTGGTGGACACCACGCCTGGCCGCCTGACGATCACCGGCTCGACCATCTCGGACACGCACAACTATGGCGTGTTGACGGTGGAGGGCGTGATCCAGAAGTCGAGCAACGTTGGCACCACCAAGATTGCCATGCAGATGCCGGCGCGCGAGATGTGGGAAACCTTCTCTGCCGCCGGCTTTGGCCAGAAGCCCCAGCTCAGTTTCCCCGGAGTGGTCAGCGGCAAGCTGCGACCCTACAAGTCTTGGCGCCCCATTGAGCAGGCCACCATGTCGTATGGCTATGGCCTCTCGGCCAGCCTGTTCCAGATGGCGCGCTCGTACACCGTGTTTGCGCACAACGGCCAGATCATTCCGGCCACCATGCTCAAGACCGATGTGCCGGCTGTCGGTGTGCCCGTGTTTTCGCAGCGCACCGCCGACGAAGTGCGCAAGATGCTGCAAATGGCTGCCGGCCCGGGCGGCACCGGCCAAAAGGCGCAGACCCTGGGGTATTCCGTAGGCGGCAAATCGGGTACCGCGCGCAAGCAAGTGGGCAAGGGTTACTCCACCACCAAGTACCGCGCCTGGTTCACCGGCATGGCGCCCATCGAAAAGCCGCGCATCATTGTTGCGGTGATGGTGGACGAGCCCAGCAATGGCGTGATCTATGGCGGTGCAGTGGCTGCGCCAGTATTCAGCGAAGTCGTTCAGCAGACGCTGCGCCTGATGGGCGTGCAGCCCGACATGGCGGTCAAGCCGCAGATCGTCGCCGACGCCGTGGAGGAGCCACTGTGACGCGCGTACTGCACACCACCGCAGAGGCCCTGGCCTGGCTGCGCGAGCGCAGCACCGGCATGCTGCAGATCGACAGCCGCCGCATTGCGCCGGGCGACGCCTTCATTGCCTGGCCGGGCGCGGCTGCCGACGCGCGTGCGCATCTGTCCGATGCGCGCACGCGCGGTGCCAGCGCCTGCCTTGTCGAGGCCGTGGGCGCAGAGGCGTTTGATGTCGCGGGTGCCGATGTGGCCTTGCTTGCAAACCTCAAAGCCGCCACCGGCGAGCTGGCCGCAGCCTGGTTTGGCTCGCCCTCAGAGGCCTTGCAAGTCGTGGCCTTCACCGGCACCAACGGCAAGACCAGCAGCGCCTGCTGGCTCGCACAGGCGCTATCGAATTGCGAGCTTCCTGCGCTTGCTCCATGCGCGCTGGTAGGTACTTTGGGTATAGGTTTCCCGGATGCACTGCAAGAAACCGGCCTGACCACACCCGACCCGGTGCGCTTGCAGCGCGGTTTGCGGGCCTTGGTGGATGCGGGCGCGAAATCCTGTGCCATTGAGGCCTCGTCGATTGGTCTGGCTGAGCACCGGCTGGCGGGCATGCGGATCGCTGTGGCGGTGTTTACCAATTTCACGCAGGACCACCTCGATTACCACGGCAGCATGGAGGCCTACTTGACGGCGAAGCGCGCGCTGTTTGCCTGGCCGGGGCTGCGCGCCGCCGTGCTCAACATCGACGACGCGGCCGGCGCGGACCTGCAGGCCCCGGCGAAGGCCGCTGGGCTGGACCTGTGGACGGTGTCGCAAACCGTCCCGGCGCGCCTGTGCGCACGCGAAATCGCGCTGGGCCCGCAAGGTCTGCAATGTCTCATCAGAGAGGGCGAGCAGCAATTGCCTCTGCAGACCGCGCTCATCGGCCAGTACAACATCTCCAACCTGCTCGGTGTGATCGGCGCCATGCGCGCGCTGGGCGTGCCATTGGATGCGGCTGTGCGTGCCTGCGAGCGCCTCGGCCCGGTGCCGGGGCGCATGGAGCGCCTGCTCCTGCCCGGCCAGCCGCTGGTCGCGGTGGATTACGCCCACACACCCGACGCGCTGGAAAAGGCCTTGCAGGCACTGCGTCCGCTGGCTCTGGCGCGCGGCGGCGCTCTGTGGTGCGTGTTTGGCTGCGGCGGCGACCGCGACGCCGGCAAACGCCCCCTCATGGGCGCCGCAGCGCAGCACCACGCTGATCGCGTGGTGGTCACCAGCGACAACCCGCGCAGTGAAGACCCGGTGGTCATCCTGCACCAGATCCTCCTGGGCACCATCGCCGGTGCCACGGTACGCGCCGAGCCCGACCGTGCGGCCGCCATTGCGCAGGTGCTGGCACAGGCTGCACCTGCCGACGTGGTGCTGATTGCCGGCAAAGGCCACGAGGCCTGGCAGGAAATCGCTGGCGTCAAGCGGCCGTTCTCCGATCTGGAACACGCCCGTGCCGCGCTGCAGCTTCGGGAGGAGGCGGTATGACGATGATGTCTTTGCAAAACGCGCTGGACTGGGTGCGCATCACGCAGCCCCAGGCACGCCTGGTGGGATCGCCCGCCACCTCCATCGCGCGTGTGCACACCGACACTCGCAGCCTGTTGCCGGGTGATCTGTTTGTCGCGTTGCGCGGTGAGCACTTTGACGCTCAGGCCTTTCTGCCGCAAGCTGCTGCGCAAGGCGCCGCTGCAGCACTGGCGCAGGGCGGGCTGGCGGCTGCCGGTTTGCCGGGCATTGAAGTGGACGACCCTCTGGCGGCTCTGGGCGCACTGGCCGCAGGCTGGCGGGCGCAGTTTGTGCTGCCGCTCATTGCCGTGGCGGGCAGCAACGGCAAGACCACCGTCACGCAGATGCTTGCCAGCATTCTGGCTGCGCAGGCGGGCGACGCTGCGCTGGCCACGCGGGGCAACTTCAACAATGCCATTGGTGTGCCGCTCACGCTGCTGCGACTGACGGCCGCGCACCGGCTGGCGGTGGTGGAGCTGGGCATGAACCATCCTGGCGAAATTGCAGAGCTGGCCGCTCTGACGCAGCCTACCGTGGCGCTGGTCAACAACGCACAGCGCGAACATCTGGAATTCATGCATACCGTGGAAGCCGTGGCGCGCGAAAACGGCGCCGTGCTGGCCGCGTTGCCCGCGTCGGGAACAGCCGTTTTTCCCGCCGAGGACGTTTTTGCACCGCTATGGCGCGAACTGGCCGGAACGCGCAGGACGATGGAATTTGGTCTGGAGCAGGGCGAGGTGCGGTGCACGCAAGCGGTTTGGCAAGGCGGCGCCTGGATGGCGACGTTCTCCACGCCGCACGGTCCGCTGGCATGCCAGCTGGCGGTGGCGGGGCGGCACAACCTGCGCAATGCGCTCGCTGCCACGGCCTGCGCACTCGCAGCGGGCGCGTCGCTCGGCGCGATCGCTCAGGGTTTGAACGGGTTTGCGCCAGTGTCCGGTCGCTCGCGCGCGCTGGCGTTGCAAGTCGCCGGCCGCGCGATCACGCTGGTGGACGACAGCTACAACGCCAACCCCGACTCCGTACGCGCCGCCATCGAGGTGCTGGCCGATCTGCCGGGACCGCGCCTGCTGGTGCTGGGCGACATGGGTGAGATCGGAAACAACGGTCCGCAGTTCCACGCCGAAGCCGGAGCGCAGGCGCGCGAGCGCGGCATTGAGCAACTGTTCGCTCTGGGGATGCAGTCGGCAGAGGCTGCGGCTGCATTTGGCATCGGCGCCCGCCATTTCGACAGCATGGACGCACTGCAGGTTGCGGTGCGCGCGGCGCTGAGCGACGTGGCCAGCGTGCTGGTCAAGGGGTCGCGCTTCATGCGCATGGAGCGCGTTGTGCAGGCGGCCACCGAGGCTGCGCCGCCATCGCCGTCCGATCGTCCCGCCCATGTCACAGGTGCCACATGCTGATGCAACTCGCGCAGTGGCTGCAGTCGCTTTCGCCCGATCTGGGGTTTTTGCGTGTGTTCCAGTACCTTACGCTGCGTGCCGTGCTGGCTGCGATGACGGCGCTGCTGGTGGGGTTGATCGCCGGACCGCGCGTGATTCGCCACTTGGCGGCGCTCAAGATCGGTCAGCCCATCCGCACCAATGGCATGGAGACGCATCACGTCAAAAGCGGCACGCCCACCATGGGCGGCGTGCTGATCCTGCTCTGCATCGCCATTGCCACGCTGCTGTGGGCCGACCTGACAAACCGCTTTGTCTGGATCGTGCTGATCGTCACCCTGGGTTTTGGTGCCATCGGCTGGGCCGACGACTGGCGCAAGGTGGTCTACAAAGACCCCAACGGTATGCGTTCGCGCGAGAAGTACATGTGGCAGTCCATCATCGGCTTGCTGGCCGCGTTGGCGCTGGTGTTCAGCATCTCCGAGGGGTCGAACCCCAAGGTTTTTCAGCTCTTTGTTACCTGGGTCCGTTCGGGATTTTCGGTGGACTTGCCGCCGCAGGCGGGGCTCCTGCTGCCATTCTTCAAGGAAGTCAGCTATCCGCTGGGCGTGGTGGGTTTTGTCACCATGACCTACCTGGTGATCGTGGGCTCCAGCAACGCGGTGAACCTCACCGACGGGCTGGACGGCCTGGCCATCATGCCGGTGATCATGGTGGGTTCGGCACTGGGCGTGTTTGCCTACGTCACCGGCAGCGTGACTTTCTCCAAATACCTGCTGTTCCCGCACATTCCCGGTGTGGGCGAGCTGCTCATCTTTTGCTCGGCCATGGCTGGCGCGGGGCTGGCCTTTCTGTGGTTCAACACGCACCCGGCCCAGGTGTTCATGGGCGACGTTGGCGCGCTGGCCCTGGGCGGCGCGCTGGGCACCATCGCCGTCATCGTGCGCCAGGAAATCGTGCTCGCCATCATGGGCGGCATCTTTGTCGTCGAGGCCTTGTCGGTCATGGCGCAAGTGGCCTGGTTCAAGTTCACCAAACGCCGCTATGGCGAAGGCCGGCGCCTTCTGAAGATGGCACCGTTGCACCACCATTTTGAGAAAAGCGGCTGGAAGGAAACGCAGGTCGTTGTGCGCTTTTGGATCATCACCATGCTGCTGTGCCTGATCGGTCTGTCGACCTTGAAACTGCGATGAACGACACGCCCGCGCTTCCGCAATACCCCGCAGACCCCGCCGAGCCCGTGCTGGGGGCGGCTGACCTGCCCCTGCAGGACGCCGCGCCAGCTTCTGCCGCGTTGCTGGACGCCGGGCCGGCGGTGCCCGCGCCCTTGAATGCGGCACGCGATGCGGCGGTGTACGTCGCGCGCATGTGGAGCGACATGCGCAGTGCCGATGCGGCGGCGCCCGACGATGCGGCGCCCGCTGCCGCCGATGCCCTGGCCGTAGCCGACGAAGCCCCTGTGCCCAGCGCCGCGCTGCCTGCAGATGCGGTGCGTGGCCTGCTGGCCGGGCGTTCGGTGCTGGTGCTGGGCCTGGGGATCTCCGGCCTGTCGATGGCGCACTGGTGCGCGCGCTGCGGGGCCGAGGTCACCGTCGCCGACACCCGGGCCGAGCCGCCGCTGCTGGCGCGCCTGCGTGCCGAGCTGCCGCAAGCCCGGTTCGTCCCCGGCGCCTTTGATGCGGCGCTGGTGAGCGGCCTGGGCCTGCACGCGGTGCTGCGCTCGCCCGGCCTCAGCCCGGCTGAGATTGCTCCTGTAATAGGAGCTTCTAACGCAGATGGGGTAAGCGCTGGAGGCGAATTAGGCTTGTATTCCGAGGCCCTGGCCGCGCTGCGCAGCGCCTGTGGCTACGCCCCACGCGTGCTGGCCGTCACGGGGACCAACGGCAAGACCACGGTCACCGCGCTGACCGGGGTGCTGGTGGAGCGCAGCGGTGCCAGTGTGGCGGTGGCCGGCAACATTGGCCCGGCCCTGCTCGATACGCTGGCGCAGCACATCGACGCCGGCACGCTGCCCGAGGTCTGGGTACTCGAACTCTCAAGCTTCCAGCTTGACGCGCCCGCGCCGTTTGAGCCCAGCGCTGCCACGGTCCTCAACCTCACTCAGGACCACCTCGACTGGCACGGCGACATGGCGGCCTACGCCGCCGCCAAGGCGCGCATTTTTGGCAACGCCGGCCTGATGGTGCTCAACCGCGAAGACGAGGTCGTAATGCGCATGCACGCTGCGGCCAGTGCCGTGGTATCGCCCGAAGCCGGCGTGCGCGGCAAGCCGGCCAAGCTGATCACCCGCGACTGCATCACCTTTGGTGGCGACATGCCCCAGCGCCCGGGGGACTATGGCATTGAAAACGTCAATGGCATGGCTTGGCTGGTGCGTTCCCAGGAGGCCGATGAGACGCGCAAGCGCAGCACTCGACGCAGCGCCGCGGCGCAGGCTGAGCCTGAGGAATTGTTCATCCAGCGCCTGATTCCCGCCGACGCCCTGCGCATTCGCGGCCGGCACAACGCGGTGAACGCCCTGGCTGCACTGGCGCTGGCGCAAGCGGCGGGCTGTTCGCTCGGGCCCATGCTGTACGGCCTGCGCGAATATCGCGGCGAGCCGCACCGGTTGGAGTCGGTGGCGCTGATCGATGGCGTCGAATACTTTGACGACAGCAAGGGCACCAACGTGGGCGCCACCGTGGCGGCCATTTCGGGCTTGGGCGCCGAGCGCCGCGTGGTGGTGATCTTGGGTGGCCTGGGCAAGGGTCAGGATTTTTCGCCGCTCGCCGCACCGGTTGCGCGCCACGCGCGGGCGGTGGTGCTGATCGGGCGCGACGCCCCGCAGATCCGAGCGGCGCTGGAGGCCGCCGGCGTGCCACTGTTGGGCGCAGGCGCGCTGGACGAAGCCGTGGAAGTCGCCGCCCAGCGCGCTGCAGCGGGTGACGCCGTGCTGCTGTCGCCCGCATGCTCCAGCTTCGACATGTTTGACAGCTACGTACAGCGCGGCGAGATGTTCTGTGCCATCGTGCGTGAGCGCGCCCTGGACGCTGGCCAGACCTTGGAGGGAGGGCGATGAGCACCGCCGCAACGCGCAGCAGCGGCCGCGTAGGCACTTGGCTGAGCGGGCTCAGGAGCCGCCGTGTCGAAGGTCTTCCGGTGCGCGCGGGCGGCATGGAGTACCGCCAGTCCAGCACCACGCCAGCCAGCGTGCTGGGTTTTGACCAGGCGCTGCTGTGGGTGGTGGTCGCGCTGCTCGCCTGGGGTCTGGTGATGGTGTATTCGGCCTCCATCGCCATGCCCGACAACCCGCGCTTTGGCAAGATTGCGCACACCCATTTTCTGGTGCGTCACATTTTTTCGCTGGTAATGGGCTTCGTCGCTGCGCTGCTCACCTTTCAGATTCCGATGGCGGTGTGGGAGCGCTACGCCCGTTCGCTCTTCCTGCTCTCGCTCTTGCTTTTGGTCGCAGTGCTGGTGCCGCATGTGGGTACCGTGGTCAACGGCGCGCGGCGCTGGCTGTCGCTGGGCATCATGAACTTCCAGCCCTCGGAACTCGCCAAGTTCGCCGTGTTGATCTATGCTGCCGACTACATGTGCCGCAAGATGGAAGTGAAGGAGCGGTTTTTCCGCGCCGTGCTTCCGATGGGCGCGGCCGTGGCGCTGGTGGGCGGCTTGCTGCTGGCCGAGCCCGACATGGGCGCCTTCATGGTGATTGCCGTGATCGCCATGGGCATCCTCTTCCTGGGCGGCGTCAACGCGCGCATGTTCTTCCTCATCGCCGCCGTGCTGGTGGCGGCGTTTTCCATGATGGTGATGATGAGCGAGTGGCGGCGCGAGCGCATCTTTGCCTACCTCGATCCCTGGAGCGAAAAGCACGCGCTGGGCAAGGGCTACCAGCTCTCGCACTCCCTGATTGCCATCGGGCGTGGCGAGATCTTTGGTGTCGGACTGGGCGGCAGCGTGGAAAAATTGCACTGGCTGCCCGAAGCGCACACCGACTTTCTGCTCGCCGTCATCGGCGAGGAATTCGGGCTCATCGGTGTGCTCGTGCTCATCGTTCTGTTCTTCTGGCTCACCCGCCGCATCATGCATATCGGCCGCCAGGCCATCGCCCTGGATCGCGTCTTCGCTGGTCTGGTGGCCCAGGGCGTGGCGATCTGGATGGGCTTTCAGTCCTTTATCAATATGGGCGTCAACTTGGGAGCACTGCCCACCAAAGGCCTCACGCTGCCCCTGATGAGCTTCGGCGGCTCGGCCATCCTGATGAACCTGGTGGCGATGGCAGTGGTGCTGCGGGTGGATTACGAAAACAAGCATCTCATGCGCGGAGGCCGCGTATGAGATGCTTGTTTCTGCAAAACAAACCCTGCAGTGCGCCAGCGCTGCGCACTGTGCAGCAGTGCATGCGCGGAGGCCGCGTATGAGCAGCAAGTGCGCACTCATCATGGCCGGCGGCACCGGCGGTCACATCTTCCCGGGCCTGGCCGTGGCCGACGCCTTGCGAGAACGTGGCTGGCGCGTGCATTGGCTGGGCGCCCCTGCGAGCATGGAGGCGCGGTTGGTGCCGGCCCAGGGCTTCGCGCTCGAGACCATTTCCTTTGGCGGTGTGCGCGGCAAGAGCGCGCTCACGCTGGCCCTGCTGCCGCTGCGCCTGCTGCGCGCCTTCTGGCAGGCCTTGGCCGTGGTGCGGCGCGTGCGGCCCCATGTGGTGGTGGGGCTGGGCGGTTACATCAGCTTTCCGGGCGGGATGATGGCCGTGTTGGCCGGCAAGCCGCTCGTGCTGCACGAGCAGAACTCCGTGGCCGGCCTCGCCAACCGTGTTCTGGCCGGCGTGGCCGATCGCGTGTTCACCGCTTTCCCCGGCGTGCTGGGCAAAGCCGAATGGATCGGCAATCCGCTGCGTGCGGCGTTTGCGCACCAGCCCGGCCCGGCCGAGCGTTTTGCCGGGCGCAGCGGCCCGCTGCGCCTGCTGGTGGTGGGGGGGAGCCTCGGCGCGCAGGCACTCAACGACGTGGTGCCCCAGGCGCTGGCGCTGTTCTCGCCGCATGAGCGCCCGCGCGTACTGCACCAAAGTGGCGCGGCGCAGATCGAACGCCTGCGCGCCAACTACGCTGCCGCGGGCGTCGAGGCCGAGCTCACGCCTTTCATTGACGACCCCGCCCGTGCCTTTGCCGAGGCCGACCTCATCGTCTGCCGCGCGGGGGCCAGCACCGTGACCGAGATTGCCGCCATCGGTGCTGCAGCGATCTTCGTGCCCTTTCCTTCGGCGGTGGACGACCACCAGACGGCGAATGCGCGCTTCCTGGTGGATGCCGGAGGGGGCTGGCTGCTGCCCCAGAGCGAACTGAGCCCCGAGCGGCTGGCCGATATGCTACGAAATATGGAGCGAACTGTGCTTATGAGTAAAGCGCTAGACGCCAAAAAGATGCAAAAGATGAATGCGACGGACGCCGTGGTGGCCGCCTGCGAGGAGCTGGCAGCATGAAGCACGCCATTCACCACATTCACTTCGTCGGCATCGGCGGCTCGGGCATGAGCGGCATTGCCGAAGTGTTGTTCAACCAGGGTTACACCGTCAGCGGCTCGGACCTGGCCGACAGCCCTGCGCTGCGCCGGCTCCAGGCCATGGGCATCGTCACCCACCTGGGCCACGCTGCCGCGCACGTCGCAGGGGCCGATGCGGTGGTGACCTCCACCGCAGTGCAATCCGACAATCCGGAAGTGCTGGCCGCGCGCGAGAAGAAAATTCCCGTAGTGCCACGCGCGCTCATGCTGGCCGAGCTGATGCGCATGAAGCAGGGTATTGCAATTGCCGGCGCGCACGGCAAGACGACCACCACCAGCCTGGTCACCAGCGTGCTGGCCGAGGCTGGGCTCGACCCCACCTTCGTTATTGGCGGGCGCCTCAACAGCGCCGGCGCCAACGCCAAGCTGGGCGCGGGGGACTATATCGTGGTGGAGGCGGACGAATCCGACGCTTCCTTCCTGAACCTGCTGCCGGTGATGGCGGTGGTCACCAACATCGATGCTGACCACATGGAGACCTACGGACACGACTTTGGCCGGTTGAAGAAGGCCTTCGTCGATTTTCTGCACCGCATGCCTTTCTATGGAGCGGCCGTGCTGTGCATCGACAACGCAGCGGTGCGCGACATCCTGCCTCAGGTCTCCTGCCCTGTCACGAGCTATGGCTTTTCGGAGGAAGCCCAGGTGCGTGCGCTCAACGTGCGTGCCGAAGGCGCGCAAATGTGCTTCACCGTGCAGCGGCGCAACGGCGTCATCCTGCCCGACCTGGAAGTGCGGCTGAATCTGGCGGGAGAGCACAACGTGCAGAACGCCCTGGCGGCCATTGCGGTGGCGGTGGAGCTGTCCATCGACGACGCGGCGGTGCTGCGCGCGTTAGAGAACTTCCGGGGTGTTGGCCGGCGTTTCCAGAGCTATGGCGAGTTGCCTGCCGCGGGCGGTGGGAACTTCACGCTGATCGACGACTACGGCCACCACCCGGTAGAGATGGCGGCCACGCTGGCCGCGGCGCGCGGCGCCTTTGTCGGGCGCCGCCTGGTGCTCGCGTTTCAGCCGCACCGCTACACCCGCACGCGCGATTGTTTCGAGGATTTCGTCCGGGTGATCGGCAGCGCCGACGCAGTGTTGCTGACCGAGGTGTACGCCGCTGGCGAAGCCCAGATCGTGGCGGCCGACGGGCGCTCGCTGGCGCGCGCGCTGCGTGTGGCGGGCCGGGTCGAACCGGTTTTTATCGACGATGTGGCGTCCCTGCCACGCGCCATTGCCGAACTGGCGCAATCGGGCGACGTTGTCCTCTGTATGGGGGCTGGCTCCATTGGCAACGTACCCGCTCGCACCGTAGAATTGCTACAAAAAAATGAGCTTCCTACGAAGGAAACATAAGCGCCATGAGCCAGAATGATTTGAAAATCGACGCAAAGGGCCTGGGCAAGGTGGCCGTGCTCATGGGCGGCGCGTCGGCCGAGCGCGAGGTCTCCTTGATGTCCGGGGCCGGCGTGCTCGCCGCCCTGCGCTCGCGCGGCGTCGATGCCCATGCCTTCGACCCCGCCGAGCGCGACTTGGGCGAGCTTCGGAGGGAGGGTTTTGCGCGCTGCTTCATCACCCTGCATGGCCGCCACGGCGAAGACGGAACGGTGCAGGGCGCGCTGGAATTGCTGGGTATTCCGTATACCGGCCCCGGCGTTCTTGCGTCGGCGATCGCTATGGACAAGGTGATGACGAAGCGGATGTGGATCGCCGAGGGCTTGCCGACGCCGCGCTACCTGTGCCTGACGCCCGAGCAGCAGACGCTAGAGCAATTGCGCACCGTGCCCGATTCACTCGGTCTGCCCCTCATCGTCAAGCCGCCGCACGAAGGCTCGTCGATTGGCGTGAGCAAGGTGAGCGGGTATTCCGATATGCAGGCCGCCATCGCGCTTTCGGTGCAGTACGAGCCCGACGTGCTGTGCGAGGAATTCATCGAGGGCGAAGAGGTGACTTGCCCCGTATTAGGGACGGGCGCCGAGGCGCGTGCGCTGCCCGTGATCCGCATCGAAGCGCCGAACGGTGCTTACGACTACCAGAACAAATACTTTACCGACGTGGTGCAGTACCACTGCCCCAGCGGCCTGCCGCCAGCCGAGGAACGCGAAATCCAGCGTCTGGTGCTGGCCAGCTACCGGGCCCTCGGCTGTCGCGGCTGGGGCCGGGCCGACCTGATGATCCGAGCCAGCGACCGAAAGCCCTTCCTGCTGGAACTTAACACCTCGCCCGGCATGACCGGCCATTCGCTGGTGCCCATGTCGGCGCGTGCGGCTGGCCTGTCCTATGAGGACCTGTGCTTGGTGCTGCTGGAAGATGCGGGGCTGGATGCGCCTGCGGCCAAGCGGCCAGGAGGCGAGCAGTGAACACGCTGGCGGTCCCACTCGACGTTCGGCTGATGAATCTGATGGCATCGTTGCTGTTTGCAGGTTGCGCACTGTCTGCCGTGGCGGCCGGGGCATGGTGGGCGCTGCGCCATCCGGCGTTTGCCATTGCTCGCATCGTCGTCCAAGGCGATCTGGCGCACAACAACGCGGTGACGCTGCGCGCCAATGTGGCGCCGCAGATTTCCGGAAATTTCTTTACCGTGAACCTGCGCAACGTGCGCAGCGCGTTCGAGCAGGTGCCCTGGGTACGCAGTGCCCAGGTGCGGCGCGAATACCCGCGCACGCTGCGCGTGCAACTGCAGGAACACCGCGCCGTCGCGCACTGGGGGCCCGAGTCGGGCTCGTCCATGGTCAACAGCGAAGGCGAGGTCTTCGAGTCCAACGGAGTGGACGCCGAACTCGACGACCTGCCCCGCCTGATGGGGCCGGTGGGTACGTCCGAGCAGGTATTGGCCATGGAGCAGGCGCTTTTGCCGGTGTTCGAGCCGCTGGGCCTGGAGCTGAGCGGGCTTGAGCTCTCGACACGCGGCGGCTGGCGCGCCAGCTTCGATGGCGATGCCGCCATCGAGTTGGGCAGCGGAACACCGCCCGAGGTGGTGCAGCGCACGCGCAATTTCGCAGAGACCCTCACACGCGTCGCGGCGCAGTTCGGACGGCGCGCAGATGCCCTGGAATCGGCCGACCTGCGCCATACCGGCGGGTATGCACTGCGCCTGCGCGGCGTCAGCACGGTGGCAGCGCAGGGCACGCCCCGCGCTGCCCGCACGCACAACTAAAGGCACCGATCTATGGCAAGAGAATACAAAGACGTCGTGGTGGGGCTGGACATCGGCACCGCCAAGATCATGGTGGTGGTGGCTGAGGTGCAGGCGGGTGGCCTGCTCAAGCTCGCGGGTCTCGGCGTGGCGCCGAGCAACGGCCTCAAGCGCGGGGTGGTGGTCAACATCGACGCCACGGTGCAAAGCATCCAGCAGGCGCTGAAAGAAGCCGAGCTGATGGCAGACTGCAAGATCCAGCGCGTCTACACCGGCATCACCGGCAGCCACATTCGCGGGCTCAATTCCAGCGGCATGGTGGCGGTGAAGGACAAGGAAGTCACGGCGGCCGACGTCGCCCGCGTGATCGAAACCGCCAAGGCCATCAACATCTCCAGCGACCAGCGCCTGCTGCTGGTGGAGCCCCAGGAGTTTGTCATCGACGGCCAGGACGTGCGCGAGCCCATCGGCATGAGCGGCATCCGGTTAGAGGCCAAGATTCATATCGTGACCGGCGCGCAAAGTGCGGCCGAGAACATCATCAAGTGCGTGCGCCGCTGCGGGCTGGAAGTTGAGCAGCTCATGCTCAATCCGCTGGCCTCCAGCCAGGCCGTGCTGACGGACGATGAGCGTGAGTTGGGCGTGGCGGTCGTCGACATTGGCGCCGGTACCACGGATGTGGCCATATTCACGGGTGGCGCCATCCGGCACACGGCGGTAATCCCGATTGCCGGCGACTTGATCACCAGCGACATCGCCATGGCGCTGCGCACGCCCACCAAGGACGCCGAAGACATCAAGGTCGAGAGCGGCTACGCCAAGCAGTTGCTGGCCGACCCCGAGGCGCAGGTGGAAGTGCCGGGCCTGGGCGACCGCGGCCCACGGATGATCAGTCGCCAGGCCCTGGCCGGCGTGATCGAGCCGCGCGTGGAAGAAATTTTCACGCTGGTGCAGAACGTGGTGCGCGAGTCGGGCTACGAAGAAGTGCTCTCGTCGGGCATCGTGTTGACCGGTGGCAGCGTGGTCATGCCTGGCATGGTGGAACTGGGCGAAGACATCTTCCTCAAGCCCGTGCGCCGCGGCATTCCCAAGTATTCCGGCGCCCTGTCCGACATGGTGGCGCAACCGCGCGCCGCGACCGTCATGGGTCTGCTCGAAGAGGCCCGCCTGGCGCGCATGCGGGGCTTCAAGGTGTCGCAGAAAACGGGATCGGTGCAGACCGCGTTTGGCCGCTTCAAAGATTTCATCGTGGGGAATTTCTGAGCATGCCCAATCCAAATCCTGGCTTGCGCCCGCACCCGCCGCCCCGAAGTCGCAGGGGTTGTGCCGGCCCGCCCCGAGGGCGATGGCGTCCGCCCCGAAGCTGTTTTCCCGTCTTGCCATTCATTGAAAACCCGTCAGCAGTACCAGGAGATACCACATGCCCATCGAAATGATCGAAGCCGAAGAATTCAACCAAGGCACCCAGATCAAGGTGATCGGGGTCGGCGGTGGCGGCAGCAATGCCGTTGAGCACATGATCGCCCGCGCCGTCCAGGGCGTGGAATTCATCAGCGCCAATACCGACGCGCAGGCCTTGATGCGCAGCTCGGCGCACCGCGTCATTCAGCTAGGTGAGAGCGGTCTGGGCGCCGGCAGCAAGCCTGAGAAGGCGCGCGACGCCGCAGAAGCCGCAGTGGACGATATCCGTGATGCGATCACGGGCGCGCACATGCTGTTCATCACCGCCGGCATGGGCGGTGGCACTGGCACGGGCGCGGCGCCCGTGATTGCGCGCATCGCCAAGGAAATGGGCATTCTTACGGTGGGCGTGGTTACCAAGCCCTTCCAGTGGGAAGGTGGCCGGCGCATGACCAATGCCGACAACGGCCTGGCCGAGCTGGAAGCGAATGTCGATTCGCTGATCGTGGTGCTCAACGAGAAGCTGCTCGAAGTACTGGGCGACGACATTTGCCAGGACGAAGCCTTCGCCCACGCCAACGATGTGCTCAAAAACGCGGTCGGAGGGATTGCAGAAATCATCAACGAGTATGGTCAGGTGAACGTCGACTTTGAAGACGTTCGCACCGTCATGGGTGAGCCCGGCAAGGCCATGATGGGCACGGCCACGGCCAGCGGCCCGGACCGCGCACGCATCGCGGCCGAGCAGGCCATTGCCTGCCCGCTGCTCGAGGGCATCGATCTTTCGGGCGCCAAGGGCGTCTTGGTGCTGGTGACCGCGAGCAAAGGCAGCTTGAAGCTGTCGGAGTCGCGCCAGGCCATGAACTCGATCAACGCCTATGCCTCCACCGATGCCCACGTCATCTTTGGCGCAGCCTACGACGACACCCTGGGCGACGAGATTCGCGTGACCGTGGTGGCCACGGGTCTGGCGCGCCAGAACGCCCGTCGCCAGCCGATCTCGGTGGTGCAAGGGGGGCTGCGCAATGGGACGGATGGCATGGCCTACCACATGCCCGTGGCGGCAGGCTCGAGTGTGGGCACCGGTGCAGCGACGGCTACCGACTACGGCAACATGGCGGTGCCCAGCGTCTGGCGGACCAACCGCAATTCCGCAGCGGCGCGCGTGGATGCGCTCTCGTCGGGCGGAATGGATGATCTGGAAATCCCGGCCTTTCTGCGCAAACAGGCGGATTGATAGAGGGCATCCCCCTTCTCTCGCTTCGCGGGAAGGGGACGACGCCAGTGCGGTGGGGCGGCCCTTGCGCGGCGTCTGTTGATATGGGGCCGCGCCAGTTTCAGGCGTTCGTGTCTTCTATCGGGGTCCTAGTGTCGTGAGTTGGAAGTAGGTTGAAAAAGTGAAAGCTGTCGAAATCGTCGTCAGGCAAGGCGCAAACCACAGCGATAGTCGGTGCTATCGCGAGGATTTGCAACGCTGCATGGCGGTGATTCTCGGCAGCTTTCTGAAACGAACTCCCAACTCAGGACACTAGGGGATCCTAGGAGGTCATGGGCGCCGCTACGCCGTTGGCCCATTAAAATTGCAGAATGCTCCAGCAACGCACCATCAAGACGCTGACGCGCGCCGTCGGGGTCGGTCTGCACAGTGGCCAGCGTGTCGAGCTGACGCTTCGCCCCGCCGCGCCCGACACCGGTATTGTTTTTCGCCGGATTGATCTGGCGCAGCCGGTGGACATCCCGGTGTCCGCCGAAGCGGTGACCGACACGCGCATGGCTTCAACCATTGGCGTAGGCGCCGCCAAGGTGCACACGGTGGAGCACCTGATGTCTGCCTGCGCGGGTTTGGGGCTGGACAACCTCTATATCGACATTACCGCCGAAGAGGTTCCGATCCTCGACGGCTCGTCGGCCTCCTTTGTCTTTTTGCTGCAAAGCGCCGGCATCGAGCTGCAAAAACTGCCCCGGCGCTTCATCCGGGTGACGCGTGCGGTGGAAGTGCGCGAGGGCGAGGGTGCGCAGGCCAAGTGGGCCCGGCTTTCGCCTTACCACGGCTTCAAGCTCAGTTTCGAAATCGATTTTGACCACCCGGCAGTGGATTCCACCGGGCAGCGCGTGGAGTTTGATCTGGGCAGCGGCAACTACAGCCGCGACATCGCACGCGCACGCACTTTTGGGTTCACGCGCGACGTGGAAGCAATGCGCGCGAGTGGTCTGGCGTTGGGCGGCGGCCTGGACAATGCCATCGTGATGGATGACTACAAGGTTCTCAATGCGGGTGGCCTGCGCTACGACGACGAATTCGTCAAGCACAAGATTCTCGACGCCATGGGAGATCTGTACCTTGTGGGCAAGCCCTTGCTCGCGGCCTACAGCGCGTTTCGCTCGGGCCACGCGCTGAACAACCTGCTGCTGCGCGAACTGTTGGCGCAGCGCGATGCCTGGGAAGTCATAACGTTCGACGACCAGCGCCAGGCACCCAGCGGTTTTGCGCAGCCCGTGCGGGCTTGGTGAGATGGGCATTGTTCGCGGCCTGGCCATTGTGCTGCTGCTCGCCTGTGCTGTTGCATTTGCCTTCTACGCCACCACCGGAGACCTTCGTTATCGGCGCTTGGGCCTCGTGATCCTGAAATGGACCGTGCTCGCGGGACTGGGCTTTTTTGCGGTGCTCTTTCTCGATCGCCTTCGGTGAAGTCGGTGGGCGTACACTCGCGCCTGCTCCGGGGTGTGCTGATGCACTGAGATGCGGGCGGTTTGATGAACAAGCAGACCAGCCAGCGAACCCGACGAACTTGATCCGGTTGATACCGGCGTAAGAAGAGCCGATCTTTCCCGCCTGGCCCTGCCTTGAGAGCCAGCGGACCTTCCTCCCAGCAGCACCCTCTGCGGGGCTGTGGGTTGTCAGATCACTCCGGAGCGTATGTCCACTCCTGGAGACCGATCATGAATGCCCCTGAACCCCTCGCCCTCGAGAAATTTGTCCGCTTGCTGGAAAGCGCCCGCGCGCCGTTTCCAGCGTCTCGCAAGGTCTATCTGCCCGGCCAATTGCATTCCGACCTGCGCGTGCCCGTGCGCGACATCGCACTCACCAACGGCGAGCAGGTCAGTGTCTACGACACCTCCGGCCCCTACACCGATCCGGAGGCGCAGATTGATGTGCGCAAGGGCCTCGCCAGCGTGCGCGGCGGCTGGATCGCCGCGCGTGGTGATACCGAACACTATGAAGGCCGCGCACCCGTGGCGCTCGACGACGGCCAAAAAAGCGAAGATGCGGCGCGCCTGGCCACCCTGCGCCAGGAGGCCGCCGCCTTGCAGCGCCAGCCGCTGCGTGCCAGAAGCGGCGCCAACGTCACGCAGATGCACTACGCCCGCAAAGGGATCGTCACACCCGAAATGGAGTACGTGGCCCTGCGCGAGAACTGCAAACGCGAGTGGATGGTGCAGTACCAGCAAGATGCAGCGCGCGAGCAACGTCTGGCGGGCAACCCGATGGGCGCCATGATTCCGAAGATCATCACGCCCGAATTTGTGCGCGACGAGGTGGCACGCGGCCGCGCCATCATCCCCGCCAACATCAACCACCCCGAAGTCGAGCCGATGGCCATCGGGCGCAACTTCCTCGTCAAGATCAACGCCAACATCGGCAACTCGGCGGTCACGTCGAGCATCGAGGAAGAAGTCGAAAAACTGGTCTGGGCGATCCGCTGGGGTGCCGACAACGTGATGGACCTCTCTACCGGCAAGAACATCCACACCACACGCGACTGGATCGTGCGCAACTCGCCCGTACCCATCGGCACCGTGCCGATCTACCAGGCGCTCGAAAAGGTCGGCGGCATCGCCGAAGACCTGACCTGGGAAATCTTCCGCGACACCCTGGTCGAACAGGCCGAGCAGGGCGTGGACTATTTCACGATCCACGCGGGCGTGCGCCTGGCGTACATCCACCTCACGGCACAGCGGCGCACCGGCATCGTCTCGCGCGGTGGCTCCATCATGGCCAAATGGTGCATGGCGCACCACCGCGAGAGCTTTCTGTATGAGCACTTCGAGGACATCTGCGACATCATGAAGGCGTACGACGTGTCGTTCAGCCTGGGCGATGGCCTGCGCCCCGGCTGCGCCAGTGACGCCAACGACGAAGCCCAGTTTGCCGAGCTGCACACGCTGGGCGAGTTGACCACGACCGCCTGGAAGCACGATGTGCAGACCATGATCGAAGGCCCCGGCCATGTGCCCATGCACCTGATCCAGGCCAACATGACCGAGCAGCTCAAGACCTGCCACGAAGCGCCGTTCTACACCCTGGGCCCGCTGACCATCGACATCGCTCCCGGCTACGACCACATCGCCAGCGCCATTGGCGCCGCCATGATCGGCTGGATGGGTACAGCCATGCTGTGCTACGTGACGCCCAAGGAGCACCTGGGCTTGCCGGATCGGGACGATGTCAAGCAGGGAATCATTGCCTACAAAATCGCCGCGCACGCCGCCGATGTCGCCAAGGGCCACCCGGGCGCCCGCTCGCGCGACGATGCGCTGAGCCAAGCGCGCTTCGACTTTCGCTGGCAGGACCAGTTCAACCTCGGGCTGGATCCGGATACGGCCCGGGAATACCACGACGAAACCCTGCCGAAGGACGCGGCGAAGGTGGCGCACTTTTGCTCGATGTGCGGCCCCAAGTTCTGCTCGATGAAGATTACGCAGGAAGTGCGTGAGTTTGCGGCGCAAAAAGGTGTCAGCGAAGCCGCTGCCCTGGCCCAAGGCCTGCAGACCAAGGCGGCGGAGTTTCAGCAGGGGGGCGGTGCACTGTACATTCCACTGCAAAGCGTTTCATAAGCCATGGTGATGCCTCGCAATATTCTGCGGCGCGTATGTGATCAGAGGGTCTTTCCGGAGTTCGGTGGGCCTTCGTCTTGGCTATGCTTGAACCAAGTATGAATGTAAACAAATGTTCGAGCTTGGATCATCCATCGAAGTTCGGGCCGGGAACCCCACAAGGAAATTCATGATTGCATTGGCAGGCAAGGCCACATCCATCCGAACGCGGCTGTATTTCGCCACGGTCTTCTCCTTGTTGTTGCTGGTTGGCGTGGGCTTGCTCGGCTATGTGGGGTTGGATCGGACCCGCGACACCGTGGCAGTGCTTTTCAAGCAGCACGTGCAAACGCTGACCGACATGTCCGATCTGCGTACCACGCTGGGGGAAATGCGGCGCGTCGAAAAGGACATCATTCTCAATTTCAACAACGCCGTCGAAGTGGCTTCGCAACGCGAGATCTGGGCCAAGACGTTGGCTTCATTGCGCACGCGACTGGCTGCGGTGCGCACCTTGAAGGCCGATGAAGCCAGCTTCACCACAGCCATCGACAAGACGCTGCAGGAAGTCAAACAGTACGAAGACGGGGTGTCGCCGGTATTTGCGCAAATCGAGGCGGCGCAGCTGGACGGCGCCGGGGGCGCCGCCTACGCTGACAAGTTCAAGGGCCATATGGAGGCCAGCGACGAGTTGCTCGCGGGTTTGTTCCAACAGGCACGGGCGCAGATGGACGAAGCCCGTGCAGGGGTCGACGCACGCGCCGCCAGCCTTTCTCTGGCCATGCTGGTGGCGGTACTCCTTGCGCTCGCCATCGTTCTGCCGCTGACGATCTTTACGCTGCGCTCTATCACGGCGTCGCTCGCCCAGGCGCGCGGCTTGGCCGAGCACATTGCGGCTGGCGATCTCTCGCAGGATGTGGCGCCGCGCAGCCAGGATGAGCTGGGCCAACTGGTGCTGACCATGGGGCGCATGCAGGAAGCCCTGCGCACGCTGGTGCGCCAGGTGCAGGAGGCGGCGGGCAATATCTCGACGGCCAGTGCCGAGATCGCCACCGGCAACATGGACCTGAGCCAGCGCACCGAGCAGACCGCAGCCAACCTGGAGGAAGTCGCAGCGTCCATGGACATGCTCACCGGCACGGTGCAGCACAACGCAGACAATTCTCGCAGTGCCAGCGCCTCGGCCACCGAAGCGGGAGCCGTGGCTGGGCGCGGTGGCGAGGTGGTCAGCCAGGTGGTCAACACCATGGAGCAGATCAGCACCAGCTCACGCAAGATTTCCGACATCACTGGCGTCATTGACGGCATTGCCTTCCAGACCAACATCCTGGCGTTGAATGCCGCCGTGGAAGCGGCGCGCGCCGGTGAACAGGGGCGGGGCTTCGCCGTGGTGGCCAGCGAGGTGCGAAGCCTCGCCGGGCGCAGCGCCGACGCCGCCAGGGAAATCAAGGCGCTCATCGGTGCCTCGGTGGGCCGCGTGGAAGACGGAGCGCGTCTGGTGGGCCAGGCCGGCCAGACCATGCAGGAGATCGTCGGCAGCGTGCAGCGCGTCTCCGGCATCATTGGCGAGATCAGCGCCTCCGCCGCCGAGGAACGCGACAACATTGAGCAGATTGGCCAGGCAGTGCGCCACCTGGACCAGATGACGCAGCAAAATGCCGCGCTGGTGGAGCAATCGGCCGCAGCCGCGCAATCGCTGCATGAGCAGGCCTCCAATCTCACGCGCGCAGTGAGCCAGTTCAAACTGGGCGACGCGGCTGCTTATTCCCATGCGCCCCAAGGCGCGGCCTATGGTGGGGTGGCCGCAGCCCCAGCACGTTCAGTGGCGAACGAACGCAAGCCGCTGCGTCTTGGATAGATCATGAACACGTTCTAAGCGCGTAGTGCGCCCATTGGCCGGGGGCAGGCGCTTCGCGCGGCCAGTGGAGAGCGCAGGGCGCCAGGCCGGCCCTGGCGCGCTCCCCCAGCAGCCATTGCACGCAGCGCGCCACGCCGGCGTGCGCAATCCAGACCACATCCTGGCCGGTTTGGCGGGCAGTTTCGCGTGCCTCGGACAGCGCATGCGCCACGCGAGCCAGCATGGCCGTCAGCGGCTCGCCCCCGCCGGGTGCGCAATGCGCCAGTTGCATCGCCCAGGCGTCGATCTCGTTGCGTGGCAGTTCGGCCCAAAGGCGGCCTTCCCAGCGGCCAAAATCCATTTCACGCAGGCGCGCGTCCGGTTTTAAGGTCAAATCGGGGCGCAGCGCTTGTAGTGATTGTGTAAGCAGCTCACATCTTTGTAGCGTTGAGTGTTGTAACACCAGTGAGCTCGGCAATACGGCGGCGAGCTTCTGCGCGCATTGGGCGGTGGCTTGCGAATCGGCCGACAAATCCAGCTGGCCGTAGCAGGTTCCGGGCGGCGCCAGCACCGGCGCGTGCCGCACCAGCCACAGGCGGCGCACCGTCACACGCTGGCTCCGCGCACCAGTGGCCCCAGGGCCAGCGCCGCCCCGAGATAGAACCCGATTTCGCTCAACTGCTGAACAGCACCCAGACAGTCGCCGGTAAAGCCCTGCAGACGCTGCCAGAACCAGCGCGCCAGGAGGGCTGCGGCCACTGCGCTGAATAACACGCCAAGCAGCACGAAGCCCAGACCTTCGCCCAGCGCAATGATCGCCAGCGGGAAAAAACACCATGCTGCTGCACCGGCCAGCTGGGATCGCGTGATCTGATCGGCCAGTGGTTTGCTCTTGGAGCGCGCGGTGTCACCTACATGCACCATGGCGCGCACCAGCAGCAGCGGCAGAAAGCGCGAGAACACATGCGCACCCACCAAGGCCGCCAGCGCCGGCGAGAGGCCGCGTTGACCGAGCAGGGCCAGCAGTCCCAGCTTGGTGAGCAGCGTGAGGGCGAGCGCCATGGCTCCAAAGGCGCCAATGCGTGAATCCTTCATGATGTCGAGTGCGCGCTCGCGCTCCTGGCTGCCCCCGAGGCCGTCGGCAACGTCGGTCAGGCCGTCCTCATGAAAACCACCGGTGAGCACCGCGGTGGCGGCCGTGCTCAATGCTGCCGCCACCCAGGATGTGGCGGGTGCCGGGCCGAGGCTCAGGTACAGCAGGGCGTACACGCTGCAGGCGCAGGCCGCTACCACCCAGCCGACACCAGGAAAGTGCGTGCTGGCGGCACGCAGCATGGACGGACTGAACCCTACCCACTCTGCCAGACGGCCCGTGATCGGAATGCGGGTGAAAAACTGCAGCGCCAGCAGGTAGTGGCGCAGCGCCTGGTGCACCGATGCTTCGAAATTCATAGCTAAAGATGCTTTTCAAGTAAGCGCTAGAGGCCAATTGTTCTTGAAATTCAGCCCGCGTCTGCCCCCGACTGAAGGAACAGGCGATAGGCCGGGTTGTCGGTCTCCTCCACACAGGGGTAGCCCAGCGTGGACAGGAATGCGTCAAAGTCGTCGGCATCTTGAGCCGGCACCTGCAGGCCCACCAGAATGCGGCCGTAGTCTGCGCCCTGGTTGCGGTAGTGAAACAGGCTGATGTTCCAGCTGGGCTGCATCAGGCTCAGAAACTTGAGCAGCGCGCCCGGCCGCTCGGGGAAGACGAAGCGCAGCAGCCGCTCGTCGCGCGCCAGTGCCGAGCGCCCACCGACCAGATGGCGCAGGTGCTCCTTCGCCAGCTCGTCGTGCGTCAGGTCCAGCGCTTCAAAGCCGTGGCGGCTGAAGTTGCGCACCAGCTTTTCCGATTCGCCCTTGCCGTGCGCCGTCAGGCCGACAAACACGTGGGCGCGGGCCGCGTCGCTGATACGGTAGTTGAATTCGGTCACGTTGCGCGGGCCGCCGGGCAGCTCGCCAATCACCTCGCAAAAACGCCGGAAGCTCCCGCGCGCTTCGGGGATGGTGACGGCCAGCAGGGCCTCGCGCTCCTCGCCCACCTCGGCGCGTTCGGCGACAAAGCGCAAGCGGTCGAAGTTCATGTTGGCGCCGCACAGAATCGCTGCGTAGGTTTCGCCGCGCGTCTTGTTGCGTGCCACGTACTCCTTGATGGCGGCAACGGCCAAGGCGCCCGCAGGCTCGACGATGCTGCGGGTGTCGACAAACACGTCCTTGATGGCGGCGCAGACGGCGTCGGTGTCCACAGTCATGAACTCGTCGACGAGGTCGCGTGCGATGCGAAAGGTTTCCTCGCCGACCAGCTTGACCGCCGTGCCGTCGGAGAACAACCCGACCTCGGGCAGGGTGACGCGCTTGCCCGCTGCCACCGACTGCATCATGGCGTCCGAGTCGTTCATCTGCACACCAATGACTTTCACGTCGGGCCGCACCGCCTTGATGTAGTTGGCCACGCCGCTGATCAAGCCGCCGCCGCCAATGGCGACAAACACCGCATCGAGCCGCTGCGTACCGAGCTTTTGTACCTGGCGCAGGATTTCCATGGCCACCGTGCCCTGGCCGGCAATCACGTCGGGGTCGTCAAAGGGGTGAACAAAGGTCAGACCTTGCTGCTCCTGCAGCTGCACCGCATGCTGGTAAGCGTCGGAATAGCTGTCGCCGTGCAGCACCACCTCGCCACCCAGGGCGCGCACGGCGTCGATTTTCACGCCCGGCGTGGTGGTCGGCATGACCACCACGGCGCGCGTACCCAGCTTGTGCGCACTCATGGCCACGCCCTGGGCGTGATTGCCGGCTGAGGCGCAAATCACGCCGCGCTGCAAGTCGGCCGGCGACAGATGCGCCATCTTGTTGTAGGCGCCGCGCAGCTTGAAACTGAACACCGGCTGCTGGTCCTCGCGCTTGAGCAGCACCTTGTTGTGCAGGCGCTGGCTGAGCGTGCGCGCCAGATCCAGATCGGACTCGATGGCTACGTCGTAGACGCGGGCATTGAGAATTCGGGTGAGGTAATCGTGGGGGGTCAGAGGCTCGGTCATGGCGCGCAGCGGCAGGTGGCCCGATGCCGGCGGCGCAGGCACGGGGCCGCCATCATAGGCGGGGCCACGCGCGACGCGCTTTGCAAGAGGCCAAAAAAAAGCCCCTGGCCGCAAAGCCGGGGGCTGAATCCATCCTTTTAAGGAGATGGAGGAGACAATCGTCGCGGAGCATCAAGGCTGAATTGCAGCCAGTGGCGCCTCGCATGCCTGCAGTGTAGCGCTTTATTTGTTGCAATGCAGCACGTGTGGCGCGGATTTTTTAGAATGTAGCCTCCAAAGCACAGCCGCTCAGCGGCACACAAGGAAATCAGATGGAATGCACAGTCAGCTGGACCGGCGCTGCGGGCACGCGCTCGGGCATGGGCTTCGTTGCCGAAACCGGCAGCGGCCACGTGATTGCGATGGATGGCGCGCCCGATCCGGCCAAACCGGAAATGGGAGGCCAGAACCTCGCGCCGCGCCCCATGGAGACCGTGCTTGCAGGAACCGGTGGCTGCACGGCCTACGATGTCGTATTGATTCTGCGCCGAGGCCGCCACGACGTGCGCGGCTGCAGCGTGCACCTCAAAACCGAGCGAGCAGCAGCCGATCCCAAGGTGTTCACCCACATTCACATGCATTTCACGGTGACAGGCAAAGATCTGCCATCCGTCGCGGTGGAGCGCGCCATTGCGCTGAGCCACGAGAAATACTGCTCGGCCAGCATCATGCTTGGCAAGACGGCGGAGATCACCACGAGCTTCGAGGTACTGGAAGGCTGAGGGCGAAGGAACCGGACGCTGCGAATGGTGTATTTGGCACACTCCTTGCACGTAGATACAAAATAGTTGGAACTTCTGAGGTCAACGCTGCGACAGAGAGGCCGGTTAGGAAGGCATGGGTCGGGCTGTTGCAGCAGGACAACGAATTGCCGGTTTGCGGCTGTTGAACCGTGAATTCCTTTGCGAAACCAGCCAGCCTCTGGTGCAATAGCAGCAACTTCCCCACCAGGAGGTTGGCCCGGGGAACCGGCGGGACTGTGCAGGTGCCACAACACCCAAGACCCCCCGTACCGGCGCCCTATGTTTAACCTTGGAGTAACTCGCAATGAAAAAATCCCTGATTGCCCTGGCCGTGCTGGCTGCTTCCGGCGCTGCCATGGCTCAGTCTTCCGTCACCATGTACGGTGTGGCTGACCTGTCTTTGGCCAAGGCCAACGGCGTTTCGGCTCAAATGAGCGGCAATGGCGTGATGAACAACGGCAACAGCCGTCTGGGCGTGCGCGGTGTTGAAGATCTGGGCGGCGGTCTGAAGGCTTCGTTCAACTTCGAACAAGGCATCAACGCTGAATCCGGCGCTACCGATGCAGCTACTTGGCAGCGCAATGCATTTTTGGCTCTGTCGGGTGGCTTTGGCCGCTTCCAGATGGGCCGTTCGCTGAACCCCAGCTTCTGGGGCGTAGCAGCTTGGGAATTGACCGGTACGGCCAACTACTCGGCTGTGGCCAACCAGTTCGGCTTTGCCGGCGGCCCTTCGCGTAACAACAGCATGTTCATGTACACCACCCCCAACATGGGTGGTTTCAGCGGCACGCTGGGCTATGTGGCCAAGCCTGACAACGCTGGCAATGCCAAGGTTGACGCTAACCTGGTCTACGCTAACGGTCCTGTGGCTGTCGCTCTGTCGTACTTCAAGGTCAACACGCAACCCAAGGGCTTGGCTCTGGGTGGTTCGTATGACTTCGGCATGTTCAAGCTGGCTGCTTCGCTGCAAGACGCTCCTGGCGCTTCCAAGGGCTTCACCATCGGTGGTACGGTTCCTGTCGGCCCCGTGGCTCTGACGCTGGACATCGCTCGTGAAAACGGCACCGGCATGAAGAACACCGACTTCCTGGTGGAAGCCAAGTACGCACTGTCCAAGCGCACCTTCGCGTACGCTGTCTACTACAAGGACGGCGACAACAACGGTGCTGCTCCTGGCGGCTACAACACTGGCGCGAAGAACTCCTTCGGCCTGGGCGTTCGCCACAACTTCTGATGACGCGCTGGCGTGAGCCAGCTTTGCATCGCAAGATTGAAAGCCGCAAACCTTTGGGTTTGCGGCTTTTTTGTTTGGGCACGTCGAGCCACGCGCTGCGTTGTTCCTTGCCTACGGCGCATGCCGTCAGCGGCACTGGGCCATGAAACACGGCTATCCTTGCAGCCATGATGCAGATCATTTTTTCGAGCTCCGCCGGGCACGGTGTGAAGGCTGCAATGGTGGACCGGATCTGACGCCCCAATGTTTGCTTTTGTGATTCGCCGCTTGCTGCAGGCCGTGCTCGTCCTGGTAGTGGTTGCGTTCATTTCTTTTTTGTTGTTCCAGTACGTGGGCGACCCGGTGGTGTTTTTGCTCGGGCAGGATGCGCGCCCGGACCAGATTCGTGAACTGCGCTATGCCCTGGGGCTGGACCAACCCTTTTTTGTGCAGTTCTGGCATTTTCTGGTGCATGCCGCGCAAGGGGAGTTTGGCTTGAGCCTGCGCCAGGGCGCCAAGGTCTCACGGCTGATTGCCGAGCGCTTTCCAGCCACCTTGGAGCTGTCGTTGGTGGCTGCCGTCCTGGCCCTGGTCGTAGGGGTGCCCATGGGCGTCTATGCGGCGCTGCGGCGCGGCAGCTTTCTCAGTCAGGTATTCATGGGGCTGTCGCTGCTGGGGGTGTCGCTCCCGACCTTTCTGATCGGCATTTTGCTGATTTTGGTGTTTTCGGTGCTGCTGGGCTGGTTCCCCAGCTTTGGCCGTGGCAACGTGGTCCAACTGGGCTGGTGGAGCAGCGGATTGCTGACGCTGGACGGCTGGCACCATGTCGTGTTGCCCGCCATCACGTTGGCGATCTTTCAGCTCACGCTCATCATGCGGCTGGTGCGCGCCGAAATGCTGGAGGTGCTGCGCACCGACTACATCAAGTTTGCCCGGGCACGGGGCCTGTCAGACCGCGCCATCCATTTCGGCCATGCGCTCAAGAACACCCTGGTGCCGGTGATGACCATTACGGGCTTGCAGCTCGGCGGCCTCATTGCATTTGCAATCATTACCGAAACCGTGTTTCAGTGGCCGGGCATGGGCCTGCTGTTCATTCAGGCGGTTACGTTTGCCGACATTCCGGTAATGGCGGCCTATCTTTGTTTGATCTCGCTGATTTTCGTGGTGATCAATCTGGTGGTTGATCTGCTGTATTTCGTTGTGGACCCCCGCCTGCGTGTGGGGAGCCTGGGAGCGCGTTGATGTTGTCTTCCCACCGTCTCAAGGCCGGCGGCCGTGCCTTCGCACAGATTGCGCAGTTTCACCCCGAGCTGACCGCGCTGCGCCGCGATCTGCATGCGCATCCCGAACTGGGTTTTGAAGAGGTCTATACCGGCTCGCGCGTCAAGGAAGCGCTCAAGGTCTGCGGCGTGGACGAGATCCACGATGGCATTGGCCGCACTGGCATCGTCGCCATAGTTCGCGGGCGCAGCACCGCCAGCGGCGCCATGGTGGGCTTGCGCGCCGATATGGATGCCCTGCCCATGGCCGAGCACAACGACTTTTCCTGGAAATCGTGCAAACAGGGCCTGATGCACGGCTGCGGACACGACGGGCACACGGCCATGCTGGTGGGGGCGGCTCGCTACCTGGCCGCGACACGCGATTTTGATGGGACGGCCGTACTGATCTTCCAGCCAGGCGAGGAGGGCTTTGCCGGAGCCCGCGTGATGATGGAAGACGGCCTGTTTGAACGCTTTCCTGTGCAGTCGGTGTACGCCATGCACAACTGGCCGGCCATGAAGCCGGGCACGGTGGGGCTGAACGACGGCGCGATGATGGCCGCAGCGGACCGCATCACCATTCACATCACCGGGCGCGGCGGCCATGGCGCGCATCCTTACCAGACGGTGGATGTGGTGCTGGTAGCCGCGCACCTGATCACAGCGGTGCAAAGCATCGTCGCGCGCAATGTGCGGCCGATCGACAGCGCGGTGGTCAGCCTGTGCGCGATCCAGGCGGGTGATCTGGGGGCCTTCAGCGTGCTGCCGGGCGAGGCGACGTTGGTAGGCACCGTGCGCACTTTTGACCATGCGGTCCAGGCGCTGGTGGAGCGCCGCCTGCAGGAGCTGTGCAGCGCCGTGGGCCTGGCCTTTGGAGCGACGGTGGCGCTCGATTACCAGCGCATTTATCCGGCAACGATCAACACCGAAGCCGAAGCGCAGTTTGCTGGCGACGTGGCGGTGGCGCTGCTGGGCGCGGAAAACGTGGTGCGCGACCTGGAGCCCAGCATGGGCGCAGAAGACTTCTCGTTCATGCTGCAGACCAAACCCGGCGCCTATTTGCGCATTGGCCAAGGCATGGGAGCGAGTGGAGTGGCACTGCACAACAGCCGCTACGACTTCAACGACGATATCCTGTCACTGGGCGCGGCCTTGCACGCCAGCCTCATTGAGCGCGCCATGCCTTTGCCTGTGGTCTGATGGAGCACGCGCAAATGGCCTTTCTTTCACCCCTGGAGACCTGCATGAAAAATACGAGACAACTGGTTGCCACTGCTTTGTTCGCCGCTCTGTCGGCAGGCGCGCTGGTGGGCCATGCGCAAACCATCCGCATTGCCAACCAGGGAGACGCGCTGTCCATGGACCCGCATTCCCTCAACGAGTCGCTCCAGCTGAGCACCACCAGCAACGTCTACGAGCCGCTGGTGGGTCGCAACAAGGATCTGAGCCTGGCACCGGCCCTGGCCACGGCCTGGAAGCAGACGGCACCCACCGTTTGGCGTTTCGAATTGCGCAAGGGTGTGCAGTTCCACGACGGCACGCCATTCACCGCCGACGACGTGGTGTTCAGCTTCGCCCGCATGAAGGGCGACGGCTCAGACATGAAAGCCACGAACAGCGACGTCAAAGAAGTGCGCAAAATTGATGACCACACGGTGGAAATCGAGACTTTTGCGCCCCAGCCGATCTTGCCGGATGTGATTACTACTTCCTACATGATGAGCAAGAAGTGGTGTGAGGCCAACCAGGCGGTCACGCCGGTGGATCGCCGCAAGGGCATTGAAAATGCCGCTTCCTTTCGCGCCAACGGCACGGGCCCGTACCGCCTGCGTGAGCGCCAGCCGGGCGTGCGCACGGTGTTTGTGCGCAACGGCGCCTACTGGGGCAAGATTGAAGGCAACGCCGCCGAGGTCATTTTCACCCCCATCGGCAACGATTCCACGCGCGTCGCGGCCCTGTTGTCGGAAGAAGTGGACGTGATGGAGCCGATTCCGGTGCAGGACATTGAGCGGGTCAACAGCAACCCTGGCACGCGCGCCGTCACTGGCCCCGAGTTGCGCACCATCTTCCTGGGCATGGACCAGAAGCGCGACGAGTTGCTGTACTCCAGCGTCAAGGGCAAGAACCCGTTCAAGGACAAGCGCGTGCGCCAGGCCTTCTACCAGGCCATCGATATTGACGGCATCAAGAAGACTGTGATGCGCGGCGCCTCCAACCCGTCGGCGCTCATGGTGGGCCCTGGCATCAACGGATTTGACGCCAGCGTCAAGCGCTTGCCCTACGACCCTGCCGCCGCCAAGAAGCTGATGGCAGACGCTGGTTACCCCGACGGCTTTGAAGTCGCCATGAATTGCCCGAACGACCGCTACGTCAATGACGGGCGCATTTGCCAGGCGGTGGCGGCCAACCTTGCGCGCATCAACGTCAAGATCAAGCTGCTGGCCGAAACCAAGGGCACCTATTTCCCCAAAGTGCTGCGCCGGGACACCAGTTTCTACATGCTGGGCTGGACGCCCACCACCTACGATGCCCACAACGCACTCGTTGCCTTGATGGTTTGTGTGGACGACAAGGGTGCGGGCCAGTTCAACTTGGGCGCGTACTGCAATCCCAAGGTGGATGAATTGGCGCAGAAAATCCAGGCCGAAACCGACAAGACCAAGCGCAACGCGATGATCAAGGAAGCCTTCGAGCTGCATTCCGCCGACATTGGCCACCTGCCGCTGCACCAGCAAGCGCTGGCTTGGGGCGTGAGCAAGAAGGTCAAACTGGTGCAACTGGCCGACAATTTCATGCCCTTCAAATGGATGAGCATCGAAAAGTGATGCTGGCCGCAAGCAGCGCGGGGCGTGTCCTGGCCGGGCGCTCGGCGCGGCCATGACGGCAGCGTTGCGTCGCTGGTTCGACAGCGATCTGGTTCACAGTCTGCGCAGCTCTCCCGTCGCAATGGCGGCGATGTTGGTTGCGCTGGTCTGTGTGTTTGCTGCCTTGTTCGCGGGTTGGGTGTCACCACACGATCCGTTCAACCTCGCCACGCTCGAACTGGGTGATGCGCGCCTGCCGCCCGCGTGGAGCGAGCTGGGCTCGCGCAAATACCTTTTGGGCACCGACGATCAGGGGCGCGACATTCTCTCCGCCGTGATCTACGGCGCGCGCATTTCGCTGATCGTGGGCTTCGCCTCAGTGGTGTTGTCGGTGCTGGTCGGTGTCGCGCTGGGCCTGGTGGCGGGCTACCTGGGCGGTTGGGTGGACGGCGTGCTGATGCGGTTGTGTGACGTCATGCTCTCGTTCCCCGCCATTCTGGTGGCTTTGCTGATCGCCGGTGTGGGCCGCGCCCTGTTTCCCGATGCGCACGAATCGGTGGCCTTCGGCGTGCTGATTCTGTCGATTTCCCTGACCGGCTGGGTGCAGTACGCGCGCACGGTGCGCGGCTCTACGCTGGTCGAGCGCAGCAAGGAGTACGTTCAGGCCGCCCGCGTCACGGGCGTGCCGCCCCTGCGCATCATGCGCCGCCATGTGCTGCCCAATGTAATGGGGCCGGTGATGGTGCTGGCCACCATTCAGGTCGCCACCGCCATCATTACCGAAGCCACGCTGTCGTTTCTGGGGGTGGGTGCGCCCGTGACCTCGCCCTCTCTGGGGACGCTGATCCGCGTAGGCAACGACTATATTTTTTCTGGCGAATGGTGGATTACCGTCTTCCCTGGCGTGATGCTGGTGCTTATCGCGCTGTCCGTGAACCTGCTGGGCGACTGGCTGCGCGATGCGCTCAATCCGAGGT
>JAGNYI010000053.1 GCA_017985015.1 Giesbergeria sp. | reverse complement strand
CTGACCCGGCCGGCGCTCGTTGAGGTGCTCGCTTACCGTGCCGACGTGGACGAGCGCATGCGGGCTTTGCTGGCGCAGCAAGGGGGCAACGCCGCGCTACAGACCTTGGTGGAGCTGGGTCTGCAGCACGAGCAGCAGCACCAGGAATTGTTGCTGACCGATGTGCTGCATCTGCTCTCCTGCAACCCTACCGCGCCGGCCTACCGCAATGCGCCCCCTGCGGCAAAGGCTTTAGCAGCTCCGCCGGCACTGGGCTGGGTGGAATGCGCTGGCGGCTTGGTGGACGTCGGCCACGCTGGCGCCGGTTTTTGCTTTGACAACGAGCTGCCGCGCCACACCAGCTACCTGGCGCCCTACGCTCTGGGCGAGCGGCTGGTGAACCAGGGCGAGTTCGCTGCCTTCGTCGCCGATGGTGGCTACGCCAGGCCCGAACTTTGGCTTGCCGAGGGCTGGGACTGGCTGGCGGCGCAGCATATCGCGCACCCGTTGTATTGGCGAGCGGCCGAGGAGGGCGGTTGGAACCGGTTTGGCCTGCACGGCGAGCAGCCGCTCATGCCACACGCCCCGGTGGCGCACCTGTCGTACGTTGAAGCCGATGCCTATGCGCGTTGGGCTGGTGCCCGTCTGCCCACAGAGGCCGAGTGGGAAGCGGCTGCAGCCCCGCTCGCACCTGCCGTGCTGGCCCAGGCCGGCGCGTCGCGCGCCCGAATTGAGCCCCAGGCCGCATCGGGCGAGGGCCTGCGTGAGCTGTTTGGCGAAGTCTGGCAGTGGACGCAATCGAGCTACGCGCCGTACCCCGGTTTTCGCGCCGCGCAAGGGGCGGTGGGCGAATACAACGGCAAGTTCATGGTCAACCAGTACGTGCTGCGCGGCAGTTCCTGCGCCACGCCGCCGAGGCATGCGCGGCTGTCGTACCGCAACTTCTTTCCTACCGCAGCGCGCTGGCAGTTCAGCGGGCTGCGCTTGGCGCAGGATAGGTGATTTACTATTGATTTGAGAGCTGGAGGCGCTTACTGAATAAGCGCTACAGCCCTATTTCCTATATATTTTTCTCTGCCATCACGGCCCGGTTGCGGCCCGCAGTTTTGGCCTGGTACAGCGCCCGGTCGGCTGCTGCCACCAGGCTTTCGGGCGCTTCGCCGGCCTGGGCCACATGCGCCGCCACACCGGCACTGAGCGTGACGCAACCACTCGGTGTGGTGGGATGCGGCAGCGCCAGAGCCGCCAGGGCCTGCTGGACCTCCAGCACCAAGGCTTCCATTTGCTTTGCCGTGGTGCGGGGGGCAAGGATGGCAAATTCCTCACCGCCGTAGCGGGCTACCACGTCGGTGCTGCGCGCCGCGCAGCCCGCCAGCAGGCCCGCCACGCTGCGCAGGCAGTCGTCGCCCCCCAGATGGCCAGAATGGTCGTTGTAGGCCTTGAACCAGTCGATGTCGATCATGGCCAGCGCCAGCGGTTCGCCGCTGCGCTGCGAGCGGGCCCATTCGCTCGCCAGCACCTCGTCAAACCGGCGCCGGTTGGCGATGCCGGTGAGGCCATCGGTGCGGCTCAAGGATTCGAGCCGGCGGTTGGCCGCTTCCAGGGCCACGGTGCGCTCGGCCACATGCTCTTCCAAGCGTTGCTCATTGTGGCGAAGGGTATCAATCAAGATTTCTTGCGTGGCGAGCAATTGGGCCTGCAGGGCCGCTCGCTCACGCCGCATCTGGATAAAACGGTCGGCCAGGGCCAGCGCCAGCAGAATCATCTCCAGGGTCGATCCAAGCTGTATGGCGTTGGCAGTAACCACATTGGTAGGCATCAGGCCTATCGCGTGCAGCGCGTAGATGGCCGCACCCAGACACACCAGTGTGAAGGCGGCCAGAAAGAAATACGCGCTGCGCTGGCGCAGCCAGGCGCTGTACGCGGCCACCGCCAGGATGAAAGCGATGGCCAGTATGTAGCCCACGGCCATGGCCTTGATCAAGGTCTGGCCCGACACGAGGAATAAAAAGGGACTGAAAAAATAGAAGGTGATGAAGCCCTTCAACCATGGGTCCAGGCGGGGCAGCAGGCGGGGCGCCTCTACCATGCGGCGCATGAAGAGCGTGCCGCTGGCGATCGAAAAGCAATAGCCAAAGCTGGTGCACAGGTCGGACCACAGGGGCGATTCGAGCTGGAACACTTCTTTCACCAGGCCGTTTTGTGCCCCCATCGCAAAGGCCACCGAGAGCGCAAAAGCGACGTATTGCAAGTACAGCCAGTCCTTGAGGCGCACAAACAAGAGCAGGTTGAACAGCACCATGGCGCTCACCATGCCGAAGTACCAAGCCTGGGCGGCATAGTCGCTGCGCTCAAAGGCATGAAACGCGGCCGGCTCCCACAGGCGCGTTGGAACGACGAAGGCCGTGGTAGACGCCATCCGCAAATAGAGCGTTTGCTCGGCGTGGGGCGGCAAGGCGACGTTAAAGACGAAGTTACGGTGTGCGTAGCCCCGGCTATCAAAGGGTTGGGTGGTACCGGTGTGCACCTCATGCCAAGTGCCGTCGCTTTGCTCCGCGTAGAAATCCAGGTGGGAAAGGCGCGCATAGGCCACTTCCAGCAAGCGGTCCAGAGCGGCATCGCTGGGGTTGGCCAGACGCAGCCGCAGCCACCAGGCAGACGGGGTGATGCCAAAGTTAAAGGCCGCACCGGAACGGTCGCTGGGGGCGAAGCGGGTGGCCATTGCTGAGGAGCGCACTTGGTCGAAACTGAGCGTGCCGGACGGGTCTTCCAGCACGTCGAACCACGGGGTGAGGGGAAGCGGCGCGGCAGAGGCGTGGGCCACGTCCAGCGTTCTGTCCACTGGCGCATTGGGAGAGCCACTGCTGGCGAGCGCTGCGCATGCGCTGACCAACGCCCATGCGGCCAGCAGCCAGCGCAGTGCAAACCAGGGATGGACGAGGAAGCGCCGATGCATCAAGGCACGAAGGGCGCTCAAGGCGCAGCGGGGTGGTAGGGCGCCTATCATCGCAGCCCGCTCTATGGCGCGTTCTGACGCAGCGCATATTGCCTGCCGCCAGCAAGGTAATTTGCTATTTAATAAGTAGCATACCATCTATATGGAATAAGCGACAGGGGCCAAAAATAAGAAATTTTCGGCCCTGTATTCGACTTAAACCTTGTCCAGCGCCTGCGCCAGGTCGGCCTGCAAGTCGTCGATATGCTCAATGCCCACCGACAGGCGCACCATGTTCTCGCTCACGCCGGCCTTGGCCATCTCGGCGGCGTCCAGCTGGCGGTGCGTGGTGGAGGCCGGGTGTGTGGCGAGCGACTTCGCATCGCCAATGTTCACCAGGCGTGTGAACAAATCGAGTGCGTCAAGGAAGCGCGCACCAGCGGCACGCGGGTCGGCGTCGCTGCCCTTGAGCCCGAAGGACAGGATGCCCGAAGCCCGTCCGCCCATCTGGCGCTGCGCCAGTGCGTGGTCGGGATGGTCGGGGAGACCCGCGTAGCGCACCCATTCCACCTTGGGGTGGCTTTGCAGGAACTTGGCCAGCGCCAGGCTGTTTTCGCAGGTGCGGTCCATGCGCAGCGGCAGGGTTTCGATGCCCTGCAGCGTGAGCCAGGCGTTGAACGGCGAGATGGCAGCGCCCATGTTGCGCAGCGGCACCACGCGCGCGCGGCCAATGTAGGCGGCGGCGCCCAAGGCTTCGGTGTAGACCACGCCGTGGTAGCTCACATCGGGCTCGTTCAGGCGCTTGAAACGCGCCTTGTGCTCGGCCCAAGGGAACTTGCCGCTGTCGACGATGATGCCGCCAATGCTGTTGCCGTGGCCGTTCATGTATTTGGTCAGCGCGTGCACCACGATGTCGGCGCCGTGCTCGATGGGGCGGCACAAGTAGGGGCTGGGCACGGTGTTGTCCACGATCAGCGGCACGCCGCCGTCGTGCGCCACCTTGGCCAGCGCGGCGATGTCGGTGACGTTGCCCAGCGGGTTGCCGATGGATTCGCAGAACACCGCCTTGGTGCGCTCGTCAATCAGCTTGGCAAAACTGGCAGGGTTGGCGGCATCGGCAAAGCGCACTTCAATGCCTTGCTGCGGAAAGGTGTGGGCAAACAGGTTGTAGGTGCCGCCATACAGCGTGCTGGTCGAGACGATGTTGTCGCCGGTTTCGGCAATGGTCTGAATAGCCGCGGTGATGGCCGCCATGCCCGAGGCCATGGCCAGGGCCGCCACGCCGCCTTCGAGCGCCGCGACGCGCTGCTCCAGCACGTCGGTGGTCGGGTTCATGATGCGGGTGTAGATGTTCCCCGCTACCTTCAGGTCAAACAGGTCGGCGCCGTGCTGGGCGTTGTCGAAGGCGTAGGCCGTCGTCTGGTACAGCGGGACGGCCGCGGATTTGGTGGTGGGGTCGGGCTTGTAGCCGGCGTGGACGGCAAGGGTTTCGATGCGCATGGGGCTGTGTCCTCAGGGATGAACGAAAGGGATTCCGCAGCGGCGCGGAGGAGTAAGCGATTGTTGCACGCAGGGCAGTGCCAGCTTCTACCGAGTGGCTATGTGCTTATGCGCCACCGGCGCCAGGTTTTCTCCAGCTCCACCGCTGCGTACACCACCAGCGCGGCCGCCAGGCACAGGCCCAGTTCCAACAGGCTCAGCGGCGCGGTCCTGAAGATGGGGTTGAGGAAGGGCACATAGATCGTGGCCATCTGCAGCGCGAAGGTCAGCAGCACGGCGTAGAGCAGCGGGCGGTTGCTGGCGAAGCCCAGGCGCCACAGCGGCTCGTTCTCGGACCGAATGGCCAGCACATGCGCCATCTGGGCCAGGGTGAGCACCGTGAACACCATGGTTTGCCAGTGGGCATGGCCGGTGTGCAGGGCCCAGGCCTGCACGGCCAGGCACAACCCGGCAATCAGCAGGCCCATGAACAGGATGTGCTGCCACATGCCATGGGCGAACAGGCTCTCGTTCGGGGGTCTGGGCGGGCGTTGCATGATGCCGCGCTCGGCCGGTTCGGCCGCCAGAGCCAGGCCGGGCAGGCCATCGGTGACCAGATTGACCCACAGGATGTGGATAGGCAGCAGCGGAATGGGCAGAAACAGGAGCGGTGCGAGGAAGATGGTCCAGACCTCGCCCGAATTGCCGGTCATGGCATAGCGCACAAATTTCCGGATGTTGTCGTAGATGCGGCGCCCCTCCTTCACTGCGGCCACGATGGTGGCGAAGTTGTCGTCGAGCAGCACCAGGCTGCTGGCCTCGCGTGCCACATCGGTGCCGCCGCGCCCCATGGCCACGCCAATGTCGGCGCGTTTGAGGGCCGGGGCATCGTTCACGCCATCGCCGGTCATGGCCACGAAATGCCCCTGGGCCTGCAGCGCCTCGACGATGCGAATCTTTTGTTCCGGGTCGACCCGCGCATACACCTGCACCTGCTCGACCTGCGCGCGCAGGGCCGCAGCGTCCAGCGTGGCCAGGTCGGCGCCGGTGAGCACCGGGGCGTCGCTGCGCGCCACGATGCCCAAACGGTGCGCAATGGCGCGCGCCGTGGCGGGGTGGTCGCCGGTGATCATCACAGGGGTGATGCCCGCGCTGATGCAGTCGCGCACGGCGGCCTGTGCTTCGGGGCGGGGTGGGTCGATGAGGGCGATCAGGCCCAGCAGTTCGAGCTGGCTTTCCACGGCATCGAGCGCATTGGTATCGGGCAGGCAGGCATGGTGGCGCCGGGCCAGGGCCAGCACGCGCAGGCCCTGTGCGGCCAGGGTGGAGGCGGTGGCCAGCACGCTGGCCCCGTCGAGTGGGGCGCCGCCTTCGGGCGTCCATTGCGCGGTGCAGCGCGGCAGCACCGATTCGGGTGCGCCCTTGGTGTAGGCCACAAAGCCATCGCCCTCCCGGTGGAAGGTCGTCATGCGCTTGCGGTCGGAATCGAAGGGCTGTTCCTGCACGCGCGGGCACGTATGCTCCAGTTGGTCCTTGTCCAGCCCGCCAGCGTGTGCAGCCAGCACCAGGGCGGTTTCGGTGGGGTCGCCCACCCAGGGGTTGGCAGTGGCGGGTGGGTCGTTTTCATCGGTGCCGTTGTGCCCGTGGCGCGTTGCGTCGTTGCACAGGGCTGCGGCGCGCAGCGCTTCGTGGTGCACGGGGCCGGGCAGGGCGTCGCCCGGTGTCCAGCGCTGGCCCAGGGCCAGCAGTTGTTCTGCCTGCATGCGGTTCTGGGTGAGGGTTCCGGTCTTGTCGGAGCAAATGGTGGTGACCGAGCCCAGAGTTTCGACCGAAGGCAGGCGGCGCACCAGCGCATGCACGGCCACCATGCGGCGTGCGCCCAGCGCCAGCAGCACCGTCACCACCGCAGGAAGCGCTTCGGGGATGGCGGCCACGGCCAGGCTGATGGCCGTGAGCGCCATCAGCAAAGGTGGCTCGCCGCGCAGCACGCCCACCACGAAAATGATCGCGCAGATGCCCAGCACCGCCAGTGCCAGGCGCTTGCCGAATGCGGCCAGACGCAATTGCAAGGGGGTGCTGCGGTCCTCGCTGTCGAGCAACTGGGCCACCTTGCCCAGCTCGGTGTGCATGCCGGTGGCCACCACCAGACCACGGGCACGGCCATGGGTGGCCGTGGTGCCCTTGAATGCCATGTTGGTGCGGTCGCCCAGGGCACTGGCACCTGCAAAGGCCAGGGTGCCGGTTTGCTTGGCGACGGTGACCGATTCGCCCGTCAGCGCAGACTCGTCCACCTGCAGTTGCGCAATCTCGATGAGGCGCAGGTCGGCTGGAATCTGGTTTCCAGCCTCCAGCAGCACGATGTCGCCCGGCACCAGGGCGCTGGCGGCCAGGTCCTGCACTTCTCCGCCGCGCAGCACGGTGGCATGCGCAGCCGCCAATTGCTGCAGCGCCGCCATGGCCTTGTCTGCGCGCCAGGCCTGCACGAAACCGATGACGGCATTGAGCACCACGATCACCAGAATGACCAGTGCGTCTGTCAGTTCTCCCACCAGGCCTGAAACGATGGCGGCGCCCAGCAGCACCAGGACCATGAAATCCTTGAATTGATCGACCAGCAGGCGGGGCCATCCGTGCGATGCGGTGCCCGCCAGTTCGTTTGCGCCATGCAGCTCGGTGCGGCGTCCCGCTTCGTCGGGATGCAGGCCGGTGTCCGGGTCCACGCCATGGGCGCGGGCCAGGTCCGGGATGTCGCGCAGGTGTGCTCCGTCCGTCGGCGCAGAGGCTTCAGGAGATTGCTGGGCCGGGTCAGTTTCCATGCAGAAAGATCACGTAGGTATTGCTTGCGCAGGCTGCGGGGCGGCTCACTTGCGATTCCACGAATGGGCGATACCGACATCTTGGGCGGGGAACAACAGATCGAGAGCTTGGGTCGACAGCGGCATGGAGGGATTACCCCCCGCTTCCCGTTTGCGTGCTGCTGCGCTCAGCCATGGCCTGGCCCAGACGCACCGCACCCCCGCTTTCCCAGTGGGGGCTGAAGTGCAGCGGGCCTTGTGGGAGCAGCAGGACGACCGTGGAGCCAAGCTGGAAGCGCCCCATTTCCTCCCCCTTTTGCAGCACGACTTTGCCTTCCGGGTAGTCCCAATGCCGCAGCACACCGGTGCGCGGCGGGTTGACGAGGCCGTGCCACACCGTGGCCATGCTGCCCACAATGGTGGCGCCCACCAGCACCATGGCAAACGGGCCATGCGTCCCCTCAAACACGCAGACCACGCGTTCGTTGCGCGCAAACAGGCCGGGCACGCCACGCGCGGTGGTCGGGTTGACCGAGAACAGGTCGCCCGGAACATGCACCATGCGGGTCAAGCGCCCGGCGCAGGGCATGTGGATGCGGTGGTAGTCGCGCGGGCTCAGATAAATGGTGGCGAACTGGCCATTGTTGAAACGCGCGGCCAGCGCCGCATCGCCGCCCAGCAGTGCGGTGGTCGAATAGTGGTGGCCCTTGGCCTGAAAAATCTGGTCCTGCTCGATGGCGCCGAACTGGCTGATGGCGCCATCCACCGGGCAGACCCATTCGGCCGCCGAAATCGGCCGCGCGCCCGGTTGCAGCGCGCGCGTGAAGAAGGCATTGAAACTGGGGTAGGCCGCCGGGTCTGCATGCTCGGCCTCGGTCATGTCCACGTCGTAATGCGAGACGAAGGCACGAACCAAGGCGGTGGTGAACCAGCCCGCGCGGGCCGAGGCTATCTTGCCGGCGAGGACGGTCAGCGCCTGCTTGGGCAGCAGGTACTGGAGGGAGACAGCAAACGAATCGGGCATGGCAAGGCGTCAAGTGCAGGTGTGGCGGGCGATTCTATAGACGCAGCTGCCAGGGCGATGTAGTCAAATACAGCGCGTCACGCTACAATCGACTGGCTAAGGGCCTGCGCCCCGCCTGTCCATTGAAGCCGTCACGCCGGCCTTCCTACCGAGCTGCGCTGCGGGTGCAGCAACCCCCCGACCGCAATGCACAGCGCGTCTGTTCTTACCGAACGGGCAGTGCGCGCTGCAGCAGCCCGATGCTGGCGATGACGCCAGGGGCAAAGCCAGCGGGCGGATTGAATCGTTTACCAGAGATTGAAAATGGCCAAAGAAGAACTGATCGAAATGCAGGGCAGTGTGACCGAGGTGTTGCCCGATTCGCGCTTTCGCGTGACGCTGGAGAACGGGCATCAACTGATCGCCTACACCGGCGGCAAGATGCGCAAGCACCATATCCGCATCCTTGCGGGCGACAAAGTGTCGCTGGAACTCTCGCCTTACGACCTGACCAAGGGCCGCATCACGTTCCGCCATCTCGCGGGCCGGGGCCCAGGCCCTTCGCGCTGACCGACCAGAATTCGCTGCCTGATTTTCTTTTCATGCACTGGCCTTTTGTGCCAAATTCAAGGAAATGTCCAGGTTAGAATACTAGCTGTCGGAGCGTAGCGCAGCCTGGTAGCGCATCTGCTTTGGGAGCAGAGGGTCGCGAGTTCGAATCCCGCCGCTCCGACCATCGAACCGAGGACTTGCAGCACACGCTGCAAGTCCTTTTTTCATGGGTGCGCGAGAATCGTGGTCCCTATGTCGCGCCACGAATGAATCTATTGCGCATGTCCGAGCTTTCTGCCACCCGCCCCCAGCGCTACGCCGCCATTGACGCTTTGCGTGGCCTGGCCATGGTGTGGATGACGGTGTTTCATTTCTGCTTTGATCTGAGCCACTTCGGCTGGTGGCCGCAGAATTTTCTGAGCGACCCCTTCTGGACCTGGCAGCGCACCGCCATCGTTACGCTTTTCCTTTTTTGCGCCGGGCTGGGCCAAGCCGTGGCGCAGGCGCATGGCGTTGGCTGGCATCGCTTTTCGCGACGTTGGCTGCAGGTGCTGGCCGCTGCCATGCTGGTCAGCGTGGGCTCCTGGCTGATGTTTCCGCGCAGCTTCATTTACTTTGGCGTGCTGCATGGCATGGCGGTCATGCTGCTGCTGGCTCGCCTCACGGCCGGGTGGGGGCGCTGGTTGTGGGCTGCGGGTTTGCTTTCGCTGCTCTTGCCCTGGCTGGCGCAATGGCTGCTCGGCGGCGCGCTCGCCGACTGGGCGCCGTTCATGAATGCGCGCTCGCTCAACTGGCTGGGGCTGATTTCGCGCAAACCTTTCACCGAAGACTATGTGCCCGTGCTGCCTTGGTTGGGGGTGATGTGGTGGGGTCTGGCGGCCGGGCAATGGCTCGTTGCGCAGCGGCCCGCCTGGCTCACGGCGGCCGTGCCGCGCGCTGCCCGGCCGCTGGCACAGCTGGGACGATGGAGCCTGTCGTACTACTTGCTGCACCAGCCCGCGATGATTGCGGCGTTGACCGCGCTGGCCTGGCTGATGGCCGTCAAGGCGACATAAACAGGACTTACGCAAAACTGCCCCAGCGTCGTTGTTCCTCCTTGCCGTACGCCTGTACTGTCTGCGTCGGAAGGCCTAGCTGGGACCATTGTGCGCAAGTCCCAATAAAAAAACGCGGCCGAGGCCGCGTTTCGGGGGCACCGGAAAATTCGGTGTTATTCGATCTTTGATTTGGCGCGCAGGTCTTCCTGGAACTTGGCCAGTTTCTGCTGCTGCAGTTGCTGTGCCACCTGGGCCTTGACGTCTTCGAGCTTGGGCAGCTCGGCTTGGCGCACGTCGTCCAGGCGAATCACATGCCAGCCAAACTGGCTTTTCACCGGGGTCTGTGTCATCTTGCCCTTGTCGAGCTTGATCAGCGCTTCAGTGAACTCGGCCACGTAGCTGCTGGGGTTGGCCCAATCAAGGTTGCCGCCCTTGGCGCCCGAACCTGGGTCTTTCGACTGCTTCTTGGCGATGTCTTCAAACTTGGCGCCCTTCTTGATGGAAGCGATGATGGCCTTGGCCTCGTCTTCCTTCTCCACCAGGATGTGGCTGGCCTTGTATTCCTTGCCGCTGTTGGCTGCCACGAACTTGTCGTATTCGGCCTTGATTTCAGCGTCGGTGACCGGGTTGTTCTTCTGAAAATCGGCAAAAAGCTCGCGGATCAGAATGGTCTGGCGGGCGAGCTCCATCTGCACCTTGAAGTCGGGATCTTTTTCGAGGTTGCGCTTGGCTGCTTCCTGCAGGAAGATTTCGCGCGCAATGACTTCGTCCTTGATCTGCTTTTCGATGTCGGGCGTGACCGGGCGTCCGGAGCGCTCAACCTGTTGGCGCAGCACGTCGGCGCGCTCTTTGGGAATGGCCTTGCCGTTGACCACGGCAATATTCTGGGCGGCCACAGGCAATGCCACGGTGCCCAGCAAGGCGGCGGCCACAAGGCCGGACAAAAGCTGTTTCTTCATTCGAAATCCAAAAGGTGGAAAAGGTGCCGGCAGACTGCCGGCGAGCCGCACCGCGTTGCCGGGTGGGATCAAAGAACCTCAATGGCGATGGCGTGAGCGCCTCCGTCGATAAATTCTTGCAGCGCATCATACACAAGCCGGTGCTGTTTGACGCGGGGCAGACCTGTAAGCGCTGGTGACGCAATGCGCACCCGGAAATGGGTGCCAAAGCCCGTTCCGTTGGCGCCTGCATGGCCTTCGTGCTGGTAGCTTTCGTCCAATACCTGGAGCTGCGTCGGCGTGAGCGCTGTGCGCAGGGCGGCGTCCATGGCGGGAGCGGTGATGGCCAAGGGGCTGGTCATGGCTGTGGGTCCTTTTCGGGTTCGGTGTCTTTGACATGGCGGCTGAGGAACACGGCCTGCGCCAGCACAAAGGCCAGCATCAGTCCGAGTCCGCCAAAGAGCTTGAAGTTCACCCAGGTATCGGTATCGAAGTTGAAAGCCACCCAGAGGTTGAGCAAGCCCATGGCGGCGAAAAACCCGCTCCAGGCCCAGTTGAGCGCGTTCCAGGCGGGCTCGGGCAGCGCCATTTGCGCGCCCATCAGGCTCTTGATGAGGTTGCGGCGAAACACCCACTTCCCCACCAGCAGGGCGCCGCCCATCAGCCAGTACAGCACGGTGGGTTTCCATTTGATGAAGGTGTCACTGTGCGCCAGCAGCGTGGCGCCGCCAAACACCACGATGACGCCCAGGCTGACCCATTGCATGGCCTCCACCTTGCCGTGCTTGTAGCGCAGGTAGGCGATCTGCAGCACGGTCGCGGCAATGGCCACGCCAGTTGCCACGTAGATGCCCCAGAACTTGAAGGCCACGAAGAACAGGATGATGGGGAAAAAGTCGATCAGCAGTTTCATGAAGGGGCGCTGGGGCAGCGGCTAGGTCAGGGGGCCTTGGTTTCAAAGTCGAGCGAGGCGGAATTCATGCAGTAACGCAGTCCGGTCGGGGTGGGGCCGTCCTCAAACACGTGACCCAGATGCGAGCCGCATTGTGCACAAACCGTTTCCACCCGCCGCATCCCGTGGCTGAGATCGACGTTTTCCTTGATGGCGCCAGGCACCGCCTGCGAGAAGCTGGGCCAGCCGCAGCCGGCGTCAAACTTGGTGCCGGCGTCGAATAACAGGTTGCCGCAGCAGACGCAGTGGTAGCTGCCGTCCTGCCAATGCGCTTCGTACTTGCCGGTAAAAGGGCGCTCGGTGGCGGCGTGGCGCGTGACCTGCAATGCGCCGGGTTCGGCGCCTTTTTCCTTCAATACCAACTGCCACTCGGCTTCGGATTTCTGAATAGGGAAGGTCATGATGAGCAACTGATGGATAGGTGGGACGCCCAGTCGGGCGGGGGCGCTGCATAGGCTTCGGTGCCGGGACTCTCGTTGAAGGGATGCGCGAGCAAAGCCTGCAAGCGGTGAACTTCGCTGAAATCTCCGGCACCTGCTGTTCGGATGGCTTGTTCGGCCAGGTAGTTCCGCAGCACGATCCAGGGATTCGTTTTAAGCATCAAATTGGCCGCTAGCGCTTTATCTGTATGCGCTATAAGCTCTGAATACGATAGCAACCATCCATCCAATGCGGTGCGGTCGGCAAACAGGTCGCGCACCGGCTCGAACAGACCTGCGGCGACGGCGTGCGAGAGCGTGCGCCAGAAAATGGTGTAGTCCACCGCATTGTCGGCCAGCAGGCGCAGGATGCGGTCAATCAGGTCGGTGTCGCCCGGTTGTGGCTGGCTCAGGCCCAGCTTGGCGCGCATACGGGCCGTGAGCTCGGACGGGAACACGCGCTTGTACGAATCAAGCGCCTGCACCACGCGCTCGGGTTCGCCAATCAGAGGCTGCAGGGCCTGGCCCAGCGCATAGAGGTTCCAGTACACCACGTTGGGCTGGCGATCAAAGGCGTAGCGCCCCAGGTTGTCGCTGTGATTGCATACATGGTTGGGCACGAAGGCATCCAGAAACTGGAACGGCCCATAGTCGATGCTGAGCCCCAGGATGCTCATGTTGTCGGTATTGAGCACTCCGTGGCAAAAGCCTACCGCCTGCCACTGGGCCACCATGGCGGCGGTGCGCTCGCTCACGGCCTGCAGAAAGTCGGCGTAGGGGTTGCCCAAGGTGGCGCCCTCGCGGCATTCGGGGTAATGCCTTTCGATCACGTGGTCGGCGAGCTGGCGCAGTTCTTTCAGCTTGCCGGCAGCGGCAAAGTGTTCGAAATGGCCAAAGCGCAAAAAGCTGGGCGCCGTGCGCGCCACCACGGCTGTGGTTTCCATGGTTTCGCGGCGCACGCGATAGGGCGAGCCCGTCAGCGCCAGCGCCCGCGTGGTGGGAATGCCCAGCGCGTGCATGGCTTCGCTCACCAGAAATTCACGGATGCTTGAGCGCAGTACGGCGCGGCCGTCCCCCATGCGGGAATACGGCGTCAAGCCGCTGCCTTTGAGCTGCACCTCCATGCTTCCTTGCGGCGTGTCGATTTCGCCCAGCAGCAAGGCCCGACCATCACCCAACTGCCCGGCCCAGACGCCAAACTGGTGGCCGCTGTAGACGCTGGCACGCGTCTCGCTTCCCTTGGGCGCGGCGTTGCCGCTCAGCAGCTGCAGCGCGGCATCGGACGCGAGCCAGCTCGCATCGATGCCCAGGTCGCGCGCGGCCTCTGCACTGGTGGTGATCCAGTGCGGATCGGGCAGCGCCACAGCCGGCAGGGCGGTGTAGAACGCCGGGCCCAGGTCTTGCAGCGCGCTGCGCCAGGCTGGCGCGCCATCGGCGCGTGCGGGTGCCGCTGGGGAGTCGAATTCGTGGGGCAGGTGGGTGGAAGCCATCGACTGCATTGTCGCGGCTGCGGTCTGCACATGGGGCTGCGGGGTCTTGGCGCGGTGTCCACAGTCCGTCCCACCGGCAGCGTGGCTAAGCCGCAAGCCCTTTCCAGAGCATGTACGCCGCCAATCCAAACAACAGGCCAGCAAAGATGCGTTTGAGCTGCGCGACGGGCAGCGCATGCGCTGCGCGCGCGCCCAGCGGCGCGGTGAGCACGCTGCACAGCGCGACCGCCGCAAGCGCTGGCAACCAGACATAGCCGAGCGCTGCGGGCGGCAGGCCCGACTCCGAGCGCCCGGCCAGCACGTAGCCGATCACGTTCACCACCGCAATCGGAAAACCCAGCGCGGCGCTGGTAGCCACGGCATTGTGGATGGGCACATTGCACCAGGTCATGAATGGCACGCTGACAAAGCCCCCGCCGGCGCCCACCAGGCCCGAGAGAAAGCCAATGCTGCCCCCCGCGGCCAGTTGCCCCGCCGTCCCAGGCATCTGGCGGCTGGCTGCGGGCTTCTTGCCGCGCAGCATCTGCAGAGCGGAGAAACTCACGAACACAGCGAACACGATGGCCAGTACCGAACCCTTGAGCAACGCAAAAACGCCCAGGCTCGCCGCGAGGCCACCCAGCACGATGCCGGGCGCGAGCCGCCGCACGATGTCCCAGCGCACGGCGCCGCGCCGGTGGTGCGCGCGCACGCTGGAGAGCGAGGTGAACATGATGGTGGCCATCGACGTGGCAATGGCCATCTTCACCGCCAGGCCCGGCGCGACGCCCTGCTGGTTGATGAAATACGTGAGAAAAGGCACCAGCAGCATGCCCCCGCCAATGCCCAGCAGGCCGGCAAGAAGGCCTGTGGCCAGACCAAGGAGCGCCAGCTCGACCAGCAGAAGGGGAGAGATCGACATGGCAGCGAAGCGGGAGGAGGCGGGAGGAGGCGGGAGCACTGGGGGGGTGTGGCACCCCAGCCGAATCAGTTGTCTGCGAATGCCACCGAGCCGGCATCCTGAACCGCGGGTTCAGGTGGGCGAGGGCAGCCTGACGTTGGGTTCATCTAACGCGAGATGATCACGCTCACCAAGCAATATTCCAAGCCCGGGCTCTATGAGCATTGGTTCAAGGAATTACAACCCGGCAGCACCGCAGACCAATTCATTGTAGGCGCTGCGCATGCGCTTGTGCCGCGCTGAAGCAGACGGTTTCAGAACAGGCGACCGTCGGCACCCAAGGCGTCGTCGAGGCGCTTGACGAGGGCTTCCAGCCGATCACTGTCTTCGCCGGAGAGACTCGACGGAGGCAGAGCGTTGGCGTCAGGCGGGCTCGGCGGGGCCGAACGCGGTGCTGCGGCACGCTCGAGATCCTCGGCTTCGCGATCGGCAAGGTCAAACGCGAGATTGAGCGCGGCCAGTACAGCAATGCGCTCTCGGGCCCGCACCTTGCCGGCGTCGCGGATGGCCATCATGGCGGTGTCCACGCGCTCCACGGCTTCCAGCAGGCGCGCTTCCCGGCCCTCGGGGCAGCCGAGCAAGTAGCTCTGCTGCATGATTTGCACTTCCAGCTGTTTCATGGCGCGTCCTATTCTGCAGGTGGCGAGGGCAGGCGTTCGATCAAGGCGTCCACACGGGCGCGCGCGGCCTGCAGGCGTGAGCGCAGCGAATCGCGCTCCTGCGTCAGCGTGGCCACCTGGTCTGTCAAAAGCGTGATGGTGCGTTCAAACTGCTCCTGGCGCACGAGCAGCCGCTCAACGCGTTCGGCAATCCGATCGAAGGGTGACGAAGAGTCCATGGACATAGCCGGGCAATTGTAGGGGGTGCGTTGCGCGCCCGGTCGCCGGTCGCTCGCGATGCCGGCTTCGGCGTTCGCACCATGACGTAAACTCTGCCCGTTGGTGCTCGCGCCGTGGTTCACACGTCGCAGTTCAACGGGAAGCAGGGAGGAGGGCGCCGCTCATGGTGCCAGCCGAGCCTGCGCTGCCCCCGCAACGGTCAGCGGCCGAATCTTCCGATTCACCTTTCACACCCAGTGCCACTGGGCGCCTTGAACAAGCGCCTGGGAAGGCCGTGAAAGGCGCGCCGCCAGCCCGGATACCGGCCAACACGGTGG
>JAGNYI010000099.1 GCA_017985015.1 Giesbergeria sp. | reverse complement strand
CCGATTCTGGCGATCCACGACGTGGGCGCGGGCGGGCTCTCCAACGCCTTCCCGGAGCTGGTGAACGACGCGGGCCGGGGCGCGCGCTTTGACTTGTCCGCCGTGCCACTCGAAGAATCGGGCCTGGCGCCGCGCGAAATCTGGTGCAACGAGAGCCAGGAGCGCTATGTGCTGGCCATTGCACCCGAGTCGCTCGCGCAGTTCGAGGCCTTTTGCGAACGCGAGCGCTGCCCCTTTGCCGTCGTTGGCGTGACCACCGAGGCGCGCGAACTGGTGGTGGGTGCTGGCGTGCCGCTGGCGCCCGGCGCCGCCTTGCCCGAGGCAGCGCAAGCCGTTCACATGCCCATGGATGTTCTGCTGGGCAAGCCGCCCAAGATGCACCGCGACGTAACCCGCGTGCCGCGCACGGCCCTGCCACTGGACGCCACCGGCGTGGCGCTGAAACAGGCGGCGCAGGATGTGCTCAGCCACCCCACGGTGGCGTCCAAGCGCTTCCTGATCACCATTGGCGACCGCACCGTGGGCGGCCTCACGCACCGCGACCAGATGGTCGGCCCCTGGCAGGTGCCGGTGGCGGACTGCGCCGTCACCCTGGCCGATTACGCCGGTTTTGCCGGTGAAGCCATGGCGCTGGGCGAGCGCACGCCCATTGCCTCCCTCGACGCGCCGGCCTCGGGCCGCATGGCGGTGGCCGAAGCGATCACCAACCTGCTGGCCGCGCCCATCGATCTGGCCCGCGTCAAGCTCTCAGCCAACTGGATGGCGGCGTGCGGCGAACCGGGCGAAGACGCCGCGCTGTACGACACGGTGCGCGCCGTCGGTATGGAGCTGTGCCCCGCGCTGGGCATTTCCATTCCGGTGGGCAAGGACAGCCTGTCGATGCGCACGCAGTGGCAACACGAGGGCCGCAACGGTAGCGAAGCCAAAAAAGTGGTCTCGCCGGTCAGCCTGATCGTCACCGCCTTTGCCACCTTGCCGGACGTGCGCGGCACGCTCACGCCGCAGCTTGCGCGGGGCGTGGAGAGCACGCTGATCCTCATCGACCTGGGCAAGGGCCAGGCGCGCATGGGCGGCAGCATCCTCGCGCAGACCCTGGGCCAGAGCGGCGGCGCGGTGCCCGACCTGGACGATGCCCAAGACCTGAAAAACCTCGTCGCTGCAGTGAATGCCCTGCGCGCCGAAGGAAAAATTCTCGCCTACCACGACCGCAGCGATGGCGGCCTGTTTGCCGCCGCCTTTGAAATGGCGATTGCCGGGCAGGTGGGCGTGGCGCTCAACATCGACATGCTGCTGACCGAAGGCGACGGCGTGAGCGACAGCCGCATGGAAGCGGGCGACGCCAAGAACTGGGCGCAGCAGATGAGCGTGCGCCGCGACGAGCTGGCGCTCAAGGCGCTGTTCAACGAAGAGCTGGGCGTGCTGCTGCAGGTGGCGGCCCCCAGCCGTGATGCGGTGATGCAAACCCTGCGCGCGCACGGCCTGTCGCGCTTCTCGCATGTGGTGGGAAGTACCCGGCCCGAGCACTCGACCATCGACGTCGGCAAAAACAAGCTCAGCGTCTGGCGCGATACGCGGGAGGTCTTCTCGGCCAGCCTGCACGACCTGCACCAGGTATGGGACAGCGTGAGCTGGAAGATCTGCCAGCAGCGCGACAACCCCGATTGCGCCGACGCCGAGCACGCCAGCCGTGGTTTGGTCAGCGACCCTGGTTTGCACGTGCAGCTCACGTTCGACCCGGGCGAGGATGTCGCTGCCCCCTTTGTCCACGGCGCGCGCCCGCGCGTGGCCGTGCTGCGCGAGCAGGGCGTCAATTCGCATGTGGAAATGGCCTATGCCTTCACCCAAGCCGGCTTCGAGGCGGTCGACGTGCACATGACCGACCTGCAAGCCGGCCGCGCCGACCTGCAGGACTTCGCTGGCCTGGTGGCCTGCGGGGGCTTCAGCTACGGCGACACGCTGGGCGCCGGCATTGGCTGGGCGCGGTCGATTACCTTCAACCCGCGCCTGGCCGAGCAGTTCGCCGCCTTTTTCGCGCGCGGCGACACCTTTGGCCTGGGCGTGTGCAACGGCTGCCAGATGTTTGCCGAGCTGGCCGACATCATCCCCGGTGCCGCGCACTGGCCGCGCTTTACCACCAACCAGAGCGAGCGCTTCGAGGCGCGGCTGTCGCTGGTGGAGGTGCTCGACTCGCCCAGCCTGTTCTTCGCCGGCATGGCGGGCAGCCGCCTGCCGATCGCCGTGGCGCATGGCGAGGGCTACGCCAACTTTGCGCAGCGTGGCGACGCGTCCCAGGCCATCGCCGCCATGCGCTTTGTCGATCACCACGGCGCGGCGACCGAGCAGTACCCCTTCAACCCCAACGGCAGCACCGGTGGCCTCACGGCGGTGACCACGGCGGACGGGCGCTTCACGGCCATGATGCCGCACCCGGAGCGGGTGTTCCGCAACGTGCAGATGAGCTGGACCGACCTGGCGGGCACCGGCGGCCTGGACGCAGCCAGCCCGTGGATGCGCCTGTGGCGCAACGCGCGGCGCTGGGTCGCTTGAGCGTCGCTTGAGTCGATTCACTATGAAAAATATAGCTATCAGCGAATATCCTACAAGCGCTGGAGGTGTATTTTTATCAAAATCTCTGACCTTTACCTGACCCACAAGGATTCCCATGGCCGGAGCCAGTCTGCTGACGCTGCTTGACGACATCGCCACCATCCTCGACGACGTGGCGCTGATGACCAAGGTGGCTGCCAAGAAGAGCGCAGTGATCGCCGACGACGTTGGGGTGATGACCAAGGTCGCTGCGCAAAAGACCGCCGGCGTCCTGGGCGACGACCTGGCGCTGAACGCCCAGCAGGTCAGCGGCGTGCGCGCCGAGCGCGAGATTCCCGTGGTCTGGGCCGTGGCCAAGGGCTCGTTCCTCAACAAGCTGATCCTGGTGCCGCTGGCGCTGGCCATCAGCGCGTTCGCGCCCTGGGCGGTGACGCCGCTGCTCATGGTGGGCGGCGCCTTTCTTTGCTACGAAGGATTCGAGAAAATTGCCCACCGCCTGCTGCACAGCCGCCAGCAGGACGAGGTCGAGCATGAAGGCCATGTCCGCGCCAACGCCGATCCCCAGATGGATCTGGTGGCGTATGAGAAAGACAAGGTCAAGGGCGCGGTGCGCACCGACTTCATCCTTTCCGCAGAAATCGTCACCATCGCCTTGGGCACCGTGGCTACCGCGCCGTTTGGCGAGCGCCTGGCCGTTCTCTCGGCCATTGCGGTGGTGATGACGGTGGGCGTCTACGGCCTGGTGGCGGGCATCGTCAAGCTCGATGACCTGGGGCTGTGGCTCAGCCGCAAATCCAGCAGCTTGGCCCGTGGTCTCGGAGATGCCATCGTGCGCGCTGCGCCCTGGCTGATGAAGTCCTTGTCGGTGGTGGGCACGGCCGCCATGTTTCTGGTGGGGGGCGGCATTCTGGTGCATGGCGTGCACGCCGTCGCCGAGGCCATCGACGCTCTGGCTGCGCGCGCCGCCATCGGGCCGCTGGGCCATGTTTGGGATACGCTGGCCGAACAACTGCTCAACGCCGGCGTGGGTGTGCTTGCGGGTGCGGCGGTGCTGGCGGTGGTGACGCTGATCCAGCGGCTGCGCAAAACGGCCGCCTGAAGCCGGGTGCCGCGACAGGCGAAGCTTCGGCCTTCGCCCTGCGGCTGAGCCTGCCGGGGCGACGGCTTACACCGCAGGCCACGGCGCGCCGTCACAATGGACCGGCCAACCTGACGAGAAAGCGCTGTCCAGACATGCAAGAGCCCCGCCATGCCGAAATTATTGAAGGCCTTTCCCGCACGCCGGCCCGTATTTCGCCGAAGTACTTTTATGACGAGCGCGGCTCCAAGCTGTTTGAGGCCATCACGCAGTTGCCCGAGTACTACCCGACGCGCACCGAGCACGCCATTCTTGAGCACTCTGGCCCAGAGATTGCCCGCGCCGTCGGCAGCGGCTGCACCCTGATCGAGCCCGGCGCCGGCAGTTGCGCGAAGGCGGCGGTGCTCTGCGGGCTGATTGCGCCGCGCTGTTTTGTGGGTGTCGATATTTCGGCCGATTACCTCAGCGAAGCCGTGCAGCGGCTGGGGGCGCGCTTTCCGGCGATGGACGCGCGTGCGTTGGGAGGTGACATCACACGCGGCATCCATCTGCCAGACGATTTGCCGGCTGCGCCGCGCCTGGTGTTCTATCCGGGCTCGTCGATTGGCAATTTTGATCCGCCG
>JAGNYI010000098.1 GCA_017985015.1 Giesbergeria sp. | reverse complement strand
TTGGCAGTGGCTGCTGAGCCGGCACTGGTTGCTGGCCGCATCAAAGCACTCGACCAAAGTGAAATCGGTTTCGGTGGCGCGCACCACTTCGCCCACATTGATCTCATTGGCCGGGCGCATCAGGCGCATGCCGCCGCCGCGCCCCCGCGTGGTCTCCAGCAGGCCACCGGCCGAGAGCTGCTGCACGATCTTGGTCAAATGGCTGCGCGAGATACCGTAGCTTTCTGCCACCTCGGTGATCGTTACGGGCTGAGCACGCCCATCGCTTGCTGCGCAGTACATCAGCACGCGCAGTGTGTAGTCCGTCCACTGGGTCAGGCGCATTAGCAAGCTTCCATTCAGAAAAGGGGAATCAAGAAGGAATTTTATTGCGATAAAATATTCACGCAATATGCCTCTTTAAGGACTTACCCCATGAATGCACGAGTTGACTCCCTTGAATCCGCAGCCGCCGTTTCGCCCGATGCAAGCATTGGCAGCATCGCCGTGCAGCTTCCGGGCGCCACTGCCGTGTTTCGCCGACTCAAGTTGGACTTCTGCTGTGGTGGAAACGTGGCGCTGGCACAGGCTGTGGCGGACAAGGGCCTGGCGCTCGATTCGGTGCTGGCGGAACTCTCGGCCCTGCAACGGCCGGCTTCTGCGCCCGCAGCAGCCACGCCTGACCAACTGGTGGATCACATCGTTACCCGCTTTCATGATGTGCATCGCCAGCAATTGCCTGAACTCATTCGCATGGCGCGGCGCGTCGAAGCCGTGCACCGCGAGAACCCCCATGTTCCAGCCGGTCTGGGCGACTTGCTCGAAGCCATGCAGACCGAACTGTTCACGCACATGCACAAGGAAGAAGCGATTCTGTTTCCCATGCTCAAGGCGGGTGGCAACCCCTTCGTCAGCCAGCCTATCGGCATGATGCGTGCCGAGCACGTGGACCATGGCGCCGAACTGGAGCGACTGATGGCGCTGACGAACGACGCCAACCCGCCTGCGGGCGCGTGCAACACCTGGCGCGCGCTCTACACCGGTATTGGACAATTTGCCGACGACCTGATCAGCCATATCCATACGGAAAACAACGTGCTCTTTCCCCAGTTTGAACCCGCTGCGGCTGGCAACGGCGATTGCGGCACCTCCTGCGGCTGCAGCTGAGCACCGCACCCGCGCGGATGCATAACGGAGCGCTGGGGTTCAACCCACCTGCGCTCCCGTCCAAACCCACCACGCCAGCGCCAACATCATGGCGCCGGTGAGCGCGTCCAGCGCACGCCATGCTTGTGGCCGCGCGAAAACGGTCTGAAGCTTCCGCCCGGCAAAGGCCAGGCACAGAAACCACGCCAGACTGGCCGATGCTGCCCCGGTCACAAAAGCCGCCTGGAACGCGCCGGGCTGGCGCGCACCCATGGAACCCATCAGCACCACGGTGTCCAGATAGACGTGCGGATTGAGCAAGGTAATGGCTGCCAGCGCGCCCAACACAGCCCGGCGCGAGGGCGGATGGGCAGCGGCGGCCACCTTGACCTTGGCCGCGCCGCGCCAGGGCAGCAGGCGACTCCAGGCAAGCAGGCCGTAGCAGAGCAGGAACACGGCGCCTCCCAGACTCAGCGCTTGTGCCAGCACAGGCATGTTCTCGAGCAACTGCGCCATGCCCGCTACCCCAAGCCCCACCAAGAGCGCATCGCTGAGCACACACCAGGCTACGCACACGCTGACATGCCGGCCTGTGACCGCCTGGCGCAGCACGAAGAGGTTTTGCGCACCAATCGACGCCACCAATGCAAAACAAATGGTGAAGCCGGCGAGCCAGGAAGAAGCAGTTTCAGTGATCCACATGCGCTCGATTTTGCGTGCCCTTGAAATTTAAGTACACTTCATTTTCTTAACTCAACCTAAGCATTGCTAATGTTTGACTATGCCGCTCTGGAGGCGATCGCAGCGGTGCTGCGCGAAGGCAGCTTCGAGCGCGCGGCGCGGCGCCTGCATGTGACGCCTTCGGCGATTTCGCAGCGCATCAAGCAGCTGGAAGAGCGAATGGGGCAGGTGCTGGTGCTGCGCGGCTCGCCCTGCACAGGCACCGACGCTGGGCGGCAGCTGTGCCTGCACTTCGAGCAGGTGGCCTTGCTGGAAAACAGCCTGCGGCGCAACCACCCTGGCCTGCACGACGGGCAAGTCACCACTTCGCCCACACTGCAACTCGCAGTGAATGCCGACTCCCTGTCCACCTGGTTCATGGATGCCGTGGCCGCCTTTGCCGACGCCGGCAATGAGCTGCTGGATCTGCGCATCGACGACCAGGACCACACCGCCCAGCGGCTGCGCGATGGCGAAGTGCTTGCGGCCGTCACGGCGTCGCGCACCAGCATTGCGGGCTGCAACAGCTGGCCACTGGGTTCCATGGCCTACGTAGCGGCCGCAAGCCCCGCTTTCGCCGCGCGCCACTGGCCGCAGGGCGCGAGTGCCGAGGCGCTGGCTGCGGCCCCCATGCTCAGCTTCGGCCCCAAGGACCGGCTGCAGGAGCAATGGCTGCAAGCCCAGGGCCTGCCAGCACGCGCGCACCCGCCGCGCCACTATGTGCCCTCGAACGACGGTTACGTGCGTGGGTGTGAGCACGGCCTGGGCTGGGGCATGCACCCGGTGGCCCTGATCGAGAGCCAATTGGCGTCGGGCCGGCTCGTCCCCGTGGTGCCCGGTGCGCGCTTGTCGATTCCGCTGTTCTGGGTGCACCTGCGCAGCGCCCAGGCGCCACTGGAGCGATTGACGCAGTGCGTCATGGCGGCAGCGCGCAAGTCTCTGACACCCGATGCGGGTGACTGACGATCAGCCGGAGCGCTTTGCGCGCAGGCCGCGCGCCGCCAGCTCGGCCAGCACACGCTCGACATGCTCGCCCTGCAGTTCAATGACGCCGTCTTTGAGCGTGCCGCCCACACCGCAGGCGGTCTTGAGAGCGCGGGCGAGATCCGCCATTTCGGCTTGCTCCAGCGCGAGCCCGCGCACCACCGTGACAGCCTTGCCGCGCCGCCCCTTGGTATCGCAGGACACGCGGGCGGTGCCGTCGCCCGCCGGCGCCGCCCTGGCCTGCGCGCATACGCAATCGGCGATGGCCTGGCGGCACGCCGGGCACATGCGGCCGGAATCGGTGGAATAGACCAACCCGCCCAAGTCCGAGAGAGAGGACTTGCGGCTCATGGATGCCTGGGTCTGCGGCCGAAATTGAGAATGCGGGTAGCGGCCACCGTCTCCACAAAAAACAGCACCAGCGCCAGCAAAAACGACATCACGCCCGCCAGAAAGCTGCCCACCGCCCAGCTTGGGCTGTCGAATTCAGTGGTCTGCCCAAGAAACAAAAAGAGAATCGTCAGGCCGATCAAAAATCCGCACAGTGTGAGAAAACCAATGCACAAGGTCACCAGCCAGCCGCGCGTGCGCAGCAGGGACAGTTCGCGATAAACCGTTGGCGCAACCTGCCCCTGCGCCGCGCCATGCAAAAACGCCTCCAGCACGCGCGCGCGGTCCACGATGCGCGCCAGGCGGTTGGCTACGGTGCCGATCATTGCCGACACGGCCGTCAGCAGAAATACCGGCGCCACCGCCAACTGGATGCTGTGGACAATGGCGCCCGGATCGTAGACAAGGTTCATGCCGCGCGATTATGGCGGCTGGCGCACAATCCCCCGCTTCTCCCAGCACGCATTTGGGCCGTCCAGCGCCCAAAACTTCCTTCCTGCCATCGGCCCCTTCACTGCTCCCGCATCCCATGCCATTTTCTGCCCTTGGGCTCTTACCCACTCTCGCGCAAGCGGCCCAAGCCAAGGGATACGCAGCCCCCACGCAGGTTCAGACCGACATGCTCCCCGCCGTGCTGCAAGGGCGCGACGTGCTGGCCCAGGCACCCACGGGCTCGGGCAAAACGGCTGCCTTCGCCCTGCCCTTGCTCCAGCGCCTCGTGCAAGCGCCCAATGCACAACCGCGCCCAGTACGTGCCCTGGTGCTGGTGCCCACGCGCGAGCTGGCGGTGCAGGTTGCTGCCGTGCTGCGCGACTTTGCCGTTGCCCTGCCCCGGCGCGTGGAAGTCGCACTGGCCTTTGGCGGCGTGTCGATCAACCCACAAATGATGGCGCTGCGCGGCGGCGCCGACGTCGTCGTGGCCACACCCGGGCGCCTGCTGGACCTGGTGGAGCACAACGCCTTGCGCCTGGACCAGGTGCAGACCCTGGTGCTGGACGAAGCCGACCGGCTGCTCGACCTGGGTTTTGCCGACGAACTGGCGCGCGTGCTGGC
>JAGNYI010000097.1 GCA_017985015.1 Giesbergeria sp. | reverse complement strand
TCAGCGTGGACCACGAAGGCGGGCGCGTGCAGCGCTTTCGCAGCGACGGCTTCACCCAGCTGCCGCCCATGCGCGCCTTTGGCGAGCTGTGGATGCAAGACGGCAAAGCGGGGCAGGGCAGCGGCGCGCTCGCCGCCACCAACGCGGCCACCGCGGCGGGCTATGTGCTCGCCAGCGAACTGCGCGCCTGCGGCGTGGACTTTTCCTTCACGCCCGTGCTCGACCTCGACCATGCGGATGAGCCCGGTGCTTCGCGCAGCGGCGTCATCGGCGACCGCGCCTTCCACCGCGACCCGCGCGTGGTGGCGCTGTTGGCCAAGAGCCTGATGCACGGCCTGCTGCAGGCGGGCATGGCCAACTGTGGCAAGCATTTTCCAGGGCACGGCTTCGCGCGGGCCGATTCGCACACCGATGTGCCGGTGGACCAGCGCAGCCTCAAGGCGATCCTGCAGGACGATGCGGCGCCGTACGCCTGGCTCAGCAGCACGCTCACCGGTGTGATGCCGGCGCACATCGTCTACCCCAAGGTGGACAGCCGGCCCGCGGGCTTCTCGCAGCGCTGGCTGCAGGACATCCTGCGCCGCCAACTGCGTTTTGACGGCGCCATCTTCAGCGACGACCTCAGCATGGAAGGCGCGCGCCGCCTGGACGGCCAGGTGGTCAGCTACACCGACGCCGCGGTGGCCGCGCTGCAGGCTGGCTGCGACCTGGTGCTGCTGTGCAACCAGAGCCTGGGCGACGGCCGGGCGGTCGACGAACTGCTGGATGGCCTGGAAAAAGCCCAGGCCCAGGGCCGCTGGCAGCCGAGCGTGGACAGCGAGGCACGCCGCCTCGCGCTGCTGCCTGAAACCCTGCCCCAGCCGTGGGACGAGCTGATGCTGCAGCCCGCCTACATGCAGGCGCTGGACCTGCTGCCTTGAAGGCTGGCGGTGGGACACACCGTGCGCAGGCGTGGCGCGATGGTTTGGCCTACCCGCCGATCCGCCACTTATGATGGAAAGCGGTTTGCGGGCTGCCCGCCGGCAGGCCGGTTCAACTGCGAGGAGTCTTTATGCGTACGTGGCGCGCCATCTTCCTGTGTCTCCTGTTCGCGGTCGGAACCATGGTCTCGGCCGCGTTCCCGCAGGAGATCAACCTCCAGCCCAAGTACGGGCTGCTGCCGAAAAATGAAGCGCAAAAGACAGCAGATGCGGCGTTCCTTGCCGGCATCGACAGCCGCTACCAGGGAAATCGAAAGAAGGCTGCTGAAGACCTGTCGGCCCGTGGCTGGCAGTCGCTGCGCCGCAACGCCGCCCCGGATGCCATGAGGCGCTTCAACCAGGCATGGCTGGCCGATGCGTCCAACGGGAGCGCCCTGTGGGGAATGGCGGTGGTTCAGGCCGGTTCCGGGAGATTCCAGGAATCGCTGGAGCTCTTTGCCGAGGCGGAACGCGTGATCGGCGGCGACATAGATTTTGCCGCCGACCATGCGAGGGCACTTGGCGCCGCCGGCGTTGAAACAAAGAGCCAATCGATGTTGAACGATGCGTTTGCCCGCTTCGCGCGTGTTTACGACAAGGCTCCTCAGCACACTCTGAACTTGCAGAATTGGGCCATCACGCTGTTTAACCTGGACAACTACGCAGAGGCGTGGAAGAAAATCAAGTTGGCCGAGGCGACGCCCCGGCGCTCGGAGCTTGATCCGGAGTTTCTCGCGGCGCTGCAAAGCAAGATGCCTCGGCCATGAGGGAAAAGACACCGCAAGTTTTGCTGTGGAGCAGTAAAGCCAGCCGCTGTGGCGTCGGCGCTATCGACGCCCTTGACCGGGGCATGGGCCGCCCGCATGCGGGCGCTGGACCTGCTGCCATGAGCAAGCGACAACCCCCTGTGGCGCTTCGCGCCTTCCCCCTTCTCTCACGCTGCGCGTGGGAAGGGGGACGCCGCCCGTGCGGCGGGGCGGCCCTTGCACGGCGGCCCGCGCATGGGGCGCGCCAGTTTCATACGCAGTGGGCGGCGCACAGCGCCATGGAACACTGAAGGGAGAATGGACATGCGCGTAGGTGTGCTCACCAGCGGGGGCGACTGCCCCGGCCTCAACGCGGTGATCCGCGCGGTCACCAAGTCGCTCATCCACCATGGCCGCTGCGAGGTGCTGGGCATCGCGGACGGTTTCGAGGGCCTGATGGGCGAGGCGCCGCGCACGCGAGCGCTCGGCTGGGAGCAGGTGTCGGGCATCCTGCACGTCGGCGGCACCCTGCTGGGCACCAGCAACAGCGCCAACCCGCTGCGGGACGCCGCCACGCTCGACCAGGTGGGCCGCAACGTGCGCGCGCTGGGGCTGGATGGGGTGGTGGCCATCGGCGGCGACGGCACCATGAGCCAGGCGCACGGCCTGGCGCAAGTGGGCCTGGCCTGCGTGGGTGTGCCCAAGACCATCGACAACGACATCGCCCTGTGCGAGCGCAGCTTCGGCTTCGACACCGCCGTGGCCACGGTCACCGATGCGCTGCGCCGCATCGAGAGCACCGCCTACAGCCACCACCGTGTGATGATCGTCGAGACCATGGGCCGCCACGCCGGCTGGCTGGCGCTCGAGAGCGGCATCGCTGGCGCGGCCGACGTGATCCTGCTGCCCGAGATCGACTACGACCTGCAGGCCGTCATCGAGCGCTGCCGCGAGCGCGAGCAGCGCCAGCGCTACACCATCATCTGCATCGGCGAAGGCGCCAAGGAGCGCGGCGGCGCGCTCACCGTGCGCGAGCGCATCGCCCACAGCCCCGACCCGGTGCGCCTGGGCGGCGTCGGCCATGTGCTGCGCGAGCAGCTCCAGCCGCACCTGGCGAGCGAGGTGCGCGCCACCGTGCTCGGCCACGTCCAGCGCGGCGGCGACCCGACCCCGTTCGACCGCGTGCTCGCCACGCGCTTTGGCCACCATGCGGCGCGGCTGGTGACCGAAGGCCAGTTCGGCCGCATGGCCACGCTGCAGGGCGGCCAGATCGGCAGCGTGCCGATCGCCGAGGTGGCAAACACCCAGCGCAAGGTGCCGCTGGACCACGAGCTGATCGCCATCGCGCGGGATATCGGGGTGTGTTTGGGATGATGGGGCAGGGCGGGATGGGGTGCAGGGCGGGATGGTGCAGGGCGCCGTCCTTGGCCCACTGCGCGCGGTGGGGGGTGCATTTTTTAAAGCGCATCCAGCGGGCTCAAAATGCCCCGCCCGCCTTTGTTGAGCACATGGGTGTAAATCATGGTGGTGCTCACGTCCGCATGGCCCAGCAGTTCCTGCACAGTGCGGATGTCGTAGCCCGATTGCAGCAAATGCGTGGCAAACGAATGGCGCAGCACATGCGGCGACACCGGCTTGTTGATCTGCGAGCGCCGCGCCGCCTCGCGCACCGCGCGCTGCACCGATTCGGGGTACACATGGTGGCGCCGCTCCAGCAATGCGCCCGTGCGCGCATCCGGGCGGGGGTCGATGGCCCGCACCGGCGACGGAAACACCCACTGCCACGCCCAACTTTTGTCGGCATTCGGGTATTTGACTGCCAGCGCATGCGGCAAATAGACGCGGCCCAGGCCTGCGGCCAAATCCTTCTCATGCAGCGCGCGCGCCTTTTGCAACTGCGCCTGCAGCGGGGCCATCAGGTTCTCTGGCAAGACGGTGACGCGGTCCTTTCCGCCCTTGCCCTCGCGCACCACAATCTCGCGCCGCGCGAATTCCACATCCTTGACGCGCAGGCGCAGCCCCTCCAACAGGCGCATCCCCGTACCGTACAGCAACTCGGCAACCAGGCCCGCGGTTCCATCCATGTGCTGCAACAGCGCGCGCACCTCGGCAGGCGTCAGCACCACGGGCAGGCGGCGCGGCCGCTTGGCCTGCACCACCTCATCCAGCCAGGGCAAATCAACCCCCAACACCTGCTTGTACAAATACAGCAGCGCGGCCTTGGCCTGGTTTTGCGTGGAGGCGGACACCTGCCGATCGACCGCCAGGTGGCTCAGAAACGCCTCGACCTCCGCCGCGCCCATCTCCTGGGGGTGGCGCTTGCCGTGGTAGACAATGAAGCGCCGCGCCCAGTCGATATAGGCCTGCTCGGTGCGAATGCTGTAGTGCCGGGTGCGCAGGTGAATGCGCAAACGCTCCAACAACTTGGGCTGGCGCGGCGCCAGGGCATCGTCGGCGGCAGTTGGCAGATTTGTGGGATCGGTCGGCATCCGCAAAATTTTAGGTTTGCCTAAACGGCAACCGATTAGGGTTTACCTGGGAGGACTGGGAGATGCGTTGCGTTATCAGACCGTTCCACGTAGCATCACTGTCGTCTAATTCTAGTTAG
>JAGNYI010000096.1 GCA_017985015.1 Giesbergeria sp. | reverse complement strand
TGCATGGGCTGGAGGGCGCGGCCATGGAAGCCTTCTATCAGCGCGCGACGGCATTTTCGGAGCTGACGGCCGAGACGCTGGAGCGGCCGGTAAAAACCTATTCGTCCGGCATGTTCATGCGCCTGGCATTTGCCGCGGCCACGGCCATCGACCCCGACGTGCTGATCGTGGACGAAGCCCTGTCGGTGGGTGACCTGCACTTCCAGAAGAAAAGTCTGAACCGCATTCTCGCGCTGCGCGAGCAGGGGGCGACGGTGTTGTTCTGTTCGCACAACCTCTACCAGGTGCGCAGCCTGTGCCAGCGCGCGGCCTGGATCCATGGCGGGAAAATCGCGGCACTTGGAAAAACCGAAGACGTTGTGACCGCCTACGAGGCACACGAGCGGCGGCGCTACGCACATTTGCGAGCACAAGAGTTGCCTGGCGCCCACACGGGGGAGACGCCTGCGACGCCTGCGCAGGCTGTCGGCACCGCCCTGGTGAAGATCGTGCGGCTGACCACCGAAACGGCCGATGGCCTCAATCCTGCCCAGATTGATTCGTTTCAGGACCTGACAGTAGAGATTGAACTGGAGTCGTACACGGACGCCCAGTTTCACGTGGGTTTCTCGATTGTCCGGCCGGACAAAGACAATGTGTTTGGCACCAGCACGCAGTTTCAACCGAACGCGACGCCTTTGCACGGGCAGGGCAGCCATCGCCTGCGCGTGCGATTTCCACGCCTGGCCCTGCTGTCGGGGGAATACCTGTGGAACGTGTACACACTGGATGACACGGGGCTGCAGGTGCTGGATATGGCGGAACTGGTCCAACCATTTACCGTGTTGAATGAAAAGCATCGTGAGTTCGGGTTGGTGTGGCTGGACCACGAATGGTTGTCCCTGGAATGAAGGGCGATTGGCGCCTTGACATGGCGTTTCCCGCTCTGGGGCGCATGCCGACGACTGCGCCCTGGCACCTGGCCGCGTGGCTCGGGCGGGATTCCTGGGCTCAGCGCAGGGCCACGCTTGACTTCCTGGCGCAGCGCTTTGGCCAGGTGTTTCCGGATGCCAGTGCCCAGGACCATCAGCAATGGGCAGCTTGGCATCTGGCCATGCTGGCACAGGAGACCATGGACGCCTCTGCGCTGCGCCGCATGGGGCGCAGCGGGGGGCCAGACATTGAGCTTGCGGGCTGGGAGCACGTTGAGCACCTGACCCGCGCAGGCAAAGGCTTTATCCTGGTACTCAATCACTTCGACCGCCTGCTGACGGCGCCCATCGCCTTGGCCTTGAAGGGATTGACGCTCAATACCTTGACTATGCCTATTGTGGAAAATCCTGGTCTGAGCGAAGTGCAGCGCGGGTTTCTCATGAACAAGATCAGAGCGTTCAACCGCATCACCGGGGGGCAATGGCGCACTTCGGCGCAATCCCTGCGGCCCGTGCATGAGAGCCTGCGGGCCGGGCAAGCCTGGATCATCCTCGCGGATGTGTGGGATGCAGAGTTCACGCACCTGCGGAGCCATCGCTTTCTGGGCGGTGAGTTGCGCCTGCCAACGGGCATCGAGCGGCTCGCGCGTTCCACGGGCGCAGCCTTGCTGCATGCCGTGACGCACTCGCAGGGTCCCGCGAGGCTGGCCGTGACAGTAGAAAGCCTTCCCGAACAACCGCAGCAGGCGATTGACCAAGTCATCCAGACACTGCACGCCGATGTCCGCGAGCGTCCCTGGGCCTGGTGGCACTGGGGACTGTGGGATCAGATGTGGCATCCTGCCCTAGAGGAGGTGAATCGTGACCCACATTGACCGCTACGACTACGCGTTTGACCCCGAGGGGGACGCCTGGGCCGCGCGCGTACTGCGCCGAATTCCGCCGCAAGGGTCGGTGCTGGAGCTGGGCCCTGGCCCAGGAGCCATGACGCGCGTGCTGCGTGCGCGCGGCTACGCCGTGACGGTGGTCGAAAACGACCCGCAAGCGCTTTCTGCTCTGCAGGCGCTGGGTGCCCAGTGCATTGCGGGCGATCTGGATGGCAGCGAATGGATGGCTGCTTTGGCGGACCAGCAGTTCGACGTGATCCTGGCGTGTGACGTGCTGGAGCATCTGCGGCGGCCGGAAGACGTATTGCGCGCCTTGAACGCGGTGCTGGCCCCCACGGGAAGCCTGATCATTTCTGTACCCAACATTGCGTATGCCGGGGTGGTGGCCGGTTTGCGGCAGGGGCTATTTGACTATTCCGACAAGGGGCAGCTTGACCGTACCCATGTGCACTTCTTTACGCGGCGCAGCCTTGAAAGAAGCCTGCTCGATTGTGGCTGGGCGCCCAGGATCTGGGAGGCCAACCGGGTGCCGCTGGAGCAGAGCGAATTCGCTTGGTGCTGGAAGGACCTGAGCGACGCGCAGCGCTCGAGTCTGCGCGACGGCTGGCACGACTTCGACGTGTACCAGTGGATGGTGGTGGCCACAGCGTCTGGCGATGCGGTGGCATGGGAAGGCGCAGCCGCCCGCGCGCAGGTGGACCAGTTGCGTGAAGAGCTGCAGGCATTGGTGCTGCGGCGTGAGAGTGAGCTGGCCTCACTGCTCGAGCACCAGAAGGCGTTTTCCGAGGCGAAGGAAGTCATTGAGGAGTTGCAGGGCGATGTCGCCAGCTTGCACAAGCAAACGATGCTGTTTGAGTCGGAAGTGCAGAGACTGGGCAAGCTGTTGTTCGATCGGACCTGGCTGGGCCATCTGCGCCGGCTCATGGGACGCAGATGAAGCAAAGAAACCTGGGGAGCATGCAGGATGTTGCTGGGCGTTCCTGATACCACCTCCGCCTTTCCCGGCGTAGACCAGCTTGGTGCCGGCTGTCGGATCGATCCAACCGTCTCCGTCATGCGCTTTGGCGAACGCAGCGATGTGGTCCAGCTCGCCGACGCGGTCAGCCTCTATGCCCAGACGCGGCTGGTGCTGGGCGATGTGACGGCCGACCCCTGCGTGGGTATTCGCATTGGCGCACGTACCATCGTCAACGTCGGCGCCTATCTGTCTGGCGAGGGCGGGCTGGAAATTGGCGAGGACGTGCTGATCGGCCCGCACGCCAAGCTGCTCTCGGCCGGGCATGCGATCGATGAGGGCGACGTGGTCATCGCCCGCAACCGCATCACCCGCGCCCGCATCGTGGTGGAGGACGGCGCGTGGATAGGCGCCGGCGCCATGGTGCTGGAGGGCGTGCGCATTGGGCGCGGCGCCGTGGTCGCTGCGGGGGCCCTGGTGCGCCAGGATGTACCAGCAGGCATGGTTGCGGCGGGCATGCCCGCGACGCTGGTGCGCGCCCGGCGGCTGGATGCGTATGGCGGCTCGGATGTATCGCAGGCCTCGCAGGCATCGGGCTGGCGCGGCGTCTGGCGCCGCTGGCTGGGACGCCGGTAGGCAGGATGGGCGTGCGCAGTCTCCTCCATCCCCGAGCGCGGCGGTTACCGGTCCCGGCTGGGTTCTGCAGCGCGGCGCTGTGGCTGCTGCTGGCCAGTGCGTCTCCTGCGGTGCATGCCGATGCAGTGTGGCAATTTGTCGATGGCGATGGGGTGGTGCATATCGGCAATGCGGCCGCACCCCAGGCCCCTGCCGGGCGGGAGTTGATCTGGCTGGGCTTGCCCCCGAACCCGAAAACCGGTGCCACGGATCGGCGAGACAGGGCACTGCACGAACTGCCGGGATATGCGGCGGCCAAACCGCATCTGGAGGCGGCCGCTTTGGCGCAGGCCGTGGACCCGGCGCTGGTCATTGCCGTGGCGGCAGCCGAGTCCGCGTTCAACGTACAGGCGGTTTCGCGCAAAGGCGCGCTCGGGCTGATGCAGGTCATGCCTGCCACGGCAGAGCGCTACGGCATACCGGCACGCGCTTCGGCGCAAGGCAGCGGGAGCGCCTCCCTGATGGAGCCCAAGGTCAATGCGGAAGTTGGTAGCCGCTACCTGGCAGATTTGCTTCGCTTGTTCGGCGGCGACAAGGAACTCGCTCTGGCGGCCTACAACGCGGGCGAGGGTGCGGTACTCAAGTACGGCAGGCGCATTCCGCCCTATCCGGAAACCCAGCAGTACGTCGAGCGGGTCATGCGGTTTTACCGGACTCTGGTGCGCTGACACCGCCCCGGAAATTTTGCGCGCGCGCTGCCTTACCATCCACCGCTCATGATCGTGCTTTGTGTTGTGGCTTTTGCGGTGGCCTTGGTGGCGGCCGGTTTTATCGTGCGATGGGTGCGTGGGCATGCCGCGCACTACGGCGCTGCCATGCCGCAGCGCTTTCATTTCGGGCACGTACCGCGCCTGGGAGGCGCAGCGGTGCTGCTGGGCATTGCCGC
>JAGNYI010000095.1:2423-4360 GCA_017985015.1 Giesbergeria sp. | reverse complement strand
CGCGGCTACGTGATGGAGTCGGGCATCATCACCATGACGGGCCCGGGCAAACAGTTGCTGAGCGACCCCAAGGTGCGCGCGGCCTATCTGGGCGAGTAAAACGACAGGCTTGCGCGTTTCGGCTGCATGCGTGTGAGTTGCTATATAAAAAATAGCTAATAACATGCATGCATATTGCGCAGGATGCTCTTTTTCTTGGTTTTTTAGGAAGAAGCTGATTCCTTCTTTCCCTGTCGGGCATGCATGAGCATGCTGCAGTCCGTACCGGTTTCAGCGCAAACCATTTTTTTGCTGGTGGTGAGCAACGTCTTCATGACGTTTGCCTGGTACGGCCATCTAAAGAACTTCGCGACCTCACCCTGGTACGTGGCGGCGCTGGTCAGCTGGGGCGTGGCCTTGTTTGAGTACCTGTTTCAGGTGCCGGCGAACCGCATTGGCTTTACCCAGTTCAGCGTGGGACAGCTCAAAATTCTGCAGGAGGTCATCACTCTGTCGGTTTTTGTGCCGTTTGCCGTGTTCTATCTGGACCAGCCGCTCAAGTGGGACTATCTGTGGGCGGGGCTTTGCATGTTGGGAGCGGTGTTTTTCATGTTTCGTGGGGATTGAGCGCGCCTTGTAAGCGTCTGTGCAGTTTGGCGGCGCGCGCCTCGTTAAACTCGCGCCATTGCGAAACCCTGGCGTTTCGACCTCCCATCCCCCTATCGTCCCGATCCCCCTGGAGTCCCCTATGCTGTTTGGCAAGCTCTTGCCGCGCGAAGGCAACTTTTTTGAAATGTTCAACCAGCATGCCGAGCTCATCGTGGAAGCCGCCCATGCGTTCGAAAAGATGGTCGCCCATTACAACGAACCGCACCTGCGCGAAAAATATGCGCACGATGTGGACAACGCCGAGCGTGCGGCCGACCGGATTACCCACGAGGTGAACAAGGCGGTGCACAAGACCTTCATCACCCCAATCGACCGCGAGCAGATTCATACCCTCATCAACACCATGGACGACGTGGCCGACCTGATCCAGGATTCGGCTGAGACCATGAGCCTCTACGACATCCGCGAGATGACGCAAGAGATTACCCGCCTGACCGATCTGAGCGTCAAATCTGTCGAGCGCATGCGCGATGCGGTCAAGCTGCTCAACAAGCTGGCCGATGCGGCCACCGCGGAGGCGGCGCTGAAAACCTGCGAAGAGATCGACCGGCTGGAGAGCGACGCCGACCGCGTGCTGCGCAGCGCCATGAGCAAATTGTTCCGCGAGGAGCCCGACGTGCGCGAGCTGATCAAGCTCAAGGCCATCTACGAACTGCTTGAGACGATTACGGACAAGTGCGAAGACGTCGCCAATCTGATCGAGGGCATCGTCCTCGAAAATTCCTGAGCCTGCGCTCCCGCCTGTAATGCAAACCGTACAGACTGCCCTGTGGGTCGTGGCGCTGCTGGTGGCCATGGCCATCGTGTTCGACTTCATGAACGGCTTTCACGACGCCGCCAACTCGATTGCCACCGTGGTTTCCACGGGGGTGCTCAAGCCGGGGCAGGCCGTGGTGTTCGCCGCTTTTTTCAACTTTGTCGCGATTTTCGTGTTCCATCTGAGCGTGGCGGCGACGATCGGCAAAGGCATCGTGCAACCGGGGGTGGTGGACACCCACGTGGTATTTGGCGCGCTGATGGGCGCTATCTCCTGGAATTTCATCACCTGGTACTACGGCATCCCCAGCAGCTCGTCGCATGCACTGATCGGCGGCATCGTGGGGGCCGTGATGGCCAAGACCGGCGCGGGCGCGCTGGTGGCCTCAGGCATTCTCAAGACCGTGGCCTTCATCTTCTTGTCGCCACTGCTCGGTTTTCTGTTTGGCTCTTTGATGATGGTGGCCGTCGCCTGGATTTTTCGCCGGGCCCGCCCGAGCCGCATCGACAAGTGGTTTCGCCGCCTGCAACTC
>JAGNYI010000095.1:0-2323 GCA_017985015.1 Giesbergeria sp. | reverse complement strand
CTGTTTATGGCGACCTTGATGGGAATTCCGGTCTCCACCACGCACACCATCACCGGCGCCATCGTCGGCGTGGGCTCGGTGCAGCGCGCCAGCGCGGTGCGCTGGGGCGTGGCGGGCAACATCATCTGGGCCTGGATCCTGACGATTCCAGCCAGCGCTTTTGTCGCTGCCATTGCCTACTGGATCAGCTTGCAGCTGTATTGACTTGCAGGCTTAAACCGCAATTTGCTATTGAATAAATAGCTATAGCCACTAGACACACAAGCGCTAGGGGCTGTTTTTATCAAAAATTTCGGCTGTGATTTCGCTCAGCGCGATATCTTGTGCGCTTCGTCGATCTGGTACTCGAAATAATGCTGAAAGCTGTAGGCCAGACTGGCCATCAGCACGGCGGTACCGATCAGGAGCGACGTTGCCAGTGCAAACACCGTGCTCCAGCGGGTGCGGCCCGCAGGTGCATCGGACGCGGCGCCCGGGTTGAAGCGTGTGTTCCATTTCTCGGGCGAGGCAAGCCCATAGACGATGGCGTTGAGCGCGCAGCCGGCGATGGTAAAGCCCAGCAGCGGAATGAGAACCCAGCTGAGCGCGTCGTCCTGGCCCAGGCTTTGCACGCGTTCGATGCCGTAGACGCCCAGCGCAGTGGGCACCATCAGCAACCACCCCAGAGGGTCGCGCAGCCCGTGCAGGTAGAAACGGTGCAGTCCGATGGGGCCGCCGAGAAAGGCCAGCCAGGCGGCAAGCGTCTTGTTTTTCATGGTTCGATTATTCGGGCGATTGGGTGTCGCCGCTGCCCAGGGGCCTTTGCATGAGCACGATGTCTCGCCAGGCGCCATGCTTCCAGCCCACCGAACGCATCAGGCCAATGTGCGCAAAGCCCAGAGACTGGTGCAACCGGATGGATCCGGTGTTGGCCGAATCGCCTACCACGGCCATCAATTGGCGCACGCCGGCGGCTTCGGCCTGCTCCATCAGCGCCGACAGCAGGGCGCGCCCGATGCCGCTGCCGCGCGCCGCCTCGGCTACATAGACCGAATCCTCGGCAGAAAAGCGGTAGGCCGGGCGCGGCTTGAACCAATTGGCGTAGGCAAAACCCAGCACTTCGCCGCCCTGCTCGGCCACCAGCCAGGGCAGGTGGCGCGAGAGCACCTCGGCGCGCCGCGCCGCCATGTCGCTGCGGCTGGGTGGGTCGATTTCAAACGTGCCGGTGCCGTGCAGCACGTGGTGGGCATAGATGGTGGTGATGGCGTCGAGATCACCATCCCCGCTGGGGCGAATAAGAGTCATGGAGAAAAATGAAAGAAAGATATAATCAGCGGCTTTGCAGCGTGTCGCTGGCCGGGTGGCCATGTCGCGTGTCTCTACGTTGCGAATCCAGGGGATTCGGTTGTTAACGCGCCGGCCCACCACCCGAAGGATAAATCATGGTCGTCATTCGACTTTCTCGCGGCGGCTCCAAGGGCCGTCCTTTCTTCAACATCGTCGTTGCCGACAAGCGCGTGCGCCGCGACGGCCGCTTCATCGAACGCCTGGGTTTCTACAACCCCACGGCCAAGGAAAACGAAGAAGGTCTGCGCATTGCACAAGATCGCCTGACCTACTGGAAGAGCGTGGGCGCCCAGTCTTCGCCCACGGTGGACCGCCTGATCAAGCAGGCCGCTAAAACGGCTGCCTGAACCCGGCTCCCCTGACAGGGCGGATTGCGTCGGTTTTGCTGACGCAATCCGCCTTTTTCAATTTCTGACACCCCATTTTCTATGACCGCCCCACATGCGCTCGAACCAGCTGTCCTGCCCTCCGACGCCATTGAGATCGGGCGCATCACCGACGCGTGGGGCGTCAAGGGCTGGTTCAAAGTGCTGTCCTATAGCAGCGATGCGGGCGCGCTCCTCGGCGCCAAGCGCTGGTACCTGCAGCCTACCGAGCGTGGTGCGCGCATTTTTGAGGGGACGGTGGTGATGGATGTGCGCCAGGCGCGCGATCACTCGGGCGCGGTGGTGGCCTGGGCCCAGGGCATCGACGACCGCAATGCGGCCGAAGCCCTGCGCGGATCGCGCATTTTCGTGCCGCGCTCGGGTTTCCCAAAGGCGGACAAGGACGAGTATTACTGGGTGGACCTGATCGGACTGGCAGTGGAAAACCGCGAAGGCGTGGCGCTGGGCACGGTGCGCGAGCTCCTCACCACGGGCCCGCAGACCGTGCTGGTGCTGGACGGCGAAGTGGTGGAGGGCAAACCCGTGGAGCGCATGATCCCCTTCGTCGCTGCCTTCATCGACCAGGTGGACCTGGCCGGACGGCGCATCGTGGTGGACTGGCAACCCGATTA
>JAGNYI010000017.1 GCA_017985015.1 Giesbergeria sp. | reverse complement strand
AGGTGGACTTGCCCCTCGGTCTGGTGTTGCACGAATCGGGCGGAAAAATGAGCCACGTGTACTTCCCGATCAATGCCATCGTGTCCATGCTGTACGTTTTGGAAGACGGCAGCTCGGCCGAGATCGCCGTGGTGGGCAATGAGGGCGTGGTCGGCATCGCGCTCTTCATGGGTGGCGAAACCACGCCGCGCCGGGCTGTGGTGCAGAGCGCCGGCAAGGGCTACCGGCTGCGCGCCGCAGACATCAAAGAGGAATTTGCGCGCTCCGGGCCGGTGCTGCACCTGCTACTGCGCTACGCGCTGGCGCTGATGACGCAGATGGCACAAACCGCCGTATGCAACCGCCACCATTCCCTCGACCAGCAGCTTTGCCGCTGGCTGCTGCTGAGTTTGGACCGCCTCTCGAGCAACGAACTGGCGATGACGCAAGAGCTGATCGCCAACATGCTGGGCGTGCGCCGTGAGGGCGTGACCGAGGCGGCGCTCAAACTCCAGAAGCTCGGCCTGATCAAGTACGCCCGCGGCCGCATCACCGTGCTCGACCGCGCCGGGCTGGAGGAGCGCACCTGCGAGTGCTATGTCGTGGTGAAGAAGGCATACGATCACCTGCTGCCCTACCGAATGGCCCGGTAGGACCCTGCAAACGTGCGCTGGCGCACAGACGTTCCCTGGCGCAGACCGCTACAAAGGCCCATAGGGCGGCGCATGGTGCGCGGCCCTCAGCCAAGGCCTCAACATGATCACGCGCGCGACATCGCTCCCATTCACGCTGGAGCAGCAGAAAACTGCCATGACCCGCGTGGGCGCGCCGCCCGCAGGCCGGGCAGCAGGGCCCGCCGTTCTGGCAACCCAAGCCACTGAGTCCGCAGCGCCATCGTCCATCTGCCTGGCCGACACCGCAGACGGATTTCCAGGGACGAATACGAAGTGAGCGCGGCACAGAGTTCGCTCAGCGGCCAGACACGGCGGCTGTCGCGCGCGATGCGGTAGCCAGATCGGGGCAGCGCAGCACCCTTTGTGTGCGCTGGCAGACAGTCAGAACCTGCCGCGGCCACCACACTGGAGCTCGGTTGGTCAATGCGTATGGGCGTGGGTGCTTCCGAACGCCACCCCGTTCAGGGTGTTTCTGAACAAACAGTGAAAAACATCCCCATGCCCCAAGCTCAAAACCTCCTCATCCAGCAGCTTCCGCCGGCCGTTCGCAAGCGCCTGCAGGAGCAGTGCGAGCCGTTTGAACTGGTGCTCTCTGCCGAAATCAGCAAGCGCGGGCAGCCGCTGAGTCACGCCTACTTCCCGCACTCCGGCTTCATTTCACTGGTGATCGATGTAGACACCTACCCCGCGCTGGAGGTGGGCATGGTGGGGCGCGAATCCATGCTCGGGTCCGAGCTGGTGCTGGGCTTGGCCAAGACGCCGTGGCGCGCCCTGGTTCAAGGGGCGGGCCACTGTTGGCGCATTGATGCACAGACCCTGAGACAGGAATGCGACGCCAGCCCCGCGCTGCGCCAGGTGATTCAGACCAGCCTGCTGGTGCGGCTCCACCAGCAGACGCTGGCTTCGGCTTGCGAGCGGTTTCACGAAATTGGCCCGCGTCTGGCCCGCTGGCTGCTCATGAGCCAGGACCGGGCACATGCCGATACCTTTTACGTCACCCAGGAATTCATGGCCCTCATGCTGGGCGTACGGCGCGTAGGCGTCACCGTGGCCGCCAACGAGTTCCAGAAAAACGGGCTGATTGAATACCACCGCGGCGAACTGACCGTGCGGAATCGTCCGGCGCTGCAGGCGCAGGCTTGTAGCTGTTACGCCGCCGACCTGCAACTCCATGCCGAACTGACCGAAGGCCAAGCGTAGGCTTGCGCGCGTCAAAGCCAGAGTTCCGGACCTCGCCGATGCGGGGCTGCATCTGCATATGCTATTAACTATATAGCTACAAACACCCTACACATAAGCGCTAGAGGCAAATTTCATTAAAATTTTTGGCATCGCCTCAGCCTGCCGACGCGCCCAGCCCCAGCTGCGCCATAAGCGCCATGGCGCCGGCCGGTGCCCGCTCCTTGGCGCCGTTGATGAAGTAGACGAACACATCGCGTGGCCGCGCGCCGCCGGTCCAGGCGCGCACGCCCTGGGCCCACTCGGCGATGGCGCCGGGCGGGTAGCCGGTCGGCACATCGGCCTGGCTGCGCATCAGGCGCAGGTAGGCGAAGTCGGCCTCTGCGTCGGCGATGGCGGGGAAATTGTCCGAATCCGTGCACACCGGAACGCAGCCGTAGCGCCGCGCCAGGGCCAGGAAGGCCGGCGTGGCAAAGCTCTCGTGGCGCACGTCCAGCGCATGGCGCAGGCGCCGGCCGTCCACTTCCCTGGGCAGCAGCGCGAGGAAGGCCTCGAAGTCTTCCGGCTCGAACGCCTTGGTCGGCATGAACTGCCAGACGATGGGGCCGAGCTTGTCGCGCAATTCGGCAATGCCGCTGTCAACAAACCGGGCAATCGAGTCGCCCGCGCCCGCCAGCACCCGGCGGTTGGTGGCATAGCGGCTCGCCTTCAGCGAGAACAGAAATCCGTCCGGCGTCTCGCCGTGCCACTTGGCAAAGGTCGGCGGCTTGAAGGTGCTGTAGTAGGTGCCGTTGACCTCGATAGCGCTGAGCCGGCGGCTGGCGTAGTGCAGCTCTTTGCTGTGCGCCAGACCCGCAGGATAGAAGTTGTCGCGCCAGGGCTCGAAGGTCCAGCCGCCGATGCCGATGCGGATGTGCTGGTTGGTGCTGGGGGTGGTGTCCACGGTGGCCTCTTTGGCGAATCCACGGGGTGGCCACTGTAGCAGTGGCGCAGCAGCGGTGGGCTGCGCGCGCCGTGGGAATGGGGCTCGAAATCTTCGCGCAAGGCATGTGCAGTACTGGCTCTGCGCGAAACCGCTGTTGACGCTTTTGTCCAGGAGCAGCCCTTGGAGGCTGAGGCAGAATTCGGATACACCCCAGCAATCTGCGGGGACGATGTTCCAAATCCATCGAAATTTCCATGAGGATCAGTGACAACTTGAAGGCCTGGGCCAACCGAATCAAACGTGACGGCGTGACACTTTGGTTTGCAGGCAAAAATCCCCAAACCCCATGGTACGCAAAGGCCCTGGGCGTGTTTGTGGTGGCCTATGCGCTGAGTCCCATTGACCTGATTCCCGACTTCATCCCAGTGCTGGGCTATGTCGATGATGTTTTGCTGCTTCCCGGCCTCATCTGGCTAACCATCAGGCTCTTGCCGCCTGAAGTCCTCGCGGAATGTCGCGGTCAAGCAGATGAGTGGATGGAAACGAAGGGCTCGAAGCCAAGCAGCCGGGTCGGCGCGGCTTTTATCGTCGTGTTATGGCTGGCCATAGGCGCGGCTATATGGTTTTGGTTGGGGTCCCGTCCATAAGACGTTGGAGCTGGACACCCATGGGGGCCTGGCCTGGTGGGCATGCATGTCTATCTCTCGTCCCCGACCTTTGGCATCACCTGTGCAACACCGCTGTAGGGAGACCCATAAGGTGAGAAATCCACTCTATGTAAATCAACGACTTACGGGTGAGTGGGAAGCATAGGTGAGAAACCTGTGACCCATAAGATGAGAAATTTCCCCACGTATTCAATTCTCGGCAAGACAGACAGGGCCAGCGGAGCGTCTGTACTCAGCTACTCATGCACAAACAACTTTTAAAGTCGGAGGTACGAGCGAGCTACACACGCGTTGCGCTGTAGGCCGAGGGGTGCCGCATGCGCGCAGGTGCCAGACCGCAAATCGGTTGTCCGTTGGCGGAATGACATTTCGTCGACAACAATCGGGCATGCCTTTCACACCGTTTCACATGGGAGCCGGCCTGACCGCGAAAGCGGTGCTGGACGGGCGAATCAGTGTCATCAGCTTCGGTATCGCCCAGGTTTTGATGGATATAGAGCCGGGTGTGCGCATGCTCACGGGCAAAGGTGACCTTCACGGCTGGACGCACACCTTGGCCGGAGCGCTCGCCATAGGCGCAATCGCCACACTGGTCACTCCTTTGTTGATTCGCCCCATCGTGAAACGGTGGAATTCCGAGCTGGCGCACTACCGTGTGCATTGGTTGATGGTTCCAGCGGCGCCTCGGAAATGGGCCGTGGCAGCCGGCGCATTTTTCGGCACGCTCAGCCACATCGTGCTCGACGGCATTATTCATCGCGATATGTTGCCCATCGCTCCTGTCAGCGACTTGAATCCACTAATGTCGCTGCTAGGGCACGACACCGTTTACCTGCTTTGCGCCGCCGCAGCTGTTGCGGGGACTGGTGCTTGGCTTCTGCGCAAATGGACAACATCCAGAGCCACGACCCAAGAAGTGAATCGACCCGACTTCCCTAGGGATGGCCTGCATAACTCCCTGCGGTCTGTGATAGCGCGGCCTCGGGCGGTCTACTGCGTTGCTTTTTTTGCCAATAGCTGGGCTATTGGCTGCAAAAAGACGCCTTGTAGTCCATCCCGATCCGCACTATCACCGCCTCGCGAGGGTTATGCAGGACATCCCTGGACATCTTTTGTAGGTGACGGCAAGAGGAGAGAAAAGTGCAGCAAAGGTTGAGTGTCCGGTGTGCATATAACCAACGGCCACCCAAGCGCATTGCCGCGGCTTGAGAGCGTTTCGGTCGCGCACTGTCAGCGCTTTTGTTGGAACGGACTTCTTCGGGAAGGCCTCGTTCGTGCCTGCTGGTAGTTCGCCGAGTCGAATGAGTCTCGCTGAGACTTCAGCTCCTCGCCATCGATGCGCTCTGCCAGGCTCTCAAGGTCGGCCTGCGCAACGCCGAGTGACGCGAAATGCTCCCTCCACGTGTTCACGACGCCAATGACTTCGACAACCAGCACAGCCGCTTGCGCCTGCGTAAGGCCGAAAGCCTGCGTTTGCGTCATGGCGTTGGCCAGAGTGGAGACGTTAAGGTCGTCCCCACAAATGAACTCTTGGAAGCCTTGCCCCGAGTTGGAAGGCAGAACGTCGTAGGCTGGAGCCAGCCGAAACTGGGCAAATCCACCTGGATTCACGACCAGCAAGGAGTGGTTCTTTTCGTGGTCGTCGGTGTTGTCGATGAGGATGTTGAAGACCATCCGCTTGAACAGCTCTCGCGCATCAGAGGCGTTTACATCATTTTCTGACACACCCGCGCGTCGAAGAATTCGAGCCAGCTCTGGGTAGCCCATCTCCGGGTCCTGCCCGCTCGCGGTGCTTGCCCGAATAGCGGTACCCGCTGAGATGCAGTGAACTCGCTTGTCGCCCTTGCGGTCGAAGCGCCGGATGACAATGGCATTGAGCCCGTCCACTGAGATGACGTTGGTTTGCGCCACGTTGATTCCGGCCTTGGCCGCCAGCGTCATGGACGCGTGCTCTACGAGAGGTGAATCGACAGGCTCCCCGTTGAAGAACTTGATGACCCACTGCTCGCCATCAATGACGATAAGGGCTTTGGGCTTGGCACCTCCAAGTGGCGTGCCGCCGCCTGCAATGATTTGAGACTCAATGTCTGTCAGTGATTCGCCCTCTTGGACCTTGGCAACCACTTCGCTCAGTGTCTGTGTATCCTCCAATCGGGGCAAAGGTCCGCGGCCCTTCGGGATGTATTCTGTAGCCGAAGTCGAGACACCGAGCGCCCCAAAACGGTCGTCTCCGGCGTAATACAGGTATTCCATGAGAGACAAGCGGTCCGGCTTGTCGATGAAGCGAATCACCTTCTCGCCCCAGCGGTCGGGCCTGGCATCGTCCACGGCGCCTGCCGCGCGCGGATGCTTACTCTCAAGCCGGCCGGCCGGAAGAAACACAACATCCTCCAGCGGAAGGTCTTCGCTTAACGGAAATCCCTCGCTGAGCCATTCGGGACCGTAGTGCAGTGACACACCTTTGCCAGCCGCGACAAGACTCAGGGCGCCAACGTAGCAAGGTGCGTCCTCGCCCAAGTACCAAAGAAACAGGTTATCGCAGCGCATTGCCAGCTCCCCGGGCTTTGTTGGCAGTAGCGCTGATTCGGGCTTCTTGCGAAGCACGTGCACGTGTGCGGCCTAGTTCTTCGGCCTCCCGAACCTCAAGCTCCAAGGCTCCCCTGTCATTTGCGGGCGCGGCAAGCTCGGCAATCGCACCGTCACGGCTCATCAACCACAAAGCGCTGGCAATAATTCCAATGCTGATGGCCGGATCCCCCGCCTCCAAGCGCTGCAGCGTCGAGATGCTGACCCCCATACGTTTTGCCCAGCTCGCCAATGACTCTTTGCGGCGAAGCCTGGCAACAGCCAGGTCCGCGCCCAGCTTTTCGATGGCGGCCAGGGTGGAGGGAGGGAGGCGGTCTATCGCTTTAGGTGTGCGGGACATGATGATGTATAGGCATGAACTAGAATAGTTTGTACTTATGCATAGGTATTTTGTCAATCTTAGCCATAGCCTCTATGGCCCGATCTTCCATAGAATACCGATGCAACAGCACTAAATATGCTGGCTTGTACTTATGTATAGGAATTCATGAGGCGCTATCGCACCTCATGATCTGCGGCTATCGGTAGGCGTTGGCTGGATGTCCACGGGCAGGTCCCTGTCGTGAGGCACTGAGGCCATTTAGGTGGTGGCGTCCGTTCGGTATGAACCGCTCCGCAGCAAGCTTCGCAAAGGGCCGCACATTCCCGACATCACAAGTTGAACAAACGTTGCGCTACGCCGCGACTCCTTTTGGTGGGCTCTCCCTTACCCCACCCCTAAAATCCACCCCTCCACTCTCGCTAACGTCTGCATACCGGGGTCCAGGTCCGGATGCAGGGCGATTTGCAGCTCTCCCGATGCATCAGCCAGCTTGAGCCAATGGGCAATCGCGTAGGCGTCATGCTGGTCACCGGTCATCTCCTGGGTTGCGGGGAACCGGTGCTTGTAGAGCGCGGGGTAGGCTTCCACGATGGAAGACCTCCTCTGTGGCACAGAGAGCCCATCGAACGGCCAGAAGTGCACATCCTTGCCTAGCCGCTCTCGCAGAAACAGCAGCCAGGGGATGCCGGAGTGCGTGGATTTTGCGACCGAGCCCTGGCAGCCAAAATGAAATACTGACTTGGCCTTGCAACGCTGCTCGGTGATGCGGCGCCACTTGGCGTTGCCAGTGCGCGCTGCGCCATTGCCCGCCAAGCCGTCTCGCACAAAGTCCACATAGACATGGGGCTCATCGGTCGGCCAGTGGCGACGGAAATCGCGAAGGAACACGTCCCAGTCCGGCAGTATCTGGTGGTACTCAAAGTACCGTATCGGGAAAGAAAACCCATGGTCGATACCCACGATGGTGGGGGTCGGCTGGCTCAAAGTTTCCAGCAACCAGTGGGCGACAGCCTGACGTGTCCAGTATCGCTTGGGGCCGGACGGGGGCATCACTTCCTCCGCCTCGTCCTCGGATGTGGCCATGTAGACACGCAGTCCCTTGAGGCCGCTGGTCGGGGTTTCTGCACCCGAGTAGTCGATGCCGACGTAGCGCTTGAACTGCGTATTGGAACTGCGCCCGTTATCGTCCAAGGTCATCATGCTTTCGATCCCAACAGTGCAACCACATCTGTCCACAGTCCAGTGATTGTCTCGCCCTCAGCCTGGGCACGTAAATAGGAGATGGCGCTTACCACCTGAGCGACTTCATAGCCACGGGTGGCTTAGAAGACGCCACGCTTTCAAGTACCCATTCACGGTGAGTTCGCCACCTCACGGGTGGCTTAGACCATCAAACATCAATATTCCCCGCCCGCAGCGCATTCGTCTCAATGAACTCCCGCCGAGGCTCCACCTCGTCGCCCATCAGCATGGTGAACACGCGGTCGGCTTCGATGGCGTCGTCGATCTGCACGCGCAGGAGGCGGCGCACCTCGGGGTCCATGGTGGTTTCCCAGAGCTGCTCGGGGTTCATTTCGCCCAGGCCCTTGTAGCGCTGGCGGCTGGTGGTGCGTTCGGCCTCCGAGATCAGCCAGGCCATGGCTTCGCGGAAGTCGCCCGCTTTTTCCGACTTCATGCGCTCGCCTTCGCCGCGCTGCACGCGCGCGCCTTCGCCGAGCAAACCGCGGAAGGTGTCTGCTGCGGTGGCCAGGGCGGCGTAGTCGGCGCCGTGGATGAAGTCCTGTGTGATGACGCTGCTTTTGATGTTGCCGTGGTGGCGGCGGCTGATGCGCAGCAAGGGCTTGTCGGTGCGGGCGTCGAATTCGCTGGCCACTTCGGCCGGGATGCCGGTGCTGGAGAGCTCGCGCAGAGCGGTTTGCAGGGCGACGGCGCTGGCTTCGGCGGCATCCACGGTGTCGAGGTTCAGATGCACGCCGCCGGCAATCGCGCGCAGGGCTTCGAAGTCCATGAAGTTGGACAGGCGCTGGATGACGTTTTCAGCCAGCTGGTGCTTTTGCGCGAGCTCGGAAAGGGTGTCGCCGGTCAGCGTCTGTGGGTCCGTGCCGCCCGTGGCCACACTGGCATCGCGCAGCGCCACGCGCAGCAGGAAGGTGTCCAGCGCGGGCGCGTCCTTCAGGTACAGCTCTTCCTTGCCGGCCTTCACTTTGTACAGCGGCGGCTGGGCAATATAGATGTGGCCGCGCTCGACCAGTTCGGGCATCTGGCGGTAGAAGAAGGTCAGCAGCAGGGTGCGGATGTGCGCGCCGTCCACGTCGGCGTCGGTCATGATGATGATGCGGTGGTAGCGCAGCTTGGCGACGTCGAAGTCGTCGCTGCCGGTGCTCCCCCCGGCCTTGCCGATGCCGGTGCCCAGGGCCGTGATCAGCGTGAGAATTTCATTGCTGGTCAGCAGCTTTTCGTAGCGGGCCTTTTCCACGTTCAGAATCTTGCCGCGCAGCGGCAGGATGGCCTGAAATTTGCGGTCGCGGCCCTGTTTGGCCGAGCCCCCGGCGGAGTCGCCCTCGACGATGTAGATCTCGCACATCGCCGGGTCTTTTTCCTGGCAGTCGGCCAGCTTGCCGGGCAGGCCCATGCCGTCGAGCACGCCCTTGCGGCGCGTCAGGTCGCGGGCCTTGCGGGCGGCTTCGCGGGCGCGGGCGGCCTCGATGATCTTGCCGCAGATGATCTTGGCGTCGCCCGGGCGCTCCTGCAGGTAGTCGGTGAGCAGCTTGCCCACGATGTCTTCCACCGGCGCGCGCACTTCGCTCGACACCAGCTTGTCCTTGGTCTGGCTGCTGAACTTGGGCTCCGGCACCTTCACGCTCAGAACGCAGCACAGGCCTTCGCGCATGTCGTCGCCGGTGACTTCGACCTTGGCCTTCCTGGCGAAGTCGTTTTCGTCGATGTACTTGTTGATGACGCGCGTCATCGCGGCGCGCAGGCCGGTGAGGTGGGTGCCGCCGTCGCGCTGCGGGATGTTGTTGGTGAAGCACAGTACCTGCTCGCTGTAGCCGCTGTTCCACTGCATGGCGACTTCCACGCCGATGTGCGTGCCGGAGATGCCGCCGTAAGTTTCGGCCGGGCGCTCGCCGGCAGCATAGAACGAGTTCGGGTGCAACACGGTCTTGCCCTTGTTGATGAACTCGACAAAGCCGCGCACGCCGCCGGTGCCGGAGAAATCGTCTTCCTTGCCCGTCCGCTCGTCCTTCAGGCGGATGCGCACACCATTGTTCAGGAACGAGAGTTCGCGCAAGCGCTTGGCCAGAATCTCGTAGTGGAAGTCGCTGTTTTCCTTGAAAATTTCGGTGTCGGGCAGAAAGTGCACCTCGGTGCCGCGCTTGTCGGTATCGCCCATCACGCGCATGGGGGAGACCTCCACGCCGCCCGCAGTCTCAATGATGCGGTTCTGCACAAAGCCGCGGCTGAATTCCAGCACGTGCACCTTGCCTTCGCGCCGCACCGTGAGGCGCAGCATGCTGGACAACGCATTCACGCACGACACACCCACGCCGTGCAGGCCGCCCGAGACCTTGTAGCTGTTCTGGTTGAACTTGCCGCCGGCGTGCAGCTCGGTCAGCGCGATCTCGGAGGCACTGCGCTTGGGCTCGTGCTTGTCGTCCATCTTCACGCCGGTGGGAATGCCGCGGCCGTTGTCGGTGACGGAGACCGAGTTGTCCGAGTGGATGGTGACGACGATGTCGTCGCAATGCCCGGCGAGCGCTTCGTCGATGGAGTTGTCCACCACTTCAAAGACGAGGTGGTGCAGGCCGGTGCCGTCGGAGGTGTCGCCGATGTACATGCCGGGGCGCTTGCGCACCGCTTCCAGGCCTTCGAGGATGGTGATGGCGCCTTCGCCATAGCCTTCGCTGGCGCCGGCCTGGTGGGCGTCGATCCGCTGGACAGGCGTGAGCGGTTCGTCGGATTCGGGCAGGTTGTGTTCAGCGGTCATAAATTTCTAGCCAAATTGGCCTGTAGCGCTTATAGATAAAGCGTTAGTAGCTATAAAAATTGCAGTAAAAGCACTTGGCGTCTTGCACCACTGCAGCCTTGGAAAAGGAAGCACCACGCCAGCGGCCACCGTGGAACTGGCTCCGCCAGGCCACTGGGGGCGTCCCCCTTCCCGCAACGCACAGCGCGTTGCGAGAGAAGGGGGAAGGAGCGCAGCGACACAGGGGGAAGGCCCTATATCCTCATTGGCATCACAACGTATTTGAAGCTGTCGTTCTCCGGGATGGTGATCAGCGCCGAGCTGCTGCCATCGGCCAGGGCGATCTGCACCATGTCCTGCGGCATGCTGGCGAGCGCGTCGATCAGGTAGGTGACGTTGAAGCCGATCTCGATCGGCTCGCCGCCGTAGTCGATATCCAACTCGTCCACGGCCTCTTCCTGCTCGGCGTTGTTGCTGGTCACGCGCAGGCTGCCGGGTTCCAGGTTCAGGCGCACGCCCTTGAACTTGTCGCTGGTCATGATGGCGGTGCGCTGCAGGCTGGCCAAGAGGGGCGCACGGCCCAGGGTAATGGTGTTGCCGTGGCTGCGCGGAATCACGCGGTTGTAGTCGGGGAACTTGCCCTCGACCAGCTTGGTGACGAACTCCATCGCACCGAAGCTGAACTTGGCCTGGTTATTGGCGAACTGCATCTCGATCGCGGCGTCGCCTTCGCTCAGCAGGCGCTGCAGTTCCAGCACCGTCTTGCGCGGCAGGATCACTTCCTGCTTGGGCACGTCGATATCCAGCGTCGCGCTGGCAAACGCCAGGCGGTGGCCATCGGTGGCGACCAGGCTGAGCGTTTTGCCTTCGGCGACGAACAGGATGCCGTTGAGGTAGTAGCGAATGTCCTGCACCGCCATGGCGAAGGCCACCTGGCCGAGCAGGCTTTTGAGGGCTTTTTGCGGAATGCTGAAGGCGGGGCCGAAGTTGGCGGCTTCCTGCACCAGCGGGAAGTCTTCTGCCGGCAGGGTCTGCAGCGTAAAGCGGCTTTTGCCACCCTTGAGCACCAGCTTTTCCTGCGCCGTCTCCAGGCTCACCGTCTGGTCACCGGGCATCGTGCGCAGCACGTCGATCAGCTTGCGCGCCGCCACCGTGGTGGTGAAGTCGCCGGTGTCGCCGCCCAGCTCGGCCGTGGTGCGGATCTGGATCTCCAGGTCGCTGGTGGTCAGTTGCAGGGCGTTGCCGGTCTTCCTGAGCAGCACGTTGGCCAGGATCGGCAGGGTGTGGCGGCGCTCAACGATGCCCGCGACCGATTGCAGTACTGCGAGAACCTTGTCTTGGGGGGCCTTCAGAACGATCATTTCATCCTCTTTTGGTTTTCTCTGGGAATGGGCGCCGTCTCCCGCGCCACGCAACCCGCCATTTTGCCCGTGCTCAACCCTTGAGCGTCTGCTCCAGCACATGCAGCTGCTGGTTCAGTTCGGTCAGTTGCTGGCGTTCGCCCGAAATTTTGCGCACTGCGTGCAGCACCGTGGTGTGGTCGCGCCCGCCAAACAATTCTCCGATTTCCGGAAGACTCTTCTGCGTCAGCTCTTTGGCCAGGTACATGGCAATCTGGCGCGGCCGGGCAATGCTGGCGGGGCGCTTCTTGCTGTACATGTCGGCCACTTTGATCTTGTAGTAGTCGGCCACCGTCTTCTGGATGTTTTCAACGCTGATCTGGCGGTTCTGGATGGAGAGTAGGTCGCGCAGGGCTTCGCGTGCCAGCTGAATGGAAATTTCCTTCTGATTGAAGCGCGAATACGCCAGAATTTTGCGCAGCGCGCCCTCGAGCTCGCGCACGTTCGAGCGCACGTTCTTGGCCACGAAGAAGGCGACTTCCTCGGGCATTTCCACGCTCTCGGCGCGCGCCTTGTTGATCAGGATGGCGACGCGCATTTCCAGCTCGGGCGGCTCGATGGCCACCGTCAGACCGGAATCAAAGCGCGAGACCAGGCGCTCGTGGATGTCTGCCAGGCCCTTGGGGTAGGTGTCGCTGGTCATCACAATATGGCTCTTCTTGGCCAGCAGGGCCTCGAAGGCGTTGAAGAACTCTTCCTGGGTGCGGTCCTTGTTGGCGAAGAACTGAACGTCGTCGATCAGCAGCAGATCGAGCGAGTGGTAGCGCTCTTTGAACTCGTCAAAAGTTTTGCGTTGGTACGACTTGACCACATCCGAGACGAACTGCTCAGCGTGGATGTAGAGAACTTTGGCATTTGGCCGGTCGGCGAGCAGCTTGTTGCCCACGGCGTGCACCAGATGGGTCTTGCCCAGACCGACGCCGCCATAGATGAACAGCGGGTTGTACAAATGCCCCGGCATGCCGGCCACGTGCATGGCAGCTGCGCGCGCCATGCGGTTGGCCGTGCCCTCCACCAGGGTGTCGAAGGTGAGGGCCGGGTTCAAGCGATTGCGTGGGGCGGCGCTCGGTTGCGCGTCGTCGTGGCGCTGCTGGGCGGGCGAGGCGTCGCCACCCTGTACTTGGGCGTTTGGCGCGGGAGCATTCGTGCGCACGGCGCTTGCGCGCTGAGCAAGCGCTAACTCCAATGCTACAGGCTGGCCGTAAATCAACTCCAGCACAGAAGCGATGCGGCCGGCGTATTGGGCGCGAATCCAGTCCAGCGTGAAGCGGTTGGGCACATACAGCGTGGCGCGCGAAAGGTCTTCCGAGATCTGGGCGCTGAGGGGTTTGATCCAGGTGGCGAACTGCTGGGCGGGCAGATCCTGGGCCAGTTGCTCCAGGCAGGCCTGCCACAATGCCTGGCCTGGCTGCGGGTCGGATGGGCTGGGCGCGGGATACGCGAGTTCCTCTGTCATGTAGGGAAAATTCTTGTGGATAGAGGGAACGAACGAAGGGCCGCGATTGTATCTTGTCCAGACCTTATCCACACCCTGCGCCTGGTCCATTTCGTGATTCTCAGGCGTCCCACATTGCCCTGGCCCCCCAAGCCTGCGATAATCGCCGGTTTCCCTGAAACTGTTCAGGGCAAATGCATCGCAATGTCGGCTCCCCCTAGGGTTTCCTCGGTGGGTCGCTGGCCCGAACATTCTCCAAGGAAAGACCATGAAACGCACGTACCAACCCTCCAAGACCCGCCGCGCCCGCACCCACGGTTTCCTCGTGCGCATGAAGACGCGCGGCGGCCGCGCCGTGATCAACGCGCGCCGCGCCAAGGGCCGCAAGCGTTTGGCCGTCTGAGCCTGCGTGGGCCGCACGGCTGCGCACCAGGTGTGCGCCGCACAGGGGGCCAGCACCCGGACGCCTCGAAAGCAACCAGCAGCTGCGTCCACGCGTGCTCTTCGCATTTATGCAGCGCCTGAAAACCCGTCCGCAGTTCCAAGCCACACTGTCCGGCGCTACCGTGGCGCGCACGCCGCACTTTGCCCTGCACCGTCTGCCGCTGGCGACGCCGCAAGAGGCGTCCGAGCCAGTGCCTGGCCTTGGGCGCGTGCCTGTTGCGCTCATCGCACCCGGTGCCGTCTGGTTGGGGGCCATGGTGCCCAAGCGCTGGGCACGGCGCGCCGTGACGCGCAATGCCATCAAGCGCCAGATATATGGTGTGGCTGCGGTGTTTGAGTCGCGCCTGCCGGCCGCGGCGCATGTGGTGCGCCTGCGCTCGACGTTTGACCGCCAGCAGTTTGTGAGCGCCTGCTCGGCGCCGCTCAAGCTCGCAGTGCGCGAGGAATTGCACGCGCTGTTCGAGCGCTCGCTTCGGAGCCCGCTCTGATGCGCAGGCTTTTGATCGCGCTGGTGCGCGGCTACCGCCTGCTGCTGAGTCCATGGCTGGGCTCAGCCTGCCGTTTTGAGCCGACGTGCTCCGTGTACGCCATCGAGGCCCTTGAGCGCCACGGCGCGGCTGCGGGCAGTTGGCTGACCGTGGCGCGTCTGGCGCGCTGCCAGCCCTGGTGCCAGGGCGGCCACGACCCTGTGCCACAAGAGCCGCCTCGCGCCACGCGTTTGTTTTCGCGCCTGCTGAATCCGCACGAATCCCCTTCCTCTGCTTCTGAGAAGACTCCATGAACGACATCCGCCGCACCATTCTGTGGGTCATATTCGGCTTTTCCATGGTCCTGTTGTGGGACAAATGGCAGGTACACAACGGCAACCGTGGCACGTTTTTTCCGGCGCCAGTGCAGCAGGCGCCCGCCGCCTCGGCCCCTAACAAGCCTCTACCGGCGGATTTGCCGGCAGTCGCTGGAACGTCTCCCAGTGTTCCCACCCTGGCCGCAACGTCGGAGCAAGCGGCTCCTTCGACGCGTGAAAAAATCGCGATTGAAACCGATGTATTTCACGCAGTGCTCGACAGCCAAGGCGGCACCCTGTCAGAGTTGGAACTGAAGCATTACAACGAGCAGTCGCGCAACCGCAGCTTCATGGACTCGATCAAAGGCGTTTTCGGTCAGCCTGTGCCTGCGGTTGAAGTCACTCCCGTCGTGCTGATGGAAGACGGCAGCCCGGCTTCTCGCTATGTGGCGCAAACCGGTCTGCTCAATACGGTGGATGCGGGCGCAAGCTTTCCCAATCACCTGACACCGATGAATGCGCTGCCGGGACCACGGATACTCGCTGACGGTGTAAAGACGCTGGAGCTTGTGTTTGAATCTGTCCCCGCAGGGGGACTGAAGTACCGAAAGACCTATGTCTTCACCCGAGGGGACTACTCCATTCGCGTGAAACACGAGGTGGTCAACGTGGGTGACCAGCCGCGCGATGCGCAGCTGTATTTGCAGCTGGTGCGCCATGGCACGGTCGCTGCGGGCAACATGATGGGGGCGAACACGTTCTCGGGGCCGGCGGCCTATACGGACGAAAAGAAGTTCCACAAAATTCCCTTTGCTGACATCGAAAAGCAAAAGGCAGAGGTTCCCCCGCCGACCAACAACGGCTGGATTGCCATGGTTCAGCATTATTTTGTCTCTGCCTGGCTGCTCAATGCACCCGACGGTCAAGACCTGCAGCGTGAATTTCGCGTGAAGCGCCTGGGGGACAACCAGTATTCCGTGGCGATGGTCATGTCTTTGGGTAGTCTTGCTCCGGGGGCGAGCAAAACCGTGGACAGCGATTTGTATGCAGGCCCCCAGGAAGAAAAGAAGCTTGAAGCCCTGGCGCCTGGCCTGGAGCTGGTGAAGGACTATGGCGTCTTCACCATCATTTCCAAGCCACTCTACTGGCTGCTCAATCAGTTGCACAGCGTGCTGGGCAACTGGGGCTGGTCGATCGTCGGGCTCGTGTTGCTGCTCAAAATGGCCTTCTACTGGCTCAACGCCAAGGCCTACTCCAGCATGGCCAAAATGAAGGCCATCAACCCCAAGATCACCGAGATGCGCGCGCGGCTCAAAGACAAGCCGCAACAGATGCAGCAGGAGATGATGCGCATTTACCGTGAGGAGAAGGTCAATCCCATGGGCGGGTGCTTCCCGATCGTGGTTCAGATTCCGGTGTTCATCTCGCTGTACTGGGTGCTGCTCTCCAGCGTGGAAATGCGCAATGCGCCGTGGATCGGCTGGATTCACGACCTCTCATCGCCCGACCCGTTCTTCATTCTTCCGCTGCTCATGACGCTGAGCTCGCTCCTGCAGACCGCCCTCAACCCGGCGCCTCCAGACCCGATGCAGGCCAAGATGATGTGGATCATGCCGCTGGCGTTCAGCGTGATGTTCTTCTTCTTCCCCGCCGGTCTGGTGCTGTACTGGCTCACCAACAACGTGCTGTCGATTGCGCAGCAGTGGGTCATCAACACCCGCATGGGCGTGCCGCCGCAGTTCAATCTGCCGAAGTTCAAGTAACCTCCCCCGGAGCGGCTGCGCCGCTTTGAGCAACTGCCAGAGGCGGCGGCCCTTGCGCGGCATCTCCCGCCTGGGCCGCGCCGATTTCTCTGGCGCATTGCTCCATCGATTGCCTGACATGCTGCCCCGACACGACGAACCGATCGCCGCCATTGCTACCGCGCCGGGCCGAGGGGCAGTGGGCATCGTGCGCGTTTCGGGGCGCGGGCTGGGCGCCCTCGTGCAAGTGCTTTGTGGCAGGGCGTTGCGGCCGCGCGAGGCCACCTATCTGCCTTTCTGCGAGGCCGACGGCACGCCCATAGACCACGGTCTGGCGCTGTTCTTCCCGGCGCCGCACTCGTACACCGGGGAGGATGTACTTGAATTGCAGGTCCATGGGGGTCCGGTGGTGCTGCAGTTGCTGCTGGCGCGCTGCCTTCAGGCGGCAGCCGAGTCGGAGCCGGCCACCGGCGCGGCGCGCCTGGCGGGGCTGCGGCTGGCACAGCCAGGCGAATTCACCGAGCGCGCCTTTCTGAACGACAAGCTGGATCTGGCGCAGGCCGAGGCCGTCGCCGATCTGATCGACGCATCCACCAGCGCCGCCGCGCGTGGCGCTGCGCGCTCGCTGGGCGGTGCTTTTTCCAATGAAGTCCATCGCCTGCGTGACGCGCTGGTGCATCTGCGCATGTTGGTGGAGGCCACACTGGATTTTCCTGACGAAGAAATCGACTTCTTGCGCAGTTCCGATGCGGCCGGGCAGCTGCAAAATTTGCAGCAACAGCTGGCCGCAGTGGCCGATCAGGCCCAACAGGGTGCATTGCTGCGCGAGGGCATCAAGGTAGTGATTGCCGGCCAGCCCAACGCCGGCAAGAGTTCGCTGCTCAACGCCCTGGCGGGCGCCGAACTGGCCATCGTCACGGCGATTGCCGGAACCACACGCGACAAAGTGCAGCAGACCATTCAGATCGAAGGCGTGCCACTGCACATCATCGATACTGCAGGCCTGCGCGAAAGCGGCGACGAAGTCGAGCGCATCGGCATCGCGCGCACCTGGGAGGCTATCGCGGACGCAGACGCCGTGCTCTTTCTGCACGATCTCACGCGCAGCAATGCTATTGAATACATAGCTGATGATGCAGTCATAGCAAGCGCTATGGCCAAATTCAAGCCAAAATCTGTGCCCCTGGTTGACGTCTGGACCAAAAGCGACTGCGTCCTGACCCAGCCCGAGGACAGCGTGCCGAGAGTGGGCGTGACACTCTCTTCACGCACCGGAGCGGGCTTGCCGGCCTTGCGGCGCGAATTGCTGGCCATCGCCGGCTGGCACGCAGCGCCCGGTGGTGTCTTCATTGCGCGCGCCCGCCATGTACAGGCCCTGCAGGCGGTGGGCGGACACCTTGCGGTGGCGGCCGATCAGCTCGAAGGCGACAGCCCGGCGCTGGATCTGCTGGCGGAAGAACTGCGGCTGGCACAGAACGCCTTGAACCAGATCACTGGGGCCTTCGGTGCCGATGATTTGCTCGGCGTCATTTTTTCAAGCTTCTGCATCGGCAAATAGAGACCGTGTTTTGTAAGCGACGGTAAAGCCGGCTTGTGCGGTCCTGTCATTCGCGATAGCGTCAGTAGATCATGAATGCACCCTTGCCCTCCTCCATCAAACTTGACCTCCAGGGCTTGATCAACGCCATCGTCCAGGCCAGCGCCGAAGACAGCATGAGCAACCCGCTAAGCGCCGCGCAATGGGACATGCTGTCGGCCTATCTCCAGCCCATGACGCTGGCCGCCGGCCAGACCCTCTTTTCCCAAGGCTCGTCCGAGCGCACTTTGTATTTCGTCGAAAGTGGCAGCCTCAGCGTGCACTATGAAGATGAAAAAGCACGGGTGCGTCTGGCGATCGTCACTGCGGGGTCCGTAGTGGGCGAAGGGGCCTTTTTCTCGCACCGTTCGCGCAGCGCGACGGTTCAGGCGACGGTAGCGAGCAAGCTCTGGAGCCTGACCGCCATGCGCTTTACCGAACTCAGCAACCGACAACCGGCTGTCGCCCTGAACGTCGCCATGGCTGCCGGCGCGGTGCTGGCCAAGCGCATGAGCAATCGGCGCCGCCGCATCGCCACAACCTGAGCGCAGCCCCTGCGCCAGGAGCGTAGGCAGGCGCTTGCTCGGGAGGGCTTACAGCCAAGCTGTTGCGAAGCGGACGATATTTCAAGCGCTCGCCTGCATTTGCCCAAGACTTTGCTGGCGAAAGCGGGGTGGCTTGGCCTAAACTCGCCGGCAGGGCAGTGCGCGCACGAAATTTGCCATTCCGGCACCCATGCTCCATTGCAGCCATGCCGTTCGAACGGTGCATGGCGCGCGCAAAGTCGGTCAGAGCAGCGCGTACAGCGCTTGTCCTAGGTGGAAGAAAGAACAAGATGTCCATTCTCAGCTGGTTCACCCGCAAGAGCGCACCGGTCCCCGCGCGCAACATGGAGCCCTCGGGCTTGCTGAATCCCGAAGCGACCATTCCGCTCGTGCCTGGGCTCTACGGTCGCCAAATGCCGGAACCGGCGGCGCCGGAGCATGCGGCCAACCGCAAGAATGAGCGCATGGAGCGGCGCGAACTGCTGTACACAGTGGTACGCGATGCCATGGTGCGTGCGGGTGTGCTGTCAGCGAGCTACAAATTCAAGGTGCTTTCCCTGGACCAGCGCGGCAGCCAGTTTCTGGTCATGATGGATCTGGCACGCGAGTTCGGGGGAGACACGGCGCGTTTGAGTGAGATCGAAGCCTTGATCGCCCAGACCGCGAAGTCGCGCTATGACATCGCAGTCACCGCCGTGTACTGGCGCTCCAACGAGCATGTTGCAGTGGGCAATCCTCAAAAAACCGCCGCTGCGCCGCGTCCGGCCCCGGCTGCGGGAAATACCCGACCGGGGCCCATCGCAGCAGCACCCGCCCCGCTGCCGCGCCCGGCCTTGCGGCCCGTGCCGGCAGCTTTTGACCCCATCGAGGCGGACGAGGTTGCCGCCTTCAAAAAGGCGCTCAGTTCATCGGCCACCGGCGATCCCGCCCGTCCGAAGGGGGTTCCTGTGCGCACGGGTCCCTTGCGTCGCCCGCGTGCCGACGATTTCGCCGACACCGAAATGCCACAGGCTGGGCCGCGTGGCCCCGACCTGAGCGGAACGCAGTACGGCGATTTGTGATGGGGCGGGCCCTAGGGATGGCCTGCATAACTCCCTGCGGTCTGTGATAGCGCGGCCTCGGGCGGTCTGCTGCGTTGCTTTTTTTGCCAATAGCTGGGCTATTGGCTGCAAAAAGACGCCTTGTAGCCCATCCCGATCCGCACTATCACCGCCTCGCGAGGGTTATGCAGGACATCCCTAGCGCCCTGCGAAGTCCACCAGCGTATACAAGTTCAGGCCGGCTGCGCGCAGCCGGGACGAGCCGCCCAGCTCCGGCAGATCGACGATGGCGGCGCCCTCCACCACCTGCGCACCCAGTTTTTCCAATAGCCTTTTGCCAGCCATCATGGTGCCGCCTGTGGCAATCAGGTCGTCCATCAGCAACACCCTGTCGCCAGTGTGTACGGAGTCGGTGTGCAGCTCGACCGTTGCGCTGCCGTATTCCAGTTCGTAGGTTTCCTCCACGGTGGTGAACGGGAGCTTGCCTTTCTTGCGAATCGGCACAAAGCCCACGCCCAGCTCATACGCCACCACCGCGCCCAGGATGAAGCCGCGTGCGTCTATTCCGGCCACGACGTCGGGGCGGCGATCGCGGTCCATGTAGCGGTGCACAAAGGCATCGATCAAAACGCGAAACACCTTTGGATCCTGCAACAGCGGCGTGATGTCGCGAAATTGCACGCCTGGAGCGGGCCAGTCCGGCACGGTGCGAATGTGCTCGCGCAGGTAGTCGGAAAAGCTGGGAGTAGGCATGGAAGGCGGTGGTGGAGGCGCAAGCCGAATGCCGACGGCAAATCGCAGCACGGCTGCACAGTGTAGTGAGTCAAGCGGACCGGACGCTATCGCTCAGGGGCAAAGAGCCCATAATGATTTACCAATCCATACGCCGCCAGTCAGCACCACCCATGACGGTTTCCGTTCTTCTGATGGAAAGCAGTGACGAGCACGCAGATGCCGTGCGGGCTGCGCTGGCGGACTCGTGGCTGGCCTGGGACGTGCACGGCGTTGCTTCGTTGGGCCAGGCGCGAGACGCCCTGACCCAGCGCCCATTCGATGTGGCCTTGGTTTCCTACCGACTCACCGATGGCGCCGCCTACGACGCCTTGAAAGACCTTCGCGCCACGCCAGCGTTGATTCTGGTGCCAATGGGCCTTGAATCGCAGGCGGCGCATGCCCTGCGCCATGGTTTTGCCGATTTCGTGATGCAAGACCAGGCGGGGCAATACCTGCTTTCGCTTCCGGCACAGATCGAGGCAGTCCTGGAGCGCGCACGCGCAGCGCAGTCGCGTGAAGCAGCAGAACAACTGCTGGCGCGCCAACACCGCTTGCTGCAAGCCATCTTTCGGGCGCAAGCCTTGTTCATCGACAGCGCCCCGGCACGCCAAACCTTTGAGACCCTGTTGAACGAATTGCTGGCACTGACCGAGAGTGCGTGGGGTTTCCTCGGCCAGGTGGAGGCAGCCGCCGCGGGCACCCGGCTGCTGCGCATCCATGCCATCACAGACATCGCCTGGGATGCCCCCTCGCGCGCGCAGTTCGCCCAGCTCGATTCGGGGGGGCTGGTTTTCGACAACCCGCGCACACTGATCGGTCAGGCGCTCCAGGGCACCACGCCACTGATCAGCAACCATCCGGCGGACGATCCCCGTGCCGCAGGGCTGCCACCCGGCCATCCGCTGCTGTATTCGTTCATGGCCCTGCCCATCGTTGCAGGGGGCGATGTGGTCGCCATGGTCGGCATCGCTAACCGCTCGGGAGGCTATTCGACGGCCGATGTGAGTTTTCTGCAGCCCTTGCTCAACACGGTCGGCCAGTTGGAGCTGGCGCGCCGCAGCGACGCGCATCGCCGCAGCATGGAGTTGGAGCTGGCGCATACCAGCGCGGCGCTGGCAGAGAAAACGCGCGCCCTCGAACTCACACTGGCCAGTGTTTCGCAGGGTATATCCAATGTGGATGAAGACGGATTTGTTCGCGTCTACAACCAACGCTACCTCGAGTTGCTGGATCTGCCGCGCGAGCTGTTGGACCGCCAGCCGCACATGAGTGAGGTGGTGCGACTTCAGACAGAGCGTGGTGATTTCGGGCCGGAGTTTTCGAATATCGATGTGGCTGCGCGCCGCTACGTGGCCTCGGAATCGGCGGCGCAGGCCCGACTTGGGGACATGCCTGAGTACTACCTGCGAAAGACCGCGCAGGGCCGCTATCTGGAGGTTCGCACCCGATCGATTCCCGGCGGCGGCAGGGTGCGCACCTTCGCCGACGTCACCGACTATCTCGCTACGCAACTCGCCCTGGCCCGCAGCGAGGCGCGCTGGCGCAGCCTTACGCAGCTGTCGTCGGACTGGTACTGGGAACAGGACGCGCAAGACCGTCTGGTGCGGCTTGAAGGAAACATGCGTGCGGACTGCGGCGTGTCCGAAGAGCAACTGCGTGGCCGCTCGCTTTGGGATGCCCCGGAAGGCCACGCTGCCAGCGCCGTCCTGGCAGCGCACTGCGCACGTATCCATGCGCGGGAGGTCTTTCACGATTTTGAAGTGCAGCGCACCACGCCGACGGGCGAGCTGCTGTGGATGGGGCTCAGCGGCGAGCCGATCTTTGACGAAGAGGGCGTTTTCACTGGGTACCGCGGGGTCGCACGCGATATCACCGAGCGCAAGCGGGCGGAGGCCGAAATCCAGCGACTCGCTTTTTACGACGACTTGACCGGCCTGCCCAACCGGCGACTGCTGGTCGACCGGCTGAATCAGGTGATGGCGCAGTGCGCCAGGTTCGGCACGCACGGGGCGCTGCTGTTTCTGGATCTGGACAACTTCAAGGATATCAACGACACGCTTGGGCACGAGTGGGGAGACCGCTTGCTGCGCGAAGTGGGCCAGCGCCTGACCGAAGGACTCCGCGCCACGGACACCGTGGCACGGTTGGGCGGCGATGAGTTTGTCGTCGTTCTCCAAGGGCTGGACGGTAGCCAGACACAAGCCGCGCAGGAAGTCGAAACGGTGGCCTTGAAAATTCTGGCGCGACTCAATCAACCGTACGAGATCGAAGAGCGCTCGATCCACAGCACGCCCAGCATCGGCATCACGCTGTTCGAGGCAAGCCCCTGCAGTGCCCAGGAACTGCTCAAGCGGGCGGACATTGCGATGTACGAAGCCAAGGCGCAAGGGCGCAACACAGTGTGTTTCTTCGACCCCCAAATGCAGGCTGCCGCATCGGCACGGTCGTTGCTGGAAGCCGACATCCGCCAGGCGCTGGTGCAGTCGGAATTTTTCGTGCATTACCAGCGTGTCGTGGACCCCGGTGGCGGGCTTCTTGGCGCCGAAGCGCTGGTGCGTTGGCAGCACCCCCAGCGCGGTTTGGTGATGCCGGGGGCGTTCATCAGCGTGGTTGAGCAGACAGGGCTCATTTTGCCGTTGGGGCGGTTTGTGCTGCGAAGCGCCTGCAAGCAACTGGCAGCCTGGGCGCAAGCGAGCCGGAGTGCCGCCTGGACGGTTTCGGTCAATGTCAGTGCGCAGGAGTTTCGGCACCCGGAATTTGTCGTCCAGACCCTCTCCATTCTGGAAGAGACCGGCGTGAACCCTGCGCTACTGAGGTTCGAGCTCACGGAAAGCCTGTTGTTGCACGACGTGGAAGACTGCATCGCCAAGATGCAGGCACTGCGCGGCCGGGGCGTGGGCTTCTCGCTGGACGATTTCGGCACCGGGTATTCGAGCTTGGCTTATCTCAAGCGTCTGCCGCTGGAGCAGCTCAAGATCGACCAGAGTTTTGTGCGCGACGTTTTGACGGACGCCAACGACGCGGCCATCGCCTGCACCATCATTGCGCTGGCCCAGAGCCTGGGCCTCGATGTGGTGGCCGAAGGGGTGGAAACCGAAGGACAGCGGCAGTTTTTGCTGAACAACGGCTGTCGCCGGTTTCAGGGCTACCTGTTTGGGCGCCCCGGCCCTCCCGAGGCCTTGTTCGCACAGTCTGCATAGGCAGCGTGCCCTGGTTGTCCTGCGGTGCCCGAGGCACTGCCGCCACCATCAGCCGCGCAGCAGCCGTTCTTCCGCCAGCGCCAGCGCAGGGGGTGCGCCCGACAGCACCAGCGTATCCCCCTCGGCCAGCACCGACGCGTCGGTGGCCGCCAGCGGGTGGCCCAGGCCGTTGCGCAGGTTTACCACGCTCACGCCCATTTGGGGCAAACCGAGTTGCCCCAGGGGCTGGCCCAGGGTCGCTGCACCGGCTGGCAGCGTCAGCGTGACAAGCCGGGCCTGCTCGCGTTCGGCAGCCGTGTCGTCGTCGGCACCGTGAAAATAGCCGCGCAGCAGCTGGTAGCGGGCGTCGCGCTGGTCCTGCACGATGCGCAGCACCCGCCGCATGGGCACCCCCACCAATGCGAGCGCGTGGCTGGCCAGCATCAGCGAGCCTTCGATCGCCTCCGGCACCACTTCGGTAGCACCGGCTTCGCGCAGGCGTTCCAGGTGCAAGTCGTCCTGCGTGCGCACCACCACTGGCACTTGCGGTGCATGCGCGCGCGCGTTCGCCAGTACTTTGAGTGCCGCCGGCAGCTCCAGATAGGTAACGGCCACTGCACTGGCCCGCACCAGACCCGCCGCCATCAGGGCCTGCAAGCGCGTCGCGTCGCCATACACCACCTTGTCCCCGGCGGCTGCAGCCTGGCGCACGCGATCAGGGTCCAGGTCCAGCGCGAGGTAGGGAATCGATTCGCGCTCCAGCATGCGCGCCAGGTTTTGCCCGCAGCGTCCATAGCCGCAGATGATGACGTGGCCAGTGGTGTCGATCGTCTTTCGGGCGATCTGGGTCATTTGCAGCGACTGCAGCAGCCAGTCGCTGGCCACCAGACGCATGACGATGCGGTTGCTGTAGAGGATCAGGAAGGGCGTGGCCACCATGGAAAGCACCATGGCCGCCAGGATGGGGTTCATCAACGCCGGCCGCAGCAGGCCGTTTTGCAGCGTCAGCGACAGCAGCACAAAGCCGAACTCGCCGGCCTGCGCGAGATACAGGCCGGTTCGCAGCGCCACCCCGGTGCTCGCCCCGGTAAGGCGCGCCAGCGCCAGAATGATCAGCAGCTTGAGCAGCAAGGGAACCACCAACAGCCCTAGCACCAGCCACCACTGCTCCAGCAGGATGTGCCAGTCCAGCATCATGCCGATGGTGATGAAAAACAGCCCGAGCAGAACGTCGTGAAACGGGCGGATATCGGTGCCCACCTGGTGCCGGTACTCGGTTTCCGACACCAAAACACCGGCGATGAAGGCGCCCAGCGCCAAGCTCAGGCCGGCGAGATCCGTCAGCCAGGCCAGCCCCAGCGTGATCAGCAGCAGGTTGAGCATGAACAGCTCATCGCTCTTGCGACGCACCACCAGGGTGAGCCACCAGCGCATGACCCCCTGTCCTCCTGTGAGCAGCACCGTGACCAGAACCGTGGCCTTGAGCAGCGCCAGGCCGAGAGCCCCCAGCAGATGCTCGGGTGACGAGCCCAGCGCCGGAACCAGCACCAGAAGCGGCACCACGGCGAGATCCTGGAACAGCAAAATGCCCATCACGTTGCGCCCGTGCTCGCTCTCGATCTCCGCGCGCTCGGACATCAGCTTCACGACGATGGCCGTGCTGCTCATGGACAACACGCCAGCGAGCGCCAAGGCAGTCTGCCAGCCTACGTCCCACACACCGCCGAACCACTGCGCCAGCAGCAGCGTGCCGCCAAATCCCACCGCCATGGTCACAGCGACCTGCAGCAGACCGAGCCCAAACACCTGGGCCCGCATAGCCCGCAACTTCGGCAGACTGAACTCGAGGCCAATGGCAAACATCAGAAACACCACTCCGAATTCGCCCAGGTGGCGCACGCTCTCCGAGTTGCTTGCCAGCGCGAGAGCGTTCGGACCGATCAGCACGCCCGCAATGAGATAGCCCAGCATGGGAGGCATGCGAAGGCTGCGGCACGCAACAACGCCCAAGACCGCAGCCAGCAGGTACAAGAGCGTGAGAGCGAGGCTGGACATCGTCCAATGCTAGCTTGTGCAAGTGCGGCACACCGAGAAACTTGGTGTCTGCCTGCGATTTCCTGGGGGCGCTTGGAGGATCACAAACAGGTTTTTAGGCCACCGATAGAATCGCTCCATGCATGCTGCTTCTGCCTCCACGCGCCCGTTCGATCCAGAGCAGGCACTGCGTCTGGGGCGCGAGACCTTCGAAATCGAAGCGGCAGCGCTGAACCAATTGGCCGGCGCCTTGGGCGCGCCCTTTTGCGATGCCGTACGTGCAATCTTGCTTGCGCCCGGTCGCGTTGTGGTCATGGGCATGGGAAAAAGCGGCCATGTGGGCCGAAAAATTGCCTCCACGCTGGCCTCCACCGGCACGCCCGCCCTGTTTGTGCACCCCGCAGAGGCCAGTCACGGCGATCTGGGCATGGTCACTTCGGGCGATCTCGTGCTCGCCATCTCCAACAGCGGCGAAAGCGCTGAGCTGACGGCCATCCTGCCCGTGCTGCGCCGGCTCGGCACGCCGCTGGTGGCCATCACCGGGCGGCCCGGCTCTACCTTGGGCCAACACGCCGACACCGTGCTCGACAGCAGTGTCGAACGCGAGGCCTGCCCCTTGAATCTGGCGCCCACCACCAGCACCACGGCGCAGTTGGCCATGGGCGACGCCCTGGCCGTGGCCTTGCTCGATGCGCGCGGCTTTCGTGCCGAGGATTTCGCACGCTCCCACCCCGGCGGCGCCTTGGGGCGCAAATTGCTCACGCATGTCAGCGATGTCATGCGCAGCGGCGACGAACTGCCGCGGGTGCGCCCGGAGGCGGGTTTTATCGAATTGATGCGCGAGATGAGCGCCAAGGGCCTGGGCGCTGCCGCCGTGGTCGACGAATCTGGTCACATCCTGGGCATCTTTACCGACGGCGACCTGCGCCGGCGCATCGAGAGCGGCGCCGATTTGCGCCCTGCAAGCGCCGCCGAGCTCATGCATGCCCACCCCCGCAGCATTCGCGGGGATGCCCTGGCCGTCGACGCCGCCGCGCTCATGGAAACCCATGGCATCACCAGTGTTCTGGTGGCAGGCGAAGACGGCATCCTGCAAGGGGTGGTCCATATCCGGGACCTGCTGCGCGCCAAGGTGATTTGAGGTGGAACGACATACCCCTTCGCGGCCGCGCCGCCCTTGCGTGAGGGTCTCTGGATGACTGAAATGCCTGGCGCCCAATCGTTGCCCGCACTGCACTTCACCCCGGAGCTGCTCCTGGCTGCGCAGGGCGTCCGTGTGGCTTTCTTTGACGTCGATGGGGTGTTGACCGACGGCGGGATCTACTTCAGCGAGGCTGGCGAGACGCTCAAGCGCTTCCATACGCTCGACGGCCACGGGCTCAAGCTCCTGCAGAAGGCAGGCATCGTGCCGGCCGTCATCACCGGGCGCGACTCTGCGCCGCTGCGGCTTCGGCTTTCGGCCTTGGGCGTGGAGCACGCAGTGTTTGGCACCGAAGACAAGGCCCCTGCTGCCCAGCGTTTGCTGGACCAATTGGGTCTGGCCTGGAGCCAGGCCGCCGCCATGGGAGATGACTGGCCCGACCTGCCTGTGATGCAGCGCGCGCGCTTTGCTTGTGCCCCGCCGGACGCCCACGTCGAAGTGCGCTCCCGCGCCCACCACATTACCGCCGCGCGCGCTGGCGTGGGAGCAGCCCGCGAGTTTTGCGATCTCTTGCTGATGGCGAATGGCGCCTATGCCCGTCTGCTGGCCGACTATTGCCCATGAGAAGCCGCACGCAACGTGCCTGGGACCGCGTCGCGGTGTACTTGCCTATTCTGCTGATGGGCCTGCTGGCGCTGGGGAGCTGGTGGCTGGTACGCAACGCCCCGTCGGTGCCGTCTGATACCCAGCAGGCGCCGCGCGGCCACGAACCCGATTACTTCATGCAAAATTTTTCGGTGAAGAATTTTGGTGCCGATGGCGCGCTGCTGAGCGAAGTGCGGGGCGACATGGGTCGCCACTATCCCGACACCGATACGCTCGAAATCGATCGCATGCGACTGCGCTCTGTCGACGCCGCCGGTCGCCTGACGCATGCATCGTCCGAGCGGGCTCTGAGCAACGCCGACGGCTCGGAAGTGCAGCTCTTTGGCAATGCCCGCGTGGTGCGAGACGCCGCAATCGGTGCGAGCGCGGCCCAGCCGCAGCTTTCCTTTGAAGGCGAATACCTGCACGTCTGGCCGCAACTCGAACGCGTGCGCTCGAATCGTCCGGTCACGCTCACGCGCGGCAAAGACCAATTTACGGCCGATGGCCTGGAATACGACAACCTGGCCCAGGTGCTGCAAATGCAGGGCAACGTCCGCGGTAGCCTGGCGCCAAGAAATTCAGATAAAAAGAGCCGCTAGCGCCCGGTCAGAAAGCGCTTGAAGCTATTAAAAAGATAGTAAATCTGATGTGAAAAAAGCCTCCGAAGAGGCCTTTTAGGGAGTTGTCTGGGGCGATCAATATCCGCCGCCGCCGTAGTCGCCGCCACGGCCACCACCGCCGCCGCCGCTATTGCCGCCGCCACGTGGGCCCGAGCCGTAGGGGCTGCGGAACCCACCTTCGCTGCGGCCACCGCCGCCGCCGTAGCCGCCGCCGCCTTCGCGGCCGCCACCACCATAGCCGCCACCGCCGCCCTCACGGCCTCCGCCATAACCACCACCGCCGCCGCCGCCGCCACTGCGCCCGCCGCCGTAGCCACCGCCGCCGTAGCCACCACCACCGCCGCCAAAGCCACCAGAGCGGGGCGGACGGGGCTCCATCGGACGGGCCTCGTTCACCACAATGGCGCGGCCGCCAAGTGACTGGCCGTTCATTCCCTGGATCGCGGCCTGGGCTTCCGCGTCGCTGCCCATTTCAACAAAACCAAAACCTTTGGATCGACCGGTGTCGCGCTCCATCATCACTTTGGCACTGGTCACGGCGCCGAATTCGCCAAAGGCCTGCTCCAGATCATTGTCACGCACGCCATAGGGCAGATTGCCCACATACAGTTTGTTGCCCATGCTTGGGACTCCTCAAGAACACATAGAAAAAGCGATGGAGTCCCGAAACGCAAGCAGATCATCGCAACGACACCAACTGCGTGAACCCGACGCATCACCGCAAACCTTGCGTGCACGTTCCTGCTGAAACGCCCGCTCGCGCATTATGAATCCGACTTTTCTGCGAAATGCAAGCGGTTTTAACGATTTTTTGTGTGTACGGGCAACAAAAAAGGAACCCGAAGGTTCCTTTTTCTGTCTGCCGAAACAGGTTCGGCAAAAGCGCTGGATCAGTAGCCGCCGCGGCCGCCACCACCACCGCCGTAGCCACCACCGCCGCCGCCACCGCTGCGGCTGCCGCCACCACCGTAGCCGCCACCACCGCTGCCGCCACCACCGTAACCGCCACCGCCAGCGCCGCCGCCGAAGCCGCCGCTGCGGGGAGCACGCGGCTCCATCGGACGGGCTTCGTTGACCACGAGGTCACGGCCGCCAAAGTTTTGGCCATGCACGCCTTGAATGGCGGCTTGTGCCTCGGCATCGCTGCCCATTTCGACAAAGCCGAAGCCCTTGGAGCGGCCCGTGTCGCGCTCCATCATGACCTTGGCGCTGGAAACCGCGCCGTACTGGCCAAAGGTTTGCTCGAGGTCGCTGTCGCGGAAGGAATAGGGCAGGTTGCCCACGTAAAGTTTGTTGCCCATAAAGGACTCCTGAAGAAACATAAAACGCGATGGAGTCCGACGCAATCAACAAACCTGTGACGACTTCAAAGACGCGAAACTGACCAGACACCGCTCATACACTGCTTTTTCGACATGCGAAAAAGCGAGACCATTATCTGCCAATTTGCCGCCGCGGGCGCTTTTATTTGCCTTTTCTTCGCATTTTTTCCCCAGCACAACGCCCGCATGGCCCGCGTGGGCACCTGCGGCTTTGCTATAGTGGCCGCCACGCGCCGATTTGCCGCAGCTTGCGGGCGCTTTACAAATACTGCTAAAGACCGTCCGCGAGCCACCCGGTACCGTTTTTAGCGTTGCCGGGTTTTTTATGCCGTTGCTCGCCACGCCCCAGTTCCAGCATTTTTCCGAGCCGCTCGCGCTGCAGAGCGGTGCGTCCATCTCCGGCTACACGCTGGCGTTTGAAACCTACGGCACGCTCAACGCCGCGCGCTCCAACGCCGTGGTGGTGTGCCACGCGCTCAATGCATCGCACCATGTGGCGGGCGTCTATGCTGGCCAGGACAAGAGCGAAGGCTGGTGGGACAACATGATCGGCCCCGGCAAACCGGTGGACACCAACCGCTTCTTCGTCATCGGCATCAACAACCTCGGCTCGTGCTTTGGCTCCACCGGCCCCATGCACCAGAACCCGGCCACCGGCCAGGTCTATGGCGCCGACTTTCCCGTGGTCACGGTGGAAGACTGGGTCGATGCCCAGGCGCGGCTGCTCGATGTGCTGGGCATTGCGCAGTTGGCCGCTGTGCTCGGCGGGAGCCTGGGCGGCATGCAGGCGCTGTCGTGGGCGCTGCAATACCCCGAGCGGGTGCGCCACGCGGTGGTGGTGGCGAGTGCGCCCAACCTCACGGCCGAGAACATTGCCTTCAACGAGGTGGCGCGCCGCGCCATCGTGACCGACCCGGATTTCCATGGCGGCAACTTCTATCGCTACGGCGTGATCCCGAAGCGCGGCCTGCGCATCGCCCGCATGATCGGCCACATCACGTATCTTTCCGACGACGTGATGAACGAGAAGTTCGGGCGCAGTCTCAGGCCCCCCGAGCTGCTGGCAGGCCAGGCACCGCCGTCGGAAGACCCGGCCACGCTGCTGCGCGACTACCACTACAGCACGCAGGACATCGAGTTCCAGATCGAAAGCTATCTGCGCTACCAGGGCGACAAGTTCAGCGAGTATTTCGACGCCAACACCTACCTGCTGATCACCCGCGCACTCGACTACTTCGACCCTGCGCGCGCCTTTGGCGGCAACCTGACCGAGGCGCTGGCGCGCGCCAGCGCCAAATTCCTGCTGGTGAGCTTTTCCACCGACTGGCGCTTTGCTCCCGCGCGTTCGCGTGAGATCGTCAAGGCGCTGCTGGAGAACCGGTGCGACGTGAGCTACGCCGAAATTGATGCGCCGCACGGGCACGACGCCTTCTTGCTCGACGATGCCCGCTACCTGGGCGTCGTCGGCGCGTATTTCGATCGCATTGCCAAGGAGCTGGCATGACTGAAAAAGCCACCATGCAGGCGCTGGCCGCGCTGGTTCCCCAGGGCTCGCGCGTGCTCGATCTGGGCTGCGGCGATGGCGCCATGCTCGACTACCTGCAGCGCACGCGCGGCTGCAGCGGCTACGGCGTCGAGATTGACGATGCCAATGTGCTGGCCTGCGTGCGCCGCGGCGTCAACGTGGTGCAGCTCAACCTCGACGAAGGCCTGGCCCTCTTCGAGGACAACTCGTTCGACATGGTGCTGCAGATCGACACCCTGCCGCATCTGCGCAACGCCGAAGTCATGCTGCGCGAAACGGCGCGTGTAGGCCGCGCCGGCGTCGTCGCCTTCCCCAACTTTGCCCACTGGCCCAATCGGCTCTCGGTGCTGCGCGGGCGCATGCCGGTGACGCGGCGCCTGCCCTACCAGTGGTACGACACGCCCAATATCCGCGTCGGCACTTACAAGGACTTTGAGGTGCTGGCGCACAAGAACCAACTGCGCATCCTCGACGCCTTTGGTTTGCAGGACGGCGAAGTGGTGCGCTGGCTGCCGAACGCGCGGGCGGGGACGGCGGTGTTTCATTTCGAGCGTGCTGCCTGAGCGCGGGCACCCGGTGGGAGCGCAGCGATCCACGATTCCAAGCCGATTCCCTCTTGAATCGCTGCCGGTGGCGCAGGTCAATGGCAAGCATGCGGGCTTCACTCCTCGCAAAATACTGTCCCCAGATGCCGCCCAATAGAATGATTTAAGGTGATGCTGAATAAGTCGCCGCGCGTGAGGGGCTTATTCAGCATTGCCTTCACCGCCCCATATTTCCGGCACGGCATGCTAGCCGGTACGGGGCGCAACCGGTTTTCATGACACTCCCATGCCCATGATGCAGCTTCTCTTCTCCTATGGAACGCTCCAGCAGCGTGATGTGCAACGGGCCACCTTTGGGAGGATCCTTCATGGAACCGCCGACGAGCTGCTAGGTTTTCACCAATCCATGGTCAAGATTGAAGATGCCGATGTGGTGAGGACCAGCGGGAAAACCCACCACCCCATCGTCGCCCGCACCGGCAGGCCAGACGACGGTGTTGCAGGGACCGTCTTCGACGTGACGCAGGAGGAGCTCGCGCAGGCAGACCGGTACGAGGTGTCCGACTACAAGCGCGTCGCGGCCCAATTGGCTTCCGGGCGAACGGCCTGGGTTTACATCGATGCGCGCGCCTTCGCAGAGCCGTGATGCCCCCCTCATGCCATCCGCAGTGCCTGTGCGCCGACGCCAAGGCAGCTGAACTGTGCAAATCGGTGGTCCTGGCTGCCTAAAATCCCCCCATGGACTTCCTCGACATGCTGCGCGCCGCTTCGGCGCAGAACGCCTCCATGCTCTGCGTCGGGCTGGACCCCGAACCCAGCCGCATCCCTGCTTGCGTACCCGAGGGACCCAACCGGCTCTACGACTTCTGCGCCGCCATCGTCGACGCCACCTGCGACCTGGTGTGCGCCTTCAAGCCGCAGATCGCCTACTTTGCCGCGCACGGCGCCGAGGGCCAGTTGGAGCGCCTGATGCAGCACATGCGCGCCAACGCGCCGCAGGTACCGGTGATCCTCGACGCCAAGCGCGGCGACATCGGCTCCACCGCCGAGCAGTACGCACGCGAGGCGTTTGAGCGCTATGGCGCCGACGCGGTGACGCTCTCGCCGTTCATGGGCTACGACTCTATCGAGCCGTATTTGCAGTACCCCGGCAAGGGCGCCTTTTTGCTCTGCCGCACGTCCAACCCTGGGGGCGACGATCTGCAGAACCAGCGCCTGGCCGATGTGGAGGGCCAGCCGCGTGTGTACGAGCACATCGCCCGCCTGGCGCAGGGGCCGTGGAACCGCAATGGCCAGCTTGGGCTGGTAGTAGGCGCCACCTACCCGGCCGAGATCGAGCGCGTGCGGGCACTGGCGCCCAGGGTGCCGCTGCTCATTCCCGGTGTGGGGGCCCAGGGGGGCGACGCCGCCGCCACGGTGCGCGCAGGGTGGCGGGTGGACGGGCCGATCGTCGTCAACTCGTCGCGTTCCATTTTGTACGCCAGCAGCGGCAAGGATTTTGCCCAGGCCGCACGCAACGAAGCCGAACGCGCCCGCGCGCAACTGCAGGCGGCGCTGCCCCAATAACGCTATTATAAATATAGCTGTAAAACTATATGGGTCGTGCGCTAGCGGCCTATTTCTATTAAAATTTCAGCGCAAACGGGCGGGCGACATGGCCGCGGGGTCCACGCCCTGCGCCTGCAGGCTCTCGTCCAGCGCCTCGCCCAGCACGAGGTTGCGCGCCAGCAGGGCGTAGGCCGGCGCGCTCTGGATGCCGTAGCCGCCCTGCGCGGCCAACCAGAACAGGCCGTCCACGGCGCCATCCCAGCCGATCACCATCTCGCCGTCCGGCACGAAGGAGCGCAACCCGGCCCAGGTGTGCGAGGGCCGGCGGATGGTGAAATGCGTCATCTGCTCGATGTGAAAGATGCCGGTGGCGACGTCGATCTCCTCGGGCGCGACGTCGTGCGGGTGCATCGGGTCGGCGTTGGCGGGCGATCCCAGCAGCTGGCGCGCATCGGGCTTGATGTAGAAGCTCTCGTCCACCGCAATGATGGCCGGCATCTGCGCCAGATCCAGGCCGTCCGGCGCTGGAAAGGTGAAGGCGGTGCGCCGGCACGGCGTGAGGCCAATCGGGGCGGCGCCCGCCATCGCACCCAGTACGTCGGCCCAGGCGCCTGCCGCGTTGACGAGAGTGCGCGCCTGGAGGTGGCCGCCATCGGCCAGCGTGAGGTTCCACAAGCGGTCGTGGCGCTGGGCTGCGACCACTTCGGCATCGGTGCGCAGCGCGCCACCGCGCTGCCTTAGCCCGCGCAGATAGCCCTGGTGCAGACTGTGCACGTCGATGTCGGCAGCGCCCCCTTCCTGCAGGCCGCCGCCCAGCGCCTCGCGGCGCAAGCAGGGGATGCGCGCGGCCAGGGCGTCGGCCGACAGGCGTTCGAGCTGTGGCGAATGGGGGCGCAGTTCGGCTTCGGTGGCGTCCAGCAGGTCGAGCTGGTCGGGCCCGGCGATATAGACCACGCCGCGCGGCGAGAGGATGGCGCTGTCGCAGAAACCCGGCGGAGGCGATTGCAGGAATGGCCGGCTGGCACGGGTCATGGCACGAATCGCCGGCGTGCCGTAGGTTTCCAGGAACAGCGCCGCCGAACGGCCCGTGGTGTGGTACCCGGGCAGGGATTCGCGCTCCAGCAGCAGCACGCTGCCGTGTGCAGCCAGCTCCCAGCCCAGGCTGGCGCCCGCAATGCCGGCGCCGACGATGGCGAAATCTACGGTGGACATGCTCAGGTCTCCTTGCGGGTTCAGGATGCGGCTGCGCCTGCAGTAGCGGTTGCGGACAGGCCCCGTCCGCGCGCGAGAAATCGATCGAACTCGCTGTCGGGCAGCAAGGAGCCACCGGTGGTCCAGGCCACGTGGGTCGCCTGGGGTAGCTGTGCGAGTAAACCCGTTTGCTCCAGCCAGGCGCGGCCAATGGCGCTCTGCGTCAGGCGCAGCGGGCCTTCGAGCCCGGCGGCGGCGGAGGGCTCGATGCGCAGGCCTTCTGCCTCGTGTGCCCGCAGCAGGTGCTGGAACAGGGTCGCATCGTCCACCGTGTACACGCCGGAGAGCCGCTCGCGCATCAGGCCCGCCGCCAGGCGCGAGGCTTGCGCTACGGCCAGGCCATCGGCTTCGGTGCGGTTGGTGAGGCCCATGTCGTACACCGAAGGCTCGGCGCCCAGGCCAGCGCGCAATTGCAGCAGCATGCAGGGCGATTGCACAGGTTCGGCGAAAAAGCAGTGCACATGCGGCCCGAAGCGATCGCGCAGGCCCAGGGTGATGCCACCGGGTGCGCCGCCTACGCCGCAGGGCAGGTACACGAACAGTGGGTGCCGGGCGTCCACCACCACGCCGGCGGCGTCCAGTTGCGCCTGCAACTCGCCGGCCGCGACGCTGTAGCCCAGCAGCAGCGAACGCGATTGCTCGTCGTCGACAAAATGGCACAGCGGGTCTTGTGCGGCCGCTTCGCGCCCGGCCTGCACGGCCAGCGCGTAGTCGCCTGCGTGCTCCAGCACCTCCACGCCATGCGCGCGCAGCCGCGCTTTCTTCCAGGCCTTGGCGTCGTGCGACATGTGCACGCGGGCGCGAAACCCGAGCGCCTTGGCAATCAGCCCAACCCCCATCCCCAAGTTGCCGGTTGAACCCACGGCGACCTCATGCTGCGCAAACAGCGCGCGCGCCGGGGCGCTGGCCAGTACCGTAAGGTCGTCCCCCGCAGCCATCAGCCCGTGGGCAAGCGCCAGACGCTCGGCCAGCTCCAGTATTTCGTGCGTCGCGCCGCGCGCCTTGACCGAGCCGGCAACGGGGAGCAGGTGGTCGCACTTGAGCCAGAGCGCGCCGCAAGCGGCATCCAGGCCCAGGGCGCGCTGCAAATCGGCGGTGCGCATCAGAGGCGAAGTGATGCGTCCGCCGGTATCTGCTAGCGCCGGAAACACGCGTGCCAACAGGGCCGCTGCACGCTCGAAGCGCTGCTGCGCGGCGCTTATCTGGGCCTGGCCCAGTTCGCCGGGCGCCGGGGCCGCCTGCCAATCGGGGTTGGGCCACAGGCAGGGCTCGGCTTGGCGCAGTTGCGCCTCCAGTATCTCGGCGCTGGAGGCGCTGGGGAAAGCGGGGGGCAGCGGGCGGGACATGCCGCCATTTTGCCTATGCGCGCCGGGAAACCGTGGCCGACGGGCCGCTTTCGGGCACTGTCCACCGGGGAATGGCTGCCGCAAGCCAAAAAAGTCATCTTGCATGGAACATTTCAACGCGGCGCTCGTTGAACCAAGCAAGGTCTGGCCGTCACCGGATCCGAAGATTGTTTCAAATACTGGAACAGTTAGTTTGCGACTTAATAGTTTTTAAATGAACTCGCAAGGCGTACAGTTCACCCATCGATGAGCTGAACCCGCAAGGTGACTCACCGACACCGCTTCCCGGCGAGCGTTTCGCTTTGCGGGCCGCGGGTCTCTCCAACGTCGTTTTAAAGGATCTCTCATGAACACCGCACGCATTCTCTCTATCGCCGCTGTTGCTGCTTTCGCTTCTGTCGGTGCCCAAGCCGCCCAAACCGCTGGCGACCTGTACGGCACCGACTTTGAAGCTGGTTTCACGGCCAGCCGCACCCGCGCTGAAGTGGTGGCCGAAGCTGTGCAAGCTGCCCCCAACTTCAAGAATTTCTATGTGGCTCCTGCCGCCGCACAGCCCGCCACCGTGCTGACGCGCGCCGCAGTGCGCGAAGAAGCCCGCGTCGCGATTCGCGCCCACGAAATCGCTACTGGCAACTTCAGCTGATCACGGGCAGGCTTCGCGCCTGCCGCTGGGCTTGAGCCCAACCCATTTCAAGCCCGCACGGTGCAAACCCTGCGGGCTTTGTCTTGGGCGCTATCTCAGACGTCAGCGACGCTGTGCCCAGCGCCCGCCCAGCACCACGCAGACCAGCGCCGACACCACAAACGCTGTGCCGGCCCACTGCCAGGGCGTGACCACTTCGCCCAGCACCAGCATGCCGGCCGCCAGGCCCACTACGGGCACCCCCAGGCTAAAGGGCGCCACGCGGTTGGCGGGGTGGCGCGTCAAGAGCCGCGTCCACAAGCCGTAGCCAAGAATGGTGGCCATCCAGCCGAGGTAGGCCACGGAGCCCCAGGCCACCGCCGGCAGCGCGGCCCAGGCGTCGGCGTGCAACCAGCGCCCGGCATCGGGCTCGGTAGTGGCTACCAGCGCCACAAAGGCAAGAATGGGCGCCGGGCAGGACCACACCACGAAGGCCAGTGGGTCGTAGCCCGGCGCTGCGCGCTGCGCCAGGCGAGCGACGATGTTGGAGACCGACCACGATGCGGCGGCGCACAGCGTGAGCGCGATGCCGATCAGCGTCGCCCCGCCTGCGCTGCCAGCCTCCGGGCCGATGAAGTTCATGGCAAAACACACGAGACCGACGCCCGCCAGTGCCATGCCGATCAGCAGAGGGCGGCTGGGTCGCTCGCCCAGCGCCATGAAACCAAACAGCGCGGTGAAGAACACCTGGGTCTGCATCAGCACGCTGGCCAGCGCCGCCGTCATGCCGAGTTTGAGTGCAAAGAAACCAAAACTGAACTGCCCCACGCCCTGGAACATGCCAAATCCGACCACCCAGCGCCAGCCGATGCGTGGTGGGCGCACCAGAAACACCATCGGAAGTGCGGCGGCGACGTAGCGCATGGCGCCCAGCTCAAAGGGGGTGAAGCTCTCCAGTCCCCACTTCATGGCAATGAAGTTGAGCCCCCAGATGATGACCACGGCCAGCGCAGCAAGCAGATCGCGCGCGCCCATGGCGCCCGGCTCCTGCCGGGCAGCGGCGTTCATTGCACCGCCTGTGCGGCGGTGATCTGCGCTTGCACCTGCTGCGCAAGCGCCATGTCGCCGGGGGTTTCAGGACTGAAATGGTTCACCTCGCGCGGCGCGCCCGTCGCGTCCAGCGCCACATAGACGGCCGCGCAGTGCAGCACCATGTGCAGCTCGCTGCTGGCCAGCGCACCGGTGTGCACTTCAATGGCCAGGCTCATGCTGGTCTCGCCGGTGAATGCCAGGTGCGCGCGCACCTCGACCAGATCGCCGGCGCGCACCGGCCGCAAAAAGTGTGCGTTGCCGAGAAAGGCCGTCACGCAGTCGCCGTGCGCCCACGCCGAGGCGCAGGCAAAGCCCGCTTCGTCCACCCAGCCAAGAACGGTGCCGCCGGAAACGCGCGCGCCAGCGTGGGGCGTGTTGTGGGGTGCCAGAAAGCGCAGGGTGATGGAGTGCATGGGCGGGCGTGGATTGGCGAGGTGAAGAGCGCATTATTCCCGAGAGCGTCGCTCTACGAGAACTATCAAATACATAGCTGAAAGAGTTTACACATCAAGCGCTAGAGGCTGATCTGACCAAATATTTTCGCAAGTATTGCCCGGTATGGCTGGCCGAGTCGGCCGCAACCTGCTCGGGCGTGCCGGTGGCGACCACCGTGCCGCCGCCCGCGCCGCCCTCGGGCCCCATGTCGATGATCCAGTCGGCGGTCTTGATGACGTCCAGGTTGTGCTCGATGACGACGATGGTGTTGCCGGCGTCGCGCAGCTGGTGCAGCACTTTGAGCAGCAAATCGATGTCGGCAAAGTGCAGGCCGGTGGTGGGCTCGTCCAGGATGTACAGGGTGCGGCCGGTGTCGCGCTTGCTGAGTTCCTGCGCCAGCTTGACCCGCTGCGCCTCGCCGCCCGATAGCGTGGTGGCGCTTTGCCCCAGGCGCAGGTACGACAGGCCCACGTCGAGCAGCGTCTGCAGCTTGCGCGCGATGGTCGGAACATCCTTGAAGAAGGCGTAAGCGTCTTCCACCGTCAGCTCCAGAATGCCCGCGATGTTGCGGCCCTTCCACTGCACCTCCAGCGTTTCGCGGTTGTAGCGCTGGCCGTGGCAGATGTCGCAGGGCACGTACACATCCGGCAGAAAGTGCATCTCCACCTTCACCACGCCGTCGCCCTGGCAGGCTTCGCAGCGCCCGCCCGCCACGTTGAAGCTGAAGCGCCCTGGGCCGTAGCCGCGTTCCTTGGCGAGGTTGGTTTCCGCCATCAGTTCGCGAATCGGTGTGAACAGGCCGGTGTAGGTGGCTGGGTTGCTGCGCGGCGTGCGGCCAATGGGGCTCTGGTCGACGTTGATGACTTTGTCGAAATACTCAATGCCCTCAATGGCCTCGTGCGCCGCCGGCTCCTCGTGCGCGCGGTAGAGCTGGTGGGCCACGGCGGCGTACAGCGTGTCGTTCACCAGCGTGCTTTTGCCCGAGCCGGAGACGCCGGTCACGCAGGTGAACAGCCCCACCGGGAAATCCACGCTCACGCCCTGCAGGTTGTTGCCGGTGGCGCCCACCACGCGCAGCGCCTGTACGGCGCCCTGGCGGGCCACATGCTCGGCCATGCGGGCAGCGCGGCGCTCGCCCGCCTCGGTTACCGGGAAGCGCGACTTGGCCTTGGGTTGCTCGGGTGCGGCCTGCGCCAGTACCGGCAGCCAGGGCGTGCGCCGCGCCGGGACGGCAATGCTGCGCGTGCCCGCCAGGTACTGGCCGGTGAGCGAATCGGGGTTGGCGCGCACCTCGTCGTAGGTGCCCTGTGCCATCACGCGGCCACCGTGCACGCCAGCGCCGGGGCCCATGTCCACCACCTGGTCGGCGGCGCGCATCATGTCTTCGTCGTGCTCGACGACGATGACGCTGTTGCCGATGTCGCGCAGGTGTTTGAGCGTGGCAATCAGCCGGTCGTTGTCGCGCTGGTGCAGGCCGATGCTGGGCTCGTCGAGCACGTACATCACGCCCGTCAGGCCCGAGCCGATCTGGCTGGCCAGGCGAATGCGCTGCGCTTCGCCGCCCGAGAGCGTCTCGGCGCTGCGGTCCAGGCTCAGGTAGTTCAGGCCCACGTCGTTCAGAAACTGCAGGCGGGTGGCGATTTCGCGCACCACTTTGTCGGCAATGTCGGCCTTGGAACCGCTGAGCCGCAGAGCGGCAAACCAGGCGTGGGCAGTGGACAGCGTGGCGTGGCTGACCTCCCAGATGGTGCGGGCCTGCTCGCCTTCGCCGATCTTCACGAAGCGTGCCTCGCGGCGCAGGCGTGTGCCGTGGCAGTCGGGACAGGGCTGCGACTGGCGGTAGCGGGCCAGGTCGTCGCGCACCACGCTGGAGTCGGTCTCGCGGTAGCGCCGCTCCATGTTGGGCAGGATGCCCTCGAAAGCGTGGCTGCGCAGCACCGGTTTGCCCTTGCTGGCGCCGCTATCGATCACGTACTGGAAAGCAATCTGATCCTCACCCGAGCCCCGCAGCACCACCTGCTGTACGGTCGCCGGCAATTCCTCGAAGGGCGTCTCCACATCAAAGCCGTAGTGCGCGGCCAGGCTTTGCAGCATGGCGAAGTAGTAGGCGTTGCGCTTGTCCCAGCCTTTGATGGCGCCGCTGGCCAGGCTGAGCGTAGGGAAGGCCACGACGCGCGCAGGGTCGAACACCTCGCTGTGGCCCAGGCCGTCGCAGGTGGGGCAGGCGCCCATGGGCGAATTGAATGAGAAAAGGCGGGGCTCCAGCTCGGGCAGCGAGTAATTGCAGACCGGGCAGGAGAATTTCGAACTGAAGGCATGCTCGGCGCCGCTGTCCATTTCGAGCGCCAGCACGCGGCCGTGGCTTTCGCCCGCGCTGGCGCCCACGCGCAGCGCCGCTTCGATGCTTTCGGCCAGGCGCTGCTGGGCATCGCCCCGCACCTTCAGGCGGTCGATGACCACGTCGATGTCGTGTTTCTCGGTCTTTTTGAGCTGCGGCAGGTTTTCGGCCTCCAGCACCTGGCCGTCGACGCGAAAGCGCACATAACCCAGCGCCTGCATCTGCGCGAACAGCTCGGTGAATTCGCCCTTCTTCTCGCGCGCCACGGGCGCCAGCAGCATCAAGCGCGTATCAAGCGGCAGCGCCAGCACGGCATCGACCATCTGGCTCACCGTCTGCGATTGCAGTGGCACGCCGTGCTCGGGACAATACGGTGTGCCGGCGCGGGCGTAGAGCAGGCGCAGGTAGTCGTGAATCTCCGTCACCGTGCCCACCGTGGAGCGCGGGTTGTGGCTGGTGGCCTTTTGCTCGATGGCAATGGCAGGGGAGAGTCCTTCGATCAGGTCGACATCGGGCTTGTCGAGCCGCCCTAGGAATTGGCGTGCGTAGGCCGACAGGCTTTCCACATAGCGCCGCTGGCCCTCGGCGTACAGCGTGTCGAACGCCAGGCTCGATTTGCCTGAACCCGAGAGGCCCGTGATGACCACCAGCTGGTTGCGCGGCAGGTCGAGGTCGATGTTCTTGAGGTTGTGTGTGCGCGCGCCGCGGATGGAGATACGGCCTTGTGCGCGCAGCACCTGGGCAAGCGGGCGCCCTGCATCGGCGTCCAGCGGGCGGTCGGGCGCGGTGGCCGGAGCGAGGGGTTCAATGGGGTTCACGGTGGGCGCGCGGGGTGGCGCGCAGGCTCGGAAAAACCCTCCATGATAGAGAAAGCCCGCTTCGCACGCCCAACCGCCCCGGGTTTGACCACGCGGCGGCACTCAGGGTTTGCCCCAGGCAATGGTCACCATCGCGCACAATCGCAGCTTTCCAGCCTTCGTCGGCCTTTGCTGCGCCGGCCTGCTTCGCGTGCCCGACACCACCGCCTCTGCTTCGGCCTCCCACTCCGCCCCTGCCGATCTCGCCCACCGCATGACGCCGCTCGAGCGACGCTCCAGCGTCAGCCTGGCGCTGATCTTCGCGCTGCGCATGCTGGGTCTCTTCCTGGTGCTGCCGGTGTTTGCGCTCGAAGCGCGCAAGTACCCCGGTGGCAACGACCCGGCGCTGGTCGGCCTGGCCATGGGCATTTATGGCCTGACGCAGGCGTTCCTGCAACTGCCGCTCGGGCTTGCTTCGGACCGCCTGGGGCGCAAGCGCGTCATCGTCGCCGGCCTGCTGGTGTTTGCTGCCGGCAGTCTGGTGGCGGCACTGGCCGACTCCATCACCGGGCTGCTGGTGGGCCGCGCGCTGCAGGGCGCGGGCGCGGTGTCGGCCGCCGTGACCGCGCTGCTGGCCGATCAGACGCGCGACGGCGTGCGCACCAAGGCCATGGCGCTGGTGGGCGGCAGCATTGGTCTGATGTTTGCCGTGGCGCTGGTGGCGGCGCCGGCGTTGGCGGCCTGGGGCGGCCTGGCGGGCCTGTTTGGCCTGACGTGCGCACTGGCGCTGGCGGGCATTGCCGTGGTGATCTGGTGGGTGCCGCCGGAGCCGACCCAGCACGCCAACGCACCGCGTGGGCGGCTGCTCGACGTGTGGAAGCACGCCGACCTGCTGCGCCTGAATCTGGGCGTGTTTGTGCTGCACACGGTGCAGCTTGCCATGTGGGTGGCCGTGCCGGCCATGCTGGTGCAGGCGGGGCTGCCCAAGGCTGCGCACTGGCACGTTTATCTGCCGGCGGTGGTGCTTTCGTTTCTCGCGATGGGGGGCTTGTTCGCGCTGGAGCGGCGTGGCCAGTTGCGCGCAGCGCTGCTGGGGGCGATTGCACTGGTGCTGGCGGTGCAGATCGGTCTGGGTCTGCTGGCCGGAACAGGTTCTGCGCCCACGCTGTGGGTGCTGGGCGGCGTGCTGTTCGTGTTTTTCTGTGGCTTCAATGCGCTGGAAGCGAGCCAGCCGAGCCTGGTCTCGCGCATGGCGCCAGCCTCCTTGCGTGGCGCGGCGCTGGGCACCTACAACACCCTGCAGTCCCTCGGCCTGTTTGCTGGCGGCGCCCTGGGCGGGGCGCTGGTCAAGTGGGCGGGGGTGCCGGCGCTGTTTGGCGTGACGAGTGCGCTCTGCGCGCTGTGGCTGGTGCTTGGCTGGGGGCTGAGGCCGGTGGGGCGCAGCAGCGGCGGGCACTGAGCGTCGGCAGCTATTGCGCCCTGGGCGCAGCCGCTTGCGGCACAATGTCCGGCCCGATTGCGCTTCTTGTCCAACCCCCTTCCTGCAGGCCCCACCATGGCATCCGTGAACAAAGTCATCATCGTCGGCAACCTGGGCCGCGACCCCGAAATGCGCACCTTCCCCAGCGGCGATCAGGTGGCCAACGTCACCGTCGCCACCACCGACAAGTGGAAGGACAAGCAGAGCGGCGAAATGCGCGAAGCCACCGAATGGCACCGCGTAGTGTTCAACGGCCGTCTGGCCGAAATCGCCGGTCAGTACCTCCGCAAGGGCTCGCAGGTCTACGTCGAGGGGAGCCTGCGCACGCGCAAATGGACCGACCAGGCCGGCGTGGAAAAGTACAGCACCGAAATCCGCGCCGACAGGATGCAGATGCTGGGAAGCCGCCAAGGCCAAGGCGGTGGGCAAGGAGGTGGTCAGGGCGGCGGCTACGACGACGCCGGCTATGGTGCCCAGGGCAGCCAGGGCGAGGGCGGCGGTAGCTACGAAGCCCCGCGACGCGCCGCGCCGCCAGCGCCGCGTGCGCCTGCCGCCCGTCCCGCCCCGGCACCAGCGCCGCGTGCGGCGTCGGGGTTTGATGACATGGACGACGACATTCCGTTCTAGGGCCTGGACATCAGGGTCGCCGCCAGAAGGTATGCGACCCAGCAATCGAGTCAAGCCGCGCATCCACCGCATTGACATCAAGGTGCGTCGGGGTGCGGATGCGCCCATGAGCGCAAGCGCAGCGCTTCACTATTAAATGTATAGCTCCAAACGCTTTATGGATAAGCGCTAGAGGCCTATTTCATCTAAATTTTTCGGCTCGTCATGATCCGCTGGTGTTGGCGATCACCCCGCCCCCGAGACACACCTCGCCTTCGTACAGCACTGCGCTCTGGCCCGGGGTCACCGCCCATTGCGGCTCGGCAAAGCGCAGTGCGAAACCGTCGGGCAGCGCCTCCAGCGTGCAGGCCGCATCCTGCTGGCGGTAGCGCGTCTTGGCCGTGTAGGCGCCCGGCGCGGGGGCGTGGCCTGCGCACCAGCTCACGTCCTGCGCGGCCAGTTGGTGCGACAACAGCCAGGGGTGGTCGTGCCCTTGCACCACGCGCAAGGTGTTCTTGTCCAGCTCCTTGCGCGCCACGAACCAGGGTGCGTGCTCGCCTGCCCCGCGCTGGGCGCCCTTCTCCTTCACGCCGCCAATGCCCAGGCCCTGGCGCTGGCCCAGGGTGTAGAACGAGAGTCCCACATGCTTGCCCAGTGTGCGGCCGCGTTCGTCCTGGATGGGGCCAGGCGCGTGTGCGATGTAGCGGTTGAGAAACTCGCGAAACGGCCGCTCGCCAATGAAGCAGATGCCCGTGGAATCCTTCTTTTTCGCGTTGGGCAGGCCGATTTCGGCCGCAATGCGGCGCACCATGGTTTTTTGCAGCTCGCCCACAGGGAACAATGTCTTGGCAAGCTGCGCCTGGGTCAGGCGGTGCAAAAAGTAGCTCTGGTCCTTGGTGGTGTCCAGGCCTTTAAGCAGTTCGAACAGGCCGGTGTCGCTGCTCTGGCGCACCCGGGCGTAGTGGCCCGTGGCGATTTTCTCGGCGCCCAGACGCATGGCGTGGTCCAGGAAGGCCTTGAACTTGATCTCGGCGTTGCACAGCACATCGGGGTTGGGCGTGCGGCCGGCCTGGTATTCGCGCAGGAACTCGGCGAATACGCGGTCCTTGTATTCGGCGGCAAAGTTGACGTGCTCGATCTCGATGCCGATCACGTCGGCCACGGCGGCGGCATCGACGAAGTCGACATTGGACGAGCAGTATTCGCTGTCGTCGTCGTCTTCCCAATTCTTCATGAAGATGCCGACCACCTCGTGCCCCATGGATTTGAGCAGCCAGGCGGTGACGGCCGAATCCACCCCGCCCGAGAGGCCGACGACGATGCGCTGGCGCCGGCCAGTCGGTTCAGGCAGCGACATGGGTCAGCACGCTGGCGTCGGTGTGCACCAGTTCGAGCGCGTAGCGCCTGCCGGCCAGGTAGTCGGTGATGCACTGCATCACCAGCGGGCTGCGGTGGCGTCCCTGCGTGGCACGCAGTTCATCGAGCGTGAGCCACACGGTGCGCACGATGCCGTCGTCAAGCGCTCGCCAGGCGTGGTGCGCGCCCAGCGTGCCGGTGAAGGCAAAGCGCAGATAGGTGATGTCATCGCCGGAGCGCGTGCGCGTGAAGCGGTTGAGGTAGATGCCGACCAGGGCCGTGGGCGTGAAGTCGTGCGCGGTTTCTTCCAGTGCCTCGCGCGCGCAGGCATCCACGGGGGACTCGCCGGGGTCGAGGTGGCCAGCAGGGTTGTTCAGCTTCAGTCCGTCGGCAGTTTCTTCTTCGACCAGCATGAAGCGCCCGTCCTGCTCGATGATGGCAGCGACGGTGACGTTGGGTTTCCAGCGATTGGGCATGGCAGGATTATCCTGAACTGGCTGAACCCGCGTTTTTGACCACCCGCTGCAGGGCTTTCTATACTGACAACACGCGCCCGCTCGCACGGCGTGGCAGGAGGTGACTTGTGGCCTGGCATACCTGGTTGATCTATCTCATCGCGGCGGTGGGCCTCTCGCTCACGCCCGGCCCCAACAGCCTGCTGGCGCTGACCAATGGCGCGCTGCATGGCCACCGCCGTACGCTCTGGACGGTGGCGGGCGGCGCTTTGGGCTTTGTGGCGGTGATTGCGCTGTCCATGCTGGGCATTGGCACGTTGCTACAGGCCTCGGCCAGTGCGCTGCTGGTGCTCAAGTGGGTCGGTGGCGCGTACCTGGTATGGCTGGGCATCCAGCTCTGGCGCGCGCCGCCACTGCAGCTCCAGCCCAGTGCGGACACACCGTTTGCGCGCCGCAGCCAGTTGTTTCGCCAGGGGCTGTTTGCAGCGGTGTCCAACCCCAAGGCGCTGCTGTTCTATGGCGCCTTTCTGCCCCAGTTTCTTGACCCGGCGCGCAGCCTGTGGCCGCAGTTTGCGGTGATGGCGGGCACGTTTGCGGCCATCGAATGCGTCGTTGAGTACCTGCTGGCCCGCATGGCACACCGTATTCGCCCGGTGCTGGAGGGCTATGGCAAGCGCTTCAACCGTATTTGCGGTGGGGCGTTTGCTGCCATGGGCGTGGCCCTGCCAATGACGCGCTGATCAATTCCCGGGTAACGGGCGCTGCATGTACACCGCCCCTTCGCCATAGGTAGCAAGTCGCTGGCGCTGCTGCGCTTCCTGCAGGGTCTGTACGGCATAGCCATGCCGTTCCCAAAAGCCTTGCGAGCCTTGCACCGCCACCAGCGCCGAACGGCCAAGGCCGCGCCCCGCAGCGCGGTGCCAGATTGGCATGAGCAGCGCCCGCGCCAGGCCCTGGCCGGCAAGCGCGGGCAGCACGGCCAGGTCGTGCAGGTAGAGGGTGTCGGGCTCAGCGACCGGTACGAACTCGCCGTGCAGGGGCGTGACCTGGCCCGCTACTGAATCGTAGGCGGCCAGATAGGCGCAGACACGGCTTTCCCGCTCCAGCACCAGCGAGCACTGCGCTGGGCTGACCAAGCGGCGCGCATACACCTCGGCGCTCTCCAGATAGCCCTCGCCGTAACAGGCGCGCTGCACGGCCAGCAGGCCGGGCAGGTCTTGCAGGGTGAGGGGATAGGGCGTGGCGATCACGCTTCAACCGCCGCAGGCAGGCGCAGGCACAGGCGTGCACCGCCCAGGGGCGAGGCCAGCGCCTGCACGCTGCCGCCGTAGGTCTCGGCCAGCGCGCGCACGATGTCCAGGCCCAGGCCGGAGCCCGGCCGCTGCTCGTCCAGCTGCACGCCGCGCTCGAACATGTGCTCGCGCTCTTCCTCGGGAATGCCAGGGCCGTCGTCATCAATGGTGAAGCACAGCTGACCCTGCACGCACTGCACATCGATCACGACACGCTGGCGCGCCGATTTGCCGGCGTTGTCGATCAGGTTGCCCAGCAGTTCGTACAGGTCTTGCTCCTCGCCGCGAAAGGCCCCGTCCTGCGCCTGGGGCGCCAGTTCAAACGCCAGATGCCGCTCTGCATGCAGGCGCTGCATGGTGCGCAGCAGCGCGCGCAGCGGCGGCAACACCGGGGTGCGCAGGCCGGTGGCGCGCACGGCGGCTGCGGCGCGTGCGCGGGCCAGGTGGTAATCGACCTGGCGGCGTGCGCTGGCTACCTGCTCTTGCACCAGCAGCGCCAGCGGGCCGTGCTCTTGCGCGGCGGCATTGGCCAGGATGGACAGCGGCGTGTGCACGGCATGGGCCAGGTTGCCGGCCTGGGTGCGGGCGCGCTGCACCATGTCGGCGTTCTCGCGCAGCACGTGGTTGAACTCGTTGACCAGCGGTTGCAGCTCTTGGGGAAAGCTGCCTTCGAGCTGCCCGGCGGCGCCGCTGCGCACGGCGGCCAAGCGCGCGCGCAGGAGCTGCAGCGGCCGCAGTGCCAATTGCAATTGCACGGCCACGGCAAGCGCCAGGCCCAGCGCCAGCAGGCCCAGGGCGATGAGCAGCATGCGGGTAAAGCGCTGCAGGGGTTCGGCCAGCAGGGCTTTGTCGCCCGCCACCACCAGGCGCAGCAGGGGCGCGTCGTCCTCGGGCAGTTGCAGGGTGCGTGCCACGGCCAGCAAGGCGTGGCCCTGGGCGTCCTGCAGTGGCAGAACGCTGTAGCCGCCAGCCGGGTAGGACGCTGGCGCATCGGGCAAGCGCAGCACCTGGTCCCACAGCGAGCGCGAGCGCGCCACGCCCGCCTGGGGCGCCGCGCCCAGCCGGTCAATCTGCCAGTACAGGCCCGACAAGGGCTGTGCCAGGCGCGGGTCTGCTGCCATGGGGCTGATCGTGACGTGGCCGGGTGGGACCCAATCGACGGATGCGCTCAAATGGTCGAGTTGCATCACCAACTGCGCCTGCAATTGTTGGGTGACGTGGTCCTGAAACAAGCCGCGCAGGCCCCAGCCCACCAGGACAATGGCCAGCAGCATCCAGGCCAGCGTGCCGGCCAGCAGGCGCAGGCGCAGCGACCCCGTTCTCACGCCGCGTGGCCCACGTCAACCAAGCGGTAGCCCAGGCCCCGCACGGTTTCGATGCTGCCGGCGGGCAGCTTCTTGCGCAGGCGGCCGACGAAGACTTCGATGGTGTTGGAATCGCGGTCGGCGTCTTGCGGGTAGAGGTGCTCGGACAGTTCGGTGCGCGAAAGCACTTCGCCCTTGCGCTGCATGAGCAGCGACAGCAGCTTGAACTCATGGCTGGTCAGTTGCAGGGGCAGGCCGTCCACCAGCACGCGGGCCTGGCGTGTGTCGAGCAAAATGGCCCCGCATTGCCATTGCGCGCTGCTGTGTTCGCCCAGGCGGCGCAGCAGGGCGCGCAGGCGGGCCAGCAGCTCCTCCATGTGAAAAGGTTTGGCCAGGTAGTCGTCGGCGCCCGCATCCATGCCCGCCACTTTTTCATGCCAGGCGCTGCGGGCGGTGAGGATGAGCACCGGCATGGTGCGCCCCGCCGCGCGCCAGCGGCGCAGTACCGACAGGCCATCGAGCGTGGGCAGGCCCAGGTCCAGCACCACGGCGTCGAAGTCTTCCACGTCGCCCAAATAGTGAGCGGTGATGCCGTCGCTGGCACTTTCCACCGTATGCCCTGCGGCCGCGATGGCGTGCACCAGCTGGGCGCACAGCGTGGGTTCGTCTTCAACGACGAGGATGCGCATCTTTGTCCTTTCCGTGCTCCTTGCGCTTGCTCTCCAGCACCCGGCCATCAACGGCATCGACCTTGAGCTTGACGATGCGGCCGTCGCTCTGCAGCAATCTGATTTCGTAGAGAAAGCGATCGCCGTCCTGCTCGAACTCCACCTTGAGCGCCTGGCCCTGGTAGTCGCGCTCGATTTTGTCCAGCACCGTGCGCAAAGGCAGCACCCGGCCTTGTTCAAGCGCCTGGCGCGCCAGCTCATGGGTTCCACGGTTGTGTTCATCGGCGCGCAGCAGTGGGCTTGCAACAAGCAGCAGCAGCGCCAGGCAAGAAAGGACCAGGCGGCGAAGGGGGGGCGTAGTGCAGGAAGCCATAAACCGGTTTTTTACGCCAAGGGCGATGAACGGAGGATGAATGCGCCTTTCAGCATGGGTTCAAGTTGGATTTTCCACAATGCCCTTGAATCAAAAAGGAGGGACCTTATGCGGTCTAAAGTTGCGCTGGGAATCTGGTTGCTGGGTATCACTCTCGCATGGATGGCGGTCGCGCCGGCCGATCTGGGTGTCTCGCCCCTGGTCAATGCGCAAGGCGCCGCCCTGGGCTGGTGGCAGTTGCGCCAGCACGCAATCTATCTGAGCGGGCTGTGGAGCATCGGCCTGATGGCGTTGGTCATGTTGCTGGCCCTGCGCCTGCCGCTGTTTGACCGTGTGCTGGGCGGCATGGACCAGGTCTACCGCCTGCACAAATGGGCGGGTATCGCCGCAGCCCTCACCGCCATCGTGCACTGGGGCGCCAAGGAATCGAGCGGCTGGATCAAGACGCTCTGGGGCCGCGCCGGCAAACCCGGGCACGACGCCGTGTTGCCCTGGTTGACCGATACCCGCGGTTTTGCCAAGGACTTGGGCGAGTGGGCCTTCTACCTGTTGCTGGCCATGGTGGCGCTCACACTGCTTGCCCGCTTGCTGCCCTACAAGCACTGGCGACTCCTGCACCGCGCGATGCCGGTGCTGTTCCTCGCGCTGGTGTTCCATGCGGTGGCCCTGATGCCGCTCACGTTCTGGGCGCTGCCGCTGGGGCTGCTGATGGGCTCGCTGCTGGCACTGGGCAGCCTGGCCGCGCTGTGGTCGCTGGCAGGCTGGGTGGGGCGTTCGCGCAACCATGTGGCGCGTATTCAGTCGGTAGCGGTGCTGGGCGACACGCCCACGGGCGCACCCATTGAGGTGATTTGCGCCATGCCAAAGAGCTGGCGGGGGCACCGCGCGGGGCAGTTCGTCTTTGTGCGCTTTGACGCTGCCGAAGGCGCCCACCCCTTCACCATTGCCAGCGCGCCGCACGCGCTGGGCAACAGCCCCGAGGGTGAGCCCCTGCTGCGCCTGGTGATCAAACCGCTGGGCGATTACACCCGCACCCTGCACCAGCGTCTGCACGCCGGGCAGCGCGTGGACATCGAAGGCCCCTATGGTCGCTTTCACGGCAAAGGTTCCCGCCGTCGCCAGCAGGTCTGGGTGGCCGCAGGCGTGGGCGTAACGCCGTTTCTGGCGCTGCTGGAAGCGCGCCAGCCGGGCGTGCCCGCTAAATCTGGCGCCACCGCCGTCCACATGCATTACTGCACCCGGGACGCCCGGCGCGACCCGCTGCTGCCTCGTCTGCACGAGCTTTGCGCGCAGGCCCAGCCGCCGGTGCAGCTCACGGTGTACAGCGAGGCCGAAGGGCAGCGCCTCACGCCCCAGGATCTGCAGACCGTGCCCGGCCCGCTGGACATCTGGTTCTGCGGTCCTCCGGGCCTGGGCGATGCGCTGCACCAGCACGCGCGCGGCCCCAAGCCCTGGCGCCTGCACCGCGAATCGTTTGCCATGCGTTGAATGAACACCTTCCTTGCGCGGCGGGGCTTGCGGGGCCGCGCCAAGGGTATACCCTAGCTTCACCGAAAGGAGCGTCGCCATGAAAGACAAACTCAAAATCATCACCGCCCTGGCCCTGCTGGGGCTGGGCTTGGCAGCGGCCCCGGTGCATGCCAGCGACGACGACTGCGATGCGCCGGTCAACCGCTGGCAGTCGCGCGAGGCCGTGCGCCAGATGGCGGCCCAGCAGGGCTGGCAGATTCAGCGACTCAAAATCGACGATGGCTGCTACGAAATTCACGGCACGGACGCCCAAGGCCGCAGCTTCAAGGCCAAGATCGACCCGGAAACCCTGAAGGTGTTGAAGATGAAACAAGGGGATCGCCAGCGTTCCCGCGAGCGCAACCGCGATCGCGATCGCGACCATGCAGCGCCGCAATCGGGCGGCGCTGAGGCGCCTTCGCCACTGTTCACCCCTGGTACCGCCCCGCGCGGCCAGATCGAGTAACCACCCACTGGAGCATCACGATGTCCAAACCTCTTTTGACCACCTTGGCCGCCGCCTGTGCGCTGGCCGTTCCCGCCCTGGCGCACAGCCGCCAGGTCACGCTGACCGCCCAGCTCAAAAACTACGGCGGCGACGGTGCCTACCTGGCCGCCTACCTGACCGACGCCAAAGGGGTGTATGCCGGCACGCTGTGGGTGGCTGGCGGCAAGGCCAAGTACTACAAGCACCTGTCCGACTGGAACCGGCTCTCCAGCGGTGACGCCAAGCGCCTGAACGGCGTCACCGGCGCCAGCGTGGGCGCGGGGCGTACGCTCAAGGTCACGGCCAACCTGGCCGATGCCCTGATTGACGCGGGCTATGAAATCCACATGGACGCTGCCGTGGAAGACATGCGCGACAGCCCGTCGGAAATCCGCGTACCGCTGACGACCGGCAACGCCGGCAAGCCACAGGCTGGCAAGCAGTACCTCCAGTCGCTGACCTTCCAACTGCAGTAAAGGGCGTGCGCATGGGTTGGAAAGCCATTCACCGCTGGCTGGGTTTGACGGCGGGTGCTCTGGCGCTGGTGCTGGGCCTTAGCGGCGCCCTTCTGGCGTTCGACCCGGTGCAGCAATCGTGGCAGGCACCTGCGGCACCGGGCGACCTGTCGGTAGCGACGCTGGTGGAGCGCGTGGTACGCACCGTCCCGGGCGCAGAAGAAATCCGCCACCTGCCCTCGGGCGCCATCGTGGTGTTCGGCTTTGTCGGCGACCAGGCGCAGGCGCACTACGTGGATGCGGCAGATGGCAAGGTGCTGGGCGCCTGGGAGCCTTCGGCGCTGCCGCGCTGGGTGAAGAACCTGCACCGCTCGCTGCTCCTGGGCGACGCCGGGCGCTGGGGCGCGGCGGGCATTGCACTGGCCATGGCCTTGATCTGCGTCTCGGCCCTGGTGCTGCTGCTGCGCCGCATGGGCGGCTGGCGGCGCCTGGCCGCGCGGGTGCGGGGCTCGCTGGCGCAGCGCATCCACGTAGTGGCTGGCCGGGTGGTGCTGGCGGTGCTGTGCCTGACCTCCCTTACCGCGCTGACGATGAGCGCCTCGACCCTGGGATTGGTGGCGCTGGATGCCGGGACCGAGCCGGATGTGATTTCTGTCACCACCGGACAGACCGCTCTGCAAGCACTGCCTGGGGCGCAGCTTCCTATGCTGCAAAGCCTCGCTGTGCGAGATTTGCGCAAACTGAATTTCCCGGACGCAGCCGACCCGCAAGACACTTGGACGGTCGCCACCCGTCAGGGCGAAGGCTGGATCGATCGCTATTCAGGGCAGACGCTGGCCTGGCAAGACCTTACCCTGGCGCAGCGCCTCTACGACTGGGCGCTGGTGCTGCACACCGGCGAAGGGGCCTGGCCCTGGGCCGTGGTGCTCGCCTTCGTGGGCGCCAGCGTGCTGCTGTTCTGGTGGTCGGGCGTGGTCATGTGGTGGCAGGCACGCCGCCAGGCGCCCCACATCACCGGCAACAGCCCGCTGGCACAGGCCGACGTGCTCATCTTCGTCGCCAGCGAAGGCGGCAGCACGTGGGGATTTGCCCAGGCGCTGCAGGATGCGCTGACCCAGAGCGGCCACCGCGTGCACACCAGCGCTTTGGAGAATTTCCAGACCACGCCCGCCACGCGGCAGGTCTTTGTGCTCGCTGCCACCTATGGCGAGGGCCAGGCCCCGGCCCACGCCAAAGACGCGCTGGAGCGCATGGCAAAGCTCAGCGCCAGCGCCGTGCCCGTGACGGTGCTGGGGTTTGGCGACCGGCAGTACCCGGCCTTCTGTGCCTTTGCCGAGGCGCTGGAGAAATCGCTGCGTGCACAGGGCTGGCCCGCGCTGCTGCCGCTCGAATGCATCCACCAGCAATCGGCCCAGCAGTTCGCTCGCTGGGGCGACGCCCTGGCGCGCGCACTGGGCGAGCCCCTGGTGCTCGACTATGTGCCGCGCGTGCCGCCCACCACCGCGCTCACGCTCGTAGCGCGCCAGGACTATCGTGCGCACAGCGACGAACCCACCGCGATCTTGCGCTTTGCCTGGCCCGAGCAGCTCGGTCTGGCGCACTTTGCGGCGGGCGACCTGGTGGGCATCGTGGCGCCCGGTTCGGCCGTGCCGCGCTTCTACTCGCTGGCGTCGGGCTCGAAGGATGGGTTTCTGGAAATCTGCGTGCGCCTGTTGCCGGGTGGCCTGTGCTCTACGCATTTGCTGGGCCTGCAACTGGGGGACAGCATTGCCGCCTTCATCCGCTCCAACCCCGGCTTCGTGTTGCCACGCACGCGTCGGCCCGTGCTGCTGATCGGTGCTGGCACGGGCGTGGCGCCGCTGGCCGGCTTCATCCGCCGAAACGACCGGCACACCCCCATGCACCTGTACTTTGGTGGCCGCGACCCAGCGCAGGACTTTTACTTTGGCCCTGAGATTCAGGGCTGGCTGGGCGAAGGGCGGCTGGCAAGTGTGCAGACAGTGTTCTCGCGCATCCCCGAAGGCGGCGGTTATGTGCAGGACGCCCTGCGCCGCGACGCCGAGCGCTTGCGCGATCTGTTGGCGCACGGCGCCCTCGTGCGCGTCTGCGGCATCCGCGCCATGGCCAAGGGCGTGGCCGAGGCGCTGGACGCCATCCTTGCGCCTTTGTCGCTGAGCATAGCAACGCTCAAAGCGAAGGAGCGCTATGCCGAAGATGTCTTCTGAAGTCGCCTCGCCCTTCCAGCGCAGCACCCTGAATGGCCCGACCATGGGCACGCGCTGGTCTGCCAGCGTGGACACCGATGATTCTGTGAATCAGAAGGCCCTGCACCAAGGCCTTGCCGCTGCCGTGCAGCAAGTGGACGCGCAGATGTCCCCCTGGAAGCAGGGCAGCGACCTGGTGCGCCTGAACCGCGCACCCGTGGGCGCCTGGGTGGACCTGCCCCCTGAAATGCTGGAAGTGCTGACCTGCGCCATGGACATCCATCGCCTGAGCGCTGGCGCGTTTGATCCCTGCGTCGGAGCGCTGGTCGATGCCTGGGGTTTTGGTGCGGTGCGCGATGCCCCCGACGCCGAGGCGATCCACACCGCGCGCCAAACCGCGCCGTGCCCCATGCACGAGGGCCTGGAACTCGACCGCCCAGCAGGCCGCGCCCGCAAGCGCGCCCCCGTGCAGCTGGATTTGTGCGGCATTGCCAAAGGCTATGCGGTGGACCGTATGGCCGCCGTGCTGCAGCAGCACGGGGTGCAGCATGCGCTGGCGGCGCTTGATGGGGAATTGCGCGCCGTGGGCCACCAGGCCAGCGGCGAGCCCTGGGCCGTGGCGCTCGAATCTCCCGAAGCGGGGCACCGCGCAGTGCGTGGGGTGATCGAGCTGCAAGACCTGGCCGTGGCCACCTCGGGCGACTACCGGCACTACATGGAGGTGGGCGATGCGCGCCTTGCGCACACCATGGACGCGCGCCGCGCCACGCCAGTGAACAACGCCGTGGCCTCGGTCACCGTGCTGGCGCGCACCTGCATGCACGCGGATGCCTGGGCCACTGCCCTGCTGGTGGCCGGCCCTGGCGAAGGCCTTGCACTGGCGCAGCGCATGGGGTTGGAAGTGCTGTTTCTGCTGCGCCGCCCCGAAGGGCTGGTGGAGATGGGGTTGGGGCGGTTTGGCACCCCCTCCGTACGGCCAAGCCTGGCATGAACGAACGTGCAACAAGCCGTTCAGCAGCGATTCATCAGGGCAAGCGCAGACTGTGCACACAGTCGCCACCGACTGGACACCTATGCAAAGGAGATCACCATGCAACCGACCGCACTTCTCGCTTCCATTGCTCTGATGGCAGCCGCCATCAGCACCCCCTTGCTGGCCGGGGATCGCGAGCACGAACAGCGCCACGACCGCCAGCAGACCACGGAAAAGCGTGCCTCAGATGGCTCAAATGGCTTTGACCATGGCATGCAGACGGTGGTGCACGAAGCCGCCGCTGACGCACCGGGCTATGGCTGGCGCTATTTTTCAGACCCGGAAACGCTCCGCGCGGTCGTAATCAGTCCGCAAGGAGACTATTACTACAGCCGTGGCAAGGGCCTGCACTGGATCGCTGCAGAACAGATCTAAGCGCCGGTCGGGCAGAGTGTCGCAGCGTCTGTGGCATGCCGCTCTCAGCCATTTAAAAACGGTTGCGGAGCAGTTGCCTCGGGCAGATCGTTGGACGGTGTTCCCGGACGATGTGGTCTCCAAAATCACGCGGCCTCTGCCTCCTTGGCAGGCAACTGAAGAAATTCGCTTATTTCTTGACTGAAACGGGAAATTTTGTAAATTTCTCTACCTACCCCAAGGGTGCTACGCCTGCCAACGTGCGGTCCAGGTAGCCGCGGACTCTGGCCGGCCAAACAGATAGCCTTGCAACACATCGCAATGGTGCTGGCGCAGAAATTGGCGCTGCCCTTCGGTCTCGACTCCTTCGGCGACAACACTGCGACCCAGACTGTGCGCCAGGGCCAAGGTGGCGGCACTGATGGCTGCATCGTTTTCGTCGGTTTCAATGTCGCGCACAAACGCAATGTCAAGCTTGAGGGTCTGGATCGGTAGCAACTTGAGGTAGGCCAAGCTGGAGTAGCCGGTGCCAAAATCATCAATCGCCAAACGTACCCCCAGCGCGCGCAGCTGCTGCAGTTGGCCAATGGCGCGCTCTGGGTCGGCCATGGCGACCGACTCGGTCACTTCAAGCTCAAGATCATTGCCCGCCAAGCTGTGGCGTGCCAGCGTGGCGCTGACCACGGCGACCAGGTTGGGTGCACGCAGCTGGTGTGCGCTCAGGTTCACCGCCATGCTCAAGTGGCGCCAGCCCAGCGCGTGCCAGGCCGCCAACTGACCACACGCTTCGTTCAGCACCCACTCGCCCAGCTCGTCAATCAAACCGCATTCTTCGGCAATGACGATGAATTTAGCTGGCGACACCATGCCCAGCGTGGGATGCGGCCAACGCGCCAGTGCTTCAACGCCGCACACGCTGGCGTCGGCGGCGCGAACCTTGGGTTGGTAATGCACCGTCAACTGGCGCTCGCGCAGCGCCACCCGCAAGTCGCGCTCCAGCAGCAGTCGCTCTTGCACCTCGGCGTTCATGCTGGTGGTAAAAAATTGCACGTTGTTGCGCCCTTGTGCCTTGGCGTGGTACATCGCCGTATCAGCCGCCTTCATCAAACTGCCGGTGTCCGTGCCGTCTTGAGGAAACACGCTAACGCCAATGCTGGTGCTCGAATTCAGGGTGTGCCCTTCCACCAAATAGGGTTCGGCCAGGCTCTGCAAAATGCTCCCGGCAATGCTGGCGGCGTCCAGCGCGGCCGCCAAGTCGGTCAACACCACCACAAATTCGTCGCCCCCCAGTCGCGCCACGATGTCGCTGTCACGCACGCAGGCCAGCAGGCGCGGCGCGACCTGTGCCAGCAAGCGGTCCCCCACATGGTGCCCAAGCGAGTCATTGACGGTCTTGAAGCGGTCCAGGTCGATGAACATCACCGCCATCTTGCTGTCGTCGCGCAGCGCAAAGCGCAGCGCCTGCTCCATGCGGCTTTCCAGGTCGTGGCGGTTGATTAGCCCGGTCAGTACGTCGTGGCGCGCCAGGTACTCCACCTGCTCTTGCGCCGCCTTGCGCTCGGTAATGTCAACACAACTGGCCATGTAATGGGTCACCACACCGTGTTCGTCGCGAATCGCCGAAATCGCCGCCGACTTCGGGTGTTCGCTGCCGTCCTTGTGCAGATCCCACAGCTCACCGATCCAGAAGTCGGTCTCACTCAGATGCGACCATAGGCTGCGGTAGGTCTCGGCAGGGGTGCGGCCACTGGCCAGCACGCGTGGATTTTGCCCGCGCAATTCGTCAATCTCAAAGCCGGTGAGCCGCGTGAACGCGGGGTTGATGGCCACGATGCGGTTGTTTTGGTCGGTGATCACGATGGCTTCACCGTTGTTTGCAAAAATCCGGGCGTACAGGTGCAGCTCGGCCTGCGCCTTCTTTTGCTCGGTAATGTCGTGAAACACCACAATGCCCGACGTGATAACGCCGCCGCGCCAAATCGGCGCGGCATTGACAAGCACCGTGCGGTTTTCACCGGCTTCATTGCAGATGACCATTTCCTCGCCGTGTGTGGTTTCGCCGTGCAACACGGCACGCGACAGCGGTAGCTCATGCGATGGGTAGCGTGTGCCATCGAGCCGCAGCGCATGCCACCGGTCGGCATGGGCCTGCACCTCGATATCGGTCAGCGCTGCGGCATCTGCACCGCGAATGCCCAACGCGGCAGCATTGGCCAGGCGGATACGCACATCGGGCGCATCGGCAATCAGAATCCCCGACGGCGATTGCTCGAACGCCGCTTGCATAAACGCCAGCGCCTCCTCGCGCTGGACCTCGATCTGCCAGCGCTCGGTGATGTCGCTAAGGATGCAATGCGTGCGTTGCGCGTTGCCCTGGGCGTCATGGCCGATGCGTCCGGTCACCATCACCCGGCGCACTGCGCCGTCGCGTGCCTGCACGTCAAACACAGGGCCGTTCACCGAACCGCGCTGCACAAACTGCGGAAAATTCTCGGCCAGCGTCGGCAAGGAATCGTCGACCAGGTACTCCGTCATGCACTTGCCGATCACGTCCTCGCGCCGGGTCTCGCCCATCAGCCGCAGCCAGGCGTCATTGACCGTGAGAATGTTGGCGCCCATGTCCAGGGACTGGTACGGCAGCGGAGCCTTTTCGAACAAATTGCGAAACCGCTCTTCGGACTCTTGCAGCTGGCGCTGCGCTTGCACGCGCTCGGTAATGTCGCGGCAGGACCCAAAGGGACGCCCGTCGGGCAACAGGGCGGCGCGCAACTCCACCGGAATCAGGCGGCCACTGCGGTGGCGCATACGGGTTTCGACGGCGACCTGTTTACCTTGCAACAACCCGGCAAAGTCTTCCAATACCCCGGCCAGTTCTTCCGTCTCGACCAGGTCCGCAATGGCCATGCTCAGCAGCTCCTCGCGCGTGTAGCCCAGCATGTCGATCGCCGCCTGGTTGACATACTGGTAAGCGCCGCTTTGATCGGCGATAAACAGGGCGTCGACCGCATGCTCCAGCACCGTGTGCAGTCGGCGTTCACGCTCCTGAACAGCAGCCAACAATTGCTCTCGCTCGGTGACATCGCGACTGATGGCAAAGTGCAGCGTCCGGCCCTCTTGGATGAGGCAACGCACCGTCACCTCGGCGTGAACCAAGGCACCGTCCAGACGGCGGTTGACCCAGTCGAACGAGACCGCCTCACCCGCATGCACGCGCCCCAGCACCTCTGCCACGTGGTTGGCGCTGGCGCGCCCATCGGGTTGAAGCGCCGGTGCCCAGTCAAGCGGTGTGGTGCCCAAGAGTTGTTCACGGCTACATGCCAGCAGCGCGCAGGCAGCCGGGTTGCAATCGACCGCCCGCCCCGCCTCGTCGCGCACCACCATGGAATCGCCAGCCGCCGTAAACAGAGCATGGTAGTAAGACGGGGCGGTCATACGGAAGGTTGATTTTGAATTGGGCCGTAAAAAGATAAAGACGCGTCAATTCATGATGGCGCTACACCTTGGCGATGGATTGAAAATCCATCGATACCGGAGCACCCTTTGCCTGCGATGGCAGTGCAGCGTCTGTGGCCGGTCGCAGCACGATGCGGTTCCTGCCGGCGTTTTTCGCTTCGTACAAGGCGGCATCTGCAGCCGCCACGAACTCGTCGTGGCGATCGTTCTGGCGCGGGATGGCTGAATATCCTCCCATACTGACAGTCACTTGGGCTGTCACCCCATCCAGCGCCAGCACCTGCACTTCAATCTGCCGGCGCAACCGCTCCAGATGCGCGTAGAACTCGCTCTCACTGTCAGCCGACAGGAAGACGATAAATTCCTCGCCCCCGTATCGGGCCACCGCATCCGAGTCGCGCTGGAAATGCTGCGCCAGGATGCCACCAATCTGCTGCAGACAGACATCGCCGAAAGGATGCCCGTAGCGGTCGTTCAAATCTTTAAAGTGGTCGATGTCGATCATTGCAATCGAAAATCGGAGGCCATTTCTTTGACACAGACTGAAGACTTCGCTGATTCTTTCGTTCAGGTATTTGCGGTTATGCAGGCCGGTCAGCGGATCGCGCAGGGTGATTTCCTGCAGTTGCGCGTTGGCTGTCGCAAGCTGCAGGTTCAGGCGCCGCAGTTTCTGGCTCCAATACAGAAAACCGAGCAGCACAATCAGCGCCCCCGCCAGAATCTTCCACATCAGTCGGTAGTCGAATTCTGGCGCATTTTGCACCGCAAACCAGCGGTCCAGGATTTGCTGGCGTTCCGTGGGCTCCAGCGAATCGACCAGTTTCTGGAAAATCGCATGCAATTGTGGCTGGTCATTGCGCGTTGCAATACCGAGTGGCCAGTCATCGAACAGGCGTCCGCCGATCTTGATATCGGCAATCCTTTCTTTCTGGATCAGGTAGCCGATGCTCGCCATGCTGCCGATGTAGCCGAACAATTCGCCCTTCTGTGTTTGGGCGATGCCTTCGCGTTCGCTGGCCACTTCCACCAGCCGGATACCCGGATAGCGTGTGCGCAGCAGCTGGTTGAAGTCACTGCCGCGCAACAAGCCCAGCGGTTTGTCCTTCAGGTCCTCGATACGGTCGATAAACGGCCTGTTGACCGAGGTGGCGATTACGTTCGGCACCTGCAGGTAGGGGCTGGTGAAATCCAGAGTGCGCTTGCGCTCGGTGGTTTCTGCGGCCAGCGCCAGGATGTCGCATTTGCGCGCCTGCAAGTATTCCAGCGACTCAGTTCGGGAGCGCGTCGGTACTGTTTCCAGTACAAACCCGCCCCGTTGCGCCATCAGTGCCGTGAAATCGGCGGCAATGCCTATATGGTTGCCATCGTTGTCGACCGCTTCATAGGGCTTCCAGTCGGGTGCGGCGCAGACCCGGATCGCCCCCCGCTGCTCCAGGTACGCGCGCTCATCGGGCGTCAGGCCGGCCGAACGCAGTTTGGGTGAAAACGACGGCGCGGACAGCCAGCGGTTTTCAATGTCCATCGTTTCCTCAACAGACAACGCATCCAGCGCTTTTTCAATCAATCCTTGTAGCTGCCCAAGCTCTGGTCTCACCCCGAAGCGCAGATCTTCGTAATCGACGCCTTTCAAGGTCAGCTCGCCGGCAATTTCGACGTTCACCAGCCCCAGCTTTTTGACATGGTTATTGCCCGTATTGAGCGCCGTTGCCACCGCGTCGACGCGGCCGAACGACAGCGCCTTCATCATCTCTTCCTGGGAATCGAATTCCATCAAGGTTCCGCCAAGCAGGGCTGACAGCGGTTCCTTGTAGAAAATGTCACGCGTTGTACCGACCCGCTTGCCACGCAGCGACGTCAATCCCGCATAAGCGCCAAAATCGTTTCTCACGAAGATGACGTTGGGGATACGGTAGTAATCGCGCGAAAACAGGGTGTAGGCCTTGCGCTTTTCCGTATACGAAATATTGCCAATGACATCGATTTTTCCGTCACGAAATGCGTCGAGCAGCTTCGCCCAGTTATCGATGACCGGTTCAAACCGCATGCCGGTGCTGTCCGCAATCCGGTCGAGCAGCGCCACCGAAAATCCTTTGACCTCGCCTTTTGAGACAAAACTGAAGGGTTCGTAATCTGGCATCAGCCCGACTTTGAATACCGGGTGCTGCCGCACGAACGCTTCCTCTGTGCGGGTCAGGGTGAGCTTCTTGATCACCTTCGGGCTACCGCCCCGATATTTCCGCCAGCGCGCCTCTAACTGCTCCCGCTCTTGCGGCGGTATCGCATCCAGCCCCTTGCTGATGATGCTGTGCAGTACCGCCTGGTTCTTGTTCACGCCGATCCGGTAGTCCTCTTTTTCCAGCCCGGCGATACCGAGCGGCCCGGCCACCCGCAGGTTAGGTAGGTTGTTTTCACGGGCTAGGTATTCGCCTGTCAGTTCACCGGTGACTACGCCATCGAGCCACCCGAACGCCAGAGATTTCATCAGATCGACGTAATTGCCATACTCAATGATCTCGATGTCCTTGCGATTTTGCAGCCAGCTTTTGTAGTAGATATCCTTGATGACGCCGATCTTTTTATTTGCTTTCAAGTTGTCGAAACCGCGGTAGTCGGCCAGCGGATTGACAGCACTCTCGAACAAGACAATTTCCCGCAAATGGTAGGGGTTTGTATAGAGCGTGAAGGCCTTGCGCGGCTCGGTCATGGAAATCGCGTCGATGGCATCGAGCCGACCGTCTTTGAAGGAGTTGTAGACCTCGGTCCAGTTGCCGACCCGGATATCGAACTGCAGGCCGGTGCGCGCCTCGATCGCATGCAGGATGTCAATCGAAAAGCCGTTGATCTTTCCGTCCCGGTAAAAGCTGTAGGGTTCGTTGCCCGAGACCACACCGATCTTGACCGGCACATGCCTTTGCACCAAGGCCTGTTCTTCTTGCGAAAGCGAAACCGCCGAGGTCGCACTGACCCGCCCGGAACAGAGAAGAAAGAACGGAAGCAGCACCAGCCAGGCAAATGTGCGATGCATTGTTTTTTCGAGTTCAAATCTGAAGTGCAACGAATTGATTATGCAGCCGCAACTGCATCACAAAAATTCGCGTAGCGTGGCTTGAAGATCCCGCGTGCTTGGCCCCCCGAGTTCGACACCAAGCTCCGTAAGCTATTGATCTGTATAGGGCGAGCCTTCCGGCCTGCCACTACAACAGGGGCATTTGAGCGTCGTGGACGGGTTTCTTGATCTTGAGTGCGGCCAGCACTTC
>JAGNYI010000094.1 GCA_017985015.1 Giesbergeria sp. | reverse complement strand
TGCGCGGGCAGGCGCGCAAGCGCGTCAGCGCGCGTCGGGAAGAGGTTCACACGGTTTTGCATTCGGTCGGTTCACTAGACGCAAGCCCAAGACAGTGCTGTTGTACGACGAGGCGCACCAACGACGTTAGACGATGGAAGGCAAAACCGTGTTCGCCCATGGCCCGCCGTCCTGTAATAGTTTTCCAGGATTCATGATGCGATGCGGGTCGAAATGGCGGCACAGCCCGGCCAGGGTGGCCATGCCCAGCGGGCCTTTTTCATCCGCCAGGTGCGCCGCGTGGTCGCGCCCCACGCCATGCTGGTGGCTCACGGTGCCGCCGTGCGCGGCAATGGCGCCCGCCACCGCGGCCTTGAACGCTTGCCAGCGCTCGAAGTTGGGCGCAAAGCCGCCCGCCGCAATCGGCCACACGTACTGCGAATAAATGCTGCTGCCCTGCGGGTACAGGTGCGAGAGGTGGGTGAAGGCGTGCACGCGCTGGCCGTATCTCGCAAACACGTCGCGCGCGGCCTGTTCCATGGCGAGCATCAGCGGTTTGACCTGGGGCCAATCCACCGCCGTCTCGATGGTGTCGGCCGCGTAGCCCAGCTCCCACAGCGTGTTGCGCAGGTAGGGCCCTTTGAAGCGGTTGGCCGCCCATTTGCTGCCCATGGCGGTGCCGATGTAGACCGCGCCGTGCTGGGCCAGCAGGCGCCGGGCTTCGCGCAGAGCGGTGCGGGCGGTGCGGGGGTCGCTGCTCACGCCCAGCATCAGCATGCATTTGCCACCGCCCTTCCCACTACTGCAGCCGCGCCAGGCCAGGTACTTTTCCATGGCGCCCACCAGCCGCTCGTGCCCGGCCAGGGTGAGGTTGGTTTCCGTCTCAATGCCGTTGGACAGCCGCAGCATGGACAGCGGGAGCTTGCGCTGCACCAGCGCGCGGACGGCGGCTTCGGCGCGGTCCCAGTCGGGCAGGAAGAGGGCGTGAAAGCTCTCGTGCTCAGGGAAAGGCGTGACGCGCACCGTGGCTTCGGTGAGGATGCCGAAGCGGCCTTCAGAGCCCAGCACCAGTTCGCGCAGATCCGGTCCGGCGCTGGCTGCAGGAAATGTTGGCAGGGTGAGCGGGCCCACGGGTGTTTCCATGCGGCCGCCGGCAAACAGCTGCTCGATGCGCCCGTAGCGCAGCGACTGCTGGCCGCTCGAGCGCGTGACCACCCAGCCGCCGACGGTGGAGTATTCAAACGACTGCGGAAAATGCCCCAGCGTGTAGCCCTGCGCGCGCAGTTGCGCCTCCACCAGCGGCCCCGGCGTGCCCGCGCCAAAGGTGGCGAGCTGGCTGATTTTGTCGAGGTGCAGCAGCCGGTTCATGCGCGTGAGGTTCACCGACAGGATGGGGCATTCGCTGGCCGGGCAATCGAGGTGCCCGGCGACGCTGGTGCCACCGGCGAAGGGGATCACCATCCAGCGATTGGCATTGGCCAGGTCCAGCAGTTCGCGCACCTGCTCGCCCGATTCCGGATATGCCACGCCATCGGGCACTGGGGGCAGCGCGCCAAAGCGCTTGCGAATCCAGTCGGCGTAGCTTTCGCCGAGCGCCATGGCGAAGCGCTCCGAAGGGTCGCGCGAAATCAAAGGGTGCTCGGGCAGGCGCGACGGCGGGATGCGTGCGAGCAGGTCCGCCCGCACCGCATCCTGCCCCGGCAGGCCCGGCCCCAGACGCTCGGCCAGCATGGCGCGGGCGCCTTCGGTCAGGTTCATCGAAGTGGCGTCGTCGCCCCAGCCGTTCCAGCGTCGCATGACATACTCCCTTGCACATTTTTTCAGGCTCTGGCTGCGCGCCGCGCCTGGATGCCTTTGACTGTAGACCCGCGCACGCCCTTTGCCATTCCGCAATGCCGCCACCCACTTGTTCTATCGCGCCAAACCGCTTCCCGGGCCGCGTCGTTGCGCCCTATGCGCACACGCTGATCGAGTTGGCGCGCGCGGAGGGTGTCCCGCAGCATGGTGGTGCAGCGGCCGATGCGGACATCCCAGTGGCGCAGTACCTTGATGTGCTGGCGCGCGCCTGCGAGCACGCCGGCCCCGCATTCGGCTGGCGCCTGGGCCAGAGCGTCAAGCCCACCACCTATGGCGTCAACGGCATCCTGCTGCTGGCCTGCGCGACGCTGGGCGAAGCGCTGGCGCAGGTGCTGCGCTTTGAATCGCTGGTGCACGACCTGGGCCGCTCGCAGTTTGCTCTGGAGGGCGGCCACGCGGTCTACGCCTGGCGCAACGACTGCGCGGGCCACGCGGCGGCATCGGCGCTGAGCGAATCGGTGTTCTCCGGCATCCTGACCTGCGCGCAGTGGCTGCTGGGCCGGCCGCTGGAGAACTTTGCACTCGAATTCACGCATGCGGCCAACGCGCAAAGCGCTGCCTACATCGCGCAGGCCTGCGCCGCGCAAGTGCGCTGGGGCGCGGACGCCAACCGCGCCATCTTTCCCGCGGCGCTGCTCGATTGGCCCTTGCCGCAAGCCCAGCAAGGTGTGCTGGCGCTGTTGCAGCGCCATGCCGACGAGCTGCTGCAGGCGCGCCACCCGCGCGATGCGGGCATTGCGGCGCAGGTGCGCAAAAGCATTTCGGGCCGGCTGGGTCGGGGCTCGGTGAAGCTGTCGGACGTGGCGCAGGATCTGCACCTCTCCACCCGCACCCTGCAGCGCCGCCTGGCGGACGAAGGACTGGCCTACCAGGCGCTGCTCGACGCCACGCGCCACGAGCTGGCCTGCCACTACCTGAGCGGCTCCGCCCTGCCGATTGCCGAGGTCGGTTATTTGCTCGGTTTTCAGGATGCGCCTGCTTTTACCCACGCGTTCAAGCACTGGCAAGGGCAAGGGCCGGGACAGTACCGGGCAGGGGCATCCCGGAAAAGTTTGCGTCCGCTTGCGGATGCTGAGAATCGCACCAGCGGGGGACTTACAGCTTGAGTGACCAGGTTTCGCCCACCAGGCTTTGCCCAAACCCTTCATAGGGCTCGGATTTCACCAGCCGGAAGCCCCGTTTGGCATAAATGGCGCGGGCCGCCACCAGGCAGCTATTGGTCCACAGCACCATCTTTCGGTAGCCCTTGGCGCGTGCGAAGGTGAGGCACTCGTCGGTCAGGCGTCCACCCAGTCCCAGGCCGCGGGCCGAAGGTGAGAGGATGAGCATGCGCAACTGCGCCGTGGTGGGGGATTTGCGCACCACAAATACGGCGCCCACGCGCTCGCCGTCCAGCTCGGCGATCCAGCAGCGCTCCCAGGCTGGCTGGAACTTGCGCACGAAGCGCGCGGCGATGTCGGCCACCAGCGCCTCGAAGCGGGCGTCCCAGCCGTACTCGCGCCAGTAGATTTCGCCGTGCTGCTGCACCACCCAGCCCATGTCGCCGGGAAGCGGTTCGCGCAGCATGACCATGCGAGGGACAACGGGCGCATCGGTTCCGGGTGCCAACAAATTCTCGATGCGTTCCATCGCGCTCACCAGTTCCCGTTGGCGCGCCGGGGGCAGAGGCGCCAGCAGTGCGGCGGCCTCGTCCCGCGAGCGTTGCTGCAGCGGTTCGAAGGTTTCGCGTCCCAGGGGGGTCAGGTCGAGCACTTGTTGGCGCGCATCCCTAGCGCTGGCGCTGCGGTGCATCCAGCCTGCGGCCTCAAAGCGGCGCAGCACGCGGCTGAGGTAGCCACCATCCAGGCCCAGATCGCGCGCAAGCTCGCTCGCCACGGGCGCATCGCGGTGCGCCAGTTCGTAGAGTACGCGCACGTCGGTCAGCGATAGATTGCTGCCCAGATAGGGGTCGAGCACGCCGACGCGCCGGGTGATGAAGCGGTTGAACTGCCGCACTGCTTTGATGGCAGTGGCAGGTACGGGTGCAGCAGCGGGTGCAGCATCGACTCGCGGTTTCATTGTTGCCTTAGTCATATTATTAATTGACAAAAGCAAGTATATGCTGCTCTGTAGCGTTTTGTCAGTTTGACGACCCGGGTCGCTGCGAGCCAGTTGCTCACGGCGATTTCAGGTCATGTCGCCTCCGTGCGTCTTGAGCACGCGTATCAAGGCGATGCTGAATAAGTCGCCGCGATGCCGCGCGCCGTGCATCGGGATGGGATGCAAGGCGCCAACCGCAGTCATAGCGGCAGCTATGGCGAGGATTGGCAACGCCGCAGACCGCCCGAGGTACGGATGCGCAGCGCGTGAGGGACTTGTTCCGCATTGCCTTCACCCTGGCGACGACAAAAAAGCATGTAGCCTTAAAATTACCGGTTACCCATTAATGCGCCGGACGCTGCCCTCTAGAGGCATCGTGGGATGCGCGCACCACTTTTGTATGAACGCCCCCGTCGACGTTTCCTTTTTCGCGCGCGCCGCCAAGCCGCTGACCAGCTACCGCCCGTTTTGGGCCAAGCGCTTTGGCACCGCGCCCTTCCTGCCGATGAGCCGCGCCGAGATGGAGCAGCTTGGCTGGGACA
>JAGNYI010000052.1 GCA_017985015.1 Giesbergeria sp. | reverse complement strand
CGCCCTCTCCGCCAGATAGCATGAAAAACGGGCCGCTTGGGCCCGTTTTTTTATGCATTCAGCGCGCGTCGCGCTCGTCCCTACTGCAGCAGCGTCACGCCTGTCTTCGCCTGCACCGCCTCGAAACTCACGCCGGGCGCAAGCTCAATCACTTTCAAGCCCTCCGGCGTCACGTCCATGACAGCCAGGTCGGTAATGATGCGGTCCACCACGCCGACGCCCGTGAGCGGCAGGGTGCATTCGGGCAGGATCTTGAGGTCTTCGGTGCCGTCCTTCTTGCGCGCCACGTGCTCCATGAGCACGATCACGCGCTTGACGCCGGCCACCAGATCCATCGCGCCGCCCATGCCCTTGACCATCTTGCCGGGGATCATCCAGTTGGCCAGGTCGCCACGCTCGCTCACCTGCATGGCGCCCAGGATCGAGAGGTTGATCTTGCCACCACGAATCATGGCAAAACTGTCGTGGCTACCGAAGATGGAGGAACCCGGCAGCGTGGTCACGGTCTGTTTGCCGGCGTTGATCAGGTCTGCGTCCACCTTGTCTTCCGTCGGAAAGGGGCCGATGCCCAGCATGCCGTTTTCCGACTGCAGCCACACTTCTTTGTCGCCGGTGAAGTTCGCCACCAGGGTGGGAATGCCGATACCGAGATTCACGTAGAAGCCGTCTTCAAGTTCTTGCGCGGCGCGGGCCGCCATCTGGTCTTGGGTCCAAGGCATGTTCAGGCTCCATTCTTCTCGGTGATCGTGCGCTTTTCAATGCGCTTTTCCGGGTTGGGGTTGTGCACGATGCGGTGCACGTAGATGCCAGGCAGATGCACTTCGTCGGGGACCATGGCGCCGGTCTCGACGATTTCCTCCACCTCCACGATGCAGACCTTGCCGGCCATGGCTGCGGCCGGGTTGAAGTTGCGTGCCGTCAGGCGAAACTGCAGGTTGCCCGATTTGTCGGCACGGTGTGCTTTGACGAGCGCCACGTCGGGCACCAGCGAGCGCTCCATGACGTAGGTTTCACCGTCGAATTCGCGCAGTTCCTTGCCTTCGGCCACCATCGTGCCTACGCCGGTCTTGGTGAAGAACGCCGGAATGCCGGCGCCGCCCGCGCGCAGCTTTTCGGCCAGCGTGCCTTGGGGAGTGAATTCCAGTTCGAGCTCACCGGCCAGGAACTGGCGCTCGAACTCCTTGTTTTCCCCCACATAGCTGGAGATCATTTTCTTGATCTGGCGCGTCTCAAGCAGCTTGCCCAGCCCGAAACCATCCACGCCTGCGTTGTTGGAGACCACGGTGAGATCCTTGACGCCGCTGGCCTGCAGCGCCTCAATCAGGGCCTCGGGAATGCCGCACAGCCCAAACCCGCCGACCGCCAGCAACTGGCCGTCTGCCACCACCCCCGCGAGGGCATCGGTAGCTGAAGCAAATACCTTGTTCACGCGTCTCTCCTGTTTATTAGGGTTGGCGAACGATACTACGTATTAATCTAGGTAGTTTTTCGTAGATACTTTCACCATGCCCATTGACTATCGTCTCGCATTTGAAATGGCCCCTGTGGGCATGGTGGTGTCTCGCAACCGGGACATGATCGATTGCAACGACCATCTTTGCACCATGTTTGGCGCCTCGCGCGAACTGCTGGTGGGGCAGTCGTTTCGCATTCTCTACCCGAGCGCAGAAGAGTACGAACGCCTGGGCGCGCACATGGAACCCATCCTGAACGCCAAGGGCTACTACTCCGACAACCGCATCATGAAACGGGCCAACGGCGAGATGTTCTGGTGCCATGTGTCGGGCCGGGCGTTGAACCGCGCAGCCCCCCATGCCGCCGGCATCTGGACCCTGGAGGACCTGAGCGAGCGCCGCGCCGTGAAATCCAGCCTCACCGGGCGAGAGCGCGAAGTAGCGGCGCGCTTGCTCGAAGGGCTTACGTCCAAGGAGATTGGCAAAGCGCTTGAGATCAGCCACCGGACCGTGGAAATCTACCGCGCCCGGCTGATGCGCAAATACCAGGCATCCACGGCCGCCGATCTGGTGCACAAGCTCGTCACAGGTTGAGGCACTCACCCCCGCTCGCTTTCAATATCATGGGCCGATCCCTTGCCATTTCAGGAGACACGCCATGACCGCCCGCTACCCCGCACCCGACCTCAACACCCTGCCCGAGGACATCAAGGCCAAAGTGCTGGAAGTGCAGGAAAAGGCAGGCTTCATTCCCAACGTGTTTCTGGGCTTTGCGCGCCGCCCCGCGGAGTGGCGCGCCTTCTTTGCCTACCACGACGCGCTGATGGACCCCGAGAGCGCGGGCCGCACCAGCCATCTCACCAAGGGCGATCGGGAGATGATCGTCACCACCACCAGCGCGGCCAACCAGTGCCTGTACTGTGTGGTAGCCCACGGCGCCATCCTGCGCATCCACGAGAAGAAGCCTTTTGTTGCTGACCAGGTGGCGGTGAACCACCGCAAGGCCGACATCAGCCCGCGCCAGCGCGCCATGCTCGATTTTGCGATGAAGGTCTGCCTGCGCTCGGCTGAGATTGACGACGCCGATTTCGACGCGCTGCACGCACATGGTTTTGACGACGAGGACATCTGGGACATTGCCGCGATCACCGCGTTCTTCGGCCTGTCCAACCGCATGGCCAGCTTTGCCGGCATGCAGCCAAATCCCGAGTTCTACCTGATGGGGCGCGTACCTCGGCAGAAATAAAACTCCTGTATTGATAGCTGCTAACGCTTATGGGATAAGCGCTAGAGGCCAATTTCACTTGAATTTTCTTCCCGTCATGGGGTCACCAGCGTCCTCATCCAGTCGGGCAAGTCCATCGCCTTCTGTCTGGGGAAATCCACCCAGATGGTGGTGGCCCCGCCGGCCGCGCAGACCACGCCCGGCTCAGCAATGCGCTCCATCGTTCCCCAGGTTTCAAACGTGGTGCGGCCCGGGTCGCTGACGTAGAGCTTGAGCAGCACCTCGTCGGGGTACTGCAACTGCTGATAGAAATTGCAGAAAGCGTTGACGATGACCGGCCCCTGGCCCGCCGGATCGGGATTGCAGCCCGCGGCCACCATCCAGTCGATGCGCGCCGTCTCCAGGTAGCGGAAGTACACCGTGTTGTTGACATGGCCCATGGCGTCCATGTCGCCCCAGCGCACCGGAAAGCGCATTTCGTGCACCAGCTTCTTGTGTTCGGGAATTTCGATTTTCATGGAATGCAACCGATTAAAGCCATGAAGGCTTAGCGTAATGCGAAGCGCAAAAACTGGCGCGCGCTAATACCAGTGCCCCCGTGGATCTGGCTCCGCCAGTCCACCGGAGGCGCCCCCCTTGGGGGAAGGCGCGAAGCGACGCAGGGGGGGGATTCAGACTGCGAAGCCGTCGTCGGCGGCAATGACAGCACCATTCACAAAATGGCTCTGATCGCTGGCCAGCATGACGATCAGCGCGTCCAGGTCCTGCGGCTGCCCCACGCGCTTGCGCGGCAGCATGGCAATGAGTTTCTGGCCCTGCTCGGTGTGCCAGTGGTCGTGGTTGATCTCGGTGTCGATGTAGCCGGGGCACAGCGCGTTCACATTGATGCCAAAACGCCCCCATTCCAGCGCCATCGCCTTGGTCATTTGCACCACGGCCGCCTTGCTCATGCAGTAGGCGCCGATCTGCGGCAGCACTTTGAGGCCGGCCATGGAGGCGATGTTGATGATGCGCCCGCCGGTAAAGCTGCCAGGCGCCGCACCGCGCGAGCGCGCCAGCATGCGCTTGCCGACTTCCTGCGCCACAAAAAAGGCGCCCTTGACGTTGGTGTCGAAGATGAAGTCATAGTCATCGGGCGTCACGTCCTGCAGGCGCTGCGTGGTCGAGACACCCGAGTTGTTGACCAAAATGTCGATCGAGCCCATCTCCGTCTCGGCGTGCGCCACGGCGGATTTGATGGAATCGTGGTCCGTCACATCCAGCTCGACCACATGCGCGTCGCCCCCCTCACCTTCGATGCGTGCGCGCAGTTCCTTGAGCTTTTCCACGCGGCGGCTGGCGAGCACCACGCCCGCGCCGGCACGCGCCAGGGTGCGTGCAAACTGCGCGCCCAGGCCGCTGGACGCACCCGTCACGAAGGCCACGCGGCCAGAAAGGTCGATGCTGTAGGCCATCACTTCACTCCTTGAAATTTCAAAATAGAACGATCGTTCGATTATGATGAACCGTTGAATACAATCGGTCGCATGCCGGACAGCCGCCAGATTGGCGGGAGCCCGAGAATCCGTTCATTATCAAACGCATAGTTGCACGCCATGACCAACGAAGAAATCCTCAGCGCCCACGGCCCCCGCGAATCCATGGAATACGACGTGGTGATCGTCGGCGGCGGGCCCGGTGGCCTGTCCACGGCCATCCGGCTCAAGCAGCTCGCCGCGCAGCACGAAAAGGAAATTTCGGTGGTGGTGCTCGAGAAGGGCTCCGAACCCGGCGCCCACATTCTCTCGGGCGCCATCATGGACCCCAAGGCCCTGACCGAGCTGATTCCCAACTGGAGGGAACTCGGCGCCCCGCTCAACCAGCCCGTCACCGACGACGCCATGGTGTTCCTGGGCGAAAAGTCGTCTTTCCGCACGCCGAACTTCGTTCTGCCACAGTGCTTTCAAAACCACGGCAACTACATCGTCAGCCTCGGCAATGTGACGCGCTGGCTGGCGGAGCAAGCCGAAGCGCTGGGCGTGGAAATTTTCCCCGGCTTTGCTGCCGCAGAAGTGCTCTACAACGACGACGGCAGCGTCAAGGGCGTGGCCACCGGCAACATGGGCGTGGGCAAGGACCACGAATTGACGGGCGACTTCCAGCTCGGCATGGAGCTGCACGCCAAGTACACGGTGTTTGCCGAAGGCGCGCGGGGCAATCTGGGCCGCCAGCTCATTGCCCGCTTCAAGCTCGACGAGGGCTGTGACCCGCAGACCTACGGCCTGGGGGTGAAGGAACTGTGGGAGATTGACCCCGCCCGCCACCAGCCCGGCTTTGTGCTGCACACCGCCGGCTGGCCAATGGACAGCGACACCTATGGCGGCGCTTTTCTGTACCACGCAGATAACAACACCGTGTCGCTGGGCTTCATCACCGGGCTGGACTACAGCAACCCCTATCTCAGCCCGTTCGAAGAATTCCAGCGCTGGAAGACGCACCCGAACATTCGCTGGTACCTCGAAGGCGACGAATCCAAGGGCATCAAGCCGGCCAAGCGCATTGGCTACGGCGCGCGCGCCATCACGGCGGGCGGCCTGCTCAGTCTGCCCAAAACCGTGTTCCCCGGCGGCGCGCTGGTAGGCTGCGAGGCGGGCTACCTCAACGTCAGCCGCATCAAGGGCAGCCACGCCGCCATCAAGACCGGCATGCTGGCCGCCGAAGCGGCGTTTGACGCCATTGCGGCTGGCCGCCAGCACGACGAACTCACCGCCTACCCCAAGGCGTTTGAGGCAAGCTGGCTGTACACCGAGCTGAACAAGGCGCGCAACTTCAAGGCCTGGTTCAAAAAGGGGCTGACCACCGCCACGCTGATGAACGGCATCGAGCAGTTCGTGCTCAAGGGCAATATTCCCTGGACGCTGCGCCGCGACAAGCCCGACTACGCCTACCTCAAGCCCGCTGCCGAATGCAAGCCCATCGTGTATCCGAAACCCGATGGCAAGCTTACCTTTGACCGGCTCTCCAGCGTGTTCATCAGCAACACCAACCACGCCGAGAACCAGCCGCCGCACCTCACGCTCAAGGACGCCAGCGTGCCGGTGAATATCAACCTGGCGAAATATGCGGGACCTGAGCAGCGCTACTGCCCGGCCGGCGTGTATGAGTTCGTGCCTGACGAAGCCAAGGGGGGCAATGCACAGCGCCTGCAGATCAATGCGCAGAACTGCGTGCACTGCAAAACCTGCGACATCAAGGACCCGACGCAGAACATCGTCTGGATTCCGCCGGAGGGCGGCGGCGGCCCGAACTACTCGGGCATGTAATCCAATTTGATAGCTATTAACGCTTGATGGGCCTGCGCTGCAGGCCTTTTTTATGTGATATCAAGAGGCAGGTCGGCTTTTTTGAGCGTGCGCAGCACGAAGCTGGAGCGGCTGTGGCGTATGCCTTTGATTTTGTAGAGCTTCTCGCGCAGCAGGCGCTCGTAGTCGCGCGTGTCCTTCACCACCACGCGCAGCAGGTAGTCGTAGTCGCCAGAAACCAGGTGCGCCTCGATGACCTCGGGAATGCTGGCCAGGGTTTCACCAAATTTCTCCAGCGTGTTGTCGGAATGGCTGTCGAGCGTGACCTGCACCAGCACCGTATCGGCCAAGTCCAGCGCCTGTGGGTTGATGCGCACGGTATAGCCCTCGATCACGCCGGCCTCTTCCATCTTCTTGATGCGGCCCCAGCACGGTGAGGGACTCAGGCCCACGGCTTGGCCAATCTCTTGCAGGCTGGCGCGGGCGTTGGCCTGCAGGACGGAGAGAATTTTTCTGTCAAGGCGATCCATGCAGCGCATTGTTCCGCAAAAAACCCAAGGACAGAATAATTTTCTGTAAAACCGCCAATTCAGCGCAAATACAGAAAATCCATCCAGCCCGTGCACGGCACACTCATCCCATCAAGGCGCTCTTACCGGAACGCACAAAATGACAAGGCGCCGGCTGGTTACCGCCAGACCGGGGCGCTTGGCACAAGAGCACAGGGCGTGCGCGCGCCGCCGGCCATAACCCTTTTCTTCCTGTGTGGTTGGCAGACCCACGGCACCGCACAAACCCGGATAGTTCAACGCCGGTGACCTCTCCATAATTTCCAGAGCCGACTGCACGCCAAGGCCCTGCCCTCCGTGCCATCCCCATCCCCTCTCAGGAACCACCATGCAATTGAACAAACTCGTCCTCGGCCTGGGTCTCGCATTCGGTCTGATGGCCAGCGCCAGTGCGCAAACCACCATGCGCATCAGCATCTCGACCGCGCAGAACTCCCACCAAGGCGTGGCGATCGACACGTTTGCGAAAGAGGTTGAGCAGCGCACCGGCGGTCGCTACAAAATTCAGACCTTCTACAACGGCGCCCTCGGCGGCGAACGCGAGTCCATCGAGGCGGTTCAATTGGGCACGCAGGAGCTGGCCTTCAGCTCCACCGGCCCGGTACCCAATTTCGTTCCGGAGACGAAAATCTTCGACGTGCCCTTCCTCTTCCGCGACAAGGCCCACGCCCGCGCGGTGCTCGACGGACCGATTGGGCAGGAGATGCTGACCAAGTTTGACAGCAAGGGCTTCAAGGCGCTGGCATGGGCCGAGAACGGCTTTCGCCATATGACCAACAGCAAGCGCGACGTGAAAGTACCCGAAGACCTCAAGGGTCTGAAGATGCGCACCATGGAAAACCCGGTGCATATTGCCGCGTACAAGGGTTTTGGAATCATCACCACGCCCATGGCATTCCCCGAAGTGTTTACCGCGCTGCAACAGGGAACGGTCGATGGTCAGGAGAACCCGCTTTCGGTCATTATTTCTGCCAAGTTCGACCAGGTACAAAAGCACCTGACGCTTACCGGCCATGTCTATTCGCCCTGCATCTTCCTGATGAACAAGGCCTCTTTTGACAAGCTTCCGGCAGCCGACAAGCAGGCGTTTCTGGATGCCGCCAAGGAAGGCGCCAAGGCCAACCGCGCCCGCGTGGACGAAGACGATGCCAAGGGCGTGGCCGACCTGCGCGCCAAGGGCATGACCGTGATCGACAACATCGACAAGGCCAAGTTCGTCGCTGCGCTGGCACCGGTCGAAGCCCAGTTTGAGAAGCAGTTCGGCAAGGAAAACCTCGACAAGATCCGCAACTACAAGTAAGTTTGCTTCGTTTTCAATAGCTTCATACGCCCGCCAGTTATGCCCTGGCGGGCTTTTTTATTCAATTTTTTGCACCGCAGCGCCTGCGTACCGCTGCAACCATGAAACACGCCTTTCTCACCCTTGAGCGCTGGACCACAGCGCTGGCCCTGTTCGGCGCCTGCGCCATGCTGGCGCTGTCGGCGTCGCTGGGCATGTTCCAGATCGTCATGCGTTTCGTGCTGGAGCAGCCGGCAGAGTGGACCGAGGTGCTGATCCGCTTCTCGCTGATCTGGATGGTGTTTCTTGCCATTCCCTGCGCCTTCCGCCAGGGTGCCATGGTGAGCGTGGATGTGCTGTACCGCTGGAGCCCGCCGCGGGTGCGCCGCTTGCTCGACTGGGTGGTGGCGCTGGCTGCGCTCACGCTCATGGCCATCCTCATCTGGTGGGGCTGGGACTACTCGGTGCGCGGCCGCGTGCAGACCATGGCCGGGCTGGAATCGCTTTCCATGTTTTGGGCCTATGTGGCGCTGCCGGTGGGCGCCGTGTTCAGCGCGATCGGCATCGTGGGCAACCTGATCGACCCACGCCGCATGGAACTGGAGACGGCGCAATGAGCATTGTGATGATCTCCACCATGGTGCTGTGCTTTGCGCTCACCATTTCGGTGGCGGTGTCGATCGGGCTTGCATCCATCCTCGGTATCCAGGCCTCGAACGCGCACATGCTCATTTCCGTGAAGGAAATGTTCGGCGCCATCAACAAGTTTCCGCTGGCAGCCATTCCCTTCTTCATCCTGGCGGGCAACCTGATGGAAGCGGGCGGAATCTCGCGCCGTTTGGTGGAATTTGCCAAGAGCCTGGTGGGCGGCGTGCAGGGCGGCTTGCCCATGACCTGCGTGCTCACCTGCATGATTTTTGCCGCCGTCTCAGGCTCATCGGTGGCTACCACCTTTGCCATTGGCGCCATTCTGATACCGGCCCTGGTCAAGCATGGCTACCCGGTCAGCTATGCCGCATCCTTGCAGGCCACGGCGGCCGAGCTGGGCGTGGTGATTCCGCCCTCGATTCCGCTCATCCTCTACGGCGTGAGTGCCGAAGTGTCGATTGGCGAGCTGTTCATCGCCGGCTTCGGCCCGGGCCTGCTGATTGCCGGCGCGCTGATGCTCTTTGTCTGGCTGTACTGCAAATGGAAAGGTTGGGGCAAGAACGATGGCGAGGGGCGACTGCCCGTAGGCCGCGCCACGCTGCAGGCCGGCTGGGCACTGCTGATGCCGATCATCATCCTGGGCGGCATCTACGGCGGCGTGTTCACCCCCACGGAAGCCTCGGCCGTGGCGGTGTTCTATGCGCTGCTGGTGGGCGTGGTGATCTACCGCGAGATCGGCGTGAAGAGCCTGGCCGCCGTGCTGCGCCGCTCGGCCATTTCGTCCGCAGTGATCATGTTCATCATCGCCAACGCGGGTCTGTTTGCCTTCCTCATCACGCGCGCTGGCGTGCCCGAAGCCATTGGCCACTGGCTCGAGGGCGTGCTCAAGTCGCCTGCTTACTTTTTGCTCGGTGTGAACGCGGCCCTGTTCTTCATCGGCATGTTCATTGAGACCAGCGCTGCCATCATCGTGCTTGCGCCCATCTTGACGCCGGTGGCGCAGCACTTTGGCGTGGACCCGGTGCACTTTGGCCTGGTCATGGTGGTGAACCTGGCGATGGGCATGATCACCCCGCCATTCGGCGTGAACCTGTTTGCCGCCTGCACGGTGGCGCGCATTTCGCTCGACCGCATCGTCGGCCACCTGATTCCCTTTGTGCTGGTGATCGTCGCCTGCCTGATGGTCGTCACTTACGTGCCGGAGCTTTCGCTGTGGCTGCGCGATCTGGTCTACGCAAAGTAATGCCCGGCACGGCGCGCCTGCTTTAGAATTCAGCCCGTCAGGAGAGAGCGCCCGCCCCGCACCGGGGCCGCGGCGCCGCCGAAGGCGCAGGTTCACCGAACGCTCAGGCAAAAGGACTGGCAACCGCCCGCAGCGATGCGGGCGTTCCCTTGCTGGAGAGAGGCCAAGTGCTGCATACAGCGCTACGAGCCCACCGAAGGAGCAAGCCGCACGGCCAGCCAGGGCGATGCGGTGAATCTCTCAGGTAAAGCGGACAGCAGGGCAAATTCCGTGGCCTCTGGGCTGCGGCCTGCATTTGCCTAAAGAGTCTGCCCATGACCGCTCCTGCTACCGACCTCAAGACCACGCCGCTCAACGCCCTGCACCTGGAGCTTGGCGCGCGCATGGTGCCGTTTGCCGGCTATTCCATGCCCGTGCAGTACCCCGCTGGCCTGATGACCGAGCACCGTCACACGCGCACGGCAGCCGGCCTGTTTGACGTCTCGCACATGGGCCAGCTGCGCCTCACTGGGGCCGACGCTGCAGCGGCCTTTGAAACGCTGATTCCCGTGGACGTGATCGGCCTTGCAGTAGGCAAGCAGCGCTACGGCCTGCTGCTCAACGATGAAGGCGGCATCCTCGACGACCTGATGTTCTTCAAGGAGAGCGATGACAGCCTGTTTGTCATCGTCAATGGCGCCTGCAAGGCGGCTGACATCGCCCACATCACGGCACGTATCGGCCAGCGCTGCACCGTGCAGCCTCTGCCAGACCGCGCCCTGCTCGCACTGCAAGGCCCGCAGGCGGCCAATGTGATGGCGCGGCTGGCGCCCGGCATCGAGCAGCTTGTCTTCATGACCGGTGGCAACTACTCCATCGCTGGCACCGATTGCTTCGTTACGCGCAGCGGCTACACCGGGGAAGACGGGTTTGAAATTTCGGTGCCCGCTGCGCAAGCTGAGGCCCTGGCACGCGCACTGCTGGCCCAGCCGGAAGTGGCGCCGATTGGCCTGGGCGCGCGCAATTCGCTGCGGCTGGAGGCCGGCCTGTGCCTCTACGGCAACGACCTGGACACCAGCACCACCCCCAGCGAAGCAGGCTTGAATTGGGCCATCCAAAAAGTGCGACGCACCGGTGGCGCGCGCGCTGGCGGTTTTCCTGGCGCCGAAAAGGTGCTGGCACAAATCGACGACCCGACCCTGCTGACCCGCAAACGCGTCGGCCTGATCGCCACCGAGCGCGTGCCGGTGCGCGAACCCGCGGTCCTTGAGAACATGGACGGCCAGCAAGTCGGCCAGGTCACCAGCGGGCTGCTGAGCCCTACGCTGAACCAGCCGATTGCCATGGCCTATGTCAGCCCGGACTACGCGGCGCCCGGCACCGAGCTGTTTGCCATGGTGCGCGGCAAGCCCGTGCCGATGCAGGTCGGCGCCATGCCGTTTGTCCCGGCGCGCTATTTCCGCGGGTGATCCTGCGGCAGTCCCGCATTGCCCCCTGCGGCGCCGACCGCTACAGTGGCCGGTCCTCTTCTTCAAGCCTTTTTTCTGGAGCATTTTTTATGACCGTCAAATACTCGCGCGACCACGAATGGGTGGACATCAGCAACCACGAAGCGGCCACGGTCGGCATCACGCTGCACGCACAGGACGCCCTGGGCGATGTCGTCTTCGTCGACCTGCCCGAAGTGGGTGCCACCTTTGCCCAGGGTGAAGTAGCGGGCGTTGTCGAGTCGGTCAAGGCCGCCGCCGACGTGTACATGCCGGTCGCCGGCGAAGTGGTGGAGGTGAATGAAGCGCTGCGCGCCGATCCCTCGCTTGCCAACACCGACCCGCTGGGCACGGGCTGGTTCTTCCGGGTGCGCGTGAGCGACATGACGCAGTTCGATGCACTGATGGACGAGCCGGCCTACGCCAATTTCGCCAAGGGCGCGTAAGCGACTCCCTCGTTTCCCCCGCTTTCGCCTGCGCAGCCCCTGCAGACGAAAGCTCATTTTTTGCTGTCCATGCCGATGACCTCCACCCCTGCCCTGCGCGCGCTTGAAAACGCAGCCGAATTCCTGCCCCGCCACATCGGCATTGACGCCGAGGACGAAGCGCTGATGCTCTCGGCCATTGGCGAGGCTTCGCGCCGAGCGCTGATCGACTCCATCGTGCCGCGCTCCATCGCGCGCCACTCGGCCATGGAGTTGCCGCCCGCTTGCACCGAAGCCGATGCGCTGGCGGAACTCAAGGCCATCGCCGGGAAAAATCAGGTCCTGCGCAGCTTCATCGGCCAGGGCTATTACGGCACGCACACGCCGGGCGTCATCCTGCGCAACGTGCTGGAGAACCCCGCCTGGTACACCGCCTACACGCCCTACCAGGCTGAGATTTCGCAGGGGCGCATGGAGGCGCTGATCAACTTCCAAACCATGGTCTGCGACCTCACCGCCATGCCGGTGGCCAATGCGTCGATGCTGGACGAAGCCACTGCTGCGGCCGAGGCCATGACGCTGGCGCGCCGCTCAGTCAAATCAAAAAGCATGCGCTTTGTCGTGGCCGGAGATGCGCACCCGCAAACCATTGAAGTCATCCAGACACGCGCCGCGCCCATGGACATCGAGGTGGTGCTGGCGAACTCACTCGACGAATGGAACGCGGCCCTCGACGGCGACTACTTTGCCGTGTTGGCCCAGTACCCCGCCACCAGCGGCCGCATCGACGATCTGCGCGCCGACGCAGACAAGGTGCACGGCAAGCAAGCAGCGTTCATCGCCGCCGCCGACCTGCTGGCACTCACACTGATCACCCCGCCGGGCGAATGGGGCGCCGACATCGTCGTCGGCAGCACCCAGCGCTTTGGCATGCCTATGGGCGCGGGCGGGCCGCACGCTGCCTTCATGGCCTGCCGCGACGACTTCAAACGCTCCATGCCCGGTCGCTTGGTGGGCGTTAGCGTGGACGTGCACGGCGACCCGGCCTACCGCCTGGCGCTGCAAACGCGCGAGCAGCACATTCGCCGCGAAAAGGCCACCTCCAACATCTGCACCGCGCAGGTGCTGCCGGCCGTCGTGGCCAGCATGTACGCGGTCTACCACGGGCCCCAGGGCCTCACACGCATTGCGCAGCGCGTGGCGAGCTTCACGGCCATTTTGACCCGCGGGATGCAGCAATTGGGCGCCCCAGTGCGTGAGCAGGCCACGTTCGATACGGTCTCGCTCAAGACCGATGGCGCTACCAAGACAATAGCTGCTCGCGCAGTATCCATGGGCGCTAACCTGCGAATTTACTTTGAAAGCTGGCTGTGCATCTCGCTGGATGAAACCACCACGCGCGCCGACATTGAGCTGCTGTGGAAGATTTTCGCCAAGGATGGGCAGGCGACTCCTTCCTTCGACGCATTCGAGGGCGGCGTCGAGCCGCTGATTCCACCCGCTCTGCGCCGCAGCAGCACCTTTCTCACACATCCGGTGTTCAACACCCACCACAGTGAAACCGCGATGCTGCGCTACCTCCGCCAGCTCTCGGACAAGGATCTGGCGCTGGACCGCAGCATGATTCCGCTGGGCAGCTGCACCATGAAGCTCAACGCCACCAGCGAGATGATTCCCATCACCTGGCCGGAATTTGCGAATATCCATCCCTTCGCACCAGCCGAGCAACTCCAGGGCTACCGCTTGCTCGACGAGCAGCTGCGTGCCTGGCTGTGCGAGGCCACCGGCTACGCAGGCGTCAGCCTGCAGCCCAATGCCGGCTCACAGGGCGAATACGCAGGCTTGCTGGCCATCAAGGCCTGGCACGCGGCGCAGGGCCACACCGAGCGCACCGTTTGCCTGATTCCCAGCAGCGCGCACGGCACGAATCCGGCCAGCGCCCAAATGGTGGGCATGCAGGTGGTGGTCACCGCCTGCGACGCGCAAGGCAACGTGGACATGGCCGACCTGCGCGCCAAGTGCGAGCAGTACAGCGAGCGCCTGGCCTGCGTGATGATCACCTACCCCAGCACGCACGGCGTCTTCGAGACGCAGGTCAAGGACCTGTGCGCCCTGGTGCACCAGCATGGCGGCCGCGTGTACGTCGATGGCGCCAACATGAACGCCCTAGTCGGCGTGGCGGCGCCGGGCGAGTTTGGCGGCGACGTCAGCCACCTGAACCTGCACAAAACCTTCTGCATCCCACACGGCGGCGGCGGGCCGGGCGTGGGGCCGGTGTGCGTGGTGGAAGACCTGGTGCCCTACCTGCCAGGCCATGCCACAGGCGGTGTCGCTGGGCGCGTAGGTGCGGTCAGTGCCGCGCCGCTGGGCAATGCGGCCGTCCTTCCGATTTCCTGGATGTACATCCGCATGATGGGCGCAGTCGGACTGCAGGCCGCCACCGAGGTGGCTATTCTCTCGGCCAACTACATCAGTGCGCGCCTCAAGCCCCATTACCCCACCCTGTACGCGAGCAGCAACGGACATGTGGCGCACGAATGCATCCTGGATCTGCGCAGCCTGAAGGACACCAGCGGCGTCATGGCCGAAGACGTCGCCAAGCGTCTCATCGATTACGGCTTCCATGCCCCCACGCTCTCATTCCCCGTGCCCAACACGTTGATGGTCGAGCCGACAGAGAGCGAAACGCTGTTTGAGATTGACCGATTCATTGACGCGATGATCGCCATCCGTCAAGAGATCCGCCAGATCGAATCGGGCGCCTGGCCGCGCGACGACAACCCGCTCAAAAACGCGCCCCATACCGCGCACAGCCTGTTGTCTGAAACCTGGGATCACCCATATCCTCGCGCGCTGGCAGCCTATCCCGTCGCAAGCCTGCGCAGCAACAAATACTGGGCGAGCGTGGGCCGTGTGGACAACGTCTACGGCGACCGCAACCTGTTCTGCAGCTGTATTCCAATGGCTGAACCCGAGGAGCAAGCGAGCTAAGTAGAGGGCGCGCGTACACTGGCGCGCACGTCCACGGTGCGCAAGGGCGCGCCACGGGCTCTGCCCCATGACCAAACCCGACCTGTCCTACCTGCTGCGCAAGTCCGACCCGTCCGCGGATCCGGAGCGGCTCGCTCGGCCGCAGCAAGAACGCCGGGACGAAACCGCGCGACCCGCTGGCCCTACGGCCGCGCTGATCGCCCGGCTGCGCAATTACCAAGTCGAGCTGGAGGCGCAGAACAAAGTGCTGCGCTACAGCCAGGCCGCGGCGGAGAGTGCCTCCGAGCGTTTTGAGGCGCTGTTTGCCAGCGTGCCGCTGGCCCTGATGGTGATTGACGCGCACGACATGGTGGTTCAGGCCAACGCCATGGCGCACCGTTCGTTTCAGCCCACCGAAGCAGACCGACCCCTGATCTCCCTCCTGCCTTTCGTGGACGCGGCGCACACGCCGCGCGTCCAGCAGGCATTTTCTCTGGCCGCCGTCAGCGGCCACGCAGAAGCCACCGAGGTGGTGTTTCACATCGGCGCAGACGTACAGATCAACGGTGACCTGCACATCGCCCGCATTGAGGCGCCGCAGGACGATGGTCCGCCGCAGCACCAGTACCTCTGCGCCATCGTGGACCAGGGCCCGCTGCTCTCCGAGCGCCGCGCCTTGCAGCAAAGCACCTGGGCGCTGCAGCAGCGCAATGAACAGCTCTATGCCAGCGAAAAACGCCACGCAGCCGTGATCAATTCGGCGCTCGATGCCATCGTGTGCGTCGACCGATCCCAGCGCATCACGGTATTCAACCCGACGGCGGCGGCGCTGTTCCAGTGCCCCGAGAGCGACGCACTGGGCAGTTCGCTGGAGCGATTTTTGCCGCAGGCGGCACAGGCGCTGGCGTTTGCGCAGGTTACCACGCAGGCCATGCTGGGCGAAATGACGGCGCGCACCGCGGGCGGACGCGAACTGGCGGTGGAGGTCAGCGTCTCGTTTGAACAGCTCGCCGACGGCGGCACCACCACCGTTTTTGCTCGCGACCTCACCGCCCGCAAGCGCGCCGAAGAGCGGCGCGGCGAGCTCGAATTTCAATTGCGCGAGTCGCACAAAATGCAGGCCGTGGGGACGATGGCCGGCGGCATCGCGCACGATTTCAACAACATTCTGGGCGCCATTCTGGGCAACGTCGAGCTCGCTCGGGCCGATTGCCCGGCGGATTCTCCGGTCCAGGAGAGCTTGCGCGAAATCGCCAAGGCCGGCCGGCGCGCGCGCGACCTGGTGCGCCAGATCCTGACCTTCAGCCGCAACGAAGCACCGCGCAGAGCACCCGTTCCCCTGGCCGCGATATTGCATGACACCGAGCGCCTGCTTCGCGTGACCCTGCCGCCTGACATCGAACTGCGGGTGCGCGCCAGCGCCTCCGTGACCGCCGTCCTGGCCGACGCCACCCAGGTAGAGCAAGCGGTGCTCAACCTGTGCACCAACGCCATTCAGGCGATGTCGGGCCGGCGCGGCCGGGTGGATGTGCAAGTGCATGCCGCCCATCCAGACTCGCGCACCTGCGAACGCCTGGGCCTCACCGCTGGCCGCTACGTTTCCGTCACCGTGCGCGACAGTGGACCCGGCATGGACGCCGACACCCTGACCCACGTGTTCGAACCTTTTTTCACTACCAAGCCCGTGGGCCAAGGCACGGGCCTGGGCCTGGCCGTGGTGCACGGCGTCATGCGCGCGCACGGCGGTGCCGTCGACGTGCGCAGCACGCCCGGCGAAGGCAGTTGCTTCACCCTCTATTTTCCAGCTGCAGACGACCATGTGGCGCCTGTCGACTTCGCCCTCAGCAGTCCGTCGCCCCTGAGTGGCGCCATCGATTCCAAAGATCAGCAGCGCCATGTGATGTATGTGGACGACGATGAAGCCCTTGTCTTCCTTGTTCAACGCCTGCTGCGCCGGCGCGGCTACCAGGTGAGCGGCTTTACCGATCCGCACGCCGCACTGGCCGCTTTGGCGCAGGCGCCTTGGGACTACGACCTGCTGGTCACCGACTACAACATGCCGGGATTTTCCGGGCTGGAGCTGCTGCGCGAAGCCCGGCGGCTGCACCCCGCGCTGCCGATGGCACTGGCCTCGGGCTACGTGACGCAGGAGATTGAGCAGGCCGCCATGGACGCGGGCGCCGCCGCGCTGGTGCACAAGCCCAACGACGT
>JAGNYI010000093.1 GCA_017985015.1 Giesbergeria sp. | reverse complement strand
CTAACGTAATGTATCCCGCAGAACCTGCGGGATAAGCTGGATGCTGCGGAATATTCTGTGCACGGCTTCCTCTTGTAAGTGGCTTGCAGCCTGGGCTTGTGGTCGATACACTGTGCAAAAACACAGGTATAAAACTTCCATGAAACCCGGCACCCCTGTTTTGCGCTCCACACGACTACTGGATCAGGTTCGGGAGCGTGTTCGCTACCTTCACTATAGCCTCAGCACCGAGAAGGCTTACCTGTACTGGGTGCGCTTTTTCATCCGTTGGCATGGTCAATCTGGGGCTATGCGGCATCCGCGCGAGATGGGTGCGCAAGAGGTAGAAGCATTTTTGACCATGCTGGCCACCGAGCGCCGGGTATCGGCATCCACGCACAACCAGGCGCTCAGCGCGTTGTTGTTTCTGTATCGGGAAGTGCTGGCAATTGATTTGCCTTGGCTCAATGGTGTGAACCGCCCGGCGCAAAAGCGCCGCATACCCAGCGTGATGACCAAAGAGGAAGTGGCGGCGTTGTTCCAGTTTCTGGAGCCGGACATGCGGCTCTTGGCGCAACTGTTGTATGGCACCGGGATGCGACTGATGGAAGGGTTGCGGCTGCGCATCAAGGATGTGGACTTTGAACGCCATGTGATCATCGTGCGCGAGGCCAAGGGCAACAAAGACCGGGTGGTGATGTTGCCGCGCGCTTTGGTTGCCCCGTTGCGTCAGCAGTGGCGACATGCCCGCTGTGTTTGGGAGCAGGACCGGCAGGCGCAGCGCGGTGGCGTGCAAACGCCGCATGCGCTGGAGCAAAAGTATCCGCAGGTTGGCAGTACCTGGGGGTGGTTCTGGTTGTTTCCCTCGCCCACGTTTTCTGTAGACCCGCAGTCAGGCGCTGAACGCCGCCATCATTTGTATGAAGAACGGCTGCAACGCGCTGTCAAGAAAGCTGTGGCACAGGCAGGCATTTACAAGCCAGTTTCTGTGCACACCCTGCGCCACAGCTTTGCCACGCACTTGCTGCAATCTGGCACCGATATCCGTACGGTGCAGGAGCTTTTGGGCCACAGCGATGTGTCTACCACCATGATCTACACGCATGTGCTGAAGGTGGCCGCTGGCGGAGCGGTTAGCCCGTTGGACGCCTTGGGTTTTGGTGTATGACAGACTGCTTTGCGGTGGATGGTTGAACATCTCGTTGGGGTCGGACGCGGCCAGTCAGCGATGAGAATTTATTGGCCGGGACCAGCGCCAGCCGCCGTCCGTACGGCGGTCCCGCGTCTTGCGATAGAGCGTCCGAACCAGGCGCCATCCAGGGCGCTCGGCCTACTTCACGTTGGATCCACAGCCCCCTCCGCCCCCTCAAGCTGCCGCCGCACGTTCCCCAACACTCCCTTGAGTAACGCCTCGCGCAGCGCCTCCGACGGCATCGCCCGCGCCAGCTCCACGGCCCCCACGAGTTGCGCCACCACCGACCAAGCCTGCGCTTCGCTGGCGGTCGCAGCCGCCATGCTGTCCTTCATTGCCACCACGCCTTGTTCAAACGCCTGCCGCGTGGCGTCGTTGGCGCGCGCCACCTCGCCCGCGAGCGCGGGGATGGCGCAGCCAGATTCCGGCTGGGCGACGTGGGCGGGGCTTAGGTAGCCCTCGACGATGCGCAGCAGCTGTTTGCGCGACTTGCCGCTGAACAGCTTGCCCGAGCGCTGCAGCTCGGTCTGAACGATGGCTTCCAGCAGCTCGCCTTTCGAGCGGAAATGCGAATAGAACGCGCCTGAGGTCAAGCCGGCGGCGGCCATCAGGCCATCGACGCCGGTGCCGGCAAAGCCCTGGCGTTTGGCGAGGGCACCCGTGGTCTTGAGGAGTCGGGCGCGGGTGTCTTGCTTGTGGGTGGCGGGGTAGCGCATCGTTGGGTCTTGGAAAAACACTTGCAGTATGGCATCACGATCGTTACGATAACGATCGTTATTTTAAGAATTTTGACCATGACCACACAAACTGAACCGCCGCTGCGCGCCGCAGCCCTGATCGTCGGCGCGGGTGACGCCACAGGCGGCGCCATCGCCAAGCGCTTTGCGCGCGAAGGCCTGGTGGCCTGTGTCACCCGCCGCAGCGCCGAGAAGTTGGCGCCGTTGGTCGATGAGATCACCCGCTTGGGTGGCCAGGCACGCGGCTTTGCCTCTGACGCGCGCAAGGAGGACGAAGTGGTGGCGCTGGTGGACACCATCGAGCGCGAAGTCGGCCCGATCGAGGTGATGGTGTTCAACATCGGCGCCAACGTGCCTTGCAGCATCCTCGATGAAACGGCGCGCAAATACTTCAAGATTTGGGAAATGGCCTGCTTCGGGGGCTTCCTCGCTGGGCGCGAGGTGGCCCGGCGCATGGTGGTGCGTGGGCGCGGCACGATTTTGTTCACCGGCGCCACGGCCGGTCTGCGCGGCTCGGCCAACTTCGCTGCTTTTGCCGGCGCCAAGCATGCGCTGCGCGCGCTGGCGCAAAGCATGGCGCGCGAGCTGGGGCCGAAGAACATCCATGTGGCGCACGTGGTGGTCGATGGCGCGATCGACACCGACTTCATCCGCGAGAGCTTCCCCGAGCGCTATGCGCTGAAGGACCAGGATGGCATCCTGAACCCCGACCACATTGCCGACAACTACTGGCATTTGCACGCCCAGCCGCGCGACGCCTGGACGCACGAACTCGACCTGCGCCCTTGGATGGAGCGCTGGTAATTCCATTTCTAAATCAAACGATTACTTTGTCGGCTTCGCTTCGCCAGTACGCCTGTACTGTCTGCGCTTCGCCTTCGCGTACTCGATTGATTGAGAAACCGAATAAACACTGCGGGAGCACACCATGAGCAAAACCGTTGAATTCCTTTTCGACCTGGGCAGCCCCTACAGCTACCTGGCCTGGCACCAGTTGCCCAAGGTGGCCGCAGCGCAGGGCGCTGCCATCGTCTATACGCCGGTGCTTCTGGGCGGCATCTTTCAGGCCACGGGCAATGCCAGCCCGGCCGAAGTGCCGGCCAAGGCCCGCTACCTGGACATTGACCTTGCGCGCTGGGCGCAGGCCTGGGGCCTGCAGATTGCCAGCAACCCGGCGTTTCCCATCAATACGCTGGCGCTGATGCGCGGCGCCGTCGCCATGCAGATGCAGGGCGATGAGCCCTTCCAGCGCTACATGCAGGCGATGTACCACGCCATGTTTGGCGAGCCGCGCAATATGGGCGACCCGGCCGAGGTGGCGGCCGTGCTCACGGCGGCGGGGTTCGATGCGGCGCAGTTCATGGCGCAGATCGGCCAGCAAGCGGTGAAAGACCGGCTGAAGGAAAACACCAGCCAGGCGGTTGCGCGCGGCGTGTTCGGTGCGCCCAGCTTCTTCGTCGGCGACGAGCTGTTTTGGGGGCAAGACAGGATGGATCAGGTCTCGCAGGCACTGGCGCGCGCCTGATGCTCCCAAAAAAATAGCTGCTAACGCATATGGGGTAAGCGCTAGCAGCCATTTTGGCTGAAATTTCAGACGGTGTTTCAGTCCACCGTCGCCCCCGACGCCTTCACCAGCTTCTGGTACTTGGCCCGCTCGGCCGCCATGAAGCGATCGAACTGCTCGGGCGTGGTGGGCACGGGTTCGGCCATCAGGTGGCCAAAGCGGGTCTTGGTCTCGGGCGCGTTCAGCGCTGAGACGAAGGCCTTGTTCAGCTTGTCTACCACCGCCTTGGGCGTGCCGGCCGGCGCCACCAGGCCCCACCAGGTGTCGATTTCAAACCCCTTGAGCGTATTGGCTACCGGCGGAACGCCGGGCAGGGCAGGGCTGGTCTGGGCGCTCGTGACCGCCAGAGCGACGAGCTTGCCGCTTTTGATGTTGGGCGCTGCGGTGGCCAGGTTGTCGAAGTTGAAGTCGACCTGGCCTGAGAGCAGCGCGAGCTGCGCCGGGCTGCCGCCGTTGTAGGGGATGTGCACGGCAAAGATGCCTGCCTGCTGTTTGAACAGTTCGCCCGCCAGGTGGCCGGCGCTGCCGTTGCCGCCGCTGCCGTAATTGAGCTTGCCGGGGTTGGCGCGGGCATAGGCAATCAGGTCGGCCAGGTTGGCAATATGGTGCTTCTTGGCCATGTCGGCATTGACCACCAGCACGTTGGGCACGCGCACCATCTGCGTGATGCCGGCAAAGTCCTTGCCAGCGTCGTAGGGCATGCGCTTGAACAGCCAGGGGTTGACCGCATGCGTGGCCGTGGCGGCGATGCCGATGGTGTTGCCGTCCGGCGCGGCCTTGGCGACAAAGTCGGCGCCAATGTTGCCGCCAGCGCCGGGTTTGTTCTCGACGATGACGGTGCCCAGGGCGTCCTTGACGCTCTCGGCCAGGGCACGCGCCGTGATGTCCACCGGGCCGCCCGGGCCATAGGGGACGATGAGGCGAATGGGTTTGGATGCGTCTTGTGCCTGCGCGCCGGTGGCAAACAGCGCGGCTGCGGCGGCGCTGGCAAGGAGGAGGGTGCGGAGT
>JAGNYI010000051.1 GCA_017985015.1 Giesbergeria sp. | reverse complement strand
AGGGACACGGACAGTAGGGCGGGCGTTCTTTGGTGACTTTCTTTCGCGAAAGAAGGTTACTGCGCCGCCGGGCGCATACCCGGCTTCCGCCCTTTGCCATAAGGCACGTTCCACCCACACCGCGCTCTCGTTGATGTCAGTCGACCTCGACAGCCAAAAAACTAAGGAAAATCGGGCTCTAGCGCTTATCCAGTAAGAGCAAGCAGCTACCTATTCAATAGCATCCTGCAAACCCGCTGCCGCCGCCTGCCCGCTGCGCACCGCGCCTTCGAGCGTGGCCGGATACGGCCCAGCGACGTAGTCGCCGCAGGCCCACAGGCCGGGCGCGATGCACGCGGCCGGGCGCGCCAGGCCAGGCGTGCACGCAAAGGTGGCCCTGCGCTCCACCACGGTCTGCACGCATTGCAGGCCGGGCAGGTTCAGTTCGCGCTCGGCCTGCTCCAGCACCTGTGCCTCGGTTTGCGCGCGCTCGGTGCGGCTCGCGCTGACCACAAAGGCCAGCAGGCCGGCCGGGCCGCCCAGCTGCCCGCGGTCGAACACGAACTGCGCGGGTGCCGAGCGCAGCGCCAGCATGGGCCGCGCCAGTACGCTGCCGCTGGCGGGCGCGGCGGCCTGGGCGTACACCGTGGTAATGGATTCAAAGCGCAGCGCCTGCGCGCTGGCCGCCCAATCGCACAGCGCCACGGCATCGGCCAGCGGCGCATCCTGGGCGCATTGCGCCACCAGGCGTGCGGCCTCGGTACTGGGCGCGGCGAGCAGCACGGCGTCGAAGGGCGAGCCATCCACGCTCCAGCCGGACGCTGTGGCGGCAAGCGCCTGCACCCGCGCGCCGGTGCGCACGATGGCGCCGCGCGAGCGCAGCCAGCGCTCAGCCGCGTCAGGCAGCAGGGCGCTCAGGTCCTTGCGCGGCAGCAGCAGGTTGGAGCCGCCGGGGCCGCTGAACAGGCTGTCGCGCAGGATGCGCAGGAACACCTGGCCGCTGGCTTCTGCTGCCGGGGTGTTCAGCGCGGCGACGCACAGCGGTTCGATGAATTCGCCCAACAGTCGGGGCGGCAGGCCCTCGCACAGCGCCGCTACCGAGACTTCGGGGGCGCAGGCAAAGCGCCGCCGCTGCCAGGTCTGGGCACGCCCCAGCAGCGCCAGGCGCTCGCGCCAGCTCCAGCCGCGGGCCCGCGCAATGCCCAGCAGGGCATCCCAGGGGGGTGCGATGTCGGGCCACTGCAGGCCGCTGCCGTCGGCAAATCGCAGCGCCAGCGGCAGGCGCACGAAGGCGTCGCGCGGGTCAACACCCACGGTGCCCATCAGGCGCAGGCAATCGGTGTAGGCGCCAATCAGAATGTGCTGGCCGTTGTCGAGCAGCAGCGCGGCGCCATCGGCGCCTGGCAGCGCGACCCTGCGCGCCCGCCCACCCAGGCTGCGCGCGGCCTCCAGCAGCGTCACGTCGTGCCCGGCCTCGGCGGCGGCCACGGCAGCGGCCAGCCCCGCCCAGCCGCCGCCCACCACGGCGATCCGCATGCGCATGCCGGTCACGCGGCTACATCCGCCCGAGGGCCTGCATCTTCCAGGCGAGCCAGAACTTGCGCAGCGGGGTGAGCGCCACGCGCTGGTTCAGCACCTGGAAGTCGTCGCGTTCGATTTCAGTCAGCAGCGTGCGGTAGATGCTGGCCATCATCAGGCCGGGTTTTTGCGCGCGCCGGTCTTCGGCAGGCAGCAGGGCCAACGCTTCGTCGTAGAGGCGGTGTGCGCGTTCGGATTGGTAGCGCATCAGGGCGACAAAACGGTCGGAGGTCTTGCGCTCCAGAATCTCATTGGCTTTCACATCGAACTGCTGCAGCTCGTTGACTGGCAGGTAGATGCGCCCGCGTATCGCGTCCTCGCCCACGTCCCGCAGGATGTTGGTCAGTTGCAGCGCCTGGCCCAGCTTGTGCGCGTAATCGGTGGTGGCCGCTTGCGTCTGGCCAAAAATGCGCGCCGCTACCTCGCCGACCACGCCGGCTACCAGGTGGCAGTAGCGCTGCAGGTTGGGGTAATCCAGGTAGCGTGTCTGGCTGAGATCCATTTCGCAGCCGTCGATTACCGACTGAAGCGGCGCCTGGGTGATGCCAAAAGCTGCTGCGTGCGGCATCAGTGCCTTGGTCACCGGGTGGGACGGTTCGCCTGCGAAGGCCTTGGCCAGCTCCCCGCGCCACCAGGCAAGCTTGGTGTGTGCGACGCCGGGGTCGGTGACTTCGTCGACAACGTCGTCTATCTCACGGCAAAACGCGTAAAAAGCGGTAATGGCCTGGCGCCGCTGTTCGGGCATGAACAGAAAGGCGTAATAGAAGCTGCTGCCCGAAGCTGCGGCTTTTTCTTGTACGTACTGCTGCGGATTCATAAGCCTGCCATTGTCCCATGCTGTCGGGAGCCTGCTGGGCAGAAGAATCGTTGGCTGCGACTCGCCCGCAGCGGTCCATTTTTGGCTTCGCCGCTCTTCGAGAACACCGCCCTTTTGCCCCATAGCCGGGCTATGAGGCTGCAAATTCGGCAAAAACTGTCCTCGCTGGGGGCAATTCTCGCTTTCAACGCCTTCTGGCGCGCAGGTTCCCAACGCCTACACTTGGGCGGAACCGCTATGCATCTGAACTCCCTTCTTGTCCTTGGTATCGAGTCGTCGTGCGATGAAACCGGCGTTGCGCTGGTGCGCACCCAGAGCGGCGCGCGCGTGCCCCGCTTGCTGGCGCACGCCTTGCACAGCCAGATCGAGATGCACCAGGCCTATGGCGGCGTGGTACCCGAACTGGCAAGTCGGGACCACATCCGACGCGTATTGCCGCTGACCGAAGCGGTGCTGCGTGAGGCCGGCTGCACCCTGCCCGAGGTGGACGTGGTGGCCTTCACCCGCGGCCCTGGCCTGGCGGGCGCCTTGCTGGTGGGTGCCGGCGTGGCCTGCGCGCTGGGTTCGGCGCTGGAGGTGCCAGTGCTGGGCGTGCACCACCTGGAGGGGCATTTGCTCTCGCCGTTTCTCAGCGCCGACCCGCCCGAGTTCCCGTTTGTCGCCTTGCTGGTCTCTGGCGGCCACACGCAACTCATGCGCGTCGATGGCGTGGGGCAGTACGCGCTGCTGGGTGAAACCATTGACGACGCCGCTGGCGAAGCCTTTGACAAATCGGCCAAGCTCATGGGCCTGGGCTACCCTGGTGGACCGGCGCTCTCGCGCCTGGCCGAGCAGGGCAGTGCGGTGGCGTTCAAGCTGCCGCGGCCACTGCTGCACAGCGGCAACCTGGATTTTTCGTTTGCCGGCCTCAAGACGGCCGTGATGACGCAGGCCAAAAAGCTGGGCGACGACCTGCCCGCGCGCAAGGCCGATCTGGCCGCCAGTACCGAGGCGGCCATTGTCGAGGTGCTGGTCAAAAAATCGCTGACGGCGCTCGCGCAAACGGGTTTGCAGCGCCTGGTGGTGGCTGGGGGCGTGGGCGCCAACCGGCATTTGCGTGAGCAGCTCAATGCAGCCTGCGCCGCACGCGGGGTGCGCGTGCACTACCCCGAACTGCATCTGTGCACCGACAACGGCGCCATGATTGCCCTGGCCGCCGCCATGCGCCTGCAGGCCGGCGTGGCCGACGCGACGCGCAGCTATGCGTTCGACGTGAAGCCGCGCTGGGCGCTGGGCACAATCGCCTGAGTGACCTGCCCACACGTTGCAAGGCAGGTGTGGCAAGCATCGTCGTCCCGCCGGAGCGCAAGAAAAGCAGGAAATGCCAAAAATTGCACTTGTCACTGCCCTGCTGTTTGCGCTGGCCTGTGCCGCGCTCACCGTCTGGGGCCACTGGAAATGGCAAGGCCTGACGCAGGGCCTGGTCGACCGGCTTCAAGCCGCTCGCTTGGAGCCAGTGCCGCTGCGCTTTGATGCGCGCGAGCTCGAGGGCTTGCCGCCCGTGGTGCAGCGCTATTTTCGTGCCGTGCTGCCCGAGGGCGCGCCCCTCATCGCCGCCGCAGCGATGGAGCACAGCGGCACCTTCAACATGGGCGAGACCGCCGACGTATGGAAGCCGTTCAGCTCCCGCCAGCGCGTAGTGATGCAAAGGCCTGGCTTTGTGTGGGATGGCCGGATTCGCATGCTGCCCGGAATCGCCGTGCGGGTGCACGATGCCTACGTGGCCGGCGAGGGCGTGCTGCACCCGGCCATCCTGGGCCTGTTCACGCTCGCGGATCTGCGCGGCACGGGAGCGCTGGCGCAAGGTGAGCTGATGCGTTTCTACGCCGAGGCCGCCAGCTACCCCACGGCCTTGCTGCCCAGCCAGGGCGTGCGCTGGACGCCAGTGAGCGAAAGCTCGGCCCGGGCGACCGTGGACGACGGTGGAGTGACCCTGTCCCTGACATTCACCTTTGGCGCCGACAGCCTGATCGAATCGGTGCGGACCGAGGCCAGAGGCCGCACCGTGGACGGGCAGATGGTGATGCGGCCCTGGGAAGGCCGCTGGTCCGATTACCAGGTGCAGGATGGCATGCGCGTGCCGATGACCGGTGAGGTGGCGTGGTTGCTGCCGCCCGAAGAGGGCGGGCGCAAACCCTACTGGCGGGGAAGCACCACGCTGCTGCGCTATGAGCTCGCGTCAAAGCGGCCTTGAATATTCAGTGTTTTATGCATCTAGCGCTTGCTGATATTCATTAGGTTGCTATTTATTAGATAGCATTTGGCTCGCGGACTTGCGCGGTGTCCAAAGCTTTACCTGCCGTTCATCGGCTGGCAGCCAGGGCGATGCAGATGCACCGCACAATGGGTGGGCAACGTAGCCTGGGTGGACCTCTTCGGCCATTCCCTGATCTTTTTGTCCCGACTTGCTGCCCATTGGCACGTATTCCGCCCACGCTCCTTCCGATGAACCTTCGCCATCCTTTCCACCGCCGCAGGACGCGTACCGTGCTCGCCTGGGCTTCTTCTGCCCTGCTGTTGACGGCCTGCGCATTGCCCGTGGCACCGCCTGCCGAACCGCGCGCCCTGGCGGTTCCGGACCATTGGTCAACCACCGGCGGGCAAGCGCTGGCGCCTGCCGTCCTGCCCGCGGCACCCGGCCCCTGGTGGGAACAGTTTGGCGATGCGCAGCTGTCTGCCCTGATCACGCAGGCGCTGGCGGCGCACACCAGCGTGCGCGCGGCGCGTGAAGCCCTGGCGCAGGCGCGCGCCCAGGTGGATGTGCAGGCGGCGTCGCTGGCGCCGCAGTTGGGCGCTTCGGCCCAGGCGCAGCGCGGGCGGGCCGCAAACAACACAAGCAACAGCTTTCGGCTGGGGCTGGACGCAGCTTGGGAACTGGATCTGTTTGGCGGCGGGCGCGCCGGGGTGGACGCGGCGCAGGCCGACGTCGAGGCCACAGCCGCCGCGCTGGGGAGTGCCCAGGTGTCGCTGGCAGCGGAAGTGGCGATCAACTACATTGCGCTGCGCGGCCTGCAGGAGCGCCTGGCCATTGCCCTCAGCAACCTCGCCAGCCAGCAAGAAACCCTGCAGATCAGCAACTGGCGCCTGCAGGCCGGGCTGACCACTTCGCTTGTCACCGAGCAGGCGCGTGCTGCCGCCGAACAGACTGCCGCGCAAGTGCCGGCGCTTGAGAGCAGCTTGGCGCAGACACGCCATGCGCTCGCCGTGCTGACGGGCCAGCCGCCCGCAGCGCTGGATGCGGCGTTGGCGGACGCTGCCCCCGTGCCGCAGGCGCCAGCCGACTTGGTATTGGCCATTCCTGCACAAACCCTGCGCCAGCGCGCCGACGTGCGGGCAGCCGAGGCACGCATCGGTGCGGCTTTGGCGCGCGTATCGCAGGCCGATGCGGCCCGCTACCCCAGCCTGCGCATCAGCGGCAATCTGGGCCTGAGTGCGGCGACGCTGGGTGCGCTGACGGGCGGCGCCAGTGTGGCCAACGCACTGCTGGCGAGCATCTCTGTGCCGCTGTTTGACGGGGGTGCGGCGCGTGCCCAGGTTCGGGTACAGGAAGCTGCACTGGAGCAGGCACGCATTGGCTATGAAGCGACCGTGCTGACGGCGCTGCAGGACGTGGAGGACGCCCTGGTCGCCCTGCAAGGTGACCGCGAACGCCTGGCGCACCTGCAGGCCGCAGCCGGTGCCGCCGCCAATGCCGACCTGCTGGCGCGTCAGCGCTACCAGAGCGGCTTGATCGATTTCCCCACCGTGCTTGACACCCAGCGCACCCTGCTTTCCGCCCAGGATGGCGTCGCCAGCGCACAAGCGAGCCTCGCCACCGACCATGTGCGCCTCTACAAGGCGCTGGGCGGCGGCTGGGTCCCCGGCGCCGATGGCACTGCCAAGCCTTGAGGCTTGCCCCGCCCGGCACAGAACCACAAGATTCCCAATCCATGAACACAGCCACTTCGCCGACAGCCTCGCCCGCCAATTTGCAAACCCTGCTGGGCGAAGACAAACCCCCGCGCTGGTGGCGGCGCTCTTCCTTGTGGATCGGGCTTGCCGCGCTGCTTCTGGCAGCGGGCGGCGTTTATTACTGGCAGGCGCAAAAGGCGGTGAAAGCGGCGCCCGCCTATGTCACCACGCCGCTCGCCAAAGGCAACATCACCTTGACGGTGTCGGCCAACGGCACGCTGCAGCCGACACGCTCGGTCAACATCGGCAGCGAGCTCTCGGGCACGATCAAGCGGGTGCTGGTGGACGTGAACGACCGCGTCAAGGCCGGGCAGGTGCTGGTGGAGCTGGATGCATCGAAGTTCAAAGACCAGGTGACGCGTTCGCGTGCTGCCCTGGCGGCCGCGCAGGCTGCGCAGGCGCAGAGCGTGGCCACCACCAAAGAGACGCGGGCCGCCCTGGCGCGTTTCGAAGCAGTGGCCAAGCTCTCGGGCGGCAAGGTGCCTTCGGCCAGCGAACTCGATAGCGCGCGGGCCACCCTGGACCGCGCCCTGGCCGCAGAAGACAGCGCCCGGGCCAATGTGGCCGTGGCGCGTGCCACGCTTTCCACGGACGAGACCAACCTGTCCAAGGCGTCGATCCGTTCGCCCATCGACGGCGTGGTGCTCAGCCGCTCGGTGGAGCCGGGCAATGCCGTGGCGGCATCGCTGCAGGCCGTGACCTTGTTCTCGGTGGCCGAGAACCTGGCGCAACTCGAGCTCAATGCCAGCGTGGACGAGGCCGATGTGGGTGCGGTTGCGGTGGGGCAAAAAGCCAGTTTCACGGTCAGCGCCTACCCGACACGCCGCTTTCCGGCCAGCATCCAGCGCGTGGCCTTTGGTTCGACCAGCACCAACAATGTGGTGACCTACGTGACCACGCTGAATGTCGACAACGCGGACCTCGCCCTGCGCCCCGGCATGACGGCGGTGGCCACCATTGTGGCCACCGAGCGCAAGGACGTTCTGGTCGTGCCCAACACCGCGCTGCGCTTCTCGCCCGGTGCCGGTTCAGCGGCCAAGGGCGGCAGTGCACAGAGCGGTGGCATTCTCTCCAAGATGATGCCGCGCCCCCCCAGGAGCGGTGCCAAGACGGCGCGGTCCGACAGCAACTCCCCGGGCACACGCCAGATCTGGCTGCTCAAGGATGGCCAGCCGGAGGCCCGGTCGGTCACCACGGGCATCAGCGACGGTCGCGTGACAGAGGTGAGCGGCGAGGGGCTGGAGCCCGGCCTGCCCGTCATCACCGATCAGCGCAGCAGCGGGGCCGGGGCGTGATGCCAGCCGATGCACCGCTGATCCGCCTGCGCGGCATTACCAAGGTGTACGGCACGGGTGACACCGCGTTCCAGGCGCTCAAGGGAGTGGATCTGGATATTGCGCGCGGCGACTTCGTGGCCATCATGGGCCCGAGCGGTTCGGGCAAGTCCACCGCCATGAACATCCTGGGGTGCCTGGATACCCCCACCACGGGCACCTACGAGTTTCAGGGCGTGCAGGTGCAGTCGCTCAGCCGCGACGAGCGCGCCCGGCTGCGCCGGCGTTATCTGGGCTTTGTCTTCCAGGGCTTCAATCTGCTGGCGCGCACCTCGGCGCTCGAAAACGTCGAACTGCCCCTGATTTACCGCGGCGAGCCCGCAGCCAAACGCCATGCCATGGCGGCGCGGGCACTGGAAGCCGTGGGACTCAAGGGCTGGGAGCACCACTCACCGGGCGAACTCTCGGGCGGGCAGCAGCAACGCGTGGCGATTGCCCGCGCCATCGTCACCGAGCCTGCCGTGCTGCTGGCCGACGAACCCACCGGCAACCTGGACACCGCGCGCAGCAAGGAAATCATGGAGTTCCTCTGGCACCTCAATACCGACCTGGGCATCACCGTGATCATGGTGACGCACGAGAGCGACATGGCGGCCTATGCGCGGCGCATCGTGCGCTTTGTCGATGGCGTGGTGGCAAGCGACGAGCGCAATCCGGCGCCGGTAGGGCTGCAGACGGCTGCCCCCGCACCCACGGAGGCCGCTCATGTGGCTTAACACCTTGCTGCTGGCGCTGCGCTCGATTCGGCGCAACCTGATGCGCTCGTTCCTGACGGTGCTCGGCATCGTGATCGGTGTCAGCGCCGTCATCACCATGGTCACCGTGGGCAATGGCGCCACGCTGGCGGTGCAGAGTCAGATTTCGGGTTTGGGCACCAACCTGCTCCAGGTGCGGCCCGGCCAGCGCATGGGCCCGGGCAGCGGCGGGGCGAGCGCACCGGCCTTCAAGGACACCGACGCCGAGGCCATTGCCAGCCAGATCGGCGGCGTGGCGGCAGCAGCGCCCGAATCGCGCGCCAGCGGCACGCTGGTAGCCAACGGCCGCAACTGGACCAGCTCGATTACCGGCAGTACCAACGACTGGCTCACCATCGGCAACTGGACGCTGGCGAGCGGCCGCTTGTTTACCGAAGCGGAACTGCGCGCCGGTGCCGCCGTCTGCATGATCGGCAATACCGTGCAGCGTGAGCTTTTTGGCAACGGTGCGGCACTCGGTGCGTCATTGCGCGTCAAGCAGATCAGTTGCGAAGTGGTCGGTGTGCTCGCGTCAAAAGGCCAGGGCGCCTTCGGCAACGACCAGGACGACATGGTGTTCCTGCCCATCAAGACCTTGCAACGCCGCATCACCGGCAACACGCAGGTCAACACGCTGCTGGTGTCCATGGCCGACGGCAGCGATGCCGAGCGGGTCAAAACGAGCCTGACGCAGTTGCTGCGCGAACGCCGCAAGCTCGCTGATACCGACGAAGACAATTTCAATGTGCTGGACACCAAGCAGCTGGCCGATACGCTCTCGGGTACCACCCGCATCATGACCACGCTGCTGGGCGCGGTGGCCGCCGTGAGCCTGTTGGTGGGCGGCATCGGCATCATGAACATCATGCTGGTGAGCGTGACCGAGCGCACCCGCGAGATCGGCCTGCGCCTGGCCATTGGCGCGCTGGAACGCGAGGTGCTGCTGCAGTTCCTGATCGAGGCCGTGGTGCTGGCGGCGCTGGGTGGGCTGGTCGGCATCGTGCTGGCGGCGCTGGCCTCGGTGGTGCTCTCCGGGGTCATGGGGATTCCTTTCCTGTTCAACCCGGCGGTGAACGTCGCCTCGTTCGTTTTCTCGGCCGCCATCGGCGTGCTGTTTGGTTATTTCCCCGCGCGGCGCGCGGCGCGCATGGACCCGATCGATGCGCTGCGGCATGAGTGAGATCTAGCGCGAGCGGTGCAGGGACAGCGGGGGTTGGGAGCGAAGCCGCCTTTCTCGGGCCATCGCTGCGCTTGGCCACGGCGTTGGCAGCGGGAGCGGTGCAGGCATTGGGGGCGCAGTGCAACTGTCGGATCACGATGCAGCGCAGCGAAACGCGTGCTCAGACCCCAATCCCGGAATAAAGGGCGTTGCCTCAACGACCGCTGCACCCTGGCTTAGTCTCGTGCCGCGAAGAGGCCGCAGCAGATGAAAATATTGATAGAAAATGGCCTCTAGCGCTTTATGGGTATGCGCTGATAGCTATCAATTTTGATTTGAATGAGCTTGAATAGGGCGCTGCGGGAATGTTTGCGCCTTGGGGTCCATCTGCAGTTTCCACCGCCACGTCGTTGGGCTGTTCAGGGCCAGGAGCCGCCAGAGACTTGTTTTGAAACCGGCCATGCAACGGTTGAATTCAGCGGTTGCCGAAGCCGGTCCGCTGGATTGGCGGCATGCCTTCGCCAGAGGCGGGTGCCGGGATGTGCGCCCGGCGGCGCAGTAACTTTCTCTTGCGTCGCCAAGAGAAAGTCACCAAAGAGAAGGCGACCCCGCTGTCCGCGTCGGTTTTTGGGGTCAGAGCCCCAATTCACCGAGCCTGCGGCTCGCCCGAAGGGGGCGGTGCTTCGCACCGCCGTGAAATGGGTGTCTGACCCCAATAACCGCAACCTGCGGTGCGCGCTTCAGGCGGGATCCGCGCAAACTCGCTTCACTGCGTTTCGCTCAAACAGCGCGCGGCCCTGATCTGCCTGAAGCTGTGCTCCTCGGCACGGCTAGAGGGGAAGGGGAGCCCAGTAGCCCTTCGGGCCATCGCTGCGCTCGGCCCTGGGCGTCGGGATGAGCGGGGCGCAGGCATTGGGGGCGCAGTGCCACTGTCGGATCACGATTTCGCGCAGCGAAACTCGTGCTCAGACACCAATCCCGGAACGGCGGGCGCAACGCGGGTTCTTTGCGAATTTATGCTTCCGGCAGTGCATTACCGTCGAGATGACGAGCGGCTGTTGTCGGCCATGAGCTGCCGCTGGCGGTATCAAGACGCAGGCACTCAACGTAAAGGTGACCGACACGTTGCGGTAAGGGGCCGCACGGTGCATGCTTTCCAATGGCGCCGTGCAGCCCCTTGCCGCAACGTGTCCGAGTTGACCGTTCTGTTAGGCCGGGCCAGCGCCATTAGTCTCATTCGACTGCTCTTCACGTTCTGCGGCCCGCTTCGCCAAGGAGGCCGGATCTTGCAAGTCGTTGGCCAGTAGGGCTATGCCCTCCACAAGCTCGCCCAACTCTTTGAACGTGACTCGATGAGACCGTGATTCGAACCCGGCATTCGAAAGCCAGAGAGGCACCGTGTGATCTTCCGAATGCCGCCCTTGTGCCAAATCAGAACCCCAATGCTTGATGGAGTTCGCAACTCCATAGGCGCGCTGCTCCGGGGAGCCATCGCCGTCAACGAACATCGGTTGACTTCCAGGTGCACCCATCTTGTTCAGAATGTCGATAAATATCTGAGCATTCAGAAAGCAACTCTCCCAGTCAGCCAGGGCCAAGAAATACTTTCGAATGGCTGGATTGCGCACATCTCCAGAACTCAAATACTGGAGCGTGAGCTCCCGAGCAGAGTGATAGCGGTTGAAGCAAGCCTGCGCTCGGTAGACGAGGTTCATCGCATACTGTCGATGCGTCCCACTAAGCTGGCCTCGGAACACGGAATTCAAGAAGTGATTCGCGAGCCAATGTGGAGCCTCCGGATGTGCAACGGCCAAGTCTGGAGCATCACAGCGGGTGAACTCGGAAATGCTGGGCGCAATATTTCGGTTGAGAACTCCGGAGTACCAACGAACGACCATAGCAGCGGCCTAACGTTGGCGATGACCGGCAAACAGACACCGCCGCAAAGCGGCATTCTTAGGATAGTTGTCCGAGTCGATCAACAGGTTAGCCGCCGGCGCCATGTGGGGGTACATATTGATCTTTGAGGACAGCGCGTGCAATTTCTGGCTGCATGTGCTTGAGCCGCCCTTGCCCAACAGGAGATGACTTGAATACAAAGAATTCTCCTGCTTCGTTGGTGGCGTAAATAGTTAGCGTGTATTCAGCTTTCCTGGAGAGGATGCCGCGAATTGGCCCAAACTCTTCCTCTCGAATGACCTTGGCCGTTACGCCGTGAAAGTGGTAACGAGGCTCCGAGGCGTTTGATTCGGTTTTTAGGAATTGCTCTTTTGCTTGTGCCTTCAACGGACCGGCTTGACGTTTCAATTTTGTGAGAACTATTAGATGCCAAGCCTGAGCCGCAATTGCAATTGCGCCCATGACTGCGACAAGCGAGGAACTTTTCATCGACGGCTAACGTCCGAGGCCACCGGCACGCAACACGCGCCGCGAAGCGGCAACCTGACGTTGCATGTCCGCGTGGGCCGAATTGTTAGACCCGTCTTCGTCAGGAGCGCCATAGTTTGTATTCATTGCAGTAGGCCTGCTGCCTTTGCAAACTGAAGACCAAGCGCAGTTCTTCCAATCACGCCGCGGCCAAAGCTCAGTATATTCTTCTCGTCTTCACGTTGCGAACGCAGGTTGAAATACTCGGGTCTTTTCTCTACCCAAGCGTAGGCGTCAACGCCGATGAGTTGCTTACCGTAGTCCACTTCCACAAGGCCGAGTCGGAGCCAGTTGTCAACCATCGCAGCGTTCCTTGGTGTCTCAACGGGAGTGCCGTCCGTGAGGTTGCACAAGTTCATGAGATGTGTTGTCAACACTCGCCAACCTTGCTGACCAACCTCCGAAATGCGAACTTCCGCAATTGGAACAGAGCCGTCGATGTTCAATAGCCCACGAAGTAACGATGCCTCTTCTGAGTTCAGCTGTTTGATGATCTCGACAAAGGCGGGGTGTGCCTCTGGAGCTACGCGCCCGTCCATCGCTGTTGCGAGAAGACTCAAGTACATGTCCTTGAGATTCGGTTCTTCGTGCGTGAAAGCCAGACCTTGTAGCGCAGGTCCAGCAATGGATGCTTTGGGTTCGACCATGTCTCCGACAGGAATGGCAGACGCCTTCCTAGAAATGTCCTCCTGAAACCGTTCAGCGAAGTACCTGCGAGCTTTATCAAACGCAAAATTGACTGCGGCGAGAGGCAATAGAGCGTTGTTGATGGTTTTTGTGATCGTGAGAGCTGTCTGGCCTAGGTTAGAACCAGCCTCCTTCACATTGGGGTTTTCTCCAGCTGCTTTGAGAATCTCGCCGACCAACGCGACTCCGTCTCTAGCGCTCTTAATCGGGTCGTCCATTCGTACGTCTCACTTTCGGTTTGGCTGATTGTGGAGAAAAGGCAAGGGTCTAACGTTGGAGGCCACCGGCACGCAGCAAGCGCCGCGAAGCGGCATCCTGCTGCTGTGTGTCCGTGTGGGCCGAAAAGTTAGAAGTCTTGCTAAGCATTGGATTGGACAACGATCAACACTGCCAAAAACCCCGATAAAAGAGCACACCCTAAGAACGCCAGTGTTCGCGGTGGGATGGGGCGGCGCAGAACCACACCATACCAAACGCCGACAACGGCGACAGACAGAATGAGCGATGTAACTGCAAGAAGCTCAGAGCCCGAGAATTCTGTGATAAGGCCGCCCCAAAGCAAGCCAACAAATGACAGTCCGATGAATGCCACGGGCCGCGAAATTTTCGGTTCAACCACTTTGGTCGCAATACCAATACCGGCTTCACTGCGACCTTGCCAGTACATACCGAATGCGGCGCAGAGAATTACCACGCCGATGCAATAGCCAGCAGTGAATCCGACGAACAAGTTTGAAAGTGTCAGGGTAAAAGCAATGGCCCCCGCGACGGTTAGGACAAAGCGCCAATGCAGCAATGCAATGATGGCGACGAGCAACTCTTCCATGACTTCTAACGTAATGTCCAGAGCAAAACCTGCTCTATAACTTGGACGCTGCTCCATAAGTTGGTCATGTATCCCTCCTGGAGGTGGCTTGCAGCCTAGCTGATCGCCAAATATGCTGGATGTATGTCCAGTTATAAAAACTTCGTGAAACCCGGCACCCCTGTGCTGCAGTCCACCCGTGTGTTGGACCCGTTGCGCGAGCGTATTCGGTAATTGCACTATAGCCTCAGCACCGAGCAGGTCTATGTGTATTGGGTGCGGTTTTTCATACGCAGGTCGGGCAATGGCGGGGCCATGCGGCATCCGCGCGATATGGGGGCAAGCGAAGTCGAGGCGTTCTTGACGCATCTGGCCACCGACTGCAAGGTGTCGGCATCGACTCACAATCAGGCATTGAGTGCCATCCTGTTCCTTTACCGGGAAGTTCTCGCTATTGAATTGCCCTGGCTCAATGGCATCAACCGCCCGACCAAAAAGCGGCGCATACCCAGCGTATTGACCAAAGACGAGGTCGCCGGGTTGCTGGCGCAGATGGACGGTCAAACTGCATTGATAGCCCGATTGCTCTACGGCACTGGCATGCGATTGATGGAGGGCATGCGCCTTCGCATCAAAGACATGGACTTTGACCGCCATGTGATCATCGTGCGCGATGCCAAAGGCGGGAAGGATCGGGTGGTGATGTTGCCGCGTTCGCTGGTGCCCGCCTTGCGTTTGCAGCTGCTTGCCGCGCGCGCGTTGTTTGTGGGAGGCTGATCGGGCGGTGCAGCGCGGTGGCGTGGAAACCCCACATGCGCTGGAGACGAAGTGCCCCAAAGTGGGCTACACATGGGCTTGGTTCTGGATGTTTCCGTCACCCACTTTGTCAATCGATCCTCGAAGTGGCGTGGAGCGGCGTCATCATTTGTATGAAGACCGGGTTCAGCGCGCACTCAAGAAGGCCGTCCCGCTGGTTGGCATCTGCAAGCCGGTGTCTGTTCACACGCTGCGCCATTGGTTTGCTACGCACCTGCTGCAGTCGGGTACCGACATTCGCACGGTGCAAGAACTGCTCGGTCACGCCCTTGGCACAAACAAGCTGTCAAAAATGCGACCACGACCCCGGTGAACACCTCGGGCGCCAGAGGTCGAAAAAATCAAGTGAAAATGGCCTCTAGCGCAATCAGGACAAGCGCTAGCAGCTATCAAAATTAAATAAAAATGGGTGGCCTGGGCCACCCATTTTTGGTTGAGCTGGATGCGGCTTAGCCGATGGTGAGCTGGGTGGCCCGGCTCTCGGGCTGCAGCTTGGCCAGCACCAGGGTCAGGACGCCGTTTTCCAGTTTGGCGCTGCTGGCGGGGGCGTCGATTTCGGTGGGCAGCTCCCAACTGCGCTGCACCTGGCGCGGGGCGCCCTCTGCGCTGCGCAGGTGCACTTGGGCGCCGTCGATGGTGATGCTGAGCTGCTCGCGCGAGAGGCCCGGCACGTCGAGTTGTACGGTCACGGCCTTGTCGTCCTGCTGGACCTGAACGGGCGCTTCGACAGGGTTGCCCTGGGCGGCGGCAAGCAAGAAACGTTGCAGTGCAGCATCGCTGGCGCGTGGGGCGTGGATGAAGCTGGCGCGGCGCAAGCTGGGGGCGAAAATCATAGGGTTTACTCCATTTACACTGCGCGGCTCCCGGTGTGTTCGCCGCATACCGAAGGAGATACGCACAGTCTCGGCGATTTCAAGAAGGATTCCTGGATGAATAAATTTCGCAGCGCGCGCTTGAAATTGGGCGCTTTGGCCCTTGGTTTGGCGTCTCTGTTGGGCCTCGGCGGTGGCATGGCCCACGCCCAGGATGCCCCGGTGAGTGCCGCCAGCACGGCCACGGCGCCTATCAAACTGGCGCTGATCGAGAGTCTCTCCGGGCCGTTTGCCAATACGGGCGAGGCGGTGTTTCGCAACCTACTGTGGGCGACCGAACGTGTGAATGCGCGCGGTGGCGTGGTGCTGCCAGCCGCTGCAGGCGGTGCGCGGCCGCTGCAGATTTCGCGCTACGACAGCAAGGGCCAGAACGAAGAAGCGCTGTCGGCCCTGCGCGCGGCCATCGACGATGGTGCGCGTGTGGTGATGCAGGGCAACTCGTCGGCGACGGCTGCGGCACTGATTGACGCCATCAACAAGCACAACGAGCGCGACCCCGACAAGCGCGTGCTGTTTCTCAATTACTCGGCGGTCGATCCGATCCTGACCAACGAGAAGTGCAGCTTCTGGCATTTCCGCTTCGACGCCCATGCCGACATGCGCATGGCGGCGCTGATGGAGGTATTGCGCGGCGACAAGGCGCTCAAGAGCGTCTACCTGATCGGCCAGGACTACAGCTTTGGCCAGGCCGTGCTGCGGGAGGCCCGCCGCCAGCTTGCGCTGCAGCGGCCGGACGTGGCGATCGTGGGCGACGAGTTGCACCCCGTGGGCCGCGTGAAGGACTTTGCGCCTTATGCGGTCAAGATCAAGAACAGCGGCGCGCAGGCCGTCATCACTGGCAACTGGGGCAATGACCTGACCCTGCTGGTCAAGGCGGCGCGCGAAGTGGGCTACGCCGGCAGTTTCTACACGTTCTACGGCAACGCGTTGGGCGCCCCAGCCGCGATTGGCGATGCGGGCATTGGCAAAGTGGTGGCGGTGGCCGACTGGATGCCCAATGTGTCGGGTGCGCCCAGCGCAAGCTTCTACAAGGCTTTCCGCGAGCGCTTCCCCAAGCCCCAGGACGACTATGTGCACATGCGCATGCAGCTGATGATCGAGGCACTGACCAAGGCCATGGAGGGCGCGGGCAGCGTGGACGCCGTGGCTGTGGCCAAGCAGTTGGAGGGCGTGAAGGTCAGCCTGGCAGGCCGCAGCGGCAGCATGCGCGCAACCGACCACCAGTTCCAGCAGCCGCTGGTGGTGGGCGTGATGGACAAGCAGGGCACACCCGGCGTTCCGTTTGACGTTGAAGGTTCGGGCTATGGGTTCCGGGTGGTGCGCGATATTCCTGCAGTGCAGACCGAGCAGCCCACGAGCTGCAAGATGCAGCGGTTTTAGGTGTATATTTTTACCCGGATATATTGCTATTTAAATATTGTCCGGGTAAAATTAAGGCATGACATCCTCACTGCCTACCCAACCCCTCATGCCAACGGCCCCGCGCGACAACGCAGGCCATGCCGCTTCGACAGCGCGCCGTGCGCTGGTGCGCCAATACAAGGACTCGCGCTTGCCTGCGGGCGTCTTCACCCTCACCAACCAGTCCAACGGACGGGTCTATGTGGGCGGCAGCCTCAACCTCGATGGGGCGATGAACCGCATGCGCTTCGAGCTGAACCTGCGCTCCCACCGCAACAAGCCTTTGCAGCACGATTGGATCGCGCATGG
>JAGNYI010000092.1 GCA_017985015.1 Giesbergeria sp. | reverse complement strand
GGCGCGGGTGGCGACTTCGGCCACGAAGCCGTGCTGATCCTGGCCCAGGGCGCGGCGGGGCTTTCAGGCTTTGGTGGCTCGCTGCACTCGGGCATCGTGGCGCCGTACATCCTGCACCATGGCACCGAAGAGCAAAAAAGGCGCTGGCTGCCGCGCCTGGCCACTGGTGAGCTGATTGGTGCCATCGCCATGACCGAGCCGGGCACGGGCTCGGACCTGCAGGGCGTGCGCACCACGGCCCTCAAGGAAGGCGACAGCTACCGAATCAACGGCAGCAAGACCTTCATCACCAACGGCCAGCTCGCCAATCTGGTCATTGTGGTGTGCAAGACCGATCTCTCTCAGGGCGCCCAGGGCATGTCCTTGCTGGTGCTTGAGACCGACGCTCTGGAGGGCTTTCGCAGGGGCCGCAATCTTGAGAAGCTGGGCATGGAGGCGCAGGACACATCAGAACTGTTCTTTGACGATGTGGTGGTCCCAGCCAGCCATTTGCTCGGTACGCAAGAGGGCATGGGCTTCGCCCAGCTCATGCAGGAACTGCCCCAGGAACGCCTGATCGTGGCAGTCGCTGGCATCGCAGCGATGGAGCTGGCCATGCAGGAAACGCTGGCCTACACCAAGGAACGTAAGGCCTTTGGCAAGCCGATCTTCGCGTTCCAGAACACCCGCTTCAAACTGGCCGAGTGCCAGGCACTGCTGATGGCGTCGCGCGCACTGGTCGATGCGGCCATGGTGGCGCACCTTCAGGGCCAACTCGGGGTGGATCGCGCGGCGCTGATCAAGTACTGGATCTCGGACAACCAGTGCAAGCTGATTGACGAATGCCTGCAGCTTTTTGGCGGCTACGGCTACATGAAGGAATACCCCATTGCCCGGTTGTACGCCGACGCCCGCGTGCAGCGCATTTACGGCGGCACCAACGAGATCATGAAGGAACTGGCGTCACGCTTTCTGTGATGCCAACGCCCCATGGAGTGTTTCGAACAACACAAAAAGGAGAGGTTTGAAGATGCGTGACCCGGCCCTCGCAAGGATTTACGTCAACTATTTCAACGAAACCCACAGCATGGTGCGTGACACCATGCGCCGCTTCGTGAACGAGGCCGTCAAGCCGCACATCGATGCCTGGGAAGAGCAGGGCGGTTTCCCGCGCGAGATCTACGCGCAGGCCGGCAGCCTGGGCCTGCTGGGCATTGGCCACCCCACCGAATTCGGCGGCGCGGGCGAGGCCGACGTTTTCCTGAAAGTGGCCGCCAGCGAAGAACTGATGCGCAGCGGCTCGGGCGGCTTCGTCGCCAGCCTGGGTTCACTCGATATCGGCTTGCCGCCCGTCTGGCGCACGGGCTCGCGCGCGCTCAAGCAACGCATCGTGCCCCAGGTACTTGCGGGCGAGAAGATCATCGCCCTGGCCATTACCGAGCCGAGCGGAGGCTCGGATGTGGCCAACCTCCAAACGCGCGCGGTGCGGGATGGCGATCACTATGTGGTCAACGGCTCCAAAACCTTCATCACGTCGGGTGCACGGGCCGATTGCTACACGGTAGCCGTGCGCACCGGCGAGGCGGGGTTTGGCGGCGTTTCGCTGCTGCTGATCGAGCGCGGCACGCCGGGCTTCACGGTGGGGCGCAATCTCAAAAAAATGGGCTGGTGGGCATCTGACACGGCCGAGCTATTTTTCCAGGACTGCCGCGTTCCCGCAGAGAACCTGCTGGGGCCGGAGAATTCCGGCTTCTTCACCATCATGGCCAACTTCCAGGCCGAGCGCCTGAGTCTGGCCGTCATGGCCTACATGACAGCGCAGCTTGCGTTGGAAGAGTGCATGGTCTATGTGAAAGAGCGCACCACCTTCGGCAGGCCACTGTCGAAGCACCAAGTGATCCGCCACAAGCTGGCCGAGATGGCTACGCAGGTGGAGGTGGCACGTGAGTACGCCTACCGCTGCGCTGCGCGCATACAGGCTGGGGAATCAGCCATCGCCGAGGTGTCCATGGCCAAGAACTTCGCCACCTCGGTCTCCAGCATGGTCACTGACGAGGCGGTGCAGATTTTTGGCGGCATGGGCTTTATGCGCGAGTCGCTGGTGGAGCGCCTGTACCGCGACAACCGGATTCTTTCCATCGGCGGCGGCACGCACGAGATCATGAACGAGATCATCGCCAAGCAACTGGGACTCTGACAGCTCAGCAAAATGCATTGAATGCGCTGGGCATGCGCGCCGCCTTTTACACTGTGCCGCATGCTCACCTTTCACAATCCCATGCACCACCTGCATGCGCCCGCGCACGAGTTCTTTCGCGGCGAGAAGGTGCCTTGTTTTGAAACTCCGGCGCGCGCCGACTTTGTGCTCGCTGCGCTTCAGGCAGCCGGCCACAAACTGTGTGAGCCCGACCAGGACGCGGCCAGCGCGCTGGCGCAAATTCACTCGGAGCGCTACCTCGACTTTCTGCGCACGGCCTGGCCGCAATGGATCTCGCTCGATCCGCAGAACGAGCAGCGCCAGCCTTTTCCCTCGGTGTGGCCGGTGCGCAGCCTGCGAAGCGACATCGAGCCCGAAAACTTCGTTGCACGCCTGGGCCTGTACTCGATGGACAACGGTTCGCCGCTCGCGAGCGGTACCTGGGCGGCAGCGCGCGCGGGCGCAGACGCGGCAGCCAGCGCAGCGCACAGCGTGATGACTGGCGCGCGCGCCGCCTTTTGCCTCAGTCGTCCGCCGGGCCATCACGCGGGGCACGACTTCATGGGCGGTTACTGCTTTGTCAACAACGCCGCCATTGCCGCGCAAACCCTGCGCAACCTGGACGCTGAGCGCGTCGCGGTACTGGATGTCGACTACCACCACGGCAACGGTACGCAAAGCATTTTTTATGAGCGTGACGACGTGTTCTTTGCCAGCATCCACGGCGATCCTCTGACCGAGTACCCGTTTTATCTGGGCCATGCGGACGAGACCGGGGTGGGCGATGGCGCGGGCTACAACCTGAATCTGCCCTTGCCGGCAGGCAGCCGTGCTGCGGTCTGGTTTGACGCACTGGAGCGCGCGTGCAAAGCAATCGGCTATGTGCGTGCCGATGCACTGGTGGTATCGCTGGGTTTGGACACGTTTGAAGGCGACCCGATTTCCCGGTTTTCGCTCAAGACAAGCGATTTTGATCGCCTGGGTGCCCGGTTGGCGGCCCTCGGCCTGCCCACGGTTTTTGTCCTCGAAGGAGGCTACGCTGCTGCCGAGCTGGGCGACAACACCCAGCAGGTCCTCCATGGTTTCGAGCACGGCCCAGCCGCATGAGTGCGCGCCGGGCCGCTCCCAAGCAAGCTCGCACCGCAGTGCCCAGCACGGAGCTTAGCCAGTGAGTGAAAGCGTCGATTGCGTCGTGGCGGGCGCGGGGGTGGTCGGCCTGGCCGTCGCACGGGCACTGGCGCTGCAGGGGCGCGAGGTGCTGGTGCTCGAAGCGGAGGCCGACATCGGCACCGGCACCAGTTCGCGCAGCAGCGAGGTAATTCATGCCGGCATCTATTACCCCACGGGCTCGCTCAAGGCCCGGTGGTGCGTGCGTGGGCGGGAATTGCTGTTGGCGTTTTGCGCAACCCACGGTGTCGCGCACCGGCGCACAGGCAAGCTCATCGTCGCCACTTCGCCCGAACAACTGGGCACGCTGGAAGCTGCCAGGGCGCAGGCCGAGGCCAACGGGGTGCACGATCTGCACTGGCTGACTGGCACGCAGGCGCGCGCGCTGGAGCCTGCCCTGGTCTGTGAGGCGGCGCTGCATTCGCCCGGCACGGGCATCGTGGACAGCCACGCCCTGATGCTGGCCCTGCTTGGCGACGTTGAGCGTCACGGCGGTATTTTTGTGAAAAAAACGGCCCTAGCGCAGGTGTGGCAAGAGAATGACGCTATGTTTATGGAAGCATCTGACGGAACGCGATTGCAGGCAAAGCTGCTAGTCAACGCCGCAGGTCTGGCGGCGCCCCAGCTGGCGCAGCAGTTTCATGGGCTCGATGCGCGCTTCATTCCCATGCCGCGCTACGCCAAGGGCAGCTACTTTGCGCTCTCTGGGCGTGCACCGTTTTCGCGCTTGATCTACCCCGTGCCCGAGCCGGGCGGTCTGGGGGTGCATCTCACCCTGGACCTGGCCATGCAGGCACGCTTTGGTCCGGACGTGCAGTGGGTGGACGATCCCCATGACCTCACGGTCGATCCGCGCCGGGGTGACGTGTTCTATGCGCAAGTGCGCAAATACTGGCCCGATCTGCCCGACGAAAGTCTGGTGCCTGCGTACGCCGGCATCCGGCCGAAGATCGGGTTTGACGGTGCTTTGTGCTCTGATTTTGTGGTTCAGGGGCCGCAGGTGCATGGCCTGCCGGGCCTTGTGAACCTGTTTGGCATCGAATCACCCGGCCTCACCAGCGCCCTGGCCATTGGCGAATATGTCGCATCTTTGGGTCGGGTCTGTTAGGTGTCGCATCCCGGACGATTGCATAGACTCTAAGCGCTACCCGTTGTTCATAGCCAGGGCTGTTCTGCGGGAGTTGATAGAGTCGCTTGAACCTACCGGGAGTGTCAAGCCATGATGATCGCTCTGCA
>JAGNYI010000050.1 GCA_017985015.1 Giesbergeria sp. | reverse complement strand
TTAAAGGGAGCAAACTGCCCTTCAGTCGCCACCATCAGCGTTGCGCTCTTCTTGACTTCGTCGAGGGATCGGGCCTGCGTGGAAAAAGCGGCGCACAGGGCCAGCGCGCAGGCCAGGGTTTTGAAAAGCTTCATCTCGTATCCTGTTTTGGGTGATTTCAGGTACAAAAAATCCGGCTGGCGGTAGCGTAGCCGGAACGGTATGGATCGCCTTTCGGAACGTCTCGATGGGTAGTCGGCGGTCCGAACAAGGGCGGAATTATAGGATCGGCAAAACCCGCCACGACTCAGGCATTTCCCTCAGCGCAAGAAGGCGTCGTAACCGGTTTTCAGAATCAGTGCGCTCACGACGAAGATGAAGATGGAGCGCACGAACCCCGTGCCGTGCTTGAGCGCCATGTGCGTGCCGATGACGCTCCCCACCACATTGGCCACCGCCAGCGGCAGCGCAAAGTGCCACCACACATGGCCTTTGGCGGTGAACAGAATCAGCGCGGCAATGTTGGTCGAGACGTTCAGCAGCTTGGCGGAAGCCGAGGCGTTGAGAAAGTCATAACCCAGCCAGCGGACAAACAGAAAGACAAAAAAACTGCCCGTTCCCGGACCAAAAAAACCGTCGTAGAACCCGATCGACAAACCAATGACGCTGGCGGCCAGCCATTCCGCGCGGCCTGCAAAGCGGGGGCGGTGGTGGCGACCCAGCTCCTTCTTGGCCACGGTGTACGCCAGCACGGCAAGCAGCACGAACGGCAGCATGCGGCGCAGAAAATCGGGGGAGAGTACCGTGACGGCCCAGGCCCCGGCAAAGGCGCCAACGAAGCCCGTCAGCGCCGCAGGGAGCAGCGCGCGCCAGCGGATCTGTACGCGCCGGCTGTACTGCCAGGTGGCCATGGCCGTACCCCAGATCGATGCGCTTTTGTTGGTGCCCAGCAGCGTGGCCGGTGGCGCGCTGGGAAAGGTGGCGAACAAGGCCGGCAGCAACACCAGTCCGCCGCCGCCGACCACGGCATCGATGAAACCGGCGAGCAGCGAGGCCAGCGAAACGAGAATCCACTCCATTGGCGCAATTGTGTCAGGCTGCAGCCCCTGCCCAAACCCAGATCACATTCACAGAGGCCAAAAAAAACGCCGGCTAGGCCGGCGTCGGAAAAAAGAAGGCACCTCGTCGGATGCTATGCAATCTTTGGTGTTGTTGGCGTATGTCTCCCCGGCCCTCCCCGTGTTGGCAGCCCGTGGGCGCCATCGAGTGGGGCAACTTTAGGGGCGGGGACCGCATCCGACCATAGGGAATTTCCCCCGGAAAACACCCTGCTTTGCGTCAAGAAGCATGGTCCTGGGCGATCCAGCGCGCAGCTTTCTCGGCAATCATCAAGGTCGGCGCATTGGTATTGCCGCTGGTAATGGTGGGCATGGCCCCAGCGTCCACCACGCGCAGCCCGGCAACGCCGCGCACGCGCAGGCGCGGGTCGAGCACGGCCTGCGGATCGTCCGCACGGCCCATGGCGGTGGTGCCCACGGGGTGGAAGATGGTGGTGGCGATGTCCCCAGCAAGGCGCGCCAGCTCTTCGTCGCTTTGGTATTGCACGCCGGGCTTGAACTCTTCGGGCTGGTAGCGTGCCAGAGCAGGCTGCGAGACGATGCGTCTGGCCAGCCGCAAGCTGTCGGCGGCCACCTGCCGGTCTTCGTGCGTGCTCAGGTAGTTGGGGGCGATGGCTGGGGCGTCCTGAAAACGCGGGCTTTTGATCTGCACACTGCCGCGGCTGGTCGGGTTGAGGTTGCAGACGCTGGCGGTGAACGCAGGAAAGGCGTGCAGCGGATCGCCGAACGCGTCGAGCGAGAGCGGCTGGACATGAAACTCCAGGTTGGCGTGCGGCTGGTCGGGCGAACTGCGCGTGAAGGCGCCCAGCTGCGAGGGCGCCATGCTCATCGGGCCGCTGCGCAGCGCTGCGTATTCCAGGCCGATGCGCGCCTTGCCAAGTAGCGAGCTGGCGAGCGTGTTGAGCGTCTTGACGCCCTGGACCTTGAACACCGAGCGGATCTGCAAATGGTCCTGCAGATTGCCACCCACGCCCGGCAGGTCGCACGCGACGGCAATCCCGTGCGCGGCCAGCAGCGGCGCCGGGCCAATGCCCGAGAGCTGGAGCAGCTGCGGCGAGTTGATCGATCCGGCCGCCAGCACGACTTCGCAACTGGCATGCGCCTGCACCATTTCCTTGCCGGTCCACACCTGCACGCCGCTGCAGCGCTGCGTGCCGTCGGGCAGCTTTTGCAGCAGCAGGCGCGCCGCCTGGGCATGGGTCCACATCTCGAAGTTCGGGCGCCCATAGCAGGTGGGGCGCAAAAACGCCTTGGCGGTGTTCCAGCGCCAGCCCTTTTTCTGGTTGACCTCGAAGTAACCCACTCCCTCGTTGTCACCGCCGTTGAAATCCTGGGTGGCCGGAATGCCTGCCTGCTGCGCCGCCAGCGCAAACGCGTCGAGCACGTCCCAGCGCAGGCGCTGGCGCTCGACCCGCCACTCGCCGCTGCCGCCCTGGCTGGCGTGGCCGTGGAGCTGGGCGAACGCAGCGTCCGCCCGGCCTGGCTGATCGAGGCGCCAGTGGCTTTCGTGGCGGCGAAAGTCGGGCAGGGCTTGCTCCCAGCGCCATTCTTCTTCGCCGGTGAGCGCGGCCCACTGGTCGTAGTCGCGCGCCTGGCCGCGCATGTAGATCATGCCGTTGATGCTGCTGCAGCCGCCCAGCGTCTTGCCGCGCGGGTAGCGCAGCGCGCGGCCATTGAGCCCAGGGTCCGGCTCGGTTTGATAGAGCCAGTCGGTGCGCGGGTTGCCGATGCAATACAGGTAGCCCACAGGAATGTGAATCCAGTGGTAGTTGTCCTTGCCACCGGCCTCCACCAGCAGCACGCGGCGGCGCGGGTCGGCACTGAGCCGGTTGGCGAGCAGGGCGCCGGCTGTGCCGCCGCCGATGACGATGTAGTCGTAAGTGGTGTCGCTCATGCAGGAATCCCAGAATGGCGTGAAGCGTGACGAAATGCCCTGGAGAGCTATTTATTCAATAGCAGACAGGGCTTACAGAATATGCGCAAGAGCCCTATTTTGATACGATTTTGTCTGTGCGTGCAGTCCCTCTGCCAATGATCGCCCGCTGCCGCTACCATGCACCCTCCCAGATGCGCGATGCCGCGCGCCTCCCCGCCCCCGCCACTGCAATGCCCGATACCGCTCCCCGACTGTCACGCCAGGACACGCCCGAAGGGCCGTGCATGCGGCTGCATGGGCGCTGGGGCGCAACCGACATTGGCGCGCGCAGGCGCTGGCGTTCGCTGAGTACCGAACTCGCCGCCGCGCCGCCGCAGGCCCAGCTGGGATGGGACTTGAGTGGCCTCGACTGGCTGGACCACGTGGGCGCGCAGCTGCTGTGGAACCACTGGGGCCGCGCCTGGCCCCAGCGCGTAGTGCTGGACACCACGCAGCGCTCCCTCCTGGAGCGGGTGGCCTCGCTCACCACCCAGGCACCGCCGCCCGAGCCCTGGACGCTGGGCAAGCAGATCGACGCGCTGGGAGTGCTGGTACTGCATGCGGTCGATCATCTGCAGCGCATGGTGATCCTGATCGGCCAGCTGCTGCTTGACTGCCTGCGCGTGCTGCGTGCACCGCACCGCGCGCCCTGGCGCGATATCTCGGGTCACCTCTACCGCATGGGCGCAACGGCGCTGCCGATCACGGCGCTGGTGGGTTTTTTGATCGGCGTGGTGCTGGCCTACCTGATGAGCCTGCAACTGCGCCAGTTTGGTGCCGAAGCCTTCATCGTCAATATTCTGGGCATTTCGCTGATCCGCGAACTCGGTCCCATGCTGGCCGCCATTCTGGTGGCCGGGCGCTCGGGCTCGGCCATCACGGCGCAGATCGGCGTGATGCGCGTCACCGAAGAACTCGACGCCATGCGCGTCATGGGCATCCCGCAGGGGTTTCGGCTGGTCATGCCGCGCGCGGTGGCTCTCGCCATTGCCATGCCGCTGCTGAGCGTCTGGACCACGCTGGCTGCCTTGACCGGCGGCATGCTGGCGGCGGACGCTGCCATGAACGTCTCGCCGGCCTATTTTCTGCAGGCGCTGCCCAACGCGGTCAGCACCGGCAATCTCACGCTGGCGCTGTCGAAATCGGTGGTGTTCGGCACGCTGATTGCCCTGGTGGGTTGCCACTGGGGACTCAGAGTCAAGCCCAACACGCAAAGCCTGGGCGAGGGCACCACGGCGTCGGTGGTGTCGTCGATCACGGTGGTCATCATCGTGGACGCGTTGTTCGCCGTGGCCTTCAAGAACGTGGGGTTTTGAAGTGAAGCACCCCCTGAGTCGCCTTCGTCGCCTCGGCGCAGCCACCAGAGGCGGCAGCCCTTCGGGGCCGTCCAAGCCTGCGCAGGCAGGCTTGGAGCCGCGGCCCTCAGCCCCTCTCCTTCGGCAGGGGGACGCACCCAGTGGCCTGGCAAAGCCAGTTCCACGGGTGCACTGGCCTTGGCCGCGCCAGTTTCACGGGTTGCGGGTGGCGCGCAGCGCCATGGATAACTGATATGGCCGAGACCGCACACGCACCGCCGCCTGCGCTGGCCCCCCAGGCCGAGCCCGTGGTGCGCATCGAAGGCTTGCAGACCACGTTTGGCAAGGGCTCCGAGGCCTATACCGTGCACCAGGATCTGTCGCTGACCGTGCAGCGCGGCGAAATTCTGGCGCTGGTGGGCGGCTCGGGCACCGGCAAGACGGTGCTGCTGCGCCAGATGCTGGGCCTGCTGCAACCAGCGCGGGGCAGCGTCACGGTGCTGGGCCGGCCGGCGTCTGAAATGGGCGGCGAGGGCGCGGCCAGCCGCGTCGGCATGCTGTTTCAGCACGGCGCGCTGTTTTCCGCCTTCAATGTGCTCGACAACGTGGCTTTTGCGCTGCGCGAGCAGGGCACGCTGCCTGCCGAACTGGTGCGCGACGCCGCAATGGTCAAGCTGCAAATGGTGGGACTGGAGCCCGAGCACGCCACGCGCATGCCGGCCGATCTGTCGGGCGGCATGATCAAGCGCGTGGCACTGGCGCGGGCACTCATCATGGATCCGCCGCTGTTGCTGCTTGACGAACCCACAGCGGGCCTGGACCCCTATGGCGCCGACGAATTTTGCGAATTGGTGCGCGAGCTGCACGATGCATTGGGGACCACCATGGTGATGGTCACGCACGACCTCGATACGCTTTTTGCGCTTGCCACGCGCGTGGCCGTGCTGGCCGACCGCAAAGTGATCGTGACCGGAGCGCCGGCCGAAGTGGCGCATTTTGCGCATCCCTTCGTGGAACACTATTTTCTGGGTGAGCGCGGGCGCCGCGCCATGGCGCCGGTGCTAGCCGGCAAGGAGACCTGATGGAAAACAAATCTCACGCGCTCGCCGCCGGGCTGTTCGTGCTGGCGGTGACCGCCATGGTGGTGGCGCTGGCCATGTGGCTCACGCGCGACAGCGGCAGCTACAAGGCCTATGAGCTCACCACCCGCGATGGCGTCAGCGGTCTGCAGCCGCAGGCCGCCGTGCGCTACAAGGGCGTGGCGGTGGGCAAAGTCACACACATCGGCTTTGACCCGCAGGTGAGCGGCAACGTGCTGATCCGCATCGCCGTGGACGATGACGCGCCCATCACCCCCACCACCTTTGCCACGCTGGGCTACCAGGGCGTCACGGGCCTGTCGTACATCCTGCTCGACGACGCTGGCAAGGCCCACCCGCCATTGCCCCCTGGCCCCAGCGGCCTGCCGCGTCTGCCGCTGCACTCCTCGCCCTTTGCCCAGCTCTCCGAGCAAGGCCCGGTGATCCTGGGCCAGGTCCAGGAAGCAAGCAAACGGATCAACCAACTGCTGGCCGACGACAACCAGAAGCGCTTCTCGCAAGCACTGACCCACATCGGCGATGCGGCGGCCAGCCTCGACGTGCTGGCGCGGCGGCTCGACCGCAGCGTGACCGAGCGCCTCGACCCCGCCCTGGCGGCGTTGCCTGCGCTGGCCAAGGATGCCAGCGGCGCAGTGCAGTCGCTGAAGAAGGCGGGCGACCAGGTTTCCGTGATGGCCGATGCCTTCGGCCAGACGGCGCAGCGCCTGAACGCGCCCGGCGGACCCATCGATCAGGCCGCGCGCGGGGCGCAAACCTTCTCGCAGGCGGCCGACCGGCTCAAGGCCAGCACGCTGCCCAGCCTGGAGCGTGCGGCGGACGACACGGGCCGCGCGGCGCGCCAGATCGCCCGCACGGCCGCAGACGTCAGCGCCAACCCCCAGGGCTTCATCTATGGTTCCGGGCCGGCCAGCCCGGGGCCGGGGGAACCGGGTTTTGTCGCCCCTGCCCACAACCCGCAGTGAGTTCGCCATGAATACTATGAAAAATATAGCTGTCAGCGCTCTTCGCATAAGCGCTGGAGTCCTTTTTTGCTTGAATTTTCTGGCCGCTTGCTCGGCCTTGCCAGCGCCGCCGGTGCACCCCGTGGTGTACGACTTCGGGCCGGACGCCAGCCGTGCGCCGACGCAAGGCCCGGCAGCTGCGCCCCAGCGCGCGCCGCTGGTGCTCGCCGATGTGGAGAGCCCCGGTCTGCCGGAGGGCAGCACCGCCCTGCACTTCCGCCTCGGCTATGACGACGCCCAGCAGCTGCGCGCCTACCAGCGTGCCCGCTGGAGCCAGCCGCCGGGCAGGCTGGTGCAGCAAAGCGTCGCTGCCGAACTGAGCGCGGAGCGCGCCGTGCTGGGTTTGCGCGCTGCGCGCGAAGCTGCGCGCGAGGGCAATGGCGGCCTGCTGGTGCTGCGGCTGGAGCTGGAAGAATTCAGTCAGATCTTCAGCTCGGCCAGCCAAAGCGAGGGCGTGCTGCGCCTGCGCGCCACGCTCGCCGAGCCCACACCCCAGGGCGAACGCCTGCGCGCCCAGCGCGTCTTTGTGGCGCGCCAGAGCGCCCCCAGCGCCGACGCGGCGGGCGGCAGCGCGGCCTTGGCGCAGGCAGCACGCCAAGCGGCACGCGAGCTGTCCGCCTGGGTGAACCAGACGGCGCCCTGAGCACCCTCGCAAGTTCCGCAGCACAGCGCTTTGGTGCCGACTGCGCGGCGCGGCTTCGTCCGACAGTGCCGCCCGGCAGCCGACTACGCCGGACGCGCTGTCACGTTTCTACAGTGAGCCCATCGAGTCAGGCATTGGTTTTCGCCGCTTCTGGTGAAAGGCCTGATCCGTGACACGAAGAGGATCACCCAATGAACGAAGACCGCATCAAGGGCAATTGGAAACAATTCACCGGCAAGGTGAAGGAGCAGTGGGGCAAGCTCACCAATGACGATCTGGACGTCATCGATGGCAAGCGCGAGCAGTTCATCGGCAAGCTTCAGGAACGCGAAGGCGTGGTCCGCGAAGTGGCTGAGCAGCAACTCAAAGATTGGCACACCCGCAACCCTGATTTCCGCTTCAACGACTGACCCCCACAGCATTCCAAAGGACACCACCATGAACTTCACCCGCAATCTCATCGCCCTGGCGCTTACCGGCTTGGTTGCCACCACCGGCATGGCGATGGACAAGGCCGAGCACACCGCCGCCAAGGACCGCATTTCGGCCGACTACAAGATGGCCAAGCAAAACTGCGACGCCCTCAAGGACAACGCCAAGGACGTGTGCATGAAGGAAGCCAAGGGCACGGAAGACATTGCCAAGGCCGAGCTCGAAGCACAATACAAGCCCGATAACAAGTCGGCCTACAAGGTAGCCAAGGCACGCGCCGATGCCAACTACGCAGTCGCCAAGGAAAAATGCGACGACGCCGCCGGCAACACCAAGGACGTCTGCAAGAAGGACGCCAAGGCCGCCCATGTGCGCGCGCTTGAAAACGCCAAGGTCGCCAGCGCCCAAGCCAAGCCCGCCGACAACATGAGCGAGAAGCGTGCCGACGTGGCCGAAGCCAAGCAGGACGCTGCGCACGAAAAGAAGGACGCTGACTACAAGGCCGCCAAGGAACGCTGCGACACCCTGAAGGGTGCTGAGCAGGACACCTGCGTGGCCGATGCCAAGCGCAAGTACGGCATGTAAATTGCCCGCCTGAACCAAGGAATCCCTCCCAGGGACGGCGCCGGGCCCCACAGCGGGCCCGCCTGTCCCCTTTCACACCCCGCTCGGCCTGGCCGCAGCGGGGTTTTTTTGTGGGTTTAGCGAGACGCGGCTTCCTGCATCAACGCCTCAATCGCCCCGGCCTGCACCGGCACGCCGCGCGTCAGCAGTTCGCAGCCATCCTGCGTCACCACGGCGTCGTCCTCGATGCGGATGCCCAGGTGGTGGAAGGCCTCGGGCACGCTGGGGGCGGGCCGGATGTACAGGCCGGGCTCGATGGTGAGCGCCATGCCGGCGCGCAGGATGCGGCTGGGGCGGTCGACGATGAGCTCGCCCGACAAGGGATCGCGCCGCTCGCTGGTCTGGCTTTGTTCGGCGGGCTCGACATAGCTGCCGCAGTCGTGCACGTCCATGCCGATCCAGTGGCCGGTGCGGTGCATGTAGAAGGGGAAATAGGCGCGGGTGGCGACCACGTCCTCGGCGCTTGCGTATTGAATGCGGTTCAGAATTTTCAGGTCAAGCAAACCTTGCGCCAGCACCGCCACCGCCGCGTCGTGCGGGTCGGTAAAGCGCGCGCCGGGGCAGGTGGCGGCAATGGCTGCTTCCTGGCTGGCCAGCACCACGTCGTAGAGCGCACGCTGCGGGCCGGTGAACTTGCCGTTGGCGGGGAAGGTGCGCGTGATGTCGCTCGCATAGCCGTGCAGTTCGCAGGCGGCATCGATCAGCACCAGGTCGCCGCTTCTCACCGGCGCGCGGTCGGCGCGGTAGTGCAGCACGCAGGCGTTGGCGCCAGCGGCGACGATGGAGCCATAGGCGGGCGACTCAGCGCCGCTTTGGCGGAACTCGTGCAGCAGTTCGGCCTCCAGGTGGAATTCGCGCAGGTCTTCGCCAGCGGCCAGCATGCGTGCCGAACGCTGCATGGCGCGGACGTGGGCGCGCGCGCTGATGGCACCGGCGCTCCGCATCAGGCCAATTTCGTGCGCGTCTTTCACCAGGCGCATTTCGTCGAGCAGCAGGCACAGGTCGCCCTGCTGCTGCGGGCACAGCGCGCCGTAGCGCACGCGCTCGCGCACCTTGGCCAGCCAGCCTTCGACGCGCGCGGCCAGGCCGTCGTGCGTGGCGAACGGGAACCACACGCGCTCGCGGTTTTCCAGCAAGCGGGGCAGGCGCGCGTCGAGTTCGCCCACGGGCAGCGCCGTGTCCATCCCTAGCGCAGCCACGGCAGCGTCGGGGCCCAGGCGGTAGCCGTCCCAGATCTCGCGTTCCAGGTCTTTGGGCTGGCAGAACAGGGTGCTCTGGCCCTCAGCGGTCAGGACCAGCCAGGCATGGGGTTCGGTAAAGCCCGTGAGGTAATAAAAGTAGCTGTCGTGGCGGTAGGGGAAGTCGCTGTCGCGGTTGCGCTGGCGCTCGGGTGCGGTCGGCACAATGGCCACGCCGCCGGGGCCGAGCTGGGCCGCCAGGCGCGCGCGGCGCTCGGCATACAAAGAGGGGGGCGGGGTGAGGGTCATGGTGAAAATGTTTCGGCGTTGAGGTCGGCCAGGCGCTGCGGTGTGCCTACATCGACCCAGCGGCCAGTGTGAAGTTCAGCCTGTACCCGGCCATTGTCCATCGCCCGGCGCAGCAGCGGCGCCAGCGCTGCGCGCACCCCTTGCGGGTTGCCGGGCGCAATATCGCACCACGGCGGGGCAAACAAATCGCGGTGCAGCAGGGCGACGGTGCTGTAGGTGTAGCGGGGCTGCGGGTCGGCCTCCTGCAGGTTCAGCGCCAGGCCGGACTCGGAGAGCCCGAAATCGCCGCGCGGATGCTGCGGTGGGTTGGGCACCAGCCACAGGCGCGCCAGCGCGCCGCTTTGGCGAAAGGCGCGCACGGCCGCAGCGTCGAAGGCGAAACCGGGCATGAACACATCGCCCGCCGCCAGCCAGAACACGTCGGCGTCCAGCAGCGGCAGGGCGCGCGCAATGCCGCCTGCAGTTTCCAGCGCGCCGCCGAAATCTCGGCCCTCGTTGGAATACAAAATGGATAGCTGCTTGTACTTACCTGTATTGCGCTGGAGGCCAAAAAAGCTTCCAAAATACTGCCCAATCTGTTCGCCCAGCCAGGCGGTGTTGATGACCACGCGCGGCACCCCGGCGCGCGCCAGCGCCTGCAGATGCCAGGCCAGCAGCGGCTGGCCGTGGACAGGCAGCAAGGGCTTGGGCGTGGTGTCGGTCAGCGGGCGCATGCGCTCGCCGCGGCCGGCCGCCAGCAGCAGGGCCGGGGCTTGTTCTGCACCGTGGTCGCGCACAGCCGCCGGACCCACGGGCGAGGGAAATAAGGGGGGCAAGAAGGGGTGCAAGGGGAGCGTCACGCCTGGCACTCTAGTGCATCGCGCGGCAGTGCAGAGGCCGCTGTGGGGAGCCCGTTCAAGGCGCACCGTTAAAATCTGGGGTTTCCCCTCATGACCGTCCTGACTGGACCCGCCCCGATGGCCAATTCTGAACAAATGGCGAATGCGATCCGCGCACTCGCAATGGATGCTGTGCAACAAGCCAATTCCGGCCACCCCGGTGCGCCCATGGGCATGGCCGACATGGCGGTTGCGCTGTGGGGCCGGCACCTGCGCCACAACCCGCAAGACCCGCACTGGGCCGACCGCGACCGCTTCGTGCTCTCGAACGGCCACGCGTCCATGCTGCTGTACGCGGTGCTGCACCTGACGGGCTACGACCTGCCGATTCAGGAGCTCAAGAACTTCCGCCAGTTGCACAGCAAGACCGCCGGCCACCCCGAAGTGGAAGTGACGCCCGGTGTCGAGACCACCACCGGCCCGCTGGGTCAGGGCCTGACCAATGCGGTCGGCATGGCGCTGGCCGAGAAGTTGCTGGCGGCTGAATTCAACCAGAGCGGCCACACCGTGGTGGACCACCACACCTATGTGTTTCTGGGTGACGGCTGCCTGATGGAAGGCATCAGCCACGAAGCCGTGGCGCTGGCCGGCGCATGGCGCCTGTCCAAGCTGGTGGCGTTGTACGACGACAACGGCATTTCGATCGACGGCCAGGTCGCGCCCTGGTTCATCGACAACACGCCCAAACGCTTCGAGGCCTGTGGCTGGGACGTGATCGGCCCGGTCGATGGCCACGATGCCGACGCCGTGGACAAGGCGATTGCCAAGGCCCGTGCACAGAACGCGAAGCCCACGCTCATTGTCTGCAAGACGCACATCGGCAAGGGCTCGCCCAACCGCGCCAACACCTCCAAGGCGCACGGCGAGCCGCTTGGCGCCGACGAGATTGGGCTCACCCGCGCTGCCCTCGACTGGCCCCACGGGCCGTTCGAAGTGCCGGCTGAGGTGTATGGCGACTGGAACCATGACGCGGCCGGTGCCAAGGCGCAGGCCGAATGGAACCAGCGCTTTGCCGCTTACCGCGCCGCCTTCCCCGATCTGGCCGCCGAATTTGAGCGCCGCATGGCCGGCGACCTGCCCAAGCACTTCGCCCAGACCGCCGTCGATGCAGTGGTCGAGGCCCACACCAAGGGCGAAACCGTGGCCAGCCGCAAGGCCAGCCAGCTTGCGCTGGAAGCCTTCACCGCCAAGCTGCCCGAGCTGCTCGGCGGAAGCGCCGACCTCACCGGCTCCAACCTGACCAACACCAAGGCCACGCCGCCGCTGCGCATGGACGCCAAAGGCGCGGTGGTGAAGACCGAAGACGGTCACATCGGCCGCCACATCAACTACGGCGTGCGCGAGTTCGGCATGGCCGCGGTGATGAACGGCATTGCGCTGCACGGCGGCTTCATCCCCTACGGCGGCACCTTCCTCACCTTCAGCGACTACAGCCGCAACGCCATCCGCATGGCGGCGCTGATGAAGCAGCGCGTGATCCATGTGTTCACGCACGACTCGATCGGCCTGGGCGAAGACGGCCCCACGCACCAGTCCATCGAGCACGCCGCGAGCCTGCGCCTCATCCCCAACCTGGACGTGTGGCGCCCGGCCGATACGGCGGAAACCACCGTCGCCTGGGGCGTGGCGCTGTCCAACCGCAACAAGCCGACGGCGCTGCTGCTCTCCCGCCAGAACCTGCAACACCTTTCCGCTTTGGCGCCCAAGCGCAACCTGGGCGACATTTCGCGCGGCGCCTATGTGCTCTCCGAGCCGGCCGACGTGGGCCTGAAGAAAAAGGCCAAGGCCGTCATCATTGCCACCGGCTCTGAAGTGCAGCTCGCGCTCAAGGCGCAGCGCCTGCTGGCTGCCAGGAAAATCGCGGTGCGCGTGGTCTCCATGCCCAGCACCACCGCCTTCGACCGCGAAGACGTGAAGTACAAGAAAGCCGTGTTGCCCACAGGCGTGCCGCGCATTGCGGTGGAAATGGGCGTCACCAGCGGCTGGTGGAAGTACGGCTGCGCAGCGGTGATCGGCATCGACACCTATGGCGAATCGGCCCCCGCTCCGGTGCTGTTCAAGCACTTCGGTTTCACCGAAGAGAACGTCGCCGCTACGGTGCTGGCGGCGCTCAAACGCAAATAATTTTTGGCAATCCAACCCTGGAGAGACTGAGCTATGGCGATCAAGATTGGTATCAACGGTTTCGGCCGCATCGGCCGCATGGTGTTCCGCGCTGCGGTGCAGAACTTTTCCGACATCGAGGTGGTGGGCATCAACGACCTGCTTGAGCCCGACTACCTCGCCTACATGCTGAAGTACGACAGCGTGCATGGCCGCTTCAAGGGCGACGTGAAGGTGGAGGGCAACCACCTGGTCGTCAACGGCAGGACGATCCGCCTGACGCAGGAGCGCGACCCTGCGGCTTTGAAGTGGAACGAGGTCGGCGCCGACATCGTCATCGAAGCCACCGGCCTGTTCCTGACCAAGGAAACCGCGCAGAAGCACCTGGATGCGGGCGCCAAGAAAGTCATCATGTCGGCCCCCTCGAAGGACGACACGCCGATGTTCGTGCACGGCGTGAACTGCAAGACCTACGCGGGCCAGGCGATCATCAGCAACGCCAGTTGCACCACCAACTGCCTGGCGCCCGTGGCCAAGGTGCTCAACGACAAGTGGGGCATCAAGCGCGGCCTGATGACGACGGTGCACGCAGCCACCGCCACGCAGAAGACCGTGGACGGCCCGAGCAACAAGGACTGGCGCGGCGGGCGCGGCATTCTGGAAAACATCATCCCCAGCAGCACCGGCGCAGCCAAGGCCGTGGGCGTGGTGATTCCCGAACTCAACAAGAAGCTCACCGGCATGTCCTTCCGTGTGCCGACCTCCGACGTATCGGTGGTGGACCTGACGGTGGAGCTGGAGAAGCCCGCCACCTACAAGGAAATTTGTGCCGAAATGAAGGCGCAGTCCGAAGGCGCGCTCAAGGGCATCCTGGGCTACACCGAAGACAAGGTGGTGGCCACCGACTTCCGCGGGGAGTCCTGCACCAGCGTGTTCGACGCCGACGCCGGCATTGCGCTCGACGACACCTTCCTCAAGGTGGTCGCCTGGTACGACAACGAGTGGGGCTACTCGAACAAGTGCCTGGACATGGTGCGCGTGGTCGCGGCCAAGTAAGCGTTTCGCCCCCTGCAAGAGCCCGCCTGCGCGCGGGCTTTTTTGCGCCTGCCGGCTTGGGCCTGCGCGGCGCAGCGAAGGCGGCTGGGCGATGGTCACGTGCCTGGCGCGAGAAGCGGGCTGGGACAAAGCGGCGGACGAACCGCCCACCAGAACAAAATTTGTATAAAAATGCCTCCAGCGCTTTACCTGTAATGGTTTGTTGCTATCAATTTCGAAACATTCACTTCCTTTGGATGCGCTGACTTGCTACAGCTTGTCGAGTGCCTGGGCCGCCGACCAAGGCGCATCGTCGGTCAGGTTGCAGGCCGCGTTCAATCGCTCCAGCAGGCGCCGTGTGGCCAAGTCCCCCGGCAAAGCACGCTGCAGTGCCTCGAACCCTGTCCTGGCCCGGGCCCACTCGCGTTGCGCAAAGGCGTCCAGCGCATCGGCCGAGAGGCGGCACAGCGCAGCGTCGGCACATGGCGTGTACACCCGGATCGCCTGGCTTTTTCCTTTCACGATGACCTCGTCCAGCACACGCAGCGGTATGTTTTCGGGCAGCAGCGCCGCCGTATCGCCCGAAAGCAGGATGCCGGTGCCAAACGCCTTGTTCGCGCCTTCCAGCCGCGCCGCCAGGTTCACGGCGTCGCCAATCGCGGTATAGGAAAAGCGCTCGGCCGAGCCGACGTTGCCCACCACCACACGCCCTGAGTGCACGCCGATGCGCATGGCAATGCGCGGCAGACCGCGGCGCTCCAACTCATCGCACAGCTTGCCCATGGTCTGCTGCATGGCGATGGCGGCGCGCACTGCGTGCTCTGCGTGGTCTGCATCGGCGAGGGGTGCGCCCCAGAAGGCCATCAGCGCATCGCCGATGTATTTGTCGATGGTGCCGCCGCTGGCGTGCACGATGGGTGCCATGGTGCCGAAATACAGGCCCAGCAGCTCTACCGTCTGCTCGGCGCTGAGCTGCTCCGAGAGCGTGGTGAACCCCGCCAGATCGGTAAACAGCAGGGTGACCTCGCGCGCCTCGCCGCCCAGGCGCAGCAGCGCGGGCTCTGCGATGAGCCGCGAGACCACTTCGGACGGCACGTACTGCGAGAACATGGCGCGGGTCTTGCGCGCTCGCTGGCGCGCCTGCGCGTAGCCCGTCAAGGCGCTGGCACCATAGATGGCGGCGGTCGCGGCCATGGGCAAAAGCGGCGGCAGCCAGCGCCCAGATTTGAAAAACAACAGCCATGACAGCAGCGCCATGGCACCGACAATGCCTGCGGCGAGCAAGGCCACTGCGCCGGGGTGCCAGCGCAGGCTGGCAGGCAGCAGCAGGGTGAGTGCAAGCAGCACCAGCGCCAGCGACCACGCCTCGGGCGCGAGGCGCAGGCCGTCGCCACTGGCCCGGTTGTCAAGCAGCGTGGCCTGCAGCTCCACGCCGGGGAGCAGACGTTCGCCGCCGAGCGCGGCAAAAGGCGAATTGAAGAGATCGGCCTGGCTGTTCTGCAGCTCGCTGGCGGTGAGAGCGGAGCGGCCGATCAGCACCACCTTGCCGCGAAAGAAGCCTGGCGGCAGCAAGCCGGCCTCGAGCGCCTGGTAGTACGAGCGCGTGTCAAAGGTACCTCGCGGACCTCTGTAGGCAATGAGTTCGGCCGCGTCCGAGGCTGCGTGTTGCGATGCGGCGCGTGCCAGCGCCGCCGAGAAACTTCCGGCCAACTGGGGCATGCGGCGCACCACGAAATCATCGTCGGGTTGCACCCCGGCGTTGCCGTACTGGGCACCGGCAGCAACGAAGGCGGGCAACGGCAGCACGTCGGTCCAGAGCGTCGCGCTGGCGCTGTCGATTTTTTCGCGCGCCGAGGCCAGCACCACCGGCAGGCCCGCTGCCGTGGCAGCTGCCAGCGAAAGGGCGAACGCGGCATCCTGTTCGGGTGCGCTCGGGTCGGCAAAGACCACGTCAAAACCGACGGCGGTGGCGCCGTCTTCGCGCAGGCGGTCGAGCAGGCGGGCATGCAAGCTGCGCGGGAAAGGCCAGCGCTGCTGCACCTCCTGAAACGTCGGCTCGTCGATGGCCAGCACCACCACTGGCAGCCGGCTGCGGTGCGGGGCGGCCAGCGAGGTCCAGAGGTCAAAGGTCTTGAACTCCAGCGCGTGCCAGGGGCGACTGAGCGACGCGGCGCCCACCAGCAGCAGTGCCAGCAAGGCCGCGCCCAAGGAGAGCGCCAGGCGCTTAAAAACGGTAGCGCGCATCGAGCACGTAGCGGGCCTTCTGGCGGGCGGATTTTGGGCCGAGCAGATTGAGCGCGCCCATGCCGACGAGCCAGTGTTTGTCGCTCGATTCCCAATAGCCGACCAGGTCCAGGCTCCAGCCAGGAGGACGGGGCGTGAGATTGCTCGCGTCCTCGAAGCGCTCGGAGCGATACACCGCACGGCCACTCAGGTACAGGCGCTGGCTGCTGGCCCAGGTAGCGCCCAGCGCCAGCGTGTGGCGCGGGATGTAAGGGATGAAGTGGGTATTGGCCACCAGGGTGGCCGTCTCCGACAGGTAGTCGGTTTCGCTGTGCTGGTACAGGTATTTTCCATAGAGCGACCACTGGCGATTCACCATGTGATTCACGCCCGCCGCAAGCGTGCTGAGCGTTCCGTGGTGAAAGTCGGGGCTGTCTTCCAGCAGGTCGGTACTGGAGAGATTGACGAGCTGGGCATTGCGCATCTCTTCCAAAAACGGCAGGCTGGGCGTTCGCAGGTCCACGCCCAGCGTGTCGGGGTTGCGTACCTGCAGGTGATCGGCGCGCGCGCTCAAAAAGGTATTGCCGCCCAGCTCCTGGCTCCACTGCGCCACCAGGCGTTTGTGGCGGCCGCCGGCTTCCACCAGCCGGTCTTCCACGGCGATACCAGCGGTTTCAACGCGGGTCAGGGTGGATACGCTCAAGGGGCGCAGCCAGTCCTGGTAGGCCAGGCGCAGCGTAGCGCCGGGCTCTGGCCGCAGGACGACGCCCAGGCGCGGGCTGAGAACACGCTCGGTATCGTGGCGCCGGGCGGTATCGAGAGTCTCGAACCCGGAGGTCGACAGGCGCAGTCCGCTGGCACCGTCCACGCGGTGGCGAATCTGCTGCAACGCCAGCGCGCCATCGATCTTCAGGGTGGGGTTCAGTTGCCGCTCGCCGTCCAAGGTGAGACCGGTGTAACGGCGGTCAATGGCGTTGACGCCACCAAAGGTCATGGTGTCCGAGAAGGTTTGACCATTTTGGACCGTGCTCAGGCGGCCCACACCCAAGGCCTCGCTGGCCTGCTTTTCTGCCACATGCTCGAGCGCCACGCTCCAGCGCGTGCCGGGTTCCAGATCGACGCTGTGGCGCAACTGCAGGTCGCTCAGGCTCTTGCGGGGATTTGCCGCAAAGCCGGCAACGCCGAAGAGCGGGCCCAACTCGAACAGCATAGGGAAATTCTCGATCCGCGTGGCTTCCAGGCTGCGCCCCAGTTTGAACCAGGTCTGCTCGGTCGGGCTCCAGAGGTAGGACAGCCCCAGCACGCCTTGCTGCGTGGTCTTGTCCACCTGCGTGGCAAAGAGGTTGTGGGCCTGTAGATTGATGCCGGTATGGTTGGCATAGGCAAACAGGTTGAGCCGTTCGTTCGGCTGCATGCCCAGTCCAATGGTGAGTACTTCGGCGTCTGCATCGGCCGATCCGCTCGGATCGTAAATGGCGGGTTGGTTGGTGACGCCGATATCGATGGGAAAGTGGCTGCCCTTGGCCTTCTGCGCCTTGAAAAACCACGAAACGGGCACCTCCCGGTTGTCCATGCCGTTGAGCGTGACCGAAGGCGCGCTCAGTTGGTAGAACTCCTGCTCCTGCCAAACGTCCACGGCCCCATGGTTGCCCGGCTGCTGCAACAACGACGCGTAGCGCTGACTGGCGCCAAACGCCATCGGATCGGTAAGAAAGCCCTGGAACAACTCGGAATTCTTGTTGAACTCGCCCCGGTAGCGGTCGGCCAGAAACAAATGGCTCGCGCCCCAGTAGGGCGAGAAGCTCTGCTGCGCCAGCTCCAGCGCCCAGTCTTCCATGCCAAAAAAGGCGAGCGAAGCGCCCAGATTGGCGCTGCCTTTCT
>JAGNYI010000016.1 GCA_017985015.1 Giesbergeria sp. | reverse complement strand
TCGACTTCATCGAGGAAACCGTGTTTCCGCTCAGCGCGCAGATTCTGGCAGCCGAGAATGAGGCGCCTGCCTCGCAGGCCTCGCGCATCGCGGCCTTGCTGCTTCAATTTTGCGAGCGCAATCCCGGTCTGGCCAGGATTCTGGCGGGCGACGCCCTGCTGCTCGAGCATGAGCGATTGCAGCAGCGCGTGAACCAATGCTTTGAACGCCTGGAGTCGCAGTTGCGCCAGTGCCTTCGCGCCGCTGCGCAGCAGGCAGGTTCGCCCGCGCCGACCGCCGATGCCCAGGTGGCGGCCAGTTGCCTGATTGCCTTTTGCCAGGGCCGCGTGCAGCGCTTTGTGCGATCCCAGTTCAGAAAGCTGCCTACCGAGCAGCTCGACGCGTGTCTGGCCCACATGCTCTGAAATAGGGCCTGTTAACACTGTGCAAGGGGATCGCGTTGCACGCAGAGGGGCTGTATGCAAGGCGCGCGTGCGCAGCAAGGCTGGTGCCTTGCAAGCGCGGGCAACGCCGCAGACGGCCCCTTTGCGAGGCAACCCGAAGGGAAGGTCACCAGAGCCCGTCCCTCGGCGTTGCGCTCCTTGAGCGTGCGGACGCACGCACTGCGTCGCGCGCCTTGATGGACGGGCTCTGGTGACCTTCGCGACCCCTTGGATAGTGTTAACAGGCCCTACGTTTTTTGGTGCAGCCTCTCTATTTTTCGGGAGAGGCGTGACCTCGGGGGGAATTTACTGCAGAATAGAACGATCGTTCTTTTTTGCACCATGCCCACTGTACGCACCGAAACCCCCGCCAGCCGCCAGCCGCGCCCACGCGCCTCGTCGGCGCGCGCCTTGCAGAAAGGCCAGCAGACCAAGGCCGCCATTGTTGAGGCCGCGCTGAACTTGGCGACGCACATCGGGCTTGAGGGTCTGTCCATCGGTGCGCTCGCCGAGGTAATGGGCATGAGCAAGTCGGGCGTTTTCGCCCATTTTGGCTCGCGCGAAGAACTGCAGATTTCTGTGGTGCGTGAATACCACCACTGTTTCGAGCAAGAGGTGTTTTACCCGGCGATGTCGGCGCCGCGCGGCGTCGCGCGCTTGCGCACGCTGTTTGGCAATTGGATGCAGCGCACTTCGGTAGAGATCGATTCGGGTTGCATCTACATCAGCGGTGCCGTCGAGTTCGACGAGCGCCCCGGTCCGGTGCGCGACGCACTGGCCGAATCGGTAATGACCTGGCACAGCGCCATGCGCCGCGCCATTGTTCAGGCCAAGGAACGCGGCGAACTGCGCGCCGACGTGGACGAAGACCAGATGCTGTTTGAAATCCACGGCCTCATCCTTGCGCTGCACTACGAGGCGCGCTTTTTGAAGAACCCCGGCTCGCTTGGCCGGGCGCTCACTGGTTTCGACAACATTCTTGCCCGCTTTTCGGCCACCGAGCCGGCGCGCGGCGCCCCTGCAACCCACAAGTAAACCCCAAGGAGTCAACATGCCTACCTACACGCCGCCCCTGCGCGATATGCAATTCGTCATGCATGAAGTGTTCAACGTCGTCGAAGATTTCAAGAGCCTGCCGCCGCACGCGGAAGTCGACGTCGACACCATCAACGAGGTGATCGAAGAGGGCGGCAAGTTCGCCACGGACGTGATCTTCCCGCTCAATATCAGCGGCGACACCGAAGGCTGCACGCTCGACAAGGCCACGCACGAGGTCAAGACCCCGGCGGGCTTCAAGGAGGCGTACGCCAAGTACCTTGAAGGCGGCTGGCCAGCGCTCTCCTGCGACACCGAATACGGCGGCCAGGGCTTGCCGTTCGTGCTCAACCAGTGCATGTACGAGATGATGAACTCGGCCAACCAGGCCTGGACCATGTACCCGGGCCTCTCGCACGGCGCTTACGAATGCCTGCACGCGCACGGCACCGACGAGCAGAAAAAGATTTACCTGCCCAAGCTCACCAGCGGCGAGTGGACCGGCACCATGTGTCTGACCGAGCCGCATTGCGGTACCGACCTGGGGATGCTGCGCAGCAAGGCCGAGCCGCAGGCTGATGGCAGCTACAAGATCACCGGCAACAAGATTTTCATCAGCGCCGGCGAGCACGGCATGACGGAAAACATCGTGCACCTGGTGCTTGCGCGCCTGCCCGATGCGCCCGTGGGCAGCAAAGGCATCAGCCTGTTTGCCGTGCCCAAGTTCAAGGTGAATGCCGATGGCAGCATTGGCGAGCGCAATCCGATTTTCTGTGGCGCGCTTGAGCACAAGATGGGCATCCATGGCAATGCCACGGCGCAGATCAACATCGACGGCGCCATTGGCAGCCTGGTGGGCCAGCCCAACAAGGGCTTGGCCGCCATGTTCGTCATGATGAACGCCGCCCGCCTGGGCGTGGGCAACCAGTCGCTTGGCCTGACTGAAGTGGCGTACCAAAATGCACTCGCCTACGCCAAGGACCGCATCCAGATGCGCAGCCTCTCGGGCGTAAAGGCCAAGGACAAGCCGGCCGACCCCATCATCGTGCACCCCGACGTGCGCAAGATGCTGCTCACGGCCAAGGCCTACGCCGAAGGCGGCCGCGCGCTCGCCATCTACTGCGCCATGCTGCTCGACAAGGAGCTGCACCACACGGACGAAAAGGTGCGCAAGGATTCGGGAGAAATGCTTGCCTTGCTGACGCCCATTGTGAAGGCCTTCATCACCGACAACGGCTTTGAGGCCACGGTGATGTGCCAGCAGGTCTTTGGTGGCCACGGCTACATCAAGGAATGGGGTATGGAGCAGTTCGTGCGCGACGCGCGCATCAACATGATCTACGAAGGCACCAACACCATTCAATCGCTCGACCTGCTGGGCCGCAAGATATTGGGCAACAACGGCGCCTCGCTGAAGAAGTTCGGCAAACTCGTTGGCGCGCTGGTGCAGGAAGAGGGCGTGAACGAGAAGATGGCCGAGTTCATCAACCCGGTGGCCATGCTGGCCGACCAGATGACCAAGTTCACTACCGAACTGGGTTTCCGTGGCATGCAGAACCCCGACGAAGTGGGCGCTGCTGCCGTGGATTACCTGCGCGTGGCGGGCCACCTGGTGTTTGGCTACTTCTTCGCCCGCATGGCCCAGGTGGCGCTGCGCCAGATCGCTGCCGGCAATACCGATCCGTTCTACGGTGCCAAGCTGCAGACCGCGCGCTTTTACTTCGCCAAGCTGTTCCCCGAAACCGTTACCCTGATGCGCACCGCGCGTGCGGGTGCCAAGCCGCTGATGGAGACCGATCTGGCCCTGGCCTGAGCAAGTGGAGCGGATTTCAATCTTTTTGACCCAGGAGCGCCCATGAACAAAGCGTTTGCAGCTATCGGTTTTGTAGTGTTTTCCGCCCCGGCCATGGCCCAGATGACCCCTGAGGGCCTGTGGCGCAACATCGACGACAAGACCGGCGAGGCCAAGGCGGAAATCCGCATCAAGGACAACGGGGCGGGCGCTCTGCACGGAGTGCTGGAAAAGCGCCTCGCGAAGGACGCCAAACCTGAAGATGTCTGCTCCGAATGCAAGGACGAGCGCAAGGACAAGCCGCTGCTGGGCCTGGAGATCATCAGGGGCGCCAAGAAAGCCGAAGGCAGGGATGTGTGGGAGGACGGAAAAATTCTCGACCCCGAGAACGGCCGCAACTACACGCTGCGCATGACGCCCATCGAAGGCGGCAAGAAACTCCAGGTGCGCGGCTCCTTCGGTCCCTTCGGCCGCACCCAAACCTGGATTCGCGTCCAGTAATCAAACCCCTGTCTGCCCGGCGCCAGTCGCGGGGTGTCTGACAACGGAGGCCCCGCTTCTGCGGGCTCCACGGAGAACAATCAATGTCTAGATTTCAAGTGAAGAAAGTCGCCGTGCTCGGCGCAGGCGTGATGGGCGCGCAGATTGCTGCGCACCTGGTCAACGTCAAGGTGCCGGTGGTGCTGTTTGATCTGCCGGCCAAGGAAGGTCCGAAGAACGGCATCGTGACCAAGGCGGTTGAAGGCCTCAAAAAACTCAAGCCCTCGCCGCTGGGCGTGGCCGACGATGCCGCGTTGATTGGCCAGGCCAACTACGAAGAGCACCTGGAGCAGCTGCGCGATTGCGACCTCATCATTGAGGCGATCGCCGAGCGCATGGACTGGAAGCTTGACCTGTACAAAAAAATTGCGCCTTTCGTCAATCCCAACGCCATCGTCGCCTCCAACACTTCGGGTCTGTCGATCACCAAGCTCTCCGAGGCGCTGCCCGAGAACATCAAGCCGCGCTTCTGTGGCATCCACTTCTTCAACCCGCCGCGCTACATGACGCTGGTGGAGCTGATCAACACCCCCACCACCGCCCCCGAAGTGCTCGACCAGCTCGAAGCCTTTGTGACCAGCGGCCTGGGCAAGGGCGTGGTGCGCGCGCACGACACGCCCAACTTCGTGGCCAACCGCGTCGGCATTGCCGGCATGCTGGCGACCATGAAGGAAGTCGAGAACTTCGGCCTCACTTTCGATGTGGTGGACGACCTCACCGGCAAGAAGCTCGGCCGTGCGAGCAGTGGCACCTTCCGCACTGCCGATGTGGTAGGGCTGGACACCATGGCCCACGTCATCAAGACGCTGCAGGACAACCTGAGCCTTGAAACCGATCCGTTTTACGAGAGCTTTGGCACCCCTGCCGTCCTGCAAAAGTTGCTCGACCTGGGCAACCTCGGCCAGAAGACCAAGGCCGGCTTCTACAAAAAGGTCGGCCGCGATGTGCTGCGCTTTGACCTGGAAGGCGAAGAGTACCTGCCCGGTGGCCAGAAGGCCGACGAGGTGTACGGCCGCATGCTGAAAAAGCCCGCCGCCGAACGCCTCAAACTCCTGCGCAATGCCGAAGGCCCACAGGGCCAGTTCCTGTGGGCCATTCTGCGCAACAGCTTCCATTACGCTGCCGTGCACCTGGCCACGATTGCCGACAACGCACGTGACATCGACCAGGCCATGCGTTGGGGCTTTGGCATGAAGCAGGGCCCGTTCGAACTGTGGCAGGAAGCCGGCTGGCTGGACGTGGCGAAGATGATCCAGGAAGACATCGATGCGGGCAAGGCGCTGTCCAAGGCGCCGCTGCCCGAGTGGGTGTTCAAGGGCCCCGTGGCCGAGGCGGGTGGTGTGCACACCGCGCAAGGCTCGTGGAGTGCATCGCAAGGCAAATTCATCCCGCGCCGCCAGTTGCCGGTGTACGAGCGCCAGTATTTCCCCGAGGCCCTGCTGGGCGAAACCCTGCCTGACTACAAGACCGCCGGCAAGACGCTGCACGAAGACGATGCCATCCGCCTGTGGACGCTGGACGACGAAGTGGTCATTGCCAGCATCAAGACCAAGATGCACGCCATCAGCCCCGATGTGGCCGAGGGCCTGGCCATGGCGGTGGACATCGCCGAGAAGAACTACCAGGCCGTGGTGGTCTGGTCGGGTGACGAGCCCTTCAGTGCCGGCGCCGACCTGCAGGCCATGCTGCCCGCGTTCATGATTGCTGGTGTCAGTGCCATCGAAGGGGCCGAGCAAGAGCTGCAGAACACCATGCTGCGCATCCGCTACGCCAATGTGCCCGTGGTTTCGGCCATCCGGGGTTTGGCGTTGGGTGGTGGCTGCGAGCTGGCCGTGCACTCGGCCCGCCGTGTGGTGCACATGGAAAGCTACATCGGTCTGGTCGAAGTGGGTGTGGGCCTGGTGCCCGGCGCCGGCGGCCTGACCTACATCGCCCGCCGAGCCGCCGAGAACATGGCCCAGTCCACCTCCAAGGATGTGCTGCCTTTCCTGACCGAAGGCTTCTCTGCTGCTGCGATGGCCAAGGTGGGCACCAGCGCGCTGGAATCGCGCAAGCTCGGCTACCTGCTCGAGAGCGACCTTATCGTGCCGCACAAGGACGAACTGCTGTTTGTTGCGCTGAACGAAGCCAAGGCCATGGCCCGGGGCGGCTGGCGTGCACCGCACAAGCGTCTGTTCCCCGTGGCGGGCCGCAGCGGCATCGCCACCATCAAGGCGCAGTTGGTCAACATGCGCGATGGCGGCTTCATCAGCGCGCACGACTTCCACATTGCCAGCCTGATTGCGGGTGTGGTCTGCGGCGGCGACGTGGATGCGGGCGCGCTGGTCAGCGAGGAATACCTCATGGCCATGGAGCGCAAAGCCTTCTGTTCGCTGATCGAGCACCCGAAATCGCAGGAACGGATTCTGGGCATGCTGAGCACGGGCAAGCCCGTTAGAAATTGAACGCCGCCGCGCCCCTGGAGAGACACATGACTGATTTGGTTTCCTACGCTTTTGCCGATGGTGTGGCCACGCTGACCATGGACGACGGCAAGGCCAACGCCATGGGGCCGGCCATGCAGGCCGCGCTCAATGCTGCGCTGGACCGGGCCGAGGCCGACAAGGCCATCGTGGTGCTCACCGGCCGACCGGGTGTTTTTTCTGGCGGGTTTGACTTGTCGGTGTTCAAGGCCGGCGATCCCCAGGTAACGTTCCAGATGCTCACCGGTGGCGCACAACTGGCCAAGCGGGTGCTGTCGTATCCGCACCCGGTGATTGCCGCTTGCTCGGGCCATGCGATGGCCATGGGCCTGTTCTTGTTGCAGTGCGCGGATGTGCGCATCGGCTTGAACGCAGGGGCGACATTCCAGGCCAATGAGGTGCTGATCGGCATGACGCTGCCGTACTTCGCGCTCGAAGCTCTGCGTGAGCGCGTGGCGACGCCGCATCTCCACCTGGTGGGCACTGGCCTGGCCTATGGCGGAGCGGCTGCCGTGCAGGCCGGTTTGCTCGACGAAGCCGTCGCACCCGAGGCGCTGGCTGCGGCCGTGCAAGCGCAGGTGGATCGCCTGAAGAAAGCCCATCCGGCCTCGTTCACTGCCACCAAGCAGCGACTGCGCGCCAGCGTGCTGGGCGCGTTGCCGGCCGCCATCGAAAAAGACAAGGCTGACTGGATGCGCCTTGGTGCAGCCAAAGCCTGATTCCTATCCACATTGACAGGCGCTGCCGCTCCGAAGTCGCAGCCCGTACCCTGAGGTTCTCCCCATGAAACAAGTTCAAGACGCCTACATCGTTGCCGCCACGCGCATGCCCATTGGCCGCTCGGGCCGTGGCTACTTCAAGAACACCCGCCCCGACGACCTGCTGGTCGCCGCCATTCGCAGCGCCATGCTGCAGGTGCCGACGCTGGACCCGAAGGCCATTGAAGATTCCATCATTGGCTGCTCGTTCCCCGAGGGCGAGCAGGGCATGAACATGGCCCGCATTGCCATGGGCCTGGCCTTTGACCACCCCGTGGGCGGCATTACGGTCAACCGCTTTTGTGCCTCGGGCGTGAGCGCCATCCAGATGGCAGCCGACCGCATTCGCGTGGGCCAGGCCGACGTGCTGATCGCCGGTGGCGCCGAATCGATGAGTATGGTGCCCATGGGCGGCAACAAGCCCTCGTTCAACCCAGAAGTGTTTGCCCGCGACGAGAACGTCGGCATCGCCTATGGCATGGGCCTGACGGCCGAAAAGGTGGCCCAGCAATGGAAGGTGTCGCGCGAAGACCAGGACGCTTTTGCGCTGGAATCGCACCTGCGCGCGGTCAAGGCCCAGCAGGCCGGCGAGTTCACCGACGAAATCACGCCGTTTGAGATCACCGAGCGCACGCCCGACCTGGCCACCGGCGAAGTGATCATCAAGAAGCGCACCGTGAGCCTGGACGAAGGCCCGCGCCCCGACACCACGCTCGAAGCCTTGGGCAAACTCCGCCCCGTATTTGCCGCCCGGGGCAGCGTTACGGCCGGCAACAGCTCGCAGACCAGTGACGGCGCGGGCGCCTTGATTCTGGCCAGCGAGAAGGCCGTCAAGCAGTTTGGCTTGAGCCCGCTGGCGCGCTTTGTCAGCTTTGCCGCACGCGGCGTGCCGCCCGAGCTCATGGGCATCGGCCCGATCGAGGCGATTCCCGCCGCGCTGCGCTACGCCGGCCTCAAGCACGAAGACATTGGCTGGTACGAGCTGAACGAAGCCTTTGCCGCCCAGTCGCTTGCCGTGGTGCGCACCCTGGGCCTGGACCCGGCCACGGTCAACCCGATGGGTGGCGCGATTGCGCTGGGGCATCCGCTGGGGGCTACCGGGGCGATTCGTGCGGCGACGGTGGTGCATGCGCTCAAGCGGCACAAGCTGAAGTACGGGATGGTGACCATGTGCGTAGGTACAGGCCAAGGCGCCGCCGGCATCTTCGAAGCGGTTTAACTGGCTACTGCGCGACTGCCATGCGTCGTTGGGCGGTGCTCGCCATCCTCACGTACCTTCAGTACGCTCCGGTTCCTGTGCTCCGTCCGCCTAGCAGCTCATCCCGCTCGCTACGCCCTTGAGGGCGGGGTGGGGAAACCAAAGGACGCTGTCGTCCGGCTTGCAGAAGGAGACATGGCGTGAAAACTGAAACCCTGCGAGTGGATGCAGACACCACGCTGGCGCTGCGGGTGTATGAACCTGCGGGCGCCCCGCACGCCAGCGTCGTGATTGGTGCGGCGATGGGGGTGCGGCAGGATTTTTATGCGGCGTTTGCCGCCTGGCTGGCCGAGCAGGGGTTCCGGGTCACCACGTTTGATTACTGGGGGCATGGCTATTCGCTGCAAGGCCCGATGCGGGCGGTGCGGGCGGACTTGCTCGATTGGGTGCGCGACTACGAAGCGGTCATTGCTACGGCCAAGGCGGCGCAGCCGGCGCAGCCTTTGTTCCTCATCGGCCACAGCCTGGGGGCACAGTTGCCGGGGCTGATGACGGACACCTCAGCCATTGACGGCATGCTGGGCGTGGCGGCGGGCAGTGGTTACTGGCGCGACAACGCGCCGCGCTTGCGCACGGTGGTGCATTTCTTCTGGTGGGTGCTGGTGCCTATGGCCACCTGGCTGTGCGGCTACTTTCCGGGCCGACGGCTGCGCTCCATTGGCGATCTGCCCAAGGGCGTGATCCTGCAGTGGCGCCGCTGGTGCCTGAACCCGCGCTACGGCATGGGCGCTGAGGGCGCGGCGGCCGAGCAAAGCTATGCGGCCGTGCGCTTTCCCATCGTGGCGTATTCGCTGGCCGACGACGAACTGATGACGCTGCAGGGCATTGAGCGCCTGAACGGGTTTTACGCACAGGCGCCGTCCAAAGTGGAAACCATTGCACCGCAGGACGTGCACGCGGCGCGTATCGGGCATTTCGGCTTCTTTCGTCCGGCGTTCCGGGCCAGCCTGTGGCCGCGGGCGGCAGCCGTGCTGTCGGCGTTCGACACCGCCAAAGTCACCGGCACGACGAACTAAGCGCCTCTTTGTGGGCACACTTGCGGCATGACGACGACTTCCCTTCACGCATTCGACCAGGCCCTGCAACTGCGCGCCGACGCACCGGGGCAATACCAGGGCGAATCGCCCAAGCCCTACTGGAACATGGTGGGCCCGTTTGGCGGTGTCACGGCTGCCACACTCTTGCAGGCCGTACTGCAACACCCTGACCGTTTGGGTGACCCGCTGGCGCTCACCGTGAACTACGGCGGCGGGCTGGTGGCTGGCAGCTTTCAGATTCAGGCCGTGCCGGTGCGCACCAACCGCTCGACCCAGCACTGGACGCTCTCCATTCTGCAAGCTGGCCCCGACGGCGCGCCCGTGGTCACCACCACCGGCACCGCCGTCACCGCGCTGCGCCGCGAAACCTGGAGCGTGGGCGATGCGCCGGCGCCGCAGGTGCCCAAGCCTGCTGATCTGCCAGCGATTCCCCCGGCCTTTGAGGTGGAGTGGCTCCGCCGCTACGAAATGCGCCCCGTCACTGGCGTGATCCCGCAGGTGTGGGACGGCAGCGGCGACCACAGCCTGTCGCAGCTGTGGATGCGCGACGCCCCGCCGCGCGCGCTCGACTTTTGCAGCCTGGCCGCCATGGCAGACATCTTCTTTCCGCGCGTCTGGCTGCGCCGTGCCCGCCAGGTGCCGGCTGGCACGGTGTCGATCACGGTGTACTTTCATGCCAGCCAGGCGGATCTGGCCGCCACCGGCGACGGCTATCTGCTTGGACAGGCGCGCGGGCAGGAGTTTCGCAACGGGTTTTTCGACCACTCGGCGCAGCTGTGGAACGAGGCCGGCACGCTGCTCGCCACCAGCCACCAGATCGTTTACTACAAGGAATGACGCGGCGCCCGGCCGTGTCAACAGACACCATGACCCAGACCACGACGCAAGACATCCTCCAGCACACAGAAGCCGGTGTTTGCACCCTCACGTTCAACCGGGTGGGCAAGAAAAACTCGATCACCACTGCCATGTACGCGGCGCTGGCCGACGCGTTGCAGGCGGCTGCGCAGGACGACGGCGTGCGCGCCGTGGTCCTCCAGGGCGACGTGACGGTCTTCAGTGCCGGCAACGATATCAGCGACTTTCTGCAGCAGCCGGCTGCCACGCAGGATTCCCCCGTCTACCGCTTCCTGCACGCCATCGCGCGTTTCCCCAAGCCGCTGATTGCCGCCGTTTGCGGCCCTGCCGTGGGCATTGGCACCACCATGCTGCTGCACTGCGACCTGGTCTACGCGGGTGACAACGCCATGTTTTCCCTGCCGTTTGTGAACCTGGGCCTGTGCCCCGAAGCGGGCTCCAGCCTGCTGCTGCCGCGCCTCATGGGCCACCAGCGCGCAGCCGAAGCCCTGCTGCTGGGCGAACCCTTCATGGCTGAGGCGGCGCTGGAGGTGGGCCTGGTCAACCGCGTAGTGCCGCCCACCGAATGCAACGCCATCGCCCAGGCGCAGGCGAAAAAGCTGGCCGCCAAGCCGCTGGCATCCCTGGTGGAAACCAAGCGCTTGATGAAGCTCGGTCAGGAAGGCCAGGTCATCGAGCGCATGGCCGAAGAGGGCGCCAGTTTTGGCCACATGCTGCGCGAGCCCGCCGCGCGCGAAGCCTTTGCTGCCTTCATGGGCAAGCGCTAAAGCCATTTCTGAGACCGCTGCCGGCCCGCCCGCCGGCAGCGCCAGCGCCAAGGGCGTACAGTGGTTTTTTGAATTTTCGAAAACCACACCATGATGTCATTGGGCAAACGTGCAGCTGGTCTGCGCCTGGAGCGCATGCAGGCCTCCCCGCTGTGGACGGAGGCCGGCTTTCGCAACCAGTACCCGATACCGACAGGCCTGCGCGACACCACGGCCGCGCGCCCCACGCTGCGCGAGTTCATGTTCTCGGAAGGCCGGCGCGTGCCGCAGGGGCTGCTGCCCACTGTGGACCCGCGCGAGCGCTGGGGCCGCAAGCCAGATTCCGGCCTGCGCGCGACCTGGCTCGGGCATTCCAGCGTGCTCATCGAAATTGACGGCCTGCGCGTGCTCACCGACCCGGTCTGGGGTCCGCGCGCGTCGCCGTCCCGTCTCATTGGCCCCAAGCGTTTTCAGAAAGCGCCGGTGCGCCTGTCGCAGCTGCCGACCATCGACGTCGTTGTCATCTCGCACGACCACTACGACCACCTCGATTACCCCACCATTCGCCAGATGGCCAAGACGAACATTCCCTTCGTCACCTCGCTCGGCGTTGGCGCGCACCTGCAGGCCTGGGGGATTGCGCCCGAGCGCATTACCGAGCTCGACTGGTGGCAGTCGCACAGGGTGCCCGGCACCGATCTCACCATCCACGCCGCACCCTCGCAGCATTTCTCGGGCCGCAGCCTGAAGGACCGCAACGCCACGCTGTGGTCGTCGCTCGTCATCGCGTCGCCCCGCCACCGCGTGTTCTTCAGCGGCGATACGGGCCTGACCACCGAGTACGCCCGCATCCGCGAGCGCTTCGGCCCCTTCGACCTCGTCATGCTCGAAGTCGGCGCCTTCCACCCCACCTGGGGCGACATCCACCTGGGTCCGGAAAACGCCCTCAAGGCGCTTGACCTTCTGGGTGGCGGCGCCTTCCTGCCGGTGCATTGGGGCACCTTCAACCTGGCGATGCACGATTGGGACGAGCCCGCAGAAACCCTGCTGGCCCGTGCGCCTGCGCAGGGTGCGCACCTGTTGATGCCGCGCTTGGGCGACCCGGTGGAGCCCGCCCACGGACCGCTGGACCGTCCTTGGTGGCGGGAACTGGGCGTTGTGCAGCCAGTGGAACCTGTACCGCTGGAGCGCAAAGAGCCTGCGCTGCAGGAAGTGGGCGATGCCCATCCGCTGGTGTGGCCTTTGGATTAGAAAAAGTTTTGGTGTTTTAGGCGTCTAGCGCATGCAGGTATTGTATAAGCAGCTCCTAAATAAGTAGCATATGGCTGCAACTTCCGGTCTGCTGACCATTCGCCGGAGTTCGCCCAGCGGGCAACAGGGTGTTGCCTGGCGCCCCCGGCATGGCCCGGCGATGGCCGGTTCAGGTTCTGCGCGCCGCGTCCGGCGGGAACACCGCGCTTCTTGATGCTTCCTTGATGCCCAGCGGGCACTTCTTGCCACTGCCTTGATACGGCCGTTCCTAGCATCGGTGCATCGCCAATGGCGCATCGGGGAGAGCGGTTCATGGACGTCATCTATCTGGCCCTGGCGGGTCTTTTCTGGCTGCTGACTGTGGCGCTCGTCAAGGGCTGCGAACGGCTGCAGCGTCCGGAGGCACGACCATGAGTGCATGGCACTGGATGGCAGGCGCGCTTGCGGGCGGGCTCTTTGTGTACCTCGTCGCCGTGCTGCTGCGGCCTGAGGATTTTTCATGACCACCGGCGCCATCGTGCAACTGGGGGCGTTCTTGCTGGTGCTTTTTGCACTGGCCTGGCCGCTGTCCCGCGCCATCGACGCCGTCATGGACGGGCGATTCGCGCTGGGTCGCAAGCTCGAGTCGCCGCTTTGGCGGGTGGCTGGTGTCGATGCCACGCAAGAGACGGGCTGGGTGCGCTATGCCCTGGGCTTGCTGCTGTTCAACAGCCTGGGACTCTTTTTTCTGTATGCCCTTCAGCGCTTGCAGATGCCGTTGCCGCTCAACCCGCAGGGTTTTGCTGCGGTGTCTGCCGATTCGGCTTTCAACACGGCGGTGAGCTTCGTCACCAACACCAACTGGCAAGGCTATGGCGGCGAGACCACCATGAGCTACCTGACCCAGATGCTGGGTCTGACGGTGCAAAACTTCCTCTCTGCCGCCACCGGCATCGTGGTGGTGGTGGCGCTGGTGCGCGGCTTTGCCCGGCACAGCGCGGCCACCATCGGCAACGTGTGGGTAGACCTCACCCGTGCCACGCTGTGGGTGCTTCTGCCGCTGTCGTTTCTGCTGGCGCTGGCGTTTGCCGGGCTGGGCGTGATTCAGACCTTGTCGGCGTATGTGAGCACCACCGGCGTCGAGGGTGCCAGCACGCAGCTGGCCCTGGGCCCGGTGGCCTCGCAATTGGCCATCAAGATGCTGGGCACCAACGGCGGCGGCTTCTTCAACGCCAATTCTGCGCACCCGTTTGAGAACCCCAGCGTTTACACCAACGCGCTGCAGATGCTGGCAATTTTCATCATCCCCGCCGCGCTCTGCCTGGTGTTCGGGCGCATGGTGGGAGACAGGCGCCAAGGCTTTGCCGTGCTGGCTGCCATGACGGTGCTGTTCGTGGTTTTTGCCGTCACTGTCAACTGGGCCGAGCAAGAAGGCAATCCGGCGCTCACCGCGCTGGGGGTAGACCAAGCGGTCAGCTCGAGCCAGCCCGGCGGCAACATGGAGGGCAAAGAGGCGCGCTTCGGCATCAACGCCTCGACCCTGTTTGCAGCGGTCACCACGTCGGCCAGTTGCGGCGCCGTGAACGCCATGCACGACAGCTTCACGCCGCTGGGCGGCGCCGTGCCCATGGTGCTGATGCAGCTCGGCGAGGTGGTGTTCGGCGGGGTCGGCACGGGCCTCTACGGCATGCTGGTGTTCGCCATGCTGGCGGTGTTCATTGCCGGGCTGATGATCGGCCGAACCCCGGAATACCTGGGCAAGAAGATCGAAGCGAACGAAATGAAGATGGTGTCGCTCGCCATTCTCATCACGCCCTTGCTGGTGCTGCTTGGCACCGCCCTGGCCGTGAGCACCGAAGCCGGGCGGGCGGGCATTTTGAACCCGGGACCGCACGGTTTCAGTGAAATTTTGTATGCCTTGACTTCGGCTGCCAACAACAACGGCAGCGCGTTCGCCGGCCTCTCAGTCAATACACCTTTCTACAACGTGCTGCTCGCGGCAGCCATGTGGTTTGGCCGCTTTGGCGTCATCGTGGCGGTGCTGGCCATGGCGGGCTCGCTGGCGAGCAAGAAGCGTGCAACCGCCACCGCCGGGACGCTGCCCACGCACGGGCCGCTCTTTGTCGGACTGTTGATTGGCACCGTGCTGCTGGTGGGTCTTTTGAACTACGTTCCCGCCCTGGCCCTGGGCCCGGTGGTGGAGCACCTCACGCTGGTGGAGCCCCTGAAATGACACGCAACACAACCCCGACCTTGTTCGACCCTGCGCTTTTGCGTCCGGCGCTTCTGGAGGCCTTCAAGAAGCTCGACCCGCGCGTGCAGTGGCGCAATCCCGTGATGTTTGTGGTGTACGTGGGCAGCGCTTTCACCACCGCGCTGGCAGTCTCCGAACCCACCCTGTTTACCGCCTTGGTCGCGCTGTGGCTGTGGTTCACGGTGCTATTTGCCAACATGGCGGAAGCCCTGGCCGAAGGGCGCAGCAAAGCGCAGGCAGCCTCGCTGCGCGGGCTCAAGAAGGAGACCTGGGCCAAGCTACTGCCCAAAGGGGGCCCTTTGCCCGCCACGCGTGAGGCGGTGACTTGGCTGCCCATGGAAGCCGACCAGCTCAAGCGCGAAGACGTGGTGCTGGTGGAAGCGGGTGACACGGTGCCCGCCGATGGAGAAGTCATCCTGGGCGTGGCCTCGGTGGACGAGAGTGCCATCACGGGCGAATCGGCGCCGGTGATTCGTGAGTCCGGCGGAGACTTCAGCTCAGTCACTGGCGGCACCCGGGTGTTGTCCGACTGGATCGTGGTGCGCATCTCGGTGAACCCCGGAGAAACCTTTATCGACCGCATGATTGGCATGGTGGAGAACGCCAAGCGGCAGAAGACGCCCAACGAGATTGCGCTCACCATCTTGCTGGTGGCGCTGACCATCGTGTTCCTGAGCGTGGTGGTCACCTTGCTGCCGTTTTCGCAGTTTGGCGTTGCCGCCGGTGGCGCCGGTGAGCCCGTGAGCCTGGTGGTGCTGGTTGCGCTGCTGGTGTGCCTGATTCCCACCACCATTGCGGGATTGCTCTCTGCCATTGGTGTGGCGGGCATGAGCCGCATGATGCAGGCGAACGTGATCGCCACCTCCGGCCGCGCCGTGGAAGCGGCCGGCGACGTGGACGTGTTGCTGCTCGACAAGACCGGCACCATCACCCTGGGCAACCGCCAGGCCAGCGCGTTTACCCCGGCGCCGGGCGTCGCTGAAGCCGCGCTGGGCGACGCCGCGCAGTTGGCTTCTGTGGCCGATGAAACACCCGAAGGCCGCAGCATCGTGGTGCTGGCGCGGCAGAAATTCAAGCTCCCAGAATTGAACGCTGCATCGCTGGATGCCCAGTTTGTGCCCTTCACCGCGCAAACGCGCATGAGCGGTGTCGACTTGCCCGGCGGCCGCAGCCTGCGCAAGGGCGCGGCCGATGCGATCCGCCGGCATGTGGAGGCACTGGGCGGCGATTTTCCGGCCCCGCTGCAGGCTGTGGTGGACAGCATCGCCCGCCGCGGCAGCACGCCGCTGGTGGTGAGCGAGGGTGCCCGCGTGCTGGGGGCCATCGAGCTCAAGGACATCGTCAAGCCCGGCATCAAGGAGCGCTTTGCCGAGCTGCGCCGAATGGGGATCACCACCGTGATGGTCACTGGCGACAACCGCCTCACGGCGGCGGCCATCGCGGCCGAAGCGGGGGTGGACGACTTTCTTGCCGAGGCCACGCCTGAAGCCAAGCTCGAACGCATCCGCGAGTACCAGGCAGCCGGCCAACTGGTGGCCATGACGGGCGACGGCACCAACGATGCGCCGGCGCTGGCCCAGGCCGATGTGGCCGTGGCCATGAACACCGGCACGCAGGCCGCCAAGGAGGCCGGCAACATGGTGGACCTCGACAGCAACCCCACCAAGCTGATCGAAATCGTGGAGACCGGAAAACAGATGCTGATGACGCGGGGCTCGCTCACCACCTTCAGCATTGCCAACGACCTGGCCAAATACTTTGCCATCGTGCCGGCCGCGTTCGTGGGCACCTACCCGCAGCTCTCGGCCTTGAACGTGATGCAGCTGGCCAGTCCTAACTCGGCGATTCTTTCGGCGGTGGTGTTCAACGCGCTGATCATCGTCTTCCTGATTCCGCTGGCGCTCAAAGGGGTGCGCTACCGCCCGGTGGGCGCCGCAGCGCTGTTGCGCCGCAATCTCGCCCTCTACGGCCTGGGAGGTGTGGTGGTGCCGTTCGTGGGTATCAAGCTCATCGACCTGGCGCTGGCAGCGCTGGGCGTGGTCTGATTTTTGTTCCGGAGGTGTTATGACATTCTTGTTTCGTCCTGCCCTGGTGCTTTTTGCCGTGCTTTCCCTCGTTACAGGCCTGGCGTATCCGCTGGCTGTCACGGGTCTGGCGCAAGTGCTGTTCCCCGACCAGGCCAACGGCAGTCTGGTGAAGGCGAAGGGCGTGGTGGTCGGCTCCGCGCTGATCGGCCAGCCGTTTTCGCAGCCTGGCCATTTCTGGAGCCGGCCATCGGCCACTGCGCCCGATCCCTACAACGCAGCAGCGTCCTCGGGCTCCAACCTGGGGCCCAGCAATCCGGCCTTGGCCGAGGCCGTGGCGGCGCGCATTGCAGCGCTGCGCGCTGCCGATCCTGGCAACCACAGCGCTGTGCCGGTGGACCTGGTGACCGCCTCTGCCAGCGGGCTTGACCCGCACATCAGCCGCGCTGCCGCCGACTACCAGGTCAACCGGGTGGCCCGTGCTTTGGGCCTGCCGCCACAGCGGGTGCAGGCGCTGGTGGCAGAGCACACCGAAGGCACGCTGCTGGGCTTTCTGGGCGAGCCGCGTGTGAACGTGCTGCGGCTCAACCTGGCGCTCGATGCCTTGCCCCGTGCCTGAAGCGGCGCTGGCCACCGCTTGCGTGCGTGTGGCGCCACCTGCTCTACAGTAGCTACCGATGAGCGACGCCCGCCCCAATCCCGACCAACTGCTCGAGCAAGTACAGCGCGACGAGGTGCGGGCGCGGCGTGGGCGGCTCAAGATCTTCTTTGGGGCCAATGCCGGTGTGGGCAAAACCTACGCCATGCTGTCTGCGGCCCAGGCCGCAAAGGCGCAAGGAACGCCCTTGCTGGTCGGCGTGGTCGAAACCCATGGCCGCGGCGAGACCGAAGCCATGGCCGCGGGGCTGGCGCGGCTTGCGCCCAGCCAGGTTGCGAACCATGGGCGTACGCTGCCCGAATTCGATCTGGAAGGGGCCTTGCAGTTTGGCGCTGCGCACGGCGGCGATCCCCGCGCCCTTGTTCTGCTGGACGAGCTGGCCCACAGCAACGCCGCCGGTTCGCGCCACCCCAAGCGCTGGCAGGACGCGGAAGAATTGCTCGCTGCGGGCATTGATGTCTGGACGACGATGAACGTCCAGCACCTCGAGAGCCTGAACGACGTGGTCAGCGGCATCACCGGCATCCGCGTGTGGGAAACCGTGCCAGACCGGGTGTTCGACGACGCCGACGAGGTGGTGGTGGTCGACCTGCCGCCCGACGAACTGCTGGCGCGTCTCAAAGCCGGCAAGGTGTATGTGCCGCAGCAGGCCGAACGCGCCGCCGCCAACTTCTTTCGCAAGGGCAACCTGTTGGCCCTGCGCGAGCTGGCCCTGCGCCGCACGGCCGACCGGGTCGATGGAGAGGTGCGTGCCTACCGGCGTTCGGTGTCCGTGCAGCCGGTGTGGGCCAACCGGGAGGCGCTGCTGGCGTGCGTGGGCCCGGGCGCTGCCGGTGAGAAAGTGGTGCGCAGCTGTGCCCGCATGGCCACGCAGCTCGATGTGCCCTGGCACGCGGTGCATGTGGAGACCGGCGCCCTCGACAACGCGCAGGCGCTGAAAGTGCTCAAGCTGGCCAGCGAGCTCGGGGCGACCACAGCGACGCTCTCGGCGCCGGAGCCTGCAGCCGCGCTGGTGCGCTATGCGCGCGAGCACAACCTTGTGCGCCTGGTGCTGGGGCGGGGTACGCGCGGGCGCTGGCGGCGGGCGCTGGCAGACCAGCTGGTGCGCAGCGCGGACGACCTCGACGTCTTGCAGGTGGCCCTGCCAACCAGGCCCGGCGCACCGGCGCCCGACCTCGCACGCGCACCGCGCACTCCGGATGAAGCGGCGGGCAGCGCGTGGCGCGGGTACGCCGCAGCGGCCACGGCCTGCGCGCTGCTGGCGCTGCTGGCAACGCCCATGACGGGTGTGCTCGAGCTGAGCAACATCGTCATGCTGTTCCTGCTGGTGGTGGTCGGCGTAGGGCTGCGCTTTGGGCGCGGCCCGGCGGTGCTGGCGGCCTTTCTGGGCGTGGCCTTGTTCGACTTGTTTTTCGTGCCGCCGCGCTTTTCGCTGGCGGTCAGCGACGTGCAGTACCTGGTCACTTTTGCCGTGATGCTCGTGGTAGCGCTGGTGGTGGGGCAGCTTACCGCTGGGCTCAAGGTGCAGGCGGCGGCGGCCATGCAGCGCGAGCGCCGGGTGCGCAGCCTCTACGATATGTCGCGCGACCTGTCGGCCGCGCTGCTGCCCGAGCAGGTGGGTGAGATTGCCGCCCGCTTCCTGCGCGCCGAGTTCCGCGCCCGCTCCAGCCTGCTGCTGGCCGACGACGCCAACCACCTGGAAGCGCTCGCAGGGGGCGAGGCGCCGGTGGACCTGGGCGTCGCGCAGTGGTCGTTCGACCGTGCCGAGTCGGCCGGGCGCGGCACCGGCACGCTGCCGGCCAGCCCGTGCCTCGTCGTGCCGCTCAAAGCGCCCATGCGCGTGCGCGGCGTGCTGGTGCTGGAGCTCTTGGGCAGCGCGCCGCTCGGCCCTGAGCCGATGCGCCTGCTCGATACCTGCGCCTCGCTGCTGGCGATTTCGCTCGAACGCATCCACTACATCGAAGTGGCGCGTACGAGTACCGTGCAGATCGAATCCGAGCGCCTGCGCAACGCGCTGCTCTCGGCCATCTCGCACGACTTGCGCACGCCGCTGGCCTCGCTGGTGGGCCTCTCGGATGCTCTGGGCCTGACCGAGCCCCCGCTAAGCGCCGCCCAGCGCGAGGTGGCCGACGCCATTCGCGACTCGGCGCTGCGCATGAGCGCGCAGGTCAACAACTTGCTCGACATGGCCCGGCTGGAGGCGGGCGCCGCACCCCTGCACCGCGACTGGCAGCCGCTCGAAGAAGTGGTGGGCAGCGCGCTGGCGGCAAGCAGCGAGGCGCTGGCCGGCCGCGCGCTGCACGTGAACCTGCCGGATGACCTGCCGCTGCTGCACCTCGACGCCGTGCTGTTCGAGCGCGTGCTCGTCAACCTCTTGGAGAACGCGGCCAAGTACACGCCCAGCGGCAGCGCCATCACCCTGGGCGCCGAGGCCACAACCCGTGAGGTGTCGCTGTGGGTGGACGATGAAGGCCCCGGTTTGCCCGAGGGCGCGCAAGAACGCATCTTCGAGAAGTTCGAGCGCGGCAGCCGCGAGAGCTCGCTGCCTGGTGTGGGCCTGGGCCTGGCGATCTGCCGCGCCATCGTGCAGGCGCACGGTGGCCGCATTCAGGGCAGCAACCGGCGCGCGCATGGCAGTATTGCGGGTGCCCGCTTCACCATCGTCCTGCCACGCGGAGAGCCGCCACAGGACGACGGCACCGGGAAAAGCACCACCCTATGAATTCTCCTGTCAGCCCTGCGGGCTATAGCATCCTGGTAGTCGAAGACGAAGCCGCCATTCGCCGCTTTGTGCGCTTGGCGCTGGGCGCCGAGGGACACACTGTGCACGAGGCCGACAGCGTGGCCCGCGGCCTGATCGAGGCCGGCACACGGCGCCCCGACCTGGTCGTGCTCGACCTGGGGCTGCCCGACGGCGATGGCATCGAAGTGATCCGCGGCCTGCGCAGCTGGTCCACGGTGCCGGTGATCGTGCTCTCCGCACGCAGCCAGGAGGCGGACAAGATCGCCGCGCTGGATGCCGGTGCCGACGACTACCTGGTCAAACCCTTTGGCGCCGGCGAACTCATGGCCCGTGTGCGCGCGCAACTGCGGCGCCACTACCAGCAGACGCCCGGAGGCGACCCGCTGATTGTCTTTGGCGACGTGCGCGTCGACCTCGCCCGCCGCACCGCCGAACGCGCCGGCCAGCCGCTGCACCTCACGCCCATCGAATACAAACTGCTCACCCACCTGGCGTCGCAGCCCGATCGCGTCATCACCCACCAGCAACTGCTGAAAACAGTGTGGGGCCCTGGCCATGCGGACGACACGCACTACGTGCGCGTACACATGGCCAACCTGCGCAAGAAGGTGGAGGACAATCCGTCGATGCCCAGGCACCTGCGCACCGAGGCGGGGATCGGGTATCGCTTTGTGCTGTGAGCCGGTCGCTGGAGAGAAAAGTTTAGGTGTTTTTAGGCTCTAGCGCTTGATAGATAAGCGCTAGCAGCTACATAGTTAATAGCAATTTAATTCGCCAAACCTTTCTACCTTCGGCGAGCGCCGCGCAGGGGGCCTGCACCCAGGCTCAACCCAGTTCAGCCAGCAGTTCCGCAATCGCGCCCACCGGCGCCACCTCCACCCCGTCCTTGAGCGGATAGCGGCGTTCCACCGGCGCCACCACCACCGTGCGTGTGGGCTGCAGGTCTTCGCGCGCGTGCCAGAAGCCCTTGGTCACGGTAGGCGCGGAAGAGAATTTGACCTCCACGCCCAAGCTGCGGCGCCCCGCCTGCACCACGATGTCCATCTCGGCACCGGCCGCCGTGCGATAGAAGCCCAGTTGCGCGCCTTCGGGCAGGTGCGCCGCCACCTGCTCCAGCACAAAGCCCTCCCACGATGCGCCGACGATGGGGTGGCCCTGCAGGTCCGACAGGCTGGCGATGTTCAGCAGCGCGTGCAGCAGGCCGCTGTCGCGGATGTAGGTCTTGGGCGACTTGACCAGGCGCTTGCCCACGTTGGGCAAATGCGGCTCCAGCCGGCGCACCACCATGGTGTCCACCAGCACGTCGAGGTAGCGCGCGGCGGTGGTGTGCGACGCGCCGCCCAGCGACTGCCCCAACTGCGATGCATTGAAAAGCTGCCCCTGCAAATGGGCCAACATGCGCCAGAAACGGTGCAGCGTATCGGCCGCCACGCTCACGCCCATCTGCGGCAGGTCGCGCTGCAAAAAGGTCTGAATGAAGTCCTGCCGCCATGCATAGGCCAGCCGGTCGCTGGGCGCCAGGTGCGCCAGCGGAAATCCGCCCCGGTGCCACAGCTGTTGCAGCTCGCCCAGGTCGTTGGTGGCCGCCACCTCGCTGGCCAGCAGCGGCGTCAGTTCCAGGTAGCCCACGCGCCCGGCCAGCGACTCCGAGCGCTGGCGCAGCAGCGCCCCGCTGGCCGACCCCAGCAGCAGAAAGCGCCCAGGCCGCCGGTCAGCATCGATCTCGGGCCGCAGGTGGGTGAACAGATCGGGCAGCATCTGCACTTCGTCCAGCACCACGAGGCGGCCCCGGTGCTGGGCCAGGAAGAGTTCGGGTTCAGCCAGTTGCGCCCGGTCGGCAGGGCGCTCCAAGTCGAGAAACAGCGCGCCGGGGTGCCGCGCGGCAATCGCCCTGGCCAGCGTGGTCTTGCCGACCTGCCGCGGGCCCAGCAGGACGATGCCGGGGTAGAAGGCGAGGCGCTCGTCCAGCAGGGGGCTCAGTTGGCGGTCAATCATCGTTGCATTTTGATTATTTGACGATCAATATACAAGGAACAAATTTTGACAGACTCGCTGCAACCCCTATCGCAATGCTGGCGAACAAGGAGATGAGAGCCCCGCCGATGTCCAGGCACTGAGATGGCTGCGAGACCTTTGTCCGTCCTCTATTCTTGAAATCTGATAGGGTGATAACTTATACTCGCACATATAAGTGTTTTGCTAAAGAGGTTCTTCCATGTCGCAAATTACCCTGTATCTGGACGACGCGACCCAAGCCCTGGTGGACCAGGCCGCACAAGCCCACGGCGTGTCCAAAAGCCGCTGGGTGGCCGACATCATCCGCAAACACGCCGCCCACGAATGGCCGCAGGATTGCCTGCAGCTTGCCGGCCGATTTCCCGACTTTCCGCTGAGCGAAGACGGCAGCAAGACGACCGCCAAGCCCGCCGATGTGCCGCGGCTGGGGTTTTAGCGATGTGGGTTCTGGACAGCAACACCATCAGCTACTACTTCCGTGGCGACCCGCTGGTGGTGCCGCGCATGCAGGCCCTGCGCCCCGCAGACGTAGGAGTGCCTGCCATCGTGGAATACGAACTGCGCTATGGCCTGCTGCGCTTATCCAGCGAAGCCGCCGCGCCTCGGCTGGCTGCGTTGGCGCAACTGCTACAGCCTTTGCAGAGCTTGCCCTTCGACAGCGAGTGCGCTGCGCACGCAGCCCGCATTCGTGCGGAGCTTGAGGCTGCCGGCACACCCATTGGCCCGCACGACACGCTGATCGCGGCCACTGCGCTGCGCCACCAGGCCATTCTGGTGACCAGAAATGAGCGAGAGTTCTCGCGGGTGGCGGGCTTGCAGTGGGTGAATTGGCACCAGCAGTGATCTGTCCTGGCGGTTAGTAAACCGGCCGGAATTGCTCAATCGCCTCCCGCACCTTCGCGTCCACCACAAACCCCGCCCCAAACTTGGCTGCCAGTGCTTCCGCGCGGCGCAAAAAGGCGTCCACGCCCGTGCCATAGATGAACTGCATGGCCCCGCCGGTCCAGGCCGGGAAGCCAATCCCGAAGATGGAGCCGATATTCGCGTCGTGCACACTGGTCAGCACGCCCTCGGCCAAACAGCGAGCCGTCTCAATCGCCTGGCGGTAGAGCAGGCGGTCCTGCACCTCTTCGACGCTCCACGTGACATCGGGTTTCTCGAACAGCGCTCGCAGCTCGGGCCACAGGTGCTTCTTCTCCCCGGCGGGGTAGTCGTAGAAGCCGCCGCCACCGGCGCGGCCGGGGCGCTTCAATTCCTTCACCATGCGCTCCACCAGCAACTCGCCCGGCGTGGCGGTGAAGGTCTTGCCTTCCGCAGCAAAGTCGGCGCGGGTCTGGTCGAGCACATGCACGCTGAGCGTCAGCGCGGTTTCGTCCAGCACCGCCAGTGGGCCCACGGGCATGCCGGCCTGCATGGCGGCGTTTTCAATGAGGGCGGCGGGGAGGCCTTCGCCCAGCATGGCCGCGCCTTCCATGACGTAGGTGCCGAAGGTGCGGCTGGTGTAGAAGCCGCGTGAGTCGTTGACCACGATGGGGAGCTTGCCGAGCTGCTGCACGTAGTCGAAGGCGCGTGCCACGGTCTCGTCGTCGGTGGTTTTGCCGCGGATGATTTCGACCAGCTTCATCTTGTCCACGGGGCTGAAGAAGTGGATGCCGATGAACTTCTCCGGGTTGCTGCTGGCCTGCGCCAGGCCCGAGATGGGCAGGGTGGAGGTGTTGCTGGCAAAGAAGCCGCCGGGCGCGAGCTGCGGCTCGGCCTCGCGCGTCACCTTAGCTTTGAGTTCGCGGTTCTCGAACACGGCTTCGATGATGAGTTCGCAGCCAGCGAGGTCTGCTGCGTCGGCCGTGGGCGTGATGCGTGCGAGCAGTGCTTGCGCCTTGGTGGCGTCCATGCGGCCCTTGGCGACGCGCTTTTCCGCCAGGCTGGCGCTGTACGCCTTGCCGGCGTCGGCTTTCTCCTGGCTCACGTCCTTGAGCACCGTGGCAATGCCTTTGCTGGCCTGCGCCCAGGCGATGCCGGCGCCCATCATGCCGGCGCCGAGCACGCCCACTTTGGCGAGCTTGGCGCGCGGCGCGTTGCCGGGGCGCGAGCGCCCGCTTTTCACGGCGTTCATGTCGAAGAAGAAGGCGCTGACCATGTTGCGCGCCACCTGGCCGCTCATGATTTTGGCCAGCGCCCGGCTCTCGATGCGCAGCGCGGTGTCGTAGTCCACCATCGCGCCTTCCACCATGCAGGCCAGCGCCGCCTCGGGCGCGGGGTAGCGTCCGCGCGTGGTTTTCTTGAGCATGGCGGGCGCCACGATCAAGGCGTTGGCAATTTGGGGATTGGCAGGCGTGCCGCCGGGGATCTTGTAGTTTTTGTCGTCCCAGGGCTGCTGCGCCTTGGGGTTGGCGGCAATCCAGGCCAGGGCTGCGGGCAGCAGCTCTTGCGCCGTCGCCACGGTGGCGTGCACCAGGCCCAGTTTCACAGCATCCTGCGGGTTGAAAAGCTTGCCCTCCAGCAAGTAAGGCTGCGCCCCCATGAGGCCGAGCAGGCGCGTCATCTTGGTGATGCCGGTGGCGCCAGGAATCAGGCCCAGCGTCACTTCTGGCAGGCCGAACTGGATGTTGGGGTTGTCCAGCGCGATGCGGCGGTGGGCGATCAGCGCCACCTCCCAGCCGCCGCCCAGCGCCGCGCCGTTGAGGCACGCCACCACCGGAATGCCCAGGGTTTCGAGCGTGCGGAACTGCTGCTTCATGCGCTCGATCACGGCAAAACCGGCTTGCGCATCGTCTGCCGTGGCGCGCATGGTGGCCTTCAGGTCGGCACCGGCAAAGAAGCTGGTCTTGGCCGACGCCAGCACGATGCCAGAGAGCTGGGCGCGATCCTGCTGCACTTGCGCGACCAGTTCGACCAGGTCGTCCTGCCACTGGCGGCACATGGTGTTGACGGGCGAGCCCGCCTCGTCAAAGGTGACCAGGGCAACCTTGCCGGGCGCGGCATCCAGAAGTTCGTAGCGAATGGTTTGCATGGTGGTGTCTCTATCCGATGAATGACTGTGTTTTCGAGAAGCGAACCGTTGCACTAAGCCAGCGGCACCGCGGATCTGGCTTTGTCAGTCCGCTGGAGCCATCCCCCTCAGGGGGAAGCCGCGCAGCGGGGCAGGGCGAGTCAAACCCTTTCCACGATGGTGGCAATCCCCATGCCGCCGCCCACGCACAGCGTGATCAGGCCGAAGCGCAACTGGCGCCGGTGCAGTTCATCGACCAGCGTGCCCAGCAGCATGGCGCCGGTGGCGCCCAGCGGGTGGCCCAGCGCGATGGCGCCGCCGTTGACGTTGACCTTCTCGTGCGGCACGCCGAGTTCGCGCATGAAGCGCATGGGCACGGCGGCAAAGGCTTCGTTCACTTCGAACAAATCGATCTGATCAATCGTCATGCCGGCGCGCGCCAGCGCCTTCTTTGTCGCCGGCACCGGGCCGGTGAGCATGATGGTCGGGTCGGCGCCGCTGACGGCGGTGGCGACGATGCGTGCACGCGGCGTGAGGTGCTGCGACTTGGCTGCTGCTTCGTTGCCGATGAGCACGGCTGCTGCGCCATCGACGATGCCCGACGCATTGCCCGCGTGGTGCACATGGTGGATTCGCTCTACTTGCGGGTAGCGTTGCAGCGCTACCCCGTCAAACCCCATGGCGCCGAGCTGCGCAAACGAGGGCTTGAGGCCGGCGAGCGCCTCCATCGTGGTCTGGGGTTTGATGAATTCGTCTTCTTCCAGAATCACCAGGCCCAGGGCGTCGCGCACCGGCACCACCGATTGCTTGAAGTAGCCGGCTGCGCGTGCAGCGGTGGCGCGGCGCTGGGATTCGAGCGCGAACGCGTCCACATCTTCGCGCGTGAAGCCATCGAGTGTGGCAATCAGGTCGGCGCCAATGCCTTGTGGCACGAACAGCGTGGCCGAGTTCGTCTCCGGGTCTTGCGCCCAGGCGCCGCCGTCGGCGCCAATGGGCACGCGGCTCATGCTCTCGACGCCGCCAGCCACTACCAGGTCTTCCCAGCCCGAACGCACCTTCTGCGCCGCCAGGTTCACGGCCTCCAGGCCCGAGGCGCAGAAGCGGTTGATCTGCACGCCCGCCGTGGTGAAAGCCCACCCCGCCTTGATGGCCGCCACCTTGGGCAGCACAGATCCTTGTTCACCCACGGGCGAGACGATGCCCATGACAACGTCGTCCACTGCGGCCGTGTCAAAACCCTGGCGCGCCTGCAGCTCAGTGAGCAGGCCAGTCAGCAGCGTGATGGGCTTGACTTCGTGCAGGCTGCCGTCTTTTTTGCCTTTGCCGCGCGGGGTGCGCAGGGCTTCGAATACATAGGCTTCGGTCATGGGGCGGGGTCTCCTGTTGCACTGATTGAATCAGTATAGATTTTTACAGAGCGGACGCTTTGTGTAAATGCTTGCTCAATGGGTGGATACGGATTGCAACCAGGCCCGAACAGACACAAAAAATGAAGAAGATTGGCCTCTAACGCTTATCCATAAAGCGCAAGAAGCTATCAATTAAGAAGCAAAATATCGCTTCTTTGTACCGCCTGCATCCTGCGACACGGCGTCTGGCGCCGCCGTGTCGGACGGTTGTCACCAACGCGCGGCAGAAAAAAACCGCCCCGAAGGGCGGCTTTCTGCAGGTGCAAGCACTGCCTTTACGGCTTGATGTAGTCCGACACCACCTTCCACTTTCCGTCCTGAATTTGCGAGATGCGCGAGAGGTCGTTGCCCAGGCGCTTCGTGGGGCTGAAGGTGGATTCGGGGCTGCCGAAGATGTCAGGCGGGATCACCATGGTGTCCATGGCCTTGATGAAGCTGTCGGTGGTCAGGTTTTTGCCCGCCTTTTGTGCCGCGCGAATGAAGGCGTCGATGATGTCGTAGCCATAGACGGAGAACACCGTCGGATCTTCGTTGAACTTGGTTTTGTACTTGGTGGCCCAGAAACGAATGGGCTGCGAAGCCTCATCCAGGTAGGGGTGCTGCACCGTCATGGTGGCGTAGAGGCCGTCCATGGCTTTGCCGCCCAGCTTGTGGATCAGGTCGGTGTAGGCAGCGCTCGAGCCCAGGAAAGTCGGGCTGAAGCCGGTCTTGCGCGATTCGCCGATGGTGCCGATGGTCTCGCGGATGATGGTGCCCAGCACGACGAAGTCGCAGCCCGCAGCCTTCATCTTGGCCACTTGCGAGGAAAAATCGGTTGCGCCGCGCTTGAACGACGTTTTCTCGGTGTATTCCATGCCCATGGTCTTGAGGGCAGCCTCACCGCCGCGCTCCACTTCCAGACCGAACTCGTCGTCCTGATAGATGGTGCAGACCTTCTTCGCGCCTTTTTCCTTCATCAGCTTGGGCAGCGCCAGGCGAATCTGGTCGTAGTAGGTGGCGGCAAATGAGTACTTCAGGCGGTGGAAGGGCTCGTACATCTCGCGCGCAGCCGTCACCGGGAAGAAGTTGATGACGTTCTTGGCAAACTGCACTGGCATGGCAGCCATGTTCTGCGCCGTGCCGATGTGGCCCACCATCATGAAAATCTTGTCCTGGTTCACGAGCTTTTGCGCGGCCAGCACGGCGCGCTTGGGGTCGTAGCCCGAGTCTTCCACCTTGAGTTCAAGCTTGCGGCCGTCGACACCCCCCTGTTCGTTGGCTTCGTCCACGCGCAGCATCATGCCCAGGCGCACCTGTTTGCCAAAGCCCGCCAGCGGACCCGACAAATCCTGAATCGAGCCGAGCGTGATGGCGTCCTTGGTGACCCCTTGCTGGGCTTGCGCCATGGCGGCGCCCGAGGTGCCCACGGCAAATGCCAGGGCGGCGAGGTGGTGAAGTTTCATGGCGTTGTCTCCTTGAGTGGAATGGTTATAGAACGATGCGGCGTTGCGGGCACGGGCAATTTCCCTAGGCTCCCTGGCCTGGCCCGCACGCCGTTCATCGATACATGGCCTCGATCTGCTCGGCGTACTTCGCCTCCACCAGCTTGCGCTTGAGCTTCATGGTGGGCGTGAGCTCTTCGTCCTCGGCGGTGAGCTGGGTGTCGAGGAGGAAGAACTTCTTGATCTGCTCAACGCGTGCGAACTTGGCGTTGACCCGCTCCAGCTCGGCCTGGATCAGCGCCTGGACTTCGCTGGTGCGCGTGAGGCTGGCGTAGTTGGAAAACGGAACATCGTGGTCCTGCGCGTATTTTTCGACGTTTTCCTGGTCGATCATCACGATGGCGGTGAGGTAGGGGCGCTTGTCGCCAATCACCACGGCGTCGGTGACATAGGGGCTGAATTTGAGCTCGTTTTCCAGCTCGCTCGGGGTCACGTTCTTTCCGCCCGCCGTAATGATGATGTCCTTCATGCGGTCGGTGATGCGCAGATACCCTTCGGCATCCATCGTGCCCACGTCGCCAGTGTGCAGCCAGCCCTCGGCATCGATGGTCTCGGCGGTTTTTTCGGGCTGGTTCAGGTAGCCCTTGAACACGTTGGGGCCGCGCACCAGAATTTCCCCGGTCCCCTCGGCAATGCGCACCTCGTTGAACTGCGCCGCCGGGCCGATGGAGCCGGGCTTCATGCGGCTGGCTGGCACGCCGGTGGCGGCGCCGCAGGTCTCGGTCATACCCCAGACTTCGAGCATGGGCACGCCGAGCGCCAGGTACCACTTGACGAGTTCTGGCGAAATCGGCGCCGCTCCGGTCACCAGAAAGCGTGCCTTGTGGATGCCGATGAGCTTGCGCACGTTGTCCAGCGCCAGCCAACGCGCCAGATAGAAGCGCAATTTCAGACTGGCGCTGACCGCTTCGCCCGCCAGAACGCGATCGGCAATGCACGTGCCCACGCCAATGGCCCAGGCATAGGCAAGCTGCTGCATGCGCGTGGATTCCTTCAGGGAAATCATCACGCCCGAATAGAACTTTTCCCACACCCGTGGCACGGCGGTGAACACCGTGGGCGCAATTTCGCGTACGTTCTCGGGCACGGTGTCGGGGTTTTCGACGAAATTGAGCTTGCTTCCCGTGTAGAGCGAAAAATACTCACCGCCCATGCGCTCGGCAATGTGGCACAGCGGCAGGAAGCACATGGCCTCGTCGCTCTCATCGCGCGCAATCAAGGTGTTGTAGCCGCGCAGGGTGTAGGTGATGGCGCCGTGCGTGTGCATCGCGCCCTTGGGTTTGCCGGTGGTGCCCGAGGTATAGACCAGAATCGCCAGATCGCCTGGCCGGCAGGCTGCGGAGCGGCGCTCGAGTTCGCCCGCGTGCTGCTGCAGGTAGCCGCGGCCGAGTTCGCGCAGGGCGTTCAGGCCAATGACGTCGGCGTCATCCAGCCCGCGCAGGCCTTCCATGTCGATCACCACGATCTTGCGCAAGAGCGGCAAGCGCTCACGCACTTCCAGGGCCTTGTCGAGCTGTTCGTCGTTTTCGACAAACAGCAGGCGTGTGGCCGAGTCTTCGCACAGGTACTGCACCTGGCTGGGCGCGTCGGTGGGGTAGATGCCATTGGAGACACCGCCGCAGGCCAGCACGGCCAGGTCGCACAGCACCCATTCAATGGTGGTGTTGGACAGGATGGACGCGCATTCACCCGGGGCGAGACCCAGCGCCATCAGCCCGCCAGAAATTTCCCGCACCGCATCGGCGGTCTGGTTCCAGGTCCAGCTCTTCCAGATGCCCATGTGCTTCTGGCGCATCCACACCTTGGGCCCGCGCTCGGCCACCGCGTTCCAGAACATCGCGGGCACGGTGTCGCCCGCCAGCACGTCTTTGCCAGCCGGACGAATGTGGTCAAGGTCCCAAAGATTAGACATTGCAAACTACCCGAGTCGCTGCACCTTGACCAAGGTGCATAAAACAGGCGCGGCCAATACCAGCACCCCCGCGCAAGGGCCGCCCCGCCGCGCTGGGGGTGTCCCCCTCCCGACTCGCGCAGCGAGCCGAGAGAGGGGGAAGGCGCCGAAGGCGACGCAGGGGGTGCTTCATTTCATCTCCATGTTTTCTTCTTCTTCCAGCGCCGCTCGCCGCGCACGCCTTCGTCCTTCATGCCGAGGTAGAACTCCTTGATGTCGTCCTTCTCGCGCAGATTGGCGCAGGTGTCCTCCATGACGATGCGGCCGTTTTCCAGCACATAGCCAAAGTCCGCCGCATTGAGCGCCATGTTGGCGTTCTGCTCCACCAGCAAGATGGTGGTGCCGCGCTCGCGGTTGATGCGCACCACGATCTCGAAGATTTCCTTGGTCAGGCGCGGTGAGAGCCCCAGGCTGGGCTCGTCGAGCAGGATCAACTTCGGCGCGGCCATCAGCGCACGCGAGATCGCCAGCATCTGCTGCTGCCCGCCCGAAAGCAGGCCAGCCTCCTGGTGGCAGCGTTCGCGCAGGATCGGAAAGTAGTTGTAGACCAGCTCCAGGTCGCGCGCCACCGCATCGCTGTCGCTGCGGGTGTAGGCGCCCATCAGCAGGTTTTCGCGCACCGGCAGCAGCGCAAACACTTCGCGCCCTTCGGGGACGTGCACCATGCCGCGGCGCACGATGGCGGCCGGGTCGTGGGCGGTGATGTCTGCCCCATCAAACTCCACGATGCCACGGCGTGGGTCGAGGATGCCCGAGATGGTTTTGAGGATCGTCGTCTTGCCGGCGCCATTGCTGCCCAAAACGGCCGCAATTTCTCCGGGCTGGACCTTGAGGCTGACACCACGAATCGCCTTGATCGGGCCGTAGGCGCTCTCGACGTTCTGCAGCCGCAGCAATGGCGCAGGCGCTGTGCCGGGCAGCTTGCTCGACAGGGGAGTGGGGGCGATCATCATGCGGCGCTCCGCAGCGGAGCAGTGCCGGCCGGGCGGCGCAGGCTGGTCACTTCGTCAATGCTGCCCAGATAGGCCTCGATGACGCCCGGATGCGCTTGCACCTCGCGCGGCGTGCCCAGGGCAACGAGCTCACCCTGGTTCATGGCCAGCACCCGGTCGGATACCTTGGAGACCAGCGTCATATCGTGCTCCACCATCAGCACGGTGATGCCCAGCTCTTGCTGGATGTCCTGGATCCAGAAGGCCATGTCTTCGGTTTCCTCGACGTTCAGGCCCGACGAGGGTTCGTCGAGCAGCAGCAGCTGCGGCTCGGTGCACAGCGCGCGGCCCAGCTCCACCACCTTGCGCACGCCATAGGGCAGGCCCGCCACCAAGGTGTCACGGTAGTGCTGCAGGTCAAGAAAATCAATGATCTCCTCGGCCTTCTCGCGCGCCCGCACCTCGGCGCGCCGCACGCGGCCGGTAAACAGCATGTCGGCCCACAGACCGGTTTCGCGGCGGGTGTGGCGGCCGATCAGCAGGTTGTGCAGCACGCTCGCGTGCTCGAACAACTCGATGTTTTGGAATGTGCGCGCAATGCCAAGCCCCGCGACGGTGTAGGGCGCCTGCTGCGTCAGCACGATGGGAGCATCAGACCCCGCCCATTCGATGTGGCCGGTGGTAGGCGTGTAGATGCGGCTGATCAGGTTGAACACCGTGGTCTTGCCAGCGCCGTTGGGGCCGATCAGCGTGAATACCTCGCCCCGGCGCACGTCAAAGCTCACGTCATTGACGGCCAGCACGCCGCCAAAGCGGACGCTGAGGTTGCGGGCACTGAGCAGGATGTCCGTGGTCATCGGGGTGTTCCTCTGCGCGGCACGCAGCCGAGCGCCACTGCAAAAACTGGCGCTCCCCCAACCAGCGGACGCCGCGCAAGGGCCGCCCCGCCGCGCTGGCGTCGTCCCCCTTCCCGCGAAGCGCAGCGCAGCGAGAGAAGGGGGAAGGAGCGAAGCGACACAGGGGGATGCTTCATCTGAGTCGGTCCGATTTCTGAAAAGACTTCTGGCGCTTGAACATGCCCTGGCGGTAGAACGGGAACATCTGCAGCCAGGTGCGCACCTTGAGCCAGCGGCCATACAGCCCCATGGGCTCGAACAGCACGAAACCGATCAGCACCACGCCGTACACCAGACCCTGCAGGCCGGGCGACTGGCCGACGGAATCGGGCAGCCAGTCTTTGCCGAGCGCAATGAGCTGCGGCATGGAGATCAGAAAAATCGCCCCCAGAAAAGCGCCATGCACCGAGCCAAGGCCGCCGATGACGATCATCAGCAACAGATCGATGGACTGAAGAATGCTGAACTGGTCTGGCGAGATGAACTGCAGCTTGTGTGCATACAGCGCACCGCCAATCCCGGCAAAAGCGGCCGAGAGCGCGAACGAAAGCGTTTTGTAATACGCCAGATGAATGCCCATGCTTTGCGCCGAAATCTCGGAATCACGAATGGCGACAAAGGCCCGGCCGGTGGGTGAGCGCAGCAGGTTGAGGATGACCAGCGTGCAGGCCACGGTGATCGCCAGGCACACAAAATAGAAAGCCATGGCGGAATCGAGGGATACGCCGAAGATCTCGGGCATCGCCACCGCCTTGCCGGAGTTGCCGCCGGTGACGCTCTCCCAGCGCGCAAAACCTTCTTCAACAATGAAGCCGAAAGCCAGCGTCGCCATGCCCAGGTAAATGCCCTTGACCCGCATGGCAGGCAGGCCCACGACGACACCCACTGCTGCCGAAATGCCTGCCGCACAGGCCAGCGAGAGCAGAAACGGCCAGCCCATGCCGGTGAGCACCGCCTGCGTGTACGCGCCCACGCCCAGAAAGGCCGCGTGCCCGAGCGAGAACAAGCCCGTGTAGCCAGCCAGCAGCATCAGCCCCAGGCCGACGATGGCATAGATGAGTACAAAGGTGAGTTGCGCCAGCCAGTATTCCGGGGTGAACCAGGGGGCCGCCAGCAGCGCGAGGCCCAGCAGTCCGTACCAGAATAGATGCCCGCCGTGCTTGGCCAGCCGCAGGTCCTGCGCGTAGCTTGTCTTAAAGATAAAGCGCATATCAGTAGGGCTCCCTTCCTGCGCTGGAACCATGGCGCCTGCGGGGCGCGCTGCCCCCTGTGGGGGTTACCGTGGAACCGGCTTTGCCGGGCCACTGGTATCGCCCCCTTGAGGGGGAGGCGCCGAAGGCGCATCGGGGGAGTGACATTCCTATACTTTCTTGCTCAGGCGCTCGCCAAACAGGCCGTTGGGTCGGACCATCAGCATGATCAGCACCACGAGGTAGGGCGCCACGTCCTTGACGCCTTCGGGCAGGTAAAAGCCCGAGAGCGACTCCACCATGCCGATGACCAGTCCGCCGACGATGGCGCCGGGCAGGCTGCCAAAGCCGCCCACCACGGCCGCCGGAAAGGCCTTGAGGCCGATGAACCCCATGTTGGCGTGCACAAAGGTGATGGGCGCGAGCAGCAAGCCGGCCACTGCGGCCACTGCCGCTGCGAGGCCCCAGGCCAGACCGTTGAGGCGCTGCACGGGAATGCCCATGTAGTACGCCGCCAGCTGGTTTTGCGACGCCGCCTGCATGGCCACGCCCAATTTGCTGAACCGGAACATGGCATACAGCAGCAGGCACAGCACGGCGGTGGCGCCGATCACCACCACCTGCTCGGCGCTCAGCACCAGCTCGCCTACGCGCAGCGGCATGTCCTTGTACGGTACGGGCAAGCTGTGTGTGTCGGTACCGATGCCTGGAATCATGGTGACCAGACCGCGCAGTACGTAGCCCACGCCGATGGTGAGCATCACGATCGAAAACAGCGGTTGGCCGAGAATGGGGCGGATGACGATGCGCTCAAGCACCACGCCAAACAACCCCATGGCAACAATCGTCGCCGGCACCGCCAGCCAGAAGGGGAAGCCCAGCACGGTCATCAGTGCCAGGCCACAGAAGGCGCCGAGCATCATCAGTTCGCCTTGGGCAAAGCTCACGGCTTCGGTCGCCTTGTAAATAAGAACGAAACCGAGTGCGATTAATCCGTAGATGCAGCCCTGTGAGATGCCGCTGACCAACAATTGCAGGAACTGCACGAAGTCTCCAGTGATTTTGCAAAGCGTGTGCTTTGCTCAAATAATGTGCCTGCACGTTGCCTGCCCGGCAAGCGGGGGCTAACCCCAAGCCCTGCCGAAATGTCGTGCACAAAGCCATGAACGTCCATACCGAAAAATTCCAACGCGTCACACTGGTGACACTGAACCGACCCAAAGTTCGCAACGCGGTGGACCGCGCCACGGCGCAGGCTCTGCATGCCGCGTTCGTCGCTTTCGAGCAGGACGATGGGGCCGACGTCGCGGTGTTTCACGGTGCTGGCGGACACTTCTGCGCGGGTTGGGATCTGCAAGCCGGAGCGGCGCTGGCGGCGCAGGGAACCGACCCCGAGACGCTGGCGCAGACGCTCGATTTCGACGCCTGCCAGGCGCAGCCCGAAGGCCCCATGGGGCCCAGCCGGCTGCAGCTCTCCAAACCCGTGATTGCCGCGATCAGCGGCGCTGCGGTGGCGGGTGGCATGGAGCTCGCGCTGTGGTGCGACCTGCGGGTCATGGAAGCCGACGCCTATATGGGCGTCTATTGCCGCCGCTTTGGCGTGCCACTGATCGACGGCGGCACGGTGCGCCTGCCGCGCCTCATTGGCCTGGCGCGCGCGCTTGATCTGATTCTGACGGGGCGCAAGGTCGATGCGGCCGAGGCCCTGGGCTTCGGCCTGTGCACCCGCGTCGTGCCGCCGGGCGAAGCGCTGGCGGCTGCCATGGAACTGGCGCGCACCTTGGCCACGTTTCCGCAGCGCACGCTGCGGGCCGACCGCGCCAGCGCGCTCGCTCAGGACGGACTGGCCAACACCGAGGCGCTGCTGCAGGAATGGCAGGGTGGAAGGGCCTGCCTGGCCGAAGCCCTGCGCGGCGCGGCGCGCTTTGTCCAGGGCGACGGCAGGCACGGAGAATTTCAGATGAAAATGGGCTCTAGCGCTTTAGAATAAAGAGTTAGCAGCTATATATTTGGTAGCGTATTTGCAATACAAAGGGCGCACTGCGCTGCAACCACCACCGCGCACGCCCACTGTGGCCCACGCGATGCGCTCGCGCTCGCGAAGCCGGCCATGAAATTGAAGCCCTTCGACGGGCTGGGCCTGAGCAAACGTGAGGTTTCACGGGGCCGTATCCATACCGAACCCACTATTGAAGAAAATTCGCCATGAATGCTGATGCCCTGACTGCCCCTGCGCCGGCTGCCGCCGGCCCCCGCCTGACCTCGCTTTCGCATGGCGGCGGCTGCGGCTGCAAGATTGCGCCGGGGGTGCTGAGCGAGATATTGAGAAACACCAACAAGATGCCGGTGCCGCCGCAGCTGCTGGTGGGGCTGGACACCGCAGACGACGCGGCGGTGTACCAGCTGACCGACGACATTGCGGTGATTGCAACCACCGATTTCTTCATGCCCATCGTCGACGACCCCTACCAGTTTGGCCGCATCGCCGCAACGAATGCGATCAGCGATGTCTATGCCATGGGCGGCACGCCGATTTTTGCGCTGGCGCTGGTGGGCATGCCGATCAGCGTGCTGTCCACCGAGGTGATCGGCAAGATTCTCGAAGGCGGTGAATCGGTCTGCCGGGAGGCGGGAATTCCCATTGCCGGTGGCCATACCATCGATTCGGTCGAGGCGATTTACGGTCTGGTGGCTCTTGGCGTGGTGCACCCGAAGAAAATCAAACGCAATTCGGATGCGCAGGTGGGCGACCAGCTCATTCTTGGCAAACCGCTGGGCGTGGGGGTGATGTCGGCCGCGCTCAAAAAGGGTCAGCTGCCGGAGGCGGGCTACAAGCAGATGATCGCGGTGACCACGAAGCTCAATACCCCCGGCCCCGATCTTGCAGCGCTGGCCGGCGTACACGCCCTGACAGACGTGACCGGTTTCGGCCTGGCCGGCCACGCGCTGGAGATGGCACGCGGTGCCCAGGCCGACGTCGCCATCGACTGGGCCAGGGTGCCGCTGCTGCCCGGCGTGCGCGAGCTGGCCGCGCAGGGCGCCGTCACGGGGGCTTCTGGGCGCAACTGGGAAGGCTATGGCGCGCAAGTCGATCTGCCGCCGGATTTTTCTGCCACCGACCGCGCCTTGCTGACCGACCCGCAGACCAGCGGCGGCCTGTTGGTGTCGTGTGCACCGAGCGCAGTGGCCGAGGTGCTCGCGGTGTTCGCGCGCCACGGCTTTGGCGCTGCAACCCAGATTGGGGAAATTGTCCCGGGTGGGCGCGGGCGGTTGACGCTGCGCTGAATTTTCATTTCTCCTGCACGGATTCGAACGCCCGCGCGCGCAACGAGGCCCACACTTCATCTCAAAGCGCAACAGCGCGCACCCCTGGAAACCCCATGACCCCACCCAAGACCTTGCTGCAGCCCGGATCTGCTCCTCTACTGGAGCCTGAATTTGTGGATGCGCTGAAAGAGATTTTTGAAGAAAAGATCGTGTTCAACCGCGTCCTCGGCCTCAAGGTGCTGTCGCTGTATGCCGATGGTGCCATCGGGCGCATCGACATGCGCCCTGAGCTGGTGGGCCACTACGCCTACAACCGGGTCCATGGCGGCGCGATCAGCGCCGGGCTCGACGCCATGGGAGGCCTGGCCGTCATGGCCGCCGTGGGCGCCAAGCACATGGACGAGCCGCTCGATCAGCGCCTGCACCGCTTCACGCGCCTGGGCACCATCGACCTGCGCGTGGACTACCTGCGCCCCGGCATCGGTGACCATTTCGAATTGCATGCCAAGGTGCTGCGCCTGGGCTCGCGCGTGGCCAGCACCCGGATGGAATTTTTTGGTCCCGATGGGACTTTGATGGCTACCGGAGCGGGCGCTTACATCGTCTCTTGAGTCGAGGGGATGCACATGCAGTAACGCGGTGTGAGTCGACGCAAAGGATGCAAGCGCATGCAAGCATTGAACCGTTTGCTTACGCAACTTGCGCAAGACTGCGCTGTGCAGACCGCGCGCCTTCCTACGATCGTCTCTTCTTCAATCAGGAGGTCCGATGGCCGTGCAAACCCCGTTCTTTGGCAAACGTGAACCCGAAACTTTCAAGCCGCGCCATGCCAGCGCCCCCGCCACGATGCCGACGCAGCCGGCCCAGAACGTGACGACGCCCGCCAGTGCATCGACCACAGCGCCGGGCAGCGCTGGCAGCAAGCTCACCGTCGGGCCCAACATCAAGCTCAAGGGCGTGGAGATCACGGATTGCGACACGCTGGTGGTGGAAGGCACAGTAGAAGCCACCATGGATTCGCGCGTGATCCAGATTTCCGAGGAAGGGGCGTTTCGCGGCTCGGCCGAAATCGACATTGCCGAGATCCGCGGCAGTTTTGACGGTTCGCTCACCGTGCGCCAGAAGCTTGTCATCTTCAGTACCGGAAAGGTCAGCGGCAAGATTCGCTACGGCAAGCTGGTGGTGGAAGAGGGCGGGCAGCTTTCGGGGGAAATTGACGTGGGTACGACCGTGCGTGCCGCGTCCAAGCCGCGCCCCGTAGATGCCGTCGCTGCAGTGGCCTAAATAGCGGTAGCGCCCGCCCTGCGGCCTGCGCGGGTCCAGCGCAAGGTATTTTCACAAAGCAATTGCTTGCTTAAATTTTTCGGCTTTGCTAAGTTCCATGCATGCCGAAATCTCCTGTACCTGACACGCCTCGAAAGCGCGGCCGGCCGCCCAAGCTGCCCTCGGATCTGGATGAAGGCAACCGCCGCCGCCAATTGATCGAGGGTGCGGCGCGCCTGTTTCGCGCCAAGGGGTTTGATGGCACCAGCACGCGCGACATTGCGGCTGCCGCCGGCATGCGCAGCGGCTCGCCGTTTTACCATTTCGACAGCAAGAACGCCTTGCTCTACGTTGTGGTGCAAGAGGGCATGGCATTTGCTTACCAAAGCCAGTGCGACGCGCTGACCAAGCTGTCCGAGGGGGCCAGTCCGCGCGAGCAACTGCGCAGCCTGGTGCGCCAGCATTTCGAGGTGCTGCACGGGCCGCACGCCGATTTCATCCCGGTGATGCTCTACGAATGGCGCTCGCTCAGCAGCGTCCAGCGCCAGGAGATCGCCGCCATCAAGGCCGCCTACGAGGCCTGCTGGGCCCCGGCGCTCGAAGCCCTGCACCGCCAGGGTGCGCTCAAGGCCGACCCGGTCACGGCGCGACTATTCATCTTGGGCGCGCTCAATTGGTCGGTGCAGTGGTTCAATCCGCGCGGCGCGCTTTCCCTGGACGAGCTTACGGAGCAGGCGCTGGACCTGTTCCTGGGGGGTGCGGCGTGAGCGTCCTGCCAACAACCACCAGGCGATGGGGCGACAGAAGCGCATCGCGCTCGTCGGAAGCAGCTTTCACGAGATGCCATGCTGCTGCCTAAGTAGCCCTTCCAGCTTCTTTAACCGTTTCGTCCCTCCCTGCACCAGTTGCACGGCTTCCGGCCGTTGCGTTCCAGGGTAGTGTTTCTGGGACCACGCGCTCATCGCGACCAACACGGGCAGCAGGTCGAGGCCCTTCTCGGTCAGGCTGTAAATGGATCTCTGCACGTGGCTGGGGTCGTCGCTTTTCGTGACGATGCCGCTTTGCACCAGCGTGTTGAGCCGGTCCGTCAGTACATTGCTCGAGATTGCTTCTTCGGAATGCAGAAACTCGCGAAAGTGGCGCTTTCCCGCGAACATCAGATCGCGGATCACCAAGAGCGTCCAGCGGTCACCCACCAACTCAAGCGCGGTGCTGATGGGACACGTGGAACGGTTGCCTTGTTTCATTCTCAAATTTTAAACCAGTTGTATTTTGCAATCATAGCAATCAGAATACTGATCTTTAAATGAAACCAGTTGAGGATTGGGATGACCCATCAGCGATACCACGGCAGCTGTCACTGCCAGACGGTGCAGTACGAAGCGGAGTTCGACCTGGCAGAGGGAAGCAACCGTTGCAATTGCTCTCTTTGCAGCAAAGCACGGGCATGGTTTCTATTTGTGCGCGGCGACAAGTTCAGTCTGCTTCAGGGGGAGGAGATGCTCAGCACCTACGAGTGGGTGCCGCCGGGCCGTTCCGAATCGGGTCTCACGTACAAATTCTGTTCACGGTGTGGTGTCCGCATGTACGCGACCGGTGAGCTGGAGCAACTGGGCGGGCGATTCTTTGCTGTTCATGTGCCCACCCTCGACGACGTGGACCGGGAGCAGTTGGTGGCCGCGCCGCTCCGCTTCATTGACAATGCGCACGACCGGATGAACGCGGCACCGACCGATATCCGGCTGATGTAAGGAATGGGGCATCCTGCGGGCGAATTGCGCCGTTTGCACGCTGTCAGAGGCTGCTTCGCGCCTTTTGACAGCACCACCACCGCCCGCGGCCGCCCTTACCCACCGATCGCCACCTGGATGAGCCGCGCTTTCGTCCTCATCAAATACTGCCCTTGCCCGGCAAGCGCTCCGAGTAGACCTCGACCTCCACCGTGACCGAGGTGCGACCAATGCGCATGACATGGGCGAAGAACGGGCAGATGTCACTCGCGCGCACCGGCTGCTTGAAGATGAACTCGTTCACGGCCACGGTGGCCATGCGGCCGCGCGTGCAGACGCGGGACATGCGGGCGCGAGGTGGGTAGTGCAAGTTTGCGCGCTCAAGAACCACGCCACGCAAACCCTGCAGTTCTGCGCCGACCAGGCGGTGCAAATCCTTGGCGGCGGGGCGGAGGACATCATGAAGGATTTGGCGGCGCGGCAGTGGTGGCTGTGAAGGATTTGTCTGCCTGAGTGGACGGGTTGCAGCCGCCCGCTTTCGGACATGATGGTCCGATTGGCGGTGACCCGCTCGATGAGACCGACACCAGAGTGCCCACTGGTACACCGCCCTATGGGTCCGTTTCATCGCCCCTTTCGTCCTGCGGCTCAGGAACCCGCCCGTGGGCGCCTGCGGATTGCGGTTCTTTCCAGTGCGCCGCCGTTCGGTCGATGCATTCGACCGTTCGCGACGCGGTACGACCGCTCGAGAACCTGGCTGCCCGGCAACCCGTTCTCGCCGCTAGAGTAAGGGACGATTCAACACGGCTCCTTGGATATGCCAGCTTCTCGCTCGTTGCGCCCGCCACCCGAGGTGATGCGCCGATTCCTTCGCCTTTTTGGCTACACGGTGCTGTTTTGCGTGCTTGTCGCCGCAGTGCTGACCTTGGCAATGCCTTCACTCGGCAGTTTCTGGCGCAACCTCTGGTTCTCGGAATGCATCGGGCTGTGGGTCTCGGGCTCCGGCGGCTTGGTGCGGCAGTTGCCGTGGATTCGCCGACTGCCGGACCGCGCGAGCGTACTGCTTTCGCTGGCAATCGGCATCCCGATCGGCTATGTGCTCGGCTATACCACCGCCTATTCGCTCCTCGGCGAGCCAGTGCACATTGCCGGGCTGTCGAGTTCGCGCACAGCCGCCATTGCTGCCACCATCCTGGCCGGTGGCTTTGTTACCTACTTGGCCTGGCTGCGCAACCGTCTCAGCGATGAGGCTGCAGCACGTTCCTTAGCGCAGAAGCTGGTGGTTGAAGCGGAGCTGCGCATGCTGCGCGCGCAGCTGGAGCCGCACATGCTCTTCAACACGCTGGCCAACCTGCGGTCGCTGGTGGACGACGATCCGACGCAGGCCAAGCACATGATTGACCAGCTCATCACCTACCTGCGCAGCGCGCTGGCAGGATCGCGATCCGATACCACGACACTGCGCGCAGAGTTTGCTCAGCTGGCAGCCTACCTCGAGATCATGTCGCTGCGCCTGGGTCGGCGGTTGCGCTACCAGCTCGACCTGCCCGAAGCGCTGCAGCAGGCCACCGTGCCGGCCATGCTGCTGCAGCCCTTGGTGGAGAATGCCATCAAGCACGGTATCGAGCCCAAGATCGGCGGTGGCGCCATAGCCGTTACCGCGCGCTCCACCAATGGCAGCCTGGAACTCGAGGTGGCAGACACCGGCCTTGGCCTGCCGCCGGACCATGATCCCGATCACAGCAGCGACAGCTATGGCCTGGTGCATGTGCGTGACCGCCTGCGCGCGCTGTACGGCTCGCACGCTTCACTTCGACTGCAAGCCAATAAGCCGCAAGGAACACTTGCCACCGTTAGGATCCCCGCATGAACACCGCGACTGGACCTCTGGCGCTGCTCGCCGAAGATGAGCCTGTACTCGCGCGAACGCTGTCGCGTCTGCTGGCGCAGGCCTGGCCGGAGCTGCGTCTCGCGGGCGTGGCTGAAGACGGGATGAGCGCCGTCGAACTTGCGCTCGAGCATCTACCTGACATCCTCTTTCTCGACATCCAGATGCCTGGTCGCACCGGGCTGGAAGTGGCCGAGGTAGTCACCGACGACTGGCCCGAGAACCGACCGGCGCCGCTGCTCGTTTTTGTCACCGCCTACGACGAGTACGCCATTGCAGCGTTCGAGCGTGCCGCCGCGGACTACGTGCTCAAGCCAGTGACGCCGGAACGCCTGGACAAGACCGTGGCGCGGTTGCGTGAGCGACTGGCTGCACGCGGGCTGACGGTACAGGCTGGAGACGCAGCAGCCCAACTGCGCTACGTGCAGTCGATCTCGCTGGCGCCTGTCGGTGATGGCGAGCGCATCAAGGTCATCCGGGCAGGGGTTGGCAACACCGTGCGCATGATCCCGGTGGCTGACGTGGTGTGCCTGGAAGCCACCGACAAGTACGTCAACGTCATCACCGCGGCGGGCGAGGCGCTGGTGCGCATGAGCCTGCGCGAACTGGCCATGCGCATCGGCAGCAGCGACTTTCTGCAGGTGCACCGCAGCGTTCTTGTGAACACAAATCACATTGTCAGTGCCACCCGCGATGAATTCGGCCACTACAGCCTTGCCGTGCGCGGGCTGCAGCGGCCGGTCAAGGTCAGCCGCGCGTTCGCGCATCTGTTCCGGCCGATGTAAGTGACGGCGCGATCCCCGTGCTGACTTCCAGCCTGCTTGGACGCTACCTGCTTTGGCGTGCACCGAGCGCCCGGGACCATCGTCGCTTCCCGTCGGTCGATGTCGGCGGCGGTGGGGCGGTGGGGACGCTAACGTCGTCCGCTGCGGCGCCGTTGCACCTGAGCGGCCTGCACTTGCCGACCAGCGGCCGCTAGCCCGGCGGGAGCCTGCTGACACTGCTGCAAGGCAGCTCGAGCAATGCTTTCGTGGTCTTGCGCAGTGGTGTCCTTGCGTTCGAGTGGTACGCACCCGGCTGGGATGGACGGACCGTGGGGCGGACGATGTCGGTCACCAAGTCCGTGGCCTCGCTGATGGTGGGTCAGGCGATCGGCGACGGGCGCCTAGGCGGCGTCGACGCACCGCTCGGCGACCTCGTAGCCGGCATCGCAGATGCCGGCGTGGCGCGGCTTACGCTCGCACGCTTGCTGCGGATGGACTCCGGCATCGCCTATCGCGAGGGCCTGATTCCCTGGCACGACGATGCACGCGTCTACCACGGCAGCCGGCTGCGACTACGGGCGCCGCGGGTTCGACTGACCGATCCGGTCGGGCGGTACTTCCACTACAACGACTGGCACCCGCTGCTCGTCGCGCTGGCGCTGGAGCGGGCCGGTGGGGCGTCGGTGGCCGGCCTGCTGGCGCGCGACCTGTGGGGACCACTCGGTGGTGGGCCAGCCAGCCTGAGCCTGGACCGCCGTGGCGCGAGCGCTCTCGGCCATCTGGAAAGCGGCTTCAACACAAGTGCTTATGGCCTGGCGCGCTTCGGCCAGCTGGTACTGCAGCGTGGGAGCTGGGAAGGCAAGGCTCTGGTTCCCGAAGCATGGATGGCGCGCCTGGAAGATCTGTCCGACGCATGGCACACGCCCGAGCACTTCGCCTACTACATTGATCGGAAACTGCCCTGGGCCCGTCCGCTGGCGAGCGGTCGCTACGCCTACAAGGACTTCTGGTGGCACCATCGTCCGGCGGCAGGCGCGCATGATCTGTTCGCGATGGGCGCACTCGGCGCGCATGTCTACGTCTCCCCAGACACCGACTGCGTGATTGTGCGACTGGCCGACCGCTTCCCACCCGGGCTCTGGTGGGCGGGCCTGCTGCGCCGCGTCGCCGAAGCCGCAGCCGCCGCCTGACGCCGACCTGGGTCTGCTGCCTGCTTTCGCGCTGACCTTGGTGGGCGTCTCGCAGTCATTCCCCCTGTAGGACGTCGCGGCGCCGCACGGCCAGGTTGACACCCCGGCAGTGCAATTTTCGGCGGCCACGCCCGGTGCCGCAGGGGACGCGGATTGATCAGCCCGGGCTGCGTGACAGGGCTCTCGCAATGCGTCTGTGGGCCGGCACACTTCCATTCGGTCGAAAACCGTGACGACTCGCACCCAAAGAGCGACCTTCCGTCGCGCAGCGGTTGTGGGGTAGCGACCCGGTTTTTACAGTGACTTCCATCGAAGGCGCGTTGCCTTCGGCGAACCGATCTCACCCACCGCAAAGGACTTTTCCAGTATGAGCCCAATCCGTTTCTCTTCCCTCGGCCGCGTCGTCTGCATCGCCGCCATGACTGTTGCAGGCGCTGCAGCGCAAGCCGACGATCTCACGGTCGAAGTGCTGGGCGCGCGCTCAGACAAGGGCACGGTTGACGGCGCGCTGTACGCCGACGCTGCCTCGTGGCTGAAGAACTCGCTGCAAGGCGAGCGCCAGCCGACCAATGCGAAGACCGTGCTGGTCTACCGCAACCTGCAGCCCGGAACGTACGCGCTGTCGCTGTTCCACGACGAGAACGGCAACGGCAAGCTCGACAGCAATATCGCAGGCATCCCGACGGAACGCTACGGCTTCAGCCGGGATGCGCGTGGCCACATGGCTGCGCCGTCGTTCGCGGATGCCGCCGTCGAGCTGCACGGCGACACGACCATCACCATCCACCTGCGCTGAACCGCCTGGAGTCCTGTCATGGAACGTCGCCATTTCATTCAAGCCTTGTTCGCCGTCGCTGGCGCTTCTTCGTTCGGCGCCCGGGCCGCCGCCCCAGCGGCGGACGAGTACGCCGCCGCGTTTGCCGCGAGTCGCGCGTCCAAGGCCTGGACCCTCGGATACGTCGGCCTGCAGGCGGACGTAGCGCCGATGCCGCTGACATTGCGCGGCCGCATCCCGGCCGAACTGACCGGTGCCTTCTACCGAAACGGCCCGGCGCGCCACATGCTGGGTGGCCAGCGCTACCACCATCTCTTCGACGGCGATGGCATGGTGCAGAAGTACAGTCTTTCGGAGCGCGGCATCGTGCACCAGGGGCGGTTCGTGCGTACCGAGAAGTTCCTCGCCGACAGCGCAGCCGGTCGACCCGTGCGGGCGGTATTCGGCACCAACCCGCCGGGCGCCGAACCCATCCCTGCGCCGGACGCGATCAACGTCGCCAACACCAGCGTTGTGAACCATGGCGGCGAGCTGATGGCGCTGTGGGAAGGCGGATCGGCGACCGTGATCGATGCGCAGACCCTGACCACCCGCGGACCGAAGGTCTGGTCGCCCGACTATGCGGGCATGCCCTTCTCGGCGCACCCGAAGATCGAGCCCGACGGCACGCTGTGGAACTTCGGCATCACCAGCTCGCTCGGGCTGCTGTCAATCTACCGTGTCAAGCCTTCTGGCGAACTGGCAAGTGCGACAACGATCAAGGTCCCCGACATCGCCATGGTCCACGACTTCGCGGTGACCGAGCAGCACTTGGTTTTCCTGTTGCCACCGCTGGTCTTCGACCGTGACCGCTCCGAGGCCGGCGAGACTTTCCTCGACAGCCATGTCTGGAAGCCGCAGCTGGGCATGCGCGTGCTCGTACTGCACAAGGACCGCCTGGAGGCCCCGCAGTGGTTTGAGCTGCCCACGGGTTTTGTTTTCCACATCGGCAACGCCTGCGAGGACCGTGGCGTGATCCGGCTGGACTACATCCGGTCGGCCAGTGCATGGAACGCAACGACTGCACTCAAGGAACTGATGCGTGGCAGCTACGAGCCGCATGAGCATCCATCGGTGGGGCTGGTTGAGCTCGACCTGCAGACGGGACGTGCACGGCAGAGCCTGCTGCCGATGGTGGGCGAGTTCCCGCGTGTCGACCCGCGCGTCGTTGGGCGACGCTATACCCAGGTTTTCGCAGCAGCCAGGCTGGACGCTGGCGAGCGGCCGGGATTCGACGGTGTGATGCGGCTGGACGTGACGTCCGGTGCCCGTGAGGTCTATCGCTACGGCGCCGACGTGATGGTCGAGGAGCATGTCTTTGTCCCGCAGCCTGGCGCCGGAGGGCGTGAGGGCGAGGGGTGGCTAATAGGTACCGCACTTGACCTGCGGCGCCAGCACATGCTGTTCTCGGTGTTTGACGCGCAGCACCTGGCCGATGGTCCGATCGCGCAGGGTGAGCTGCCCCGCGTGATGCCGCTGGGACTGCACGGCATCTTTGTGCGCGCTTGAGCCGATCCGCTCATCCAGGACTGGAGGACACCCACCATGCAACACCCATCCGTACGGCCCACGACGGCGACTGAATCAATCGATGCCGAACCAGGCCCCGAGCGCATCAACGCGCTGTGCGACGGCGTGGTCTCGATCGCGTTGACCGTGCTGGCGCTTGAGATCAAGCTGCCGGAGCACCGCGACGGCCCTCTGCGCGACGCATTGGCGCACCAAATGCCCACCGTGCTGGCCTTTTTGCTCAGCTTCGTGGTCATCGGCGGCTTCTGGCTTGCGCACCACCGGCTGACGCGGCGCGTGCAGCGCACCAGTCGCGGCTTTAACCTGGCCAATATCGGCTTCATGCTGATGGTGGTGTCGCTCAACTTCCCGACCGCCGCCCTTGCGCGATATGGTGACGAAGACCCCTGGGCGGTCGCTTTGTACGCGGCGGTTGTCGCCGGCACGGGCCTGATGCTGTTGGCCGCCATGATCGTCGCGATGCGCCAGGGGCTGTTCGACCCGGCGTTCGACAGGGTGATGCAGCGCCGTGCCTTGTTCATTGTGGGCTGGCCGACGGCCGTATTTCTGTCGTCGTTGGCCCTGGTGCCCTTCAATCCCTTGGCGGCGATGCTCAGCTGGCTGCTCGCCGCGCTGGGCAGCCTGGGCCGCACGCATTGGCGATTCGGCGCCGCCCCGGCATTGACCGCGTCGAGCCTGCCTGGCGGGGGGGATTGCCCCATAGAGGCACCCGATGTCCGCCATCCCCATCGTTTGTAGGCCAAGCGGGCTTGGGCGCCTGCATCGTGCTTGGCCAGCGCTGACCTCAGGCCCAGCTGTCGATGACGGCTTCGCGAACGGCGGCAACGGCAGGCACCCTGAGAGCGCTCGCTGAACTGATCCAGCACAGCCACGTCTTGCCCGTCCAGCCTTGCCAGACAACGCCTTGCCCCTGGCGCTGCGCCTCTTCGGCTTGGTCTCGCCGCATGAGTCCTGCGCCGATGCCGCTGGCCACCATGCTGCGCACCATCCCTTCGGTATCGGCCATTGCCCCGGTGGGCAGGCTGGCTCCGGCGGCTTCGAAGAGCTGCCCCAGGTGCCAACGCAGACCACAGTCCGCAGGCGTCGTCACCCACGGCAGACGCACGAGTTCTGCCAACGTCCCGGGGACGCGCTCCTTCGCCTGATTCACCGGTAGCACCGCAACCACTTCGTTGGGCTGCAATCGGACCACCTCCAGCCCTTCTTGCTGTTCATGCGCATTGAGCACGTAAGCGCAGTCGAGCTCACCGCGGCGCACTGCCTGGATCGTGCGCACCGAAACGCCCTGGTGCAAGTGCAGGGCGACTTGGGGGTGGCGCTGGGCCAGACGGACAAAGACCTCGCCCAGCCGCAGCGATACCGGGTCGCTGACCGACCCCATGCGCACCGCGCCACGCGCCTGGCCGCGGATGCCGGCGGCAGCCGCTTGCATGGCCTGTGCGGCGGCGATTGTGCGCTGCGCTTCGTGCAGAAGTTGCTCGCCGGCGGATGTCAGCGACATGCCGCGCGAATTGCGGTCGAACAGGCGCACACCCAACTCGTCCTCCAGCGCCTTGAGCTGGGCGCTGACGGCTGGCGGGCTGGTGAAGACGCGATCGGCTGCTCGGGTGAGATTTCCCTCGGCGGCCACTGCCACGAAGGTCTTGAGCTGGTAGATCTCCATGACGGGATTGTCCGACTTGCAAGGTGATGGCGCTTGCGGATTTTCAAAACGCCACGCTCTGTCGAAACGAATGGACCAGTGAGCCCGTGCTGCGCAGACTAAGGCCCTTTGAATTGATAGAGATTGCCATGAACCCGTTTTTTGCTGTGCAAGCCGTCATTGGTTTGTTCTTTGCCACCACCGCCTGGGGCAGCTTGTTCCTCGTTGGCAAGCCCCTGGTCGGCGTACTGGACCCGCTCTGGTTCACCCTGCTGCGCTACGCCCTGGCCACGCTGCTGCTGGCGTTGCTGGTGCACCGCTTCGGCCGCTCCCCCTGGGCACACCTTCTTCGGCACCGCGGTCGCCTCGCACGCTATGGGGTCGCCGGCTACGGCGTGTTCAGCGTGCTCTGTTTCTATGGCCTCAGACTGTCGGCACCCTCACACGGATCGGTGATCATGGCGACGATGCCCTTCACCACCCTCGGTCTGAGGTGGGCGCTGGACGGGCAGCGACCTTCGTTCCGTGCTTTGCTCGGTGCGGCCGTCGCGTTGTTGGGCGTGGCCGCCGTGGCGGACCTGTTCGGGCAGCACGGCGTCCTGACTGGCGCCACCTTGCTGGGCGACGCCTTGACATTGGCTGGTACGCTGGGCTGGGTGCTCTACACCCGCGGTGCAGCCACGCTGCCGCAACTCAACCCGTTGGAGTACACGGCCTTGACGGCTGTGGCATCGCTTCCCTGGCTGCTCGTTGCAACGCTGCTGGCGACGGCTTTGGGTCTGGCCACCTTTCCCTCGGCCCAGGTGCTGGCGAACGTCGGCCCCCAGATGCTCTACGTTGCAGCCGTGCCAACCGTCGCGGCCGCGCTGGCCTTCAACCTGGGCGTGCGCCGCCTAGGTGCGCCGATCGGCATGCTGTTCCTCAACGTTGTGCCGTTGTCGGTGATCGTGGTCCGTGCCTGGATGGGTCAGGCTCCGCAGGGCAATGAGATCCTTGGGGCTGTCCTGGTCGCGGGTGCTCTGGTATTGAACGCCTGGAAGGCGGGGGCTCCTCTCGTGTCGGCCAGGCGGTTGCCATGCGTTGAGGTGAATCCGGGTCTCCGGGCGGCGACCGAAGGCAGGACTGGAACTCAGCCGTCGGCGGGTATCCGCTTGGCAGACCGCTTTCACTAGAATTTCAAAGGGCTTTCCAAGCAAAGGATGCATCCCATGAGAGTTTTCCGGGCAAAGGATTTCCGGGCCGAGCGGGCCTGGGGCGCGCAAGATATTGCCGAGATGAATGGCATCACTGCTCGCCTGCACTGGGCAGACCAGCCCTACCACTGGCATGTCAATGACGGGCAGGAGGTGTTCGCGGTACTCGACGGATGCGTACAGATGCATGTTCGTCAAGCGGGTGTGGAAGAGATCATCGAGTTGCGGACAGGGGATGTCTTCTTCGCAGACGTGGGTTGCGAGCACGTCGCGCACCCGCAGGGTGAGGCCCGTATTCTGGTGATCGAGCAGTCCGGCTCCGAGTGACGGTCCGGAAAGGTCGTCAGGCTCCGCAGGGCGCGCTTTCTGACTTCAGGCAATGGAAAAGGATGTGGAATGGCCCTCTACCTGGTGATCACCTTCAGGACACCGCAATTTCAAAGTGCCGTCATTGACGACCACTACGCGTTTTTGGACCGTCTGAGGAAGCAAGGCCAAATCGCACTTGCAGGTCCCTTTACCGATCGATCAGGCGGCGCTTATGTGCTCCAGGTTGCGAACCGGCAAGAGGCCGAAGCGGTGGCATTCAGAGATCCGTTGCACACCAGCGGGTCTTCGGTCGTCACGGTGCACGAATGGCAGGCCAAGTGACTGCACCGTGCGCCGGCGGGTGCAAGCTGCAGGCCGCAGACACGGCAAGGCGTCGCAGGGGCTCGGGGAGCGGTTGAAAAAGGTGTGCACAGTTCGGTGGGTTCGACTGGCCGAACCAGGGCGAGTCGAAGGAAAGGTCGTTCTTCTCATGCCCTCTATCGACAGCCATACACCGAAGCCACTCTGACAACGGACAACGGACAACGGACAACGGACAACGGACACCGCACGCTGCTGGGCAAGCTGTCAACCGCGAGCGGCACTTCGCATATGCCCTATTACTGTGCGCCCCCAGGAACCACCACTGCCCGCGGTCGCCCCTCCGCGTCAATCGCCACATAAGTGAGCCGCGCCTCGGTCACCTTCAAATACTGCCCCTGCCCTGCAAAACGTTCCGAATAGACCTCGACCTCCACGGTGACCGAGGTGCGTCCAATACGCGTGACGTGGGCGAAGAAGGAGCAGATGTCGCCCACGCGCACTGGCTGCTTGAAGATGAACTCGTTCACGGCCACGGTGGCCATGCGGCCGCGGATGTAGCGGGCGGGAAGCACCGAACCCGCCAGATCGACCTGGGCCATGACCCAGCCGCCGAAAATGTCGCCGTTGGCATTGCTGTCCGCCGGCATGGGAATCACCTTGAGCACGAGTTCGTGCTCGCAGGGAGGTGCGGGGGCGGGCAGGATGGGTAGCGCGGGCGGTGCAGGCAGTTCGCTCATGGGCAACAATCAGGGTTGATTCAACGCGTCGAATTGTCCCCCAATGCGCCACCACGGCGATTCCCCACCTCCGGCTCCAACAGGCCAGTCCCGCACCCGCTCTGATTGGGCGACGCTTGGGCGCCTGGTTCCTTATCTGTGGCGCTACAAGTGGCGCGTGCTGGCTGCGCTGGTCTTCATGCTGGGCGCCAAGCTTGCCAATGTGGGCGTGCCGCTGGTGCTCAAGCGCCTGGTCGATGCGATGCAGCTCCCGCCCGGCGATGCGGCCGCGCTGCTCGTGGTGCCCGTGGCGCTGCTGCTGGGCTATGGCGCGCTGCGGCTGATGACCTCGATGTTTACCGAGCTGCGCGAGCTGGTGTTTGCCAAGGCCACGCAGGGCGCGGCGCGCTCGATTGCGCTGGAGACGTTCCGGCATCTGCACGGCCTCTCGCTGCGTTTTCACCTGGAGCGCCAGACCGGCGGCATGACGCGCGACATTGAGCGCGGGGTGCGCGGCATCGAGTCGCTGGTGTCGTTTGCGCTGTTCAACATCGTCTCCACCCTGGTCGAGGTGGTGCTGGTGCTCTCGGTGCTGGGCAACCGCTTCGATATGTGGTTTGTCTGGATCACACTCGCCGCGCTGGTGCTCTACATCAGTTACACCGTCGTGGTGACGGAGTGGCGCACCAAGTTCCGGCGCGAGGCCAACCTGCTCGATTCGGCCGCCCACACCAAGGCGGTCGATTCGCTGCTCAACTACGAAACGGTGAAGTACTTCAACAACGAAGACTTCGAGGCGCTGCGCTACGACGAAAGCCTGGAGGGCCTGCGCCGCGCGCGGCTCAAAAGCCAGAGCACGCTCTCGATGCTCAACGCCGGCCAGCAGGCCATCATCGCCACCACGCTGGTCGCCATGCTCTGGCGTGCGACGCAGGGCGTCGCCGCCGGGCACATGACGCTGGGTGACCTGGTCATGGTCAACGCCTTCATGATCCAGCTCTACATCCCGCTGAACTTCTTTGGCGTGATTTACCGCGAAATCAAGCAGAACCTGACCGACCTGGACAAGATGTTCACGCTCATGGACCGCGAGCGCGAGGTGGCCGATGCGCCGGGTGCCGAGCCACTCCTCCTATCTTCTGCGAGCAGCCCGGCGGTGCGCTTTGAAGACGTGCACTTTGCGTACGAGAGCGACCGCCCGATCCTGCGCGGTGTGAGCTTTGAGATTCCCGCAGGCAAGACGGTGGCGGTGGTCGGGCCGTCTGGCGCGGGCAAATCCACACTGGCGCGGCTGTTGTTTCGCTTCTACGACATCCAGCAGGGCCGCATCACGATTGGCGGGCAGGAGATGCGCAGTGTCACCCAAGCGAGTGTGCGCAAAGCCCTGGGCATCGTGCCGCAGGACACGGTGCTGTTCAACGACACCGTGGCCTACAACATTGCCTATGGTCGGCCCGGTGCCACGCAGCAAGAGGTCGAGCAGGCGGCACGCGCGGCGCACATCCACGACTTCATTGCCAGTACGCCCAAGGGCTACGAGACCATGGTGGGCGAGCGCGGCCTCAAGCTCTCGGGCGGCGAGAAGCAGCGCGTGGCGATTGCCCGCACCCTGCTCAAGAACCCGCCCATTCTGGTGTTTGACGAAGCCACCTCGGCACTGGATTCGGCCAACGAGCGCGCCATCCAGGCCGAGCTGCGCGGCGTCGCGCGTGGCAAGACCACGCTGGTGATCGCGCACCGCCTCTCCACCGTGGTGGATGCGCACGAAATCCTGGTCATGGACGCCGGTCAGATCGTCGAGCGCGGCAGCCACAGTGCGCTGCTGGCGGCGGGCGGACGTTATGCGCAGATGTGGGCGCTGCAGCAAAGCGGGGACGGCGCAAACGTCTGACTGCGCGGATCGCACTCGGTGCGCACTGGTGGGTTGGGTTCAGGGAAAAATCTAAGAGAAATTGGCCTCTAGCGCTTATGCAGTAAGCGTTTTCAGCTATATTTTTAATATCAGAATGCGATCAACTTCCGCCAAGCACCTTGTACAGCGTGATGCGGTTGACCTGTTCTGCCAGTTGCAGCGTGATCTGGGTTTGCTGCGCGGCGTATAGGCTGCGCTGCGCGTCCAGCACCGAGAGGTAGTTGTCCACGCCGGCCTTGAAGCGTGCCTCGGACAGATCAAACGCCTTTTGCGTGGCCGCGAGGAGCGACGCTTGGGCCTCAAGCCGCTCGGCCCAGCGTGCCCGGTCGGCAAGCGCATCGGCGGTTTCACGAAACGCGGTCTGCACCGTCTTTTCGTACTGCGCGAGCGCTAGCTGCTCATTGGCCTCGGCCACCTGCACATTGGCGCGGTTGCGCCCGCCGTCGAAGATCGGCAGGCGCACCAGTGGCACGAAGCTCCAGGTGCCATTGCCTGCGCCGAACAGGTTGGAGAGCTCGTTGCTGGCCGTGCCAGCCGATGCGGTCAGGCTGATGGTGGGAAACAGCGCTGCACGCGCCGCGCCGATATTGGCCGTGGCCGCGCGCAATGCGTATTCGGCCGCCTGGATGTCAGGCCGTGCCAGCAGTCGGCTTGATGGCAATGGCGCTGTCAGCTCTGCCAAGGCCGCCGCACTGGGGGTGTTGCTCGCCAGCGGCCCAGGCAGCAGAGCTTTTGGGACCGGACCCCCCACGAGCAACTGGAGCGCATTGCGGTCTCGGTCGATCTGGCTCGAATAGACCGCTACGTCGCCTCGTGCCGAATCCACCGTGGTCTGGTTCTGTGCCAATACCAAGCCGGATGTGGCGCCCAACTCATATGTGCGCTGCGTAATGGCAAAGGCCTTGCGACGGGATGCGAGTGTGCTTTGCGCCAGTTCCAGCCGGGCCTGGTCCGCTGCCAGCGCGAGCCAGGCATTGGCGACATCGGCCACCAGGGTGACTTGCACATTGCGCTGGTTCTCGGTGGTCAGAAAATACTGCTGCAGCGCCGCTTCGTTCAGGTTGCGCACCCGCCCCCACAGGTCGAGCTCGTAGCTGACAAAGCCGATCTGCGCAACCAACTGACTGGTGGTTTGGTCGCGCCCGGCGGTGGTCAGATCCTGCGCCGCCCGGGTGCGGTTGGCCTGGGCCGAGGCGGCAACCGTGGGGAGTCGATCCGCCTGCTGAACGCCGTACTGCGCGCGGGCCTTTTCGATGTTGGTGAGTGCCAGGCGCAGGTCGCGGTTGTTGGCCAGTGCCAGCGCAATGACTTGGCGCAATTGCGGTGCCTGAACCCAGGCCAGGGCCTCGGCTTGCTCCAGGCTGTGCGCGGTGGGCTGCGCGGGCGCAGCGGTGGCGCCAGCGCCTACAGTGCCGGGCACTGGTGCGACAGGCGTACCGGTGAGCGGCGCCAAATTGACGCAGCCGGCCAGCGACGCGGCGATTGCCGCGGTGAGCCACCACGGCGCCACGCGCTCGCCAGGGGCTCTGCGTGTTGGCAGCGAAGCTTGCGCCAGTTGAGCCAGAAAAAATGGGGTCTTCATACGGCGCCCTCCAACGCAGGCGCTTTGGGCGGCGGGGCTGCATCGTCTTCGTGGCGTGAGCGGCTGGCAAACCAGCTGCGCACCACCAGAAAGAAGATCGGCACAAAGAAGATTCCAAGGGAGGTAGAGAAGATCACGCCGCCCAGCACTGCGGTGCCAATGGCGTGGCGCCCGCCAGCGCCGGCGCCGCTGCCCAAAGCGAGCGGCAATACGCCGAAGCCGAATGCCATCGATGTCATCAAGATGGGGCGCAGGCGCAATCGCACGGCCTCCACGGTGGCGTCGTAGACGCTGCGCCCGGCTTCCTGCAATTGCGTCGCAAATTCGACGATCAGGATGGCGTTCTTGGAAGCCAGGCCCACCGTGGTGAGCAGCCCCACCTGGAAGTACACGTCGTTGGAGAGACCGCGCAGGCCGGTGAAGACCAGAGCCCCCACCACACCCAGAGGCACGGCCAGGATGACGGCGAGCGGTACCGTCCAGCTCTCGTACAGCGCAGCAAGACACAGGAACACGAACAGCACCGACACGGCGTACAGCAGCGGCGCCTGTGCGCCGGACAGGCGTTCTTGCAGCGATGCGCCGGTCCATTCGTAGCCAATGCCCGTTGGCAACTGCTTGAGCAGGGCTTCCACCGCGTCCATGGCCGTGCCCGAGCTCACGCCCGCAGCCGCATCGCCGACGAATTCGTAACTCGGACTGCCGTTATAGCGCTGCAGCTGCGGCGCGCCATACGTCCAGCTGGTGGACGAGAACGCACGGAACGGCACCATCTCACCCTTGTCGTTGCGCACCGTCCACTGGCCGATATCCTGCGGCAGCATGCGGTAGGGCGCGTCGCCTTGAACGTACACGCGCTTGACGCGGCCGTCGTTCAGAAAGTCGTTCACGTAGGTTCCGCCCATGGCGCTGGAGAGCACGCCGTTGATGTTGGCGGTGCTTACGCCCAATGCGGCGGCCTTGCGGTCGTCAATGGCCACGCCCAACTGCGAGCTGTCGTCCAGATTGTTGCTGCGCAAGGTGCGGATCAATGGGTTGCCCTTGGCCAGGTCGAGGACCTGGTCACGCGCGCGCACCAGCGCGTCGTGCCCCACGCCACTGAGGTCCTTGAGCTGGAAGTTGAAGCCGGAATCCGATCCCAGCCCTCGAACCGCAGGCGGAAGCGTCACGAAGATGCGCGCGTCGCGCAATGCCGTGAGATCTTTGGTGGCCTTGCGTGCAATCGCTTCCGCAGTTTGGTCAGGGCGCTTGCGCTCGCTCCAGTCCTTGAGCCGCAGGAAGCCGCGTGCCGAGGCCTGGTCGCCGCTCAGCCCCGTGATGGAGTTGAAACTGATGACGTCAGGCTGCTTGGCGAAATACTCCTGCACCTCCTTCATGACCGACTGCAGGCGCGCATCGGTGCTGCCAGGCGGCAGGCTGATCTGGATGCGCATATAGCCTTGGTCTTCCACCGGCAGGAAAGAGGTTGGCAGTTTGCTGAAGAGGAACGCCGTCCCGCCGCAAATGAGCAGGAAAATCAGCAACATGCGTTTGCTGCTGCGCAGCAGGTGACGCACCGCACCTTGATAGCGGCTGGCATTGCGGTCGAATTGGCCGTTGAACCAGTGGAAAAACCGGTCCGAGATACCGAACAGCCCGCGCCGCGGCGCATCGCCGTGCCCAGGGTGATGACCTTTTGTCACGGGTTGGAGAAGAGTGGCGCACAGAGCGGGTGTGAGGCTCAATGCCACGAACACCGAGAGCGCCATCGCCGAAACGATGGTGATGGAAAACTGGCGGTAAATGACGCCAGTGGAACCACCAAAGAAGGCCATGGGGATGAACACGGCGGAGAGCGTGAGTGCAATGCCGATCAGCGCCGGCGTGATCTCTGCCATCGATTTGCGGGTGGCCTCCTTCGGAGACAGGCCTTCCTCGGACATGACCCGCTCGACGTTCTCCACCACCACGATGGCGTCGTCCACCAGGAGGCCGATGGCCAGCACCAGCGCGAACATGGTCAGCGTGTTGATGGAATACCCCGCAATCGACAGCACTCCCATGGTGCCGAGCAGCACCACCGGCACGGCAATGGCTGGAATGAGCGTGGCGCGAAGGTTCTGCAGGAACAGAAACATCACCAGCACCACCAGCAAGATCGCTTCGCCCAGGGCCACCACGACTTCCTTGATCGAGGCGCGCACGAACGGTGTCGAATCCGAGCTGATGAACGATGTCAATCCGTTGGGGAAGAAAGGCTGGAGCTCGGCCAGTTTGGCATTGACCGCATCGGACACCGAGGTGGCATTGGCGCCATCGGCCAGCACGATGCCCATGCCGGCGCCGGGCTTGCCATTCAGGCGGGAGGTGATGGAGAGGTTGTCGGCGCCCAGCTCTACACGGGCCACGTCTTTCATCAGCACTGCGGAGCCGTCGGGTGCGACCTTGAGCAGGATGTTCTTGAATTCGTCCACCGTCTTGAGCTTGGTGCGCGCGGTGATGGTGGCATTGAGCTGCTGGTCGGGCGCGGCGGGCAGGGCGCCGAGCTGGCCGGCCGAAACTTGCGCGTTCTGCGCGTTCAGCGCCGCAATGATGTCGGACGGCATCAACGCGAATTTCTCCAGCAGCGCCGGGTTCATCCAGATGCGCATGGCATAGCCGGTGCCGAACACCCGCACATCGCCCACACCGTCCACCCGACCGATCACATCGACCAGGTTGGTCGAGAGGTAGTCGCCCACGTCCACCTGGCTCACGTTCGGGTCGGGCGAGGTAAAGCTGTAGGTGGTCAGGTAGTCGTTGCCGCCCTTGTTGACGAACACGCCGCGGCTCTTCACTGCCTCGGGCAAGCGGTTGACGGCGGATTGCAGTTTGTTCTGCACCTGCACCTGCGCTACGTCGATGTTGGTTCCCGGGCTGAACGTCAGCGTGGTGCGCGACTGGCCTGAAGCGTCGCTGGTCGAGCCCATGTAGAGCAGGTTGTCGATGCCCTTGAGTTGCTGCTCGATCACCTGTGTGACCGAGTTTTCCACCGTCTCGGCCGAGGCACCGGTGTACGTGGTGCCAATCGTCACGTTGGGTGGCGCGATGTCGGGGTATTGCTCCAGCGGCAGCGTGAAGATGGACAAGCCACCGGCGAGCATGATGACAATGGCCAGCACCCACGCGAAGATGGGCCGGTTGATGAAAAAGGGTGCCATGGTGCGGGTCTGCTCAGCGGGCGGGATTGCTGGCCGAGGGGGCAGGCACCGCAGCAGCGCCTGGAGCCATGGCCGGTGCCGCAGGCGCTCGCGTCCCTCCGCCTGGTAGCTGCACCGGTTGCGGGGCCACGGTATCGCCCGGCTTGATGCGCTGGAACCCATCGACCACGACCGTGTCGCCGGCGGCCAGTCCGCTGCTGACCAGCCACCGGCTGCCCACCGCGCGGTCAATTTCGATCGCGCGGCGCGCCACCTTGTTGTCAGGACCTACCACCAGCACATTGGCCTTGCCGGCGATATCACGGGTAACGGCCTGCTGTGGCACCAGTAGGGCCTCACTGGACACGCCGGTCGGCAGCAGGGTTTGCACATACATTCCGGGCATCAACACACCGTCAGGGTTGGGCACCACCGCGCGCAACGTGACGGCGCCAGTGCTCGGGTTCACCGTAACACCCGCAAACTGCAGCCGCCCCGAGTGGGCATACTTGCTGCCGTCTTCCAGCAAGATGGTGATGCGCACGGCGCCTTCCCCCAGCTTTTCAAAGCGGCCCGCAGCCAAGTCGCGCTTGAGCTGAAGCAACTCGCTGCTCGACTGCGTCACGTCGATGTACATGGGGTCCAGCTGCGAAATCGTGGTGAGCACGCCTGTCTGGTTGGCCGTCACCAAGCCGCCGGCGTTGACATTCGAAAGCGCCGTGCGCCCGGAGATGGGTGCCACGATGCGCGTGTAGCCGAGGTTGATGCGCGCGGTCGCCAGCGCCGCCTGTGCCATGGCGACGTCGGATGCAGTCTGCTGCGCCGTGGCCAAGCTTTCGTCGTAGGCCTGGCGGCTGATGGCATCGATGCGCACCAATTCGGCATTGCGTTTGGAATTGACCTCGGCAGTGCGTGCCTGGGCCTGTGCCTTGGCCAGCGCGGCTCTCGCCGCCGCTTCTGTAGCCTGGTAAGGCGCCGCATCGATCTGGTACAGCGCCTGCCCCGCTTTCACGGTGGCGCCCTCAGTGAACAAGCGCTTTTGCACGATTCCGTTGATTTGTGGCCGGATGTCGGCGCTCATGAATGCGCTGGTGCGGCCCGGCAACGCACTGGTCAGGGTCTGCGCTTGCGCCTGCAAAGTGATCACGCCGACCTTGGTGGGTTCTCTGGCTGCGCTGACGGGGGCCTTCCCCGCGGCGGGCGTCTTGTCGGAACAACCGGCGACGAGCAGGCCGCTGATCAGCAAGGCAAACAAAAGCGCCGATGAGCGCAAGTACAGGTGGACGCGCCATTGAGGGTAGGCGGCTTGGGGCGCGCACGCCGCAAGAGGGCGACTGGAATCGTGAGGCTGAAGATGCATGAAAGAAGCCGTTCGGAAGTGCGCACGAATTGTGACAAGCCAATGTGTCGGATTGATAAAGTGGGTCTTTGGCCGTGTCAGCAAATAGTGTCAGAAGGGCTGCAAGCAGTTTGTCGCTCTAGTGCAGGCGGCGATCCGCCTGGCGACCGTCACTTCACGAAAAAGCCCCGCAGAGCGGGGCCTGACAAGGCGAGCGAGGAAGGCTTCCTCGCTGGTATGCCGAGGGTGCCGCGCCTATTGCTTGCGCTGCACGATGGCTTTTTCGGCCAGGTTCACCAGGTCGGCTCCCACTTGGCCCTTCCACTTGTTGTACACCGGGCGGGTAGCCTGTACGAATGCGTCGCGCTCGGCGGGGGTGAGTTGCGTCACGGTGACGCCAAGGCCCTCAATCTGCTTGAGCAAGGGCTTGTCGGCCTCAATCACCCCCTTGCGAGCCAGTGCGATTTGCTCCTTGCCGGCTTCGATGGCGGCCTGCTTGACGATTTCGCGGTCCGCAGGCGTCCAGGAATTCCAGATGTCCTTGTTCACCACGAAGACCAGCGGGTCGGCGATGTAGCCCCAAAGCGTCAGGTACTTTTGCGAGACGGTGTGCAGCTTGGCGGCCGTGAAGATGGACAGCGGGTTCTCCTGGCCGTCCACGGCGCCGCTGGCCATGGCGGGCTGGGCGTCGGACCAGCTCATTTGCGTCGGGTTGGCGCCCAGGGCGGTGAAGGTGTCGAGGAACAGGGGCGAGCCGACCACGCGAATCTTCATGCCCTTGAGGTCGGCCGGGGTCTTGATGGCGTGCTTGGAGTTCGAGATTTCGCGGTAGCCGTTCTCGCCCCAGGCGAGCGGCACCACGCCGGCCTTGTCCAGCGTCTGGAACAGGCTCTTGCCGACTTCGCCCTGGGTCAGCGCGTCGATGGCGGCGTAGTCGGGCATCAGGAAGGGCAGCGAGAACAGGTTGAGCTGCTTGACCTGAGGCGACCAGTTGATGGTCGAGCCAATGGCCATGTCGATCACGCCCTGGCGCAGCGCGGAGAATTCGCGCGTCTGGTCGCCCTGGATCAGCGAGACGCCGGGGTAGAGCTTGATGTTGATGCGGCCCTGCGTGCGCTCGCGCACCTTGTTGGCCCACAGCTCGCCGCCCTTGCCCCAGGGGAAAGCCGGGCCGAGCACGAGCGACATGCGGTATTCGCTCTTGTAGGCGGTCTGCGCCAGGGCGGCGGGCGCGGTGAACGCCAGGGCCGCGGCGGCGGCCACGGCGGTGGTGAGGAAGGTACGCAGTTTCATGGGTTCTCCTTGCTATGAAAAAAGTAGCTATTTATGATTACGCAGCAAGCGCTAGAGCCTGTTTTTATCAATATCCGAGCTTGGCCGGCAGCCACAGGGCCAGCTGCGGGAAGGCGATCACCAGCACCATCACCAGGAACATGGCCAGCAGCATGGGGCCCACCCAGCGCACGGTGGACTCCATGCGCACGCCGGCGATGCGGCACGAGACCATCAGGTTCACGGCCAACGGCGGCGTGAACTGGCCCAGCGCCACCTTGAGCGTGAGGATCACGCCGAACCATACCGGGTCCCAGTGGTAGTGGTTCATGATGGGCAGCAGGAGCGGCACGAAGATCAGAAAGATGGAGATGCCGTCGAGGAACATGCCGACGGTGACGAGCAGCAGGATGAGCAGCGACAACACGCCGTATTCGCCCAGGCCAGAGTTCACGATGGCGGCCGCCACCGGGTCAATCACGCCCAGGGTCGAGAGCGAGAAGGCGAAGATGCCGGCCAAGGACACCACGAGCAGGATCACCGCCGACAGCTCGCCCGATTCGCGCAGCATGGGGAACAGGTCGCGCACGGTCATGGTGCGGTGCACCACCATGCCGACGAACAGCCCGTAGAACACGGCCACCACGGCGGCCTCGGTCGGCGTGAACCAGCCCGCGCGCATGCCGCCCAGGATCAGCACCGGCGCGGCCAGGCCCCACAGGGCTTCGCGCAGGCTCTTCCAGAACGGCGGGCGCGGCATGGTCGCTTCCAGCTGGCCCATCTTGTGCCGCCGCGCCATCCATACGGCGGGCACGATCAGCGCCACGCCGGCCAGGATGCCGGGCACCATGCCGGCGGCGAACAGCGCCGGCACCGAGGCGCCCGGGACCAGCACCGAATAGATGATGAACGCCACCGAGGGCGGAATCAGGATGTCGGTGGCCGCCGCGGCGCCCACCACGCTGGCCGAGAAGCTGCCGGGGTAGCCGGCGCGGTTCATGGCGGCAATCATCACGCCGCCCACGGCGGCGGCGTTGGCCGGCCCCGAGCCCGAGATGCCGCCCAGGAACATGGCCACGGCAATGGCGACGAGCGGCAGCATGCCCGGGCCGCGCCCGACGATCGCCACGGCGAAGTTCACCAGGCGCAGGGCGACGCCCGAGCGGTCGAAGATCGAGCCCACCAGCACGAACATCGGGATGGCCAGCAGCGGGTACTTGCCCAGGCCGGCATAGAAGTTCTGCGGCACGGCGAGCAGGCCGAACCACTGGCTGTCGGCATTGGCCAGGGCGATGGCGGTGGCGCCGGCCAGGCCCAGGGCGGCGCCAATCGGCACGCCCAGGAACATCAGGCCCAGAAAGGCCACAAACAGCAGCGTGGCGATCATGGCTGCTGCTCGCCCTGGCCGGCGGGGCTGGCCGGCTGCGGGAACTCCACGTCCGGCGGCACCTGGCTGCGGCGCCGGAACAGGCCGATGGCGCGCCAGGTGATGAGCAGCGAGAACACCGGCAGCCAGATCGAATACCACCACTGCGGCACGCCGATGCCCGGCGAGGTCTCGCCAAAGCGGTAGTCGTCCCAGACCACGCGCACGCTGAGCACGGCGATGGTCGAAAACAGCAGGGCGACGAGCAGCGCGCCGAGCTGCGCCAGGCGCTTGCGCCGCGCCATCGAGCCGCCCTCGGCGAAGAATTCAATGCGGATGTGGCGGTCGCGCGCCACGGCGGCCGAGCCGGCCACCATGGCCAGCACGATCATCAGGAAGACCGAGATCTCCTCGGTCCAGGCGAACGAGGAGTCGGTGAAATAGCGCACCAGCACGTTGGCGAAGGTGATGAGGGCCAGCAGCGCCATGATCAGCACAGTGAGCCAGTCTTCCAGCGCGAGCGAGCGCGGTTCCTGGTCGGCAGCAGCAGCCGGCAGCGGGGGCGGTTCGGGAGGGGGCATACGAAAAACGAAGGCGAGGGGGAAGAAATGGCAGGGTCCGGACCGCGTGGCGCAGAGGCCAAACATTATGCGGGCATCGCAACTGCACTGCGGCTGGCGCGCATGGCGCGCCGGGCACAGCGGATAATCGACCGATGGAAACCAAGTGGCTTGAAGATTTCGTAAGTCTGGCCGAGACGCGCAGCTTCAGCCGTTCGGCCCAGTTGCGCCATGTGACGCAGCCGGCGTTTTCGCGCCGCATCCAGGCCCTGGAGGCCTGGGCCGGGACCGATCTGGTCGATCGCAGCTCGTACCCGACGCGCCTGACGCCCGCAGGCCGCACGCTGTACGAGCAGTCCCTCGAGATGCTGCAGGCGCTGCACAGCACCCGCGCCGTGCTGCGCGCGCACGGCACTTCCAGCCAGGACATGATCGAGTTCGCGGTGCCGCATACGCTGGCCTTCACCTTTTTCCCTGAATGGGTCTCGCGCATGCGCGAGCGTTTCGGACCTTTCAAGAGCCGTCTGATTGCACTGAACGTCCACGATGCGGTGATGCGGCTGGTCGAAGGCAGTTGCGATCTGCTGGTGACCTACCACCATGCCTCCCAGCCATTTCAGCTCGATGCCAACCGTTACGAAATGCTGAGCCTCGGCCAGGAGGTGCTTGCGCCCTATGTTCGGCCAGGCGCCGATGGACGCCCCCTGTACTGTCTGCCCGGCAGTGCGGCGAGTCCGCTTCCTTATCTGGCCTACGCCCCGGGGGCGTATCTCGGGCGACTTACCGAGTTGATTTTGAAGGAATCACCCCTCCCGCTGCACCTCGATCGGGTCTACGAAACCGACATGGCCGAAGGCCTCAAGGCGATGGCGCTTGAGGGCCACGGCATCGCCTTCCTGCCTCTGAGTGCCGCAAAAAAGGACTTGCGTGCGCGCCGGCTGGTCAGCGCCGCGCCGCCCGAGTTGCCGGGGCTGAAAATGACCATGGACGTTCGCATTTGTCGCGAACGCCCTGGCGCGCGCGAGGGTGGGCGCAGCAAACGCGACGCGCTGTGGGATTTTCTGTGTGAGCAGAATGAGCCAGTCCCCCGGCCATGATTGTTTTGCATGTTCCTGCACGGAATTTGCATTGGATGCCCGCAGACCGTGCCCGTACAGTCGCACCCTTTGTTACTGAAGCCCGGTTGGCTTGCGCAAGCCGAACATCATGAAGCTACTTTCTCGCTTGGTCTGGTTGGCAGTGGGCACTGCAGCAAGCATGTCGTGCCTCGCTGCGCCCGGCGTGCTGGACCGTGTCATGGCGGGTGGGAAACTGGTGATTGCGCACCGCGAGTCGTCGGTGCCGTTTTCGTACGTCAATGAAAAAACGGGGCAGCCCATAGGCTACGCCATGGATATGTGCCTGCATCTGGCAGAGACGGTACGTCGCCAGACAGGCAAAAAGGACATGGGCGTGACGTTTCTGCAGGTCACCCCGGCCAATCGCGTCAGCGTCATTGCCGAGGGCAAGGCGGATATGGAGTGTGGTTCAACCACCAACAATGCCGAACGGCGCCAAAAAGTGGCTTTCACCATTCCGCACTTCATCACCGGCGCGCGCCTGCTGGTGCGGGCTGACAGTTCGGTCACGCGCATCGAGGATCTCGCCGGCAAGAAGCTGGTTTCCACCAAGGGAACCACCCCGCTGCTCGCGGTGGTGCAGGCCAACCGTGAGCGGCTGATGGGACTGAACATCGTCGAAGCGCCCGACCATGCCCGGGCGGTGGAAATGGTCGAGAAGGGCGAAGCCGACGCCTTTGTGATGGACGACGTGCTGCTCTACGGCCTGGCTGCGGGGCGGCCAGACCCCAAGGCGCTTAAAGTGGTGGGTCGCTTCGTCACCACCGAGCCGCTGGCCATCATGCTGCCGCCGGGCGATGCAGCGTTCAAGAAACTGGTGGACGATGAAATGCGCCGCCTCATTACCACTCGCGAAATCTATACCATGTACGACAAATGGTTCATGCAGCCCATCCCGCCGCAGAACCGCTCGCTCAACTTGCCAGTGAACTATTTGATGCGCGATTTCTGGAAATACCCGACCGACAAGGTTCCGTTCTGAATTTCAACAGCCCAGCGTCGGCGACGCATGGGCCGAGCGCCGTAGAATCCGCCGTTTTCGGCATACACCAAAGGAGACAAAGCATGAAAAAACATCTATTGGCTGCGGCTATCGTAGCCCTGGCTGCCGGTAGCGCCATGGCGCAGGCCAACGACACGCTGGCGAAAATCAAAGGCTCGGGCAGCGTCACGCTGGGCGTGCGCGAATCGTCGGGCCTCTCGTACACGTTGGGCAACGGCAAGTACGTCGGTTTTCACACCGAAATGGGCGAGCGCGTTCTGGACGACATCCAGAAGCAGTTGGGCCTGGCCAAGTTGGACGTCAAGTACCAGCCCGTCACCTCGCAAAACCGCATTCCGCTGGTGACCAACGGCACGGTGGACCTTGAATGTGGTTCCACCACCAACAATGCCGCGCGCCAAAAAGACGTGGCTTTTGCCGTGACCACCTATGTGGAAGAGGTGCGCATGGCGGTCAAGGCCAATTCCGGCATCAACTCCATCACGGATCTGAAGGGTCGCACGGTAGCCACCACCACCGGCACTACCTCTGTGCAGACCCTGCGCAAGAACGAGCGCGCCGGCAACCTGGACTTCAAGGAAGTCTATGGCAAGGACCATGCCGACAGCTTCCTGATGGTGGAAACCGGCCGCGCCGACGCCTTCGTGATGGACGGCTCCATTCTGGCCGCCAATATCTCCAAGGCCAAGAACCCCGCCGATTACAAGATCGTTGGCGAAGTGCTGTCGGTGGAACCCATCGCCTGCATGCTGCGCAAGGACGACCCGGCCTTCAAGAAGGCGGTGGACGATTCCATCAAGCGCCAGATTGCTGACGGTTCGCTGGCCAAGCTCTACGACAAGTGGTTCATGCAGCCCGTGCCGCCGACCAACACCAAGATTGGCCTGCCGATGTCGGAGGCCACCAAGAACGCTTGGGCGCATCCGAACGACAAGCCCATGGAAGACTACGCCAAGAAGTAAGGCGGGTAGCATTTCCAGGCCCCCTTTGAGCCGTCGGTTCGAGGGGGCTTTTTCGTGGTGCGGTACGACCGTGAACTGAAAGGAATCCTATGAGCTGGGATTGGCAGGTGTTCTGCACGGACACGCTGGATCAGACCACCGTGGCCGGGTGCTTCGGCAAGGGCGGCGACATCACCTACCTTGATTGGCTGCTGTCGGCCTGGGGCTGGACGGTGTCGGTGTCGCTGCTCTCGCTGGCGCTGGCGCTGGTGCTCGGCGGCCTCATCGGCACGTTGCGCACGCTGCAGGGGCGGCCCTGGGTGGTGCGCCTGGGCAACGCCTGGGTGGAGCTGTTTCGAAATATTCCGCTGCTGGTGCAACTGTTCCTCTGGTACCACGTGCTGCCGTCGTTCTTCCCGTCACTGCAGCGCGTGCCAGGATTCGTGCTGGTGATTTTTGCGCTCGGACTGTTCACGTCGGCCCGCATTGCCGAGCAGGTGCGCTCGGGGCTGGAGTCGCTCCCGCGCGGCCAGCGCTATGCAGGCATGGCAGTGGGCTTCACCACGTTCCAGACCTACCGCTACGTGCTGCTGCCCATGGGGCTGCGCATCATCATTCCGCCGCTCACCAGCGAGACCATGAATATCTTCAAAAACTCGTCGGTGGCCTTTGCGGTGTCGGTGGCCGAGTTGACCATGTTCGCCATGCAGGCGCAGGAGGAGACCTCGCGCGGCGTGGAGATCTACCTGGCTGTGACGGCGCTCTACGTTGTGTCGGCGTTTGCCATCAACCGCGTCATGGCCTTCATCGAGAAGCGCTCGCGCGTGCCGGGCTTCATCGCGGCCAGCAGCGCCGGGGGGCACTGAGATGAAGCTTGCACTCGATTTCTCGTTCTACAACTGGGACCTGCTGAGCAACTTTGTGCTCAAGGGCCTGTACTTCAGTGTGATGCTGACTGTGGTGGCCACCATTGGCGGTGTGATTTTTGGCACCGTGCTGGCGCTGATGCGGCTCTCGGGCCGAAAATGGCTCGTGGTTCCTGCCACGATTTATGTCAACGGCATGCGCAGCATTCCGCTGGTCATGGTGATTCTGTGGTTCTTTCTGCTCATGCCTGCCATCATCGGCCGGCCGATTGGCGCAGAAACCTCGGCGGTGGTGACCTTCATCGCTTTCGAGGCGGCGTACTTCAGCGAAATCATGCGTGCGGGCATTCAGTCGATCTCGCGCGGCCAGGTGTTTGCCGGCATGGCCATGGGCATGACCTATGGGCAGAACATGAAGCTCGTGATCTTGCCGCAGGCGTTTCGGAACATGCTGCCGGTGCTGCTCACGCAGACCATCATCCTGTTTCAGGACACTTCGCTGGTTTATGCCATCGGCGCCTACGACATGCTCAAGGGCTTTGAGATTGCGGGCAAGAACTACGGCCGGCCTATCGAGGCCTATCTGGCAGCCGCCGTCGTGTACTTTGTGATGTGCTTTGCGCTGTCCTGGGCTGTGAAACGCCTGCACCGCAAGATTGCCATCGTGCGTTAAGGAAATTGCATGATTGAACTCAAGAACGTCTCCAAGTGGTACGGCAGCTTCCAGGTGCTGACCGATTGCTCCACCACCATCCAGAAGGGCGAAGTGGTCGTCGTCTGCGGCCCTTCGGGCTCGGGCAAGTCCACACTGATCAAGACCATCAACGCGCTCGAACCCTTCCAGAAGGGTGAGATCTGGGTCGATGGCGTGCCGGTGCACGACCCCAAGACCAACCTGCCCAAGCTGCGCAGCCGCGTGGGCATGGTGTTCCAGCATTTCGAGCTGTTCCCGCACCTCTCGGTGACGGAAAACCTGACCATTGCACAGATCAAGGTGCTGGGCCGCAGTACCGACGACGCCAAAAAACGTGGCCTGAAGATGCTCGAACGGGTGGGCCTGACCGCCCACAAGGACAAGTTTCCCGGTCAGCTCTCGGGGGGTCAGCAGCAGCGCGTGGCCATTGCCCGTGCGCTGTCCATGGACCCCATCGTCATGCTGTTCGACGAGCCCACCTCCGCGCTCGACCCCGAAATGGTGGGTGAGGTGCTCGACGTGATGGTGGGTTTGGCCAACGAGGGCATGACCATGATGTGCGTCACCCACGAAATGGGCTTTGCCCGCAAGGTGGCGCACCGCGTGATCTTTATGGACGTGGGTGGAAAGATTCTTGAGGACTGCTCGCGCGAGGAGTTCTTCAACAACCTCGAAGCCCGCCAGCCGCGCACCAAGGATTTTCTGAACAAGATCCTGGCGCATTAGGGATCATCCCCCTGCGCGGCTGCGCCGCTCGGTGCTGGCCGCCGGAGGCGGCAGCTCTTCGAGGCGTCCAAGCTTGCGCAGGCAGGCTTGGAGCCGCGGCCCTCAGCCCCTTCCCTAAGTGTCGCATCCCGGACGATTGCATAGACTCTAAGCGCTACCCGTTGTTCATAGCCAGGACTGTTCTGCGGGAGTTGATAGAGTCGCTTGAACCTACCGGGAGTGTCAAGCCATGATGATCGCTCTGC
>JAGNYI010000015.1 GCA_017985015.1 Giesbergeria sp. | reverse complement strand
CGCCTTCGGGCGTGCCGCATCCCATGATGACGTCATCCACCTCACCGGCGTCAATGCCGGCGCGCTGGATGGCATGCTCGACCACGTGGCCGCCCATGGTGGCGCCGTGGGTCATGTTGAAAGCACCCTTCCAGGACTTGGTCAGGGGGGTGCGGGCGGTGGAAACGATTACGGCGGATGTCATGGGGAATCCTTAAAGGTTGTGCTCATTCAGGGCGCGGGTGCCTTGGCACCCTCGCTCAACAGTCGGTAGTAGAAGCGGATGGCTTCCGCGTAGTTGCTGGTGGACAGGCGCTCGTTGGTGCCGTGAAAACGCTTGAGGTCTTCGGCGTTCGCGCGCACCGGCGAGAACTTGAAGATGTGGTCGCTCAGCTCGCTGTAATGAACGGAATCCGTGGCCGCCACCATCAAACCCGGCGCCACCAGCGTGCCGGGGAAGACTTCGCGGATCGTCTTGTTCAACAGGTGGTACTGATTGGAGGCGGTCGGTGCCACCTTCGATGCCTCCTGCGCGCCGGGCAGCGCGGTGACCTTGACCTTGCCCTCACCCACGGCCTGCGCCAGCTCAGACTTCACGTGCTCCAGCACCTGTCCCTGCGTGTCACCGGGCAAGATGCGGAAGTTCACCGTGGCGTCGGCGCGGCCGGGCAACACGTTTTCCTTGTTGCCTGCATTCACGATGGTCAGCGCCGTGGTGGTGCGCAGCATGGCGTTGGTGCTGGCTGCGCCTTCAAGCTGCTTTTGCACGACAGGGCCAAACAGCCACAGGTTCGAGAGTGCGACGCGCGAGAAGCCGCTCATTTCCGGGGCGATGGTGTCGAACATTTCACCGCCGACGCCGCGAATGCCGGCCGGCAGTTGCTTGTCTTCGAGCTGCTTCAAGGCCGTGCTCATCATGGCAATGGCGCTGGTGCCGTGCTTGGGTGGCATGGACGAATGCCCCGGCGTGGCAGACACCGACAGCTCGACCGACAAATAGCCTTTTTCTGCCACGCCAATCAGCGCAGCAGGTTTGGCCAAGCCGGGCAGGATGCCGTCGAGAATCAGCAGGCCTTCGTCAATGACGAAATCCGGGTGCACGCCGCGCTGCTTGAGCAACGCCGCTATCTCGGTCGCGCCGCGCAGGCCGCTCACCTCTTCGTCTGCGCCATAGGCCAGGTACACGGTGCGCTCGGGTTGGTAGCCGCTGGCGACCAGCATCTCGACCGCTTCGAGCTGGGACATGAGGTTGCCCTTGTCGTCCCACGAGCCACGGCCCCAGATGAAGCCATCCTTGACCGCCCCGCTGAAGGGTGGTTCGGTCCAGTCGCCCTCGGTGCCGGGCGCGATGGGCACTACGTCCTGGTGCGCCAACAGCAATATCGGTTTGAGCTCTGGCTTGCTGCCCTGCCAGGTGTAGAGCAGGCTCAGGCCATTAACCACTTCGCGCTTGAGCGCGGCGTGGGTTTTGGGAAAGCGCTGCTCCAGCAAGGCATGGAACTGCTGGAACTGGTCGGCATTGAGCTGCGGGTCGTCGCGCGACGAGATGGTGCGCAAGCGCACCGCCTCGCCAAGGCGCTTGGCCGCACCCTGCTCGTCCACCGGCAGCACGGCCAGCGACGGCACATCAAGCTGGCGCGAACCCTTGCGCAGCGTATTGACGGTCACAGCCGCCACCAGCACCACGATCAGCGCCAGCAGGCCCAGGAAGATTTTCTTGATCACGGCGGTGCCGGCCGATCAGCTGAAGCTCTTGCCTTCGGCCGCCAGTTTGGCGAGCAAGGGCGCGGGCGTCCAGAACGCCTGGTCGTCCCTGGGGTTCTGCGCAAAGCGGTTCATGGCCTGCACCAGGTTGAACAGACCCTGCTCGCCCGCGTAGTGCATGGGGCCGCCGCGGTAGATCGGGAAGCCGTAGCCGGTGAGGTAGACCATGTCGATGTCACCGGACTTGCTGGCGATACCGTCTTCGAGGATATGCGCGCCTTCGTTGACCAGGGCGTACACCAGACGCTGGACGATTTCTTCGTCAGAAATCTTGCGCGGCGTGACGCCGAGCTCCTTGCGGTGGTCTTCAATCATCTTGTTGACCAGCTCGCTCGGAATGGCGTCGCGCTTGCCGGCCTGGTAGTCGTACCAGCCGGCGCCGGTCTTCTGGCCGTAGCGGCCCAGCTCGCACAGCTTGTCGGCGGAGCGGCTGTACTTCATGTCGGGGGTTTCCAGCGCACGGCGCTTGCGGATCGCCCAGCCAATGTCGTTGCCGGCCAGGTCGCCCATGCGGAACGGCCCCATGGCCATGCCGAATTTCTCCAGCGCCTTGTCCACCTGCTGGGGCGTTGCGCCTTCGTCGAGCAAAAAGCCGGCCTGCTGGCTGTAGCGCTCGATCATGCGGTTGCCGATGAAGCCGTCGCAGACGCCGGAGACCACCGCCGTCTTCTTGATCTTCTTGGCCAGCGCCATCACCGTGGCGAGCACGTCCTTGGCGGTGTGTTTGCCGCGCACCACTTCCAGCAGGCGCATCACGTTGGCGGGGCTGAAGAAGTGCATGCCCACCACGTCCTGCGGGCGCTTGGTGAAGGCAGCAATCTTGTCCACATCCAGTGTGGAAGTGTTGGAGGCCAGGATGGCGCCCTGCTTGCACACGGCGTCGAGCTGCTTGAACACGGCTTCCTTGACGCCGATTTCCTCGAACACGGCTTCAATGACCAGGTCGGCATCCTTCAGGTCGGCGTAGTCGAGCGTGGTGGAGAGCAGGGCCATGCGCTGCTCGTACTTGTCCTGCTTGAGCTTGCCTTTTTTGACCTGGGCTTCGTAATTCTTCTTGATGGTGGCCAGGCCACGGTCAAGTGCTTCCTGCTTCATCTCCAGCATCTTGACCGGAATGCCGGCGTTGAGGAAGTTCATCGCAATGCCGCCGCCCATGGTGCCGGCGCCGATCACGCCCACGCTCTTGACGTCGCGCTTGGGCGTATCCGAAGGCACGTCAGGGATCTTGCTGGCCGCACGCTCGGCCATGAACAGATGGCGCAGCGCGCGCGACTCGGGCGTCCACATCAGGTTGATGAACAGCTCGCGCTCGACCAACATGCCGTCGACAAATTTGCCTTTGGTAGCCGCTTCGACCGCGTCCACGCACTTGGCGGGCGCCGGGTAGTTCTTGGACATGCCCTTGACCATGTTGCGCGCGAACTGGAAGTAGGCGTCGCCCTGAGGGTGCTTGCAGGGCAAATTGCGTACCAGCGGCAGCGGACGCGTGTCGGCCACCGAGCGGGCAAAGGCCAGGGCTTCTTCGGGCAAGGCTTCGGCAGAGGCGGCCATCTTGTCGAACAGCTTCTGGCCAGGAATGAAACCAATGAGTTCGCTCTTGACGGTCTCGCCGCTGACGATCATGTTGAGCGCAGCCTCGACGCCGACGACACGCGGCAGGCGCTGCGTACCGCCCGCACCGGGCAGCAGACCAAGCTTCACTTCGGGCAAGGCCACGCTGCATCCAGGGGCGGCCAGCCGATAGTGGCAGCCCAGGGCAAGCTCCAAGCCACCGCCCATGCACACCGAATGGATGGCAGCAACCACCGGCTTGGACGAAGCCTCGATTGCGGCAATCACTGAGAGCAGGTTGGGTTCCTGCATGGACTTGTCGCTACCAAACTCTTTGATGTCCGCACCGCCGGAGAAGGCGCCGCCCGCACCGGTAATCACGATGGACTTGACGGCTGCATCCTGCTGGGCGCGGTTCAGGCCGTCGACGATGCCCTGTCGGGTGGCCAAACCCAGGCCGTTGACGGGCGGGTTGGCCAATGTGATCACTGCGACATCGCCGTGGACCTGAAATTGAGCGCTCATGGTTGTTGTTTCCTGCAAAAATTAGAAAAAGAACGATCGTGCGTTTTTATTGTAAGCAGGTCTGCGCAGCATTGCCACCGGCGCTTGTCTCAGCCGGGACAAAAGCGCGCGCTCAGACCTCCAGCCATTCCTTGCGCACGCTGTTGTTGGCGCGCAGGCTGTCGGGCGTACCGTCGAAAACGATGCTGCCGTGCCCCATCACCAAGGCGCGGTCCGACACAGTCATCGCAATGGTGAGCTTTTGTTCAATCAGCAGCACCGAAATGCCCTTGCTCTTGAGCGTGGTGAGAAAGGCGCCGACCTGCTCGACGATTTTTGGCGCCAAGCCTTCCGTGGGTTCGTCAATCATGATGAGGTCCGGATCCCCCATCAGCGTGCGACACAGCGTGAGCATCTGCTGCTCACCGCCAGACATCAGGCCCGCTTCGATGTGCTGGCGCTCCTTGAGACGAGGGAACATGGCATACATGTCGTCGAAGCTCCAGCGGCTGCCCTTGCCCTTGCCTTTCTGTCCGAGAAGAAGGTTTTGGTGCACGGTAAGACTAGGAAACACGTCGCGGCTTTCGGGCACATAGCCAATGCCCAGGTGCGCGATCTCGTACGCCTTGCGGTTCTTGAGCGGCTGGCCTTTCCACTCCATGCTGCCTTCCCAACTCACCAGATTCATGATGGCCTTGGCCGTCGTGGAACGCCCCGAGCCATTGCGTCCCAGCAGCGCAACAATCTCGCCGTCGCCGATGTCGAAGTTGACGCCATGCAGCACATGGCTTTTGCCATAGTAGGCATGCAGATTTCGAATGTGCAGCATGTCAGTGTCCTTGAGCCTGGGCATCGGCCACTGCAGAACCCAGATACGCTTCCTGCACGCGGTCATTGGCGCGCACCGCGTCGGGTGTGTCAAAAGCCAGCACTTCGCCGTAGACCACCACGGCAATGCGATCCGCCAGACCAAACACCACGCCCATGTCGTGCTCCACGGTCAGCAGGGTGCGTCCTTCGGTCACTTCCTTGATGAGCGCAATAAAGCGCGTGGTCTCGCTCACGCTCATGCCGGCCGTGGGCTCGTCGAGCAGGATCACACTGGCGCCGCCAGCGATGGTGATGCCGATCTCGAGTGCGCGTTGCTCCGCGTAGGTCAGGTTGATCGCCAGCACATCGCGCTTTTTGTCGAGCTTGATCATCTCCATGAGCTGCTGCGCACGCTCATTGGCATCGTCCAGGCGCGAGAGAAAGCGCAGGAAGGTATAGCGGTAGCCCATGCTCCAGAGCACACCGCAGCGCAGATTTTCAAAAACACTGAGCTTGGGAAAAATGTTGGTGATCTGAAAGCTGCGCGATAGCCCCATGCGGTTGATTTCAAAGGGCTTCTTGCCCTCGATGCGCGCGCCATGGAGCAGCACCTCGCCGCTGGTGGGCGCGAAGCGCCCGCTGATCAGGTTGAAAAGAGTGGACTTGCCGGCCCCGTTGGGTCCGATGATGGCCACGCGCTCACCAGCGCGCACCGCCAGATCCACCCCGCGAATGATTTCCGTCTTGCCGAAACTCTTGCGCAGCGCGCGCAGCTCCAGCGCGTAATTTGCGTTCTCCGCCATGGCTTACAAAGCCTCCCCACGTTTGATTTCGTGCTCGATCTCTTCCTGCACCAGCCCCCACTGCTGTATGAACTGGCGCCGACAGAGTTCAAACAATGCCAACCCCGTCACCAGCACAAAGCCAGCTCCAAACCAGCTGCTGAGCTTGGCTGCGTTGACAGTTGCGCCCAAAAATTCCATTTCTGGCCCCAGCGCGGCGTTGAGCTGCAGGTGATAGAGCATCTCCACCATGGCCGCAGCGCCGAACAGCGCCACCAGGGCTGTACCGACCAGCGCCAGGTACGCCGGCAACAGCGGACGCAATTTGCCGAATTTGGCGACCCGCAGGTTCATCATGACCAGGCTGGCAACCCCGCCCGGGGCGAACATCACCATGAACAGAAACACCAGGCCCAAGTAGAGCAGCCACGCTTTGGACAACTCGGACAGCAGCACCGACGCGAGCACCAGCAGCACGCCGCCAATGATGGGGCCGAAGAAGAAGGTGGCACCGCCGAGGAAGGTGAAGAGCAGGTAACCGCCTGAGCGCACCATGTTGACGCTGTCGGCGCCGGTGACGATTTCAAAGTTGATGGCTGCCAGGCCGCCGCCAATGCCGGCAAAGAAGCCGGCAATGATGAAAGCAAAGTAGCGCACGCGCTGTGTGTTGTATCCAATGAACTCCACCCGTTCCGGGTTGTCACGCACGGCATTCAAAATGCGCCCGAGCGGCGTCGCGGTAAACGCAAACATGGCGGCGGTGCAGACAAAGCAGTAGGCCGCAATCAGGTAGTACACCTGAATGGCCGGACCGAAGGTCATGCCGAAAATTGACTGCCCATAGACGCGATTGGTGGTTACACCGCCCTCACCACCAAAGAACTCGGGGAACATCAAGGCCATAGACGCCACCAGTTCGCCGATGCCCAGCGTGATCATGGCAAAGGTGGTCCCCGATTTTTTGGTGGTGACGAAGCCCAGCAAAATGGCGAAAAACATGCCCGCAAGCCCGCCCACCAATGGGATGAGCACAAGCGGAATGGGCAACTTGCCAGCCGCCGCAAGGTTCATGGCATGGATCGCGATGAACGAGCCCAGACCGGTATACACCGCGTGGCCAAAGCTCAGCATGCCGCCCTGCCCCAACAAGATGTTGTAGCTCAGGCAGATGATGATGGCGTACCCCATCTGCGACAGCATGGTCACCGCCAGGCTGCTGGTAAACAGCATGGGCAGCACGATCAGGGCAATGGCGAACAGCGACCAGATCAGGTAGCGACCGATGTTGAGTGGGCGAAATCGGTAGTACGCAGTGGGGCCAGCAGCGCGTTCGGGCGAGGTGGTGGACATGGTCATGGCGTCAATCCTCACGCGTGCCAAGCAGGCCTCTGGGGCGGAAGATCAAAATCAGCACCAGGAAAAGATAGGGAAGAATCGGTGCCACCTGCGACAGCGTCAACTTGAGCACCGGCCAGCCAAATGTCTCCGGCGACACCCCAATGCCCATGCCTTGCAGCGCGGTAGCCAGCGAGTAGTCGATGGCGACGGCAAAGGTCTGGACCAAGCCGATGATGAGCGACGCCAGAAACGCCCCTGCGAGCGAACCCATGCCGCCCACCACCACGACCACAAAAATAATGGAACCCACCGACCCGGCCATGGCGGGCTCGGTGATGTAGGTGTTGCCGCCGATCACCCCAGCCAGTCCGGCCAGCGCGCACCCCCCGCCAAACACCAGCATGAAGACACGCGGGACGTTGTGACCCAGCGCCTGCACCATTTCGGGGTGTTTGAGCGCGGCCTGAATCACCAGACCAATGCGCGTACGGGTCAGCAGCAGCCATACGGAGATCAGCATCAGCAATGCGACCAGCATGATGAAAGAGCGCGATTTGGGAAACTGCGTGCCAAAAATAGTGAACAACGGGCCTTGCAGCTGCGTGGGCAAGCCATAAGGCACGGTGGAGCGGCCCCACACCAGTTGGACGAGCTCAAGAATCAGATACGACAGCCCGAAGGTCACCAACAGCTCCGGCACGTGACCGAATTTGTGGACGCGCCGCAGGCTGTAGCGTTCAAACAGTGCCCCCAAAGCGCCAATGGCGAGCGGAGCAAGCACCAACGCCGGCCAAAACCCCACCAGGCCCGAGAGCGTGTAGGCGAAATAAGCCCCCAACATGTAAAAGCTGGTATGCGCAAAATTGAGCACACCCATCATGCTGAAGATCAGCGTCAGGCCCGAGCTGAGCATGAACAGCAGCAGGCCATAGCTCACCCCATTGAGCAGGGAGATCGTAAAAAACTCGGCGTTCATGGAAGTGTATGGATCGGATCAAAAAAAGAGGCCCGAGAGATCGGGCCTCTAGACCTGCGGAAACCCTCTTAGGAAGGACGCTTCATGTCGCACGACGTCGGCGTGCTGGCCACATAGGGTTCGTAATACTTGACGGGTACAAAGGTGTAACCAGTGTTTTCCGCGTCAATGGGGTATTTGCCACCGGCTTTTTCCCATTTGGTGATGAACAGGCCTTGCTGCAACTGGTGGTCGGTTTTGCGCATCTCGACTTCTCCATTGAAGCCCTTGAACTTCATGCCCTCCATCACCTTGGCCACCTTTACAGGATCCGTGGACTTGGCCTTTACGAACGCATCGGAGAGCATGGCAAAACCGTTGTAGATGGCGTCCGTGTACATGTCGTCGTTGAACTTCTTCTTGTAGTCCACCACAATTCGGTTGATTTCCCCCGGCAGGTTGGCGTGCGCATAGGCCACCATGTAGACCCGGCCGGCTGCACCTGCACCCATAGCCGTCGGGCTTCCGGTGACCGCGCCGTAGTAGGTGTAGAAATTGACGTTGTTCAGGCCCGCGTCGTTGGCCGCCTTGATCAGCAGCGCCAGGTCAGAGCCCCAGTTGCCGGTGATCACGGTGTCGGCGCCAGACTGCTTGATCTTGGCGATATAGGGCGAGAAGTCGCGCACCTGGGCGAGCGGAGACAGGTCGTCGCCGACAATTTCCACGTCGGGACGCTTGCGCTTGAGCATCTCCTTGGCGTACTTCGAGACCTGATGGCCGTGCGAGTAGTTCTGGTTGATCAGATAGACCTTCTTGATCTCTTTCTGGTCTTTCATGTAGGTCGTCAGCGCCTCCATCTTCATGGAGGTATCGGCGTCCAGTCGGAAATGCCAGTAGCTGCACTTGCTGTTGGTCAGGTCAGGGTCCACGGCGGCATAGTTCAGAAACAGCACCTCTTTGCCGGGATTGCGGGCATTGTGCTTTTCCAGCGCATCCATGATGGCCAGTGCGGGGCCTGAGCCGTTGCCCTGCACCACGTAACGTGCACCCTGGTCCATGGCCGAGCGCAGCGCGCTGGTGGTTTCCTGGGGGCTGAGCTTGTTGTCGATGCCGATGATTTCATATTTCACGCCGGCAGCGTTCTTTTTGTTGAACTCCTCCGCCATGAACTGCCAGCTCTTGAGCTGATTGGTTCCAACGGCTGCCATCAAACCGGAAAGCGGGTCCAGCCACGCGATCTTCACGGTTTCGCCGCTTTGGGAAAATGCGCCGCCAGCGCTTGCCAGCAGGACGGATGCAGCTACTGTTTTGATTGCAAAATTCATCGGTTGTCTCCTGTTGAAATATCTTGGTCCAGCCTAACCGCTGGTGCTGCAAAGTCGGTCAGGGATTGCCCCTAGCCGCTATCGCCCGTGCGACTTTGCCCAGCACCCTGTGACGCTTTAAAGGCCCGGAAGCCGGTAATCCTTGAGCTGTTCACGCAGACGGGTCTTGAGCATCTTGCCCGTGGCGCCCAGCGGAATCGCGTCCACAAATACCACGTCGTCCGGGATCTGCCATTTGGCCGTCTTGCCCTCATAAAACGCGAGCAACTCTTCTCGCGTGAGCTCGACGCCGGGTTTGAGCATGATCGCGACGATGGGGCGTTCGTCCCATTTGGGATGCGGCATGCCGACGCACGCGGCCATGGCCACCGCCGGATGCGCCATCGCGATGTTCTCGATATCGATGGAACTGATCCACTCGCCGCCCGACTTGATCACGTCCTTGCTGCGGTCGGTGATCTGCATGAAGCCATCGGCGTCAATGGTGGCCACGTCGCCCGTGGGGAACCAGCCGCGGCCCTGCGCGTCCTGGATCAGCGGGTTCTCGCCCTTGTAATAGCTTTCGATGATCCAGGGCCCGCGCACCAGCAGGTCACCGTAGGTCTTGCCGTCCCAGGGCAGCTCCTTGCCGTCGCCGTCGATGATCTTCATGTCCACGCCATAAATGGCCCGGCCCTGCTTTTGCAGGATTTTCATTTGCTCGGCTTTGGACAATTCCAGCTGCTTGTTCTTGAGCGTGCACAGCGTGCCCAGCGGGCTCATCTCGGTCATGCCCCAGGCGTGCAGCACCTCGACACCGTATTCCTCCTGGAACGCGGTGATCATCGCCGGCGGGCAGGCCGAGCCACCAATCACCGTGCGCTTGAGCGTGCTGAACTTCAGGCCCGCCGGGCGCAGATGGCCCAGCAGCATCTGCCAAACGGTGGGAACTCCAGCGGCATACGTCACCTTCTCGGCTTCGATCAATTCATAGATCGATTTGCCATCGAGTGCTGGGCCAGGAAACACTACCTTGCAGCCCGTCAACGCTGCCGAATACGGAATGCCCCAGGCATTGACGTGGAACATGGGCACCACGGGCAGTACCGCATCACGGGCAGACAGACACATCACATCCGGCAAGGCTGCAGCGTAGGCGTGCAGCACGGTTGAGCGGTGGCTGTACAGAGCAGCCTTGGGGTGACCGGTGGTACCGCTGGTGTAGCACATGCTGGACGCGGTGTTCTCATCGAACTGCGGCCAAGCGTAATCGACGGATTGCGCGCCAATCCAGGTCTCATAGCTCACCAGGCCTGGAACGCCGCTGTCCTGCGGCAGGCGGTCGGCGTCACATAGAGCGACCCACTTTTTTACCTTGGGGCATTTGGCGTGCACCGCCTGCACCAGCGGCAGGAAAGTCAGATCAAAGCAAAGGATCTGGTCCTCCGCATGGTTCATGATCCAGGCAATCTGTTCGGGGTGCAGCCGCGGGTTGACCGTGTGCACCACCCGCCCCGAGCCGCTCACACCAAAGTACATCTCCATGTGGCGGTAGCCGTTCCAGGCCAGCGTGGCGACGCGGTCGCTGAACGCGAGGCCTTCTTTGTCCAGCGCATTCGCAAGCTGGCGAGATCGCGAAGCCAGGTCGCGGTAGGTGTAGCGATGGATGTCCCCCTCGACTCGGCGCGAGACGATTTCGCCGTCGCCGTGGTGCCGTTCGGCAAACTCAATCAGCGAGGAAATCAAGAGTGGCTGACTCTGCATCAAACCCAGCATATGTGCTCCTTTAGCTATTCGGATCAAAAAAAACAAAACCATCCTAACGGGTGAACTTGCCGCCCGCACCGATGATGGTCAAATCCACGAAACGTGAACCCTGGCGGTCTTTGCCGAACCCGTTGCTCATCCACAGCACAGAGTTGCGCTGCACACCCAAAGTGGTGAGGTGTTGCACCAGCTTTTCCACCTCATCACCGTAGCTGGCGCGGACATTGAAGACATGGTTGATGGGCGGATCACGCAGGAGGTTGGCTCCCGTAAACGGCGAGATCAAGGGAACTGGCGGGTCCTCCTTGGCCAGCAAGGGCAGCACCGCCCCCACATTGGCCGTGCCGGTCAGTCCAAGCGACTGGCCAATGACGATCTCGGTGTCGGTCACACCCGGAACCGCGCGCAGCGCCCCCCAGGGCGCCAGCAATGCCAGTGAAAGCAGCACTCTCGGCACACGCCTCTTTTTCAGCATCTCTGTCTCCGTTTCATTGGGCCACTTTTGCCTCACGCCCCATGCAAAGGGCAGCGCAGTGTGCTCTGCTGGGCGTGGAAATCCAACACCTGTCGCCTGCCTGACATTTACAGCGGGTTTTCCCGCACTGGCGCGCAGGCATGGCGTGACAATTCATCCATGTTTTGCGCCACCCCTTCTGCGGAACGTTTCATTGCCTGCCAGCCCTGGTTTGCCTCCTTGCCGACCGATCTGCAGGAGAGGCTGCGCCACGGCGTGTATTCCACCGAAGGCGCCAAGGGTGACGTCATGCTGCGTACAGGGTCCGCCGTAGAGGGCTGGCACGCCGTGTTGTCGGGGCTGGTCATGCTGCGAAGCCCTGCATCCAGGGGACGCGCATCGGCCTTCATCGGTGTATCCGACGGCGACTGGTTCGGTGAAGGCTCTGCCATGAAGCCTGAGCCGCGCAGGTATGACGTGGTGGCCCTGCGCCCTACGTACATGCTGTGCCTGCCGCTTCCCCTGTTCGCCGCCCTGCGCGAGACCAGCCTGGCATTCAACCAGTTCCTGGTGCTGCACATGAACATGCGGCTGGGCCAGGCCATGGCCATCATTGAAGCCGGACGCATGCGCTCGACAGAACACCGCGTGGCGCTGTACCTCAGCCGTCTATTCTGGCGCAGCACGCGCAGGCTCAACCTCACCCAGGAAGAAATCGGCCAGCTGTGTGGCTTGTCGCGCCAGACCGTCAACCGCGTACTCCGCGCGCTGGAAGCTTCGGGCATCGTGTCCTTGGACTTCGGGCGAGTGGCCATCGTGGACGACGACGCGCTGGCGGCGCATCTTGCTGCCACGGCCGGCGACTGAGGACCCTGCGGCACCGGCCTACTCCTGGCCCATGCGCAAATCAGAAAGACCCGCATCAACTAGCCAGATGCGAAGCGCCGGCTCCAAGCTTGTGCCCAGTGCCGCATGGTTTGAGTTGCCCGTGCACAAAAACGCTCCCAGGTTACCCATCATTGCGGTTGAGAGTGCCAGACGCCCAGGCTCATTGGCCCGGCTATTCACCGCTTTGGCAAAAACCGAAGCGCCAGAGTTACCAAATACGAACGGCAGGTCAAATGCATGGGCTGAGCCATGCACACAGCACTGGGCAACCCGTACGCAGATCGCTGACAGGGGATCAGCGATTGCACGGCAGCTTTTGCTGCGGCTGGTTCGATGCCAATATCGTAGGCGTCCTCGGCGATTCCAACACTGGGTGCGCGGCCCCGCGCGTTTCAATCCGCCTCGAGCACCGAGGGTCTCTGCCTGGAAAGCCAATGCGAAAAATCGGACGGAGCCATGGCAGCGGAGCAGAGAAACCCCTGGTAGTGGCTGCACTGCAGCGTCTGCAAGCTTGCACGCTGGGCCTCGGTTTCCACCCCTTCGGCCACCACATTGAGTTTGAGTGCCTGACCCAGATGAATGATGGCGCTGACGATCGCACGATCCCCTTCGTCGTCTGGCAGGCCGCGCACGAAGGACTGATCGATCTTGAGCTTGTGGATCGGCAAATTCTTGAGGTAAGCCAAGCTCGAATATCCGGTGCCAAAATCGTCAATCGCCAGCCCGATGCCCAGGTCCGCAAGCGCCTGCAATCGCTGCGCGGCCTCTTGGGCGTCTTGCAACAGCATGGATTCCGTCAACTCCAGTTCGAGCAGCCGGGCAGGCAATTGGGCCTCATGGAGCACACGGGCAATCCGTTCGACAAAATCGGGCTGGCGCAATTCAAGCGCCGAGACATTCACTGACACCACCAGCGAGTGGCCGCCCCGCATCCAGCGCGCGGCTTCCCTCACCGATTGCTCAAGCACCCAAGCGCCCAAAGTGATGATGTAACCCGTCTCCTCAGCGATCGGAATAAAGGTAGCCGGAGAAATCGGGCCAAGCGCTTCGTCCGTCCAGCGCAGCAAAGCCTCGGCCCCTACGATGGCCCCCGAGGCGGTATCAATCTGAGGCTGGAAGTGCACCTGCATGCAATTGCGCCCCAAGGCTTGCCGCATCCCATGTTCAAGTTGCATGCGTGCGAGCAGATTCGCGTTCATCTCGGGCTGGTAGAAGCCAAAATTGCCACGCCCACGTTCTTTGACCCGGTACATCGCGGTATCGGCATGCTTGATGAGCTCGTCGAGCAGCCGGCCATCCTGTGGAAACAGCGCGATGCCCATGCTGACCTGTATGGAAAAGCTGATGCCGTCGAGAGCAAAAGGCTGTTGCATCTCCTGCAGCATGCGCCGCGCAACATGCTCCGCCGTGGCGCGATCGCTCGCGTGCAGATACACCACGAATTCGTCGCCACCCAGACGGCACAGCATGTCGACTTGTCGCAGACAGATCTGCAAGCGTGCGGCCACCAGACGCAGCACACGGTCGCCAAAGGCGTGCCCCAACGAGTCGTTGATGACCTTGAACCGGTCCAGATCCAGCTTCAGAATAGCAAAACCCGGCGCACTGGGTCGCGCGGCGCGCAGTGCAGACTCCACCCGCTGAGACAACTGCAGGCGGTTGGGCAAACCGGTCAAGACATCGTGGTACGCAAGCTCCTCAATGCGCTTGCGGGCGGCATGCTGCTGCGTAAGATCGCGCACAAAGCCGATGCTTTGCTCGGAAACTCCATCGGCGCCCCGCAGCACCACCCACGCCAGTTTCACGGCACACAGCCCTTCCGAATGGCGCTTCAAAGAAAGTTCGCCATTCCAGACACCGGCGCTCTGCCAGGCAAGTTCTATTTGCGCTGACCAATCCGGCCCGGGAGCACTGAACAACGACTCTACGCAGTGGCCCAGCAGTTGTGTCATAGGCAACCCGGTGAGCCGCTCGAACGTCGGGTTGACTTGCGTAAGCATCCGCCTGGCGTCGGCAAAGAAAATTGCATAAGGACTGGCCTCAAAGGCAAGGGCTCCCATGCGCAAAGCGGCTTCAGACTGCGCCTCTTCGGTAATGTCGCGAAACGAAAACACCCGCCCGGTGACGCTGCCATGGCTGAGCTGGGGCACACTGCGGCGCTCGACAATCTGTCCGCCTTGCAGTTGCAATACATCGCGCGTGGGCGTACGCGGGTCGTCATGCATTCGCGCAAGTTGTGCGTGGTAGGCACCAGCGTCTTGCACCCGACCGGCCAGAAATGCGTGCAGACTCGCGTCATCGCGTTTGAGCAGCAGCGATTGGGGGATGCTCCAGATGTGCACTAACCGCTGGTTGAAGGCGCGAATCCGGTCATCAAGCCCGCAGACCAGAATGCCATCGGCCACAGAATCGAGCGTGGCGCGCAACTCGGCGAGCAAGCGCTCCAGTTCACGCTCTGCTCGCTGGTGCTCGCTACAGTCGACCATGGTCACCAGCATGGCGCCCAAACCCGGCGCCATGGCGAGCGGCGTCACGCGTCGCATCACTGGCACCAGTTCGCCGTCTGCTCGCAGCACGGCCGAAAGAGATTCGATGCCATCGGCCACCACCAGCCGGGTATCGGCCCAGAACGCCTGGTCCTGGGGCGTTGCTGCAAAGCGCTCTACGGCAGCACCCAACAGTTCTTCGCGCGGCAGGCCCAGCAATCGCGCGGCGCTGAGGTTTGCAAAGGCGATGCTGCGCGCGTTGGCGTCAACCACCCACACGGCTTCCTGAAGGTCGTCAAATGCGCTGTACTAGACTGGATCGAGGGCCAGCTGCATCACGGGTTGGCCTTCAAGCCATGCGTACCTGCGGCGCGCTCAAAAAAGTAACAAATGCGTTTGCGCGGCGAGAGGTAGTCCAGGGCCTCGCGCGGCAACTGGGTGGGCTTGAGGCTGCGGCGAATGCCCAGCTCAGGAACCAATTCCAGGTCAAGGATGAGCGCCTGTTCTTTGGGCACCGCCGGATCGTGCACCACCACCCGGGGGCGCAGCGGCCGCGAAGAATTGACCGATACCACGATGGCGTAACGGTCGTTGACCAACTGCACGATCGAGCCAGGCGGATAAATACCCATCATGCGAATGAAGACACCCAGAATCTGTACGTCGAACTTCGCTTTGTGCTTGGCAAACATGAGCGACAGCGCTTCGTGCGGCGTGAGTGCCTGCGCCCCATGCACGGGGTTGCACAGCCTGTCGTAATAGTTCACAAGACTGACGATACGCGCCGCGCTGCCAATCGCCTCGCCACTCAGTCCCGAAGGAAACCCGCTTCCATCGGCCATTTCGTGGTGCTCGGCGATACCCCGCAAAATGGGCGCCGGGAGACCCATGCGCCGTGCGATGGCAACCGAGTGGGTCACATGCTTTTGGTAACCCAACAGATCGCCGGAAGTCATGTCTGCAGTACGCACCCACTGGTGCGCTGGCATGCGGGTCTTGCCCAGGTCATGGAACAGCGCTGGCAGGCCGATGTCGCGCAGCGCATCGGCACTTGCGCCCTGGGCTTTTCCGAGAAGCAGACTGAGGACCATCACGTTCACGGGATGCAGCACGCTGCGTTCGCCCACGCCTTCTGAGAGCAGCCGAATGACCGATTCGCCGTTGTCCAGCTGCTCGTCAACACAGCCGCTCACCAGAGATTCGCCTTGCGATCGGGCTTCCAAAGGCTCTTTGTCGGCCATAGAGCCAAGACGAAGACAGGTGCGGGTGGCCGACAAAAAGCGTTCATCACATACGGCCAGGGCGTCGTGCTGCGCCTGCAGCTGGACCTTGAGCGCAAGGACCTCGTCATCGCGCACGAGGTGCAGGGCTGCAGGTTCTTCGTCTGTCCCATTCGCGGGTTCGGCTTCGTCTGGCGCTGGCGCTGGCGGCTGCTGAAACGCAGGATCGCTCTTCGCGGGCAGGTAACGGACGCTCTCTAAATCGAGGCTGCGCAAAATATCAATCTGCGCCTCTGAAGCCACACGAAAGCTGCCTACCGGAAACGGATGCTGCATCCAGCCCAAATCCAGCTGGATAAACATACCAACACGCACTTGGTCGATGGGGACAACAACGAAGGGTTTCACCGAAGGGCCTTCCCGCCAAGGACGGGCGATATGAGACCCACTATCAGACGACAAAAGCCGGAATGGCGCTTGTTTGTGCACCAACTGCGGCGCCAGCGCAACAGCCGTGCGGATTCTTTGCTATTGACAAATGAGCGAAGGACGTACGACGAGGTCGTGCCAAAGGGCCCAAACAGCCACACCGCACAAAAGGAGCCCACCCAGGCGCGTCCCCCAATCGGCGCGCGCGCGGTTCAGTCGCTGACTCAGCCTCAGCCAAGCCCAAGGTCCGGCAATCAACCACACCCCACTGCCAGCAGCAAACAGGGCCATGGTGATCGCTCCCTGGACCGGACCCCCGCTGAGGGCGGCCACCAACAGCGCCGAGTACAACAATCCGCAAGGCATCAAGGCCCACAGAAAACCGGTGAAAAATACGCCGCCTGGTGCATCGATCAGGGGACGAACGCGGCTCCAGAGCGCGCGGCCAGCAGACTCCACCCAGGCCGGCTGGCGCGCCAAAAGCAGCATCATGAGACCCCAGGCAAGCACCGCAACGTGCATGAAGGTCCAGGCCGAACGCATGGCATGGGCCTGCTGGGTGACCCAGGAAAAACTCTGCATCGCCACAGCCACTGCGGCACCGGCGCTGGCGTATCCCGCCAGGCGGCCCAAATGGTAGGCGGTCAACCGTCGCAGGCCGCCGCGTTCCTGCCGATGCCAATGAACGACTTGTTCGCTGGCAGCAGATGCCGACGCATCGATTGGGCCGGGGCGAATCACGGCGCTGCAAGGTGCCGCGCACATGACCAAGCAGTGCGAGCCACCCACCAAGCCCATCACCAGCGCAGTCCAGGCCAGCGCACCCACCACGTCAGATGATCCGCGAAAAGCGTGCTCGATTGCGGTCGGACTGCAGGTAACGGTCGAACACCATGGCAATGCCGCGCACGAAATACCAGCCCATCGCAGTCACCTGGACGCCTTCGGTGCTCAGCTCCACCAAGCCCTGCTGTTCCATCTCCGCGAGCTGCTCAAGTTCACGCGCGAAATAGGTGCGGAAATCAATCAACCACGCCTGCTCCACCGACTCGATGGTGAGCGCGCCCTGACACATCAGCGCCATGATGACTGCGCGGCGCACAAGATCATCTCGGGACAGCGCCAAGCCGCGCACGATCGGCAAGTGCCCCTGGTTCAGCCGGTCGTAGTACTCTTCCAGTGTCTTGGCGTTCTGGCTGTAGGTAGTGCCCACACGGCCAATGGCCGACACGCCAAGCGCAATGAGATCGCAGTCGGGTTGGGTGCTGTAGCCCTGGAAGTTTCGGTGCAGTCGCCCCTGCCGCTTGGCAACGGCGAGCGCATCTTCGGGCAGCGCAAAGTGGTCCATGCCCACATACACATAACCCGCTTCGGTGAAAGCATCCAGCGAGCGAGAGAGCATGGACACCTTGGCCGACGCCATAGGTAAATCGGCCCAAACGATGCGGCGCTGCGGCTTGAAGCGTTCGGGCAGATGCGCGTAAGCGTAGAGCGCAATGCGGTCCGGCCGCAGCTCGTTCACCTGCGCCAGCGTGCGATCAAACGAGTCTGGCGTCTGCTTGGGAAGGCCGTAGATGAGGTCCACGTTGATGGAATCAAATCCTATGGCACGCGCCGATTCCACCAGTGCAAAGACCTGCTCTGCGGGCTGAACCCGGTGCACCGCCTTCTGGACTTCGGGGTCGAAATCCTGCACGCCAAAACTCAGTCGGTTAAAGCCCAGTTCCGCCAGCACCTTGAGGCGTCCGGCGTCCACTGTGCGTGGGTCGACTTCGATCGAGTATTCGCCTCCCGGCACCAGCGTGAAGCTGCGACGCAAGGTGTCCATCAGTTCGCGCAGTCCGTCATCTGACAGAAAGGTGGGCGTGCCGCCACCCAGATGCAATTGGCTGACGACCTGGCCAGTACCGCAATGCGCCGTGTGCAGATCCACCTCGCGACTCAGATAGCGCAGGTAGACATCTGCCCGGTCATGGTGCTTGGTGATGATCTTGTTGCAGGCGCAGTAATAGCAAAGCGACTCGCAGAACGGAATGTGCACATACAAGGACAAAGGCATCGCCTTGGCTGCGCTGCCAAGGTGGCGCTGCTTGAGCGCCAGCACATAGTCGTCTTCGCCAAAAGCTTCGACGAAACGATCCGCAGTAGGGTAAGAGGTGTAGCGCGGACCGGAGACATCGAAACGGGTCAGCAGTTCGGGCGTAGCAACGGTCATGGATTCTCCTGGGGAACTGGGGACTGTGCCTGAGAGCGCGCAATACTCACTTGACCAAAATCAAGAAGCAACAGTCACGGGCAGGATTTGAAGGTAATGCCTGCCATCGTTCATAATTTGATGTATGTCAGCATCCAGCACACCCCCGGTCCGCAAGTCCCCTGCGGCAAAGGCCCCGTCCGAAGGGGGCGCATCCGGGCATCTCGACGCCAACGACACGCAGCAAACGATACGCGTCGCCTGCTCCAACTGCAACTTGCGCGAACTGTGTCTGCCTGTGGGGCTGACCAGCGAACAGATGGAGCGCGTCGACGATGTGGTGGCGGTGCGGCGCAAAATCAAGCGCGGCGGCTCCCTGTTCCGCAACGGTGAAGCCTTTACCTCGCTCTATGCGATTCGTACCGGCTTTTTCAAAACCTGCGTGGCCACCGAGGAAGGGCGTGATCAGGTGACCGGCTTTCAAATGGCTGGCGAAATCATCGGGCTCGATGGGATCGTCAATGACCACCACAGCTGTGATGCGGTGGCGCTGGAAGATGCCGAAGTCTGCGTCATGCCGTTTGACCGGATCGAGGAAATCTCGCGTGAGGTCAACGCCCTGCAGCACCATGTGCACAAGATCATGAGCCGCGAGATCGTTCGCGAGCATGGCGTCATGTTGCTCCTGGGCAGCATGCGCGCCGAAGAGCGCCTGGCCGCATTTTTGCTCAACCTGGTGCAGCGTCTGCATGCGCGCGGCTTTTCCCAGACGGAACTGGTGCTGCGGATGACGCGCGAGGAAATCGGCAGCTACCTGGGCCTCAAACTCGAAACCGTCAGTCGCACCTTCTCGAAGTTTGTCGACGATGGCATTGTCGAAGTCAAACAGCGCCATGTGCGGATTCTGGATGCCGAGGCGCTCAAACGCATCGTCAACAGCCAGCAAGAATGCCGCTGAAGCCTCCCAGGCTACAGCCTGAAGCAAAAAAACCTCACTCGTCGCTTGGAAAGCCGTTTTTTTGCCAGTAGCATCGCCCTGCCAGTGGAGAAACGGATTTTCGCTGGTCCATTGAATACTCCGAACCAGGAAAAAACCAACATGGCAACTGCAAAAAAAGCCCCGGCCGCTGCCGGCGCCACCAAGGCCGCTCCCGCAAAGAAGCGCACTCCCAACGCAGCATTCATGAAGGCTTTGACGCCGAGTCCTGCATTGGCTGCCGTCGTCGGCTCCGCGCCTCTGCCGCGTACCGAAATCATCAGCAAGCTGTGGGTTTACATCAAGGCGCACAACCTGCAGGACGCGGCCAACAAGCGCATGATCAATGCGGACGCCAAGCTCAAGGAAGTTTTTGGCAAGCCCCAGGTGTCGATGTTCGAGATGGCCGGCCTGATCGGCAAGCACGTCAAATAAGGCGCGTCTCCTCTGCTCCGAAGCCGGCGATTGCCGGCTTTTTTGTTGCTGGGGGCCGACAAGGACATTGTGAATATTTCTATTGCGAACACGAATGACTCGTATTTGATTTAAAATCATACGCTGTTTCGAGGCACAGCCACGGTTTTTCCCAGCCACTGCTTCTTGCTCTTGGTGCACGTTTCCGTGCCCACAGGTTCAAGTCACATTGCTACGGGAGACCCCTTTGACCACTCACAGCGCACCGCGCACTTTTGCTCTGTTGCCACCCGATGCCGCGCCACCGTCTGTGTCGGACAAGGCCCTGATTCCCCTTGGCGCGCTGATGCTGCTCGCTTCCGTGGGAAGCTGGGCCCAATCCGCACCCGGCGCTGGCGTTCAGCTGCCGACCATTACGGTCAAGGAAAGCGTGGAGATCCAGAACAAGGACACGCTCAAACCTGCCACCACCACCATCGGCAAAGGCAAACAGGCCCTGCGCGACATTCCGCAGAGCGTGACGGTGTTCACCGAGCGGCTCATGACCGACCGCAACCAGGACGACTTCCGCGACGTGCTGCGCAGCACGGCAGGCGTCACCTTCCAGGCGGGCGAGACCGGTGAGGAAGACATCCGCCTGCGCGGGTTCTCGCTGGGTCAGGCCGGCGACATTTATGTGGATGGCATGAAGGACGCCCCGCTCTACGAGCGCGACACCTTCAACAACGACAGCGTCGAGGTGCTCAAGGGCTCGGCCTCCATGCTGTTTGGCAAAGGCTCGACCGGCGGCGTGGTCAACCAGGTCAACAAGATGCCGCTGCTGATGGACCAGCAGGAAATCAGCTATACGCTGGGCACCGGCCAGGAAAACCGGCTGACGGGGGACTTCAACTTTCTCACGGGCGAAAACGCCGCCCTTCGCCTCAACGCACTGGTGCACGACGAAAAGAACTACGGCGCCAAGCAGCGCAAGCTCGGCATCGCACCCACGTACAGCTGGGGCATTGGCACGCGCGATGAGTTCTCGGTGGGGCTGTATTCGCTCGACATCAAGGGGCGGCCGCTTTACAACCACCCGTGGTTCATCAACGACCGCAAGCTGGTGCCTTCACTGCCAGCGCGCAACTACTACGGCCTGGCCAGCGACAAGCTCGACACCTCGGCGCAGTACGTCACGCTGGCGCACACGCACCGGTTTGACAACAACGGCGAGCTCAAGACGCGCCTGCGCCACGGTCGCTACGAACGCGACCTGCTGGCCAGCGCCGTTCGCTTTGCGGCGGGCACCACGCAGGACAACATCAACGACAGCACCGTCATCACCCGCTCGCCCAAAGGGCGCCTTGGCATCAGCGAACTGACGCAACTGCAAAGCGACTACACCAACACCTTCGACTGGGGCGGCCGCAAGCACGCGCTGATCGCTGGCGTAGACCTTTACCACGACGCTGCCAAGCGCGACCAGCGCTACACCGGCACGGGCAACATGCCCGACACCACCGTGGGCACGCCCGACGACGGCGCCGTGCGCCCGACGCCGCGCGGCGAGCCGACGTTCAATACGTTCGACGCGAGCAACGTCGGGTTGTATGCGCAGGACACCGTGTCAGTGACCGACGCCGTCAAACTCCTCGGCGGCCTGCGCTACGACTACTTCAAGGCCTCGTACCACACACCTGCGGCGCTGTCGAATGAGCGCTCGGACGGCCTCTGGAGTCCGCGCGTCGGCATCATCTACCAGCCAAATAACAGCAGCTCGTACTACGCTTCCTACGGCACCTCCTACAACACCTCGGGCGACACCTACCAGTTCGGCCTGAGCATCAATAACAGTACGGCACGCGCCTCCAACACGCCACCCGAAAAGAGCCGGAACTTTGAAATCGGTGGCAAGTTCGACCTGTGGGGCAAGCGGGCACTGCTCGGCGTCGCGGCCTTCTACAGCGAGAAATACAACGAGCGCAACACCGACCCGGATTCCGCCGCTGCGCAAGAGTTGCTCTCAGGCAAGCGCCACGCCGCAGGCATGGAATTCAACCTTGCAGGGCGCATCACGCCCAAGTGGGAAGTGTTCTTCAACCACACCTGGATTCCCAGCGCCAGGATTGACGAGAGCAACGTAGCACTTGCAGCCAGCGGCGGTGGCGCTCAAGTGAAGGGCGACCGACCGGGCCTGACGCCACGCCACAGCGGCAGCCTCTGGACCACCTATGTCGTGGCGCCGCAGTGGCGCCTCGGCGTGGGTGTGAACTACCGCGGCGAGCAGAACCCCGACGGCCAGCGCTCGGTCACGGCCGGCAGTTTTGCCGTGATGGACGCCATGGTGGAATACACCGTGAACGACAAGACCAGCCTCAAGCTCAACGTCACCAACCTCACCAACAAGCTCTATGCCGACACGCTGTACCGCGGCTTCTACGCCCCAGGCGCCGCCCGCGCCGCACAGCTGACGCTCAAGACGCGCTTCTAGTGTCGTGAGTTGCAAGTAGGTTGAAAAAGTGAAAGCTGTCGAAATCGGCGTCAGGCAAGGCGCAAACCACAGCGATAGCCGGAGCTATCGCGAGGATTTGCAACGCGGCATGGCGGTGATTCTCGGCAGCTTTCTGAAACGAACTTCCAACTCTCGACACTAGGAAGCCTACAGGCCATGTTTTTGCACCTCAAGAACCTGCTCATGGCAGAAGAAGTCGCGCAAATGCGTGGCCTGCTGGGGGACGACGCGCCCTGGGTGGACGGGCGCACCAGCGCCGGCACCCAGGCGCTGGCGCACAAGCGCAACCAGCAGTTGGCGCAAACCAGTGATGCGGCCGGCGCCCTGCGCCCCCTCGTGCTGGCCGCCTTTCAGCGAGACCCGCTGTTCTTTTCGGCAGCGCTGCCGCGCAAAATTTTCAACCCGCTGTTCAACCGCTACAGCGGCGACTCCAACTTCTACGGTGCCCACGTTGACGGCGCCGTGCTGCGCTCGCAGGCCACGGGCGAATGGGTGCGCAGCGACCTCTCCTGCACGGTCTTTCTGAGCGACCCTCACGAGTACGACGGTGGCGAACTGCTGATCGCGCAGCCAGGCGGCGACCAGCGCATCAAGCTGCCGGCGGGCGACGCCATCCTCTACCCCGGCTCCACCGTGCACCAAGTGACGCCGGTGACGCGCGGCGCGCGCATCGCCAGCTTTTTCTGGGTGCAAAGCATGGTCCGCAGCACCGAGCAGCGCGAGCTGCTGTTCGCCATGGACATGGATTTGCTGCGGCTGCGCCAGCGTGTGGGTGAGAGCGACAGCGCTGTGGTGGGCCTGACCGGCAGCTACCACAACCTGCTGCGCATGTGGGCGGACGCATAGGTTTTTCGCCCGACAGTTATTCTAATTTGATAGCTGCTAACGCAATACCAGTAAGCGCTAGAGGCCATTTTTGTTCAAAACTTCTCCTCCCATCCCCGTTCACCAGCGCGTAGCGCCTGATATCTTTACTCTGGCCGATCACGAGCGCAGCGCGCAGCGGCAGCTTGACGCCAATGCCTGGGCCTACTTCAGCGGCGGCGCGGGTGATGAAATCACGCTGCGCGCCAACCGCAGTGCCTGGGACGAACTGGCGCTGGTGCCGCGCGTGCTGCGTCCCTTGGCCGGTGGCCACACCCGCTGCACGCTGCTGGGCCGCGCGCTGGCCCATCCCATCCTGCTGGCACCCGTGGCCTACCAGCGCCTGGCGCACCCGGATGGCGAAATCGCCAGCGCCTACGCCGCAGCCGCACTGGGCGCGGGCATGGTGCTGAGCATGCAGGCAAGCTCGCCTTTGGAAGACGTGGCAGCGGCGATGCACGGCGATCCCGGCGCCGGACCGCTGTGGCTGCAGCTCTACCTGCAGCACGATCGCGCCCTGGTGCGCGAACTCGCCCGCCGCGCCGAAACGGCGGGCTTCGAGGCTCTGGTGGTCACCGTCGATGCGCCCACCAGCGGCGTGCGCGACCGTGAACGCCGCGCCGGCTTTTCCTTGCCGCCCGAGGTGCAGGCCGTGAACCTCGCCCGCATGGCACCCCCTTCCCAGGTGCAGGCAGCGCCGGGGCACAGCGCACTGTTTGACGGTTTGCTGCGCCACGCGCCGACTTGGGACGACATCGCCTGGCTGCAGGCGCAGACGCAGCTGCCGGTGCTGCTCAAAGGCGTGCTGCATCCCGAAGATGCTCGCCTCGCACTTGCCCAAGGCGTGGCCGGCCTGATCGTTTCCAACCATGGTGGCCGCACGCTGGACACCGCCGTGAGCACCGCGCGCGCCCTGCCCCGCATGGCCGACGCGGTGGGCGGCGCCCTGCCCCTGCTGGTGGACGGGGGTCTGCGCCGTGGCACGGACGTATTCAAGGCCCTGGCGCTCGGTGCGAGCGCCGTCCTCATTGGCCGCCCGGCTCTCTGGGGTCTGGCCAACGCCGGCGCCGCCGGCGTGGCCCATGTGCTGCGCTTGCTGCGCGACGAACTCGAAGCCTGCATGGCGCTGAGCGGCTGCGCCACGCTGGCCGACATATCGCGCGCGTCACTCGATTCGCCTCGCTGAGCCGGTGGCTCACAGACCAAAGGAAAGATACAAAATAAATTGTTAATGCAACCTATTCGCATTTATAATCAAACCTGCTTCTCCACCCACGGCCCTGCCAATTGTTGCCATGATCGTCTGCGTCTGCCGCCGAATTTCTGATCGCGAAATTGCCCGCCATGCCCGGGCCGGGATGGGTTTTGACGAAATCCAATGGGAACTCGGCGTTGCCACCCAGTGCGGCCAGTGCGAAAGCTGCGCGCGCGACGTGGTTGCACAATGCAGCGCCAGCAGCCCGGTGGCGGCACTGCGGAACGACGCGGTGGTTGCCTGCGCAAGCGAGGGTGGCAGCACCTGCGCCTGCGCCGCCTGAAAGCGCCCCATGCTGGTGTGGGCACTGGGTTTATCGCTGATCGCCATCGGCCTCGCACTGCCCTGGATTTTCAGGCGCTGAATTTGTAGTCCAATCGGCTGTCAGCGCCGATTCTGTGTGCGCTGGCAGCTATTGATTTGATGTCTTCTGATCTGTTCCTTCCAGTGCCCCAGGGCAAACGCAATGCCGCAGTCGTGGTCGGCATTGCTCTTGCGCACGGCGCCGCCTTGTGGGCGCTGCAAGGCGTGCTGAGCCACCGGCAGCCGGAGGAAGTCATCGTTCCTGCGGTGTTGCTCAGCGAGTTTGTTGCACCCCCGGCGCCTCCTGCCCCGCCGCCCCCCAAACCCGTGGTACCGACTCCGCCCCCGCCCGTCCCGACGCCGCGGGTGGCCAAACCGGCTCCGCAGCCCAGGCCGACGCCCGTGCGCGCTCCTGAGCCCACGCCTGCACCGATAGTCAATGCCGAGGACGCGCCGAATGCACCGGTGGTCCGTCCGCCGGTGGCGACGCCCGTCAGCGCAGCCCCGGCTGCGCCCGCCCCTTCGGCTGCGCCCGCGACACCGCGCATGGAACTGCCATCGAGCAACGCGGCTTATCTCAAAAACCCGTCGCCCGCGTATCCATCCATCAGCAAGCGCATGGGGGAACAGGGCAAGGTGCTGCTGCGCGTGCTCATCAGCGCCGAGGGCCTGCCGGAACAGGTTGAAATCAAACAGTCGAGCGGCTACGAGCGGCTGGACCGCCAGGCGCACGACACGGTGCTGCGCTGGCGTTTCGTGCCTGGCAAGCGCAATGGCACGCCCGAGGCCATGTGGTACCTCGTGCCGATCAACTTCGTTCTCGAATAATTTACGGATCTTCAGGAGTTTTCATGGAATCGCAATTCGGCTTGGCCAACCTCTGGAACCAGGGGGACCTGATCACGCGCGGCGTCGCGCTGCTGCTGCTTCTGATGTCGCTGGCCACCTGGGCCGTTATCGTCCTCAAGGCCCTGGACATCGTGCGCTTCAAGCGCAACGCCCGGGCGGTGCAGACGTTCTGGCACAGCGACGACTTTGCTGGGGCGCTCACCACTTTGGGCAGCGACCCGGCCAACCCGTTTCGCGCACTGGCCATCGAAGGGCGCGAGGCCACGGCACACCACCGCAATACCAAGGGCCAGTTGCACGAGAGTCTGGACGTGAGCGACTGGGTCACCGGCAGCCTGCGCAACAGCATCGATGAATTCACCGCGCGTCTGCAGTCCGGCCTGGCCATCCTGGCTTCGGTGGGTTCCACCGCGCCCTTTCTGGGCCTGTTTGGTACGGTGTGGGGCATCTACCATGCCTTGATTGCCATCGGCACCTCGGGGCAATCGACCATCGACAAAGTCGCCGGCCCGGTGGGCGAAGCGCTGATCATGACCGCGCTGGGTTTGGCGGTGGCCATTCCCGCGGTGCTGGGCTACAACGCGCTGGTGCGCGGCAACAAGTTCATCCTGGTGCGCATGAACAGCTTCGCCCATGACCTGCATGCCTACTTCGTCACCGGAGCCCGTGTTTCGAACAGCGATGGCGGCAGCAACGTGCGGCCCCTCAAGAAGGGCGCCTGACCATGGCTTTTGGTACCCAGGACGACACCGACGAGGTAATGAACGAAATCAACATGACGCCACTGGTGGACGTCATGCTGGTGCTGCTCATCATCTTCATCATTACCGTGCCGGTCATGAAACACTCGGTCAGCGTGGATTTGCCGCAGGCCAGTGTGCAGCCCGAACAGATCAAGCCTGAAACCCTGCGCCTGTCGGTGCAAGCCGATGGCAGTTATGCACTCGACGGCAGTGCGATCAGCGATGACGCCCTGGCGGGTCGCCTGCAGCTTGCCGCAGCGCAAACGCCACCGCCCGAGCTCCACCTGAGCGGCGACAAGAATGTTCGCTATGAGCGCGTTGCGCAGGCCATGGCGACAGCGCAGCGGGCAGGAATCCGCAAGATCGGCTTTGTGACCGAGCCCAAGCCGTAGGGCGCCGCTGCCTCCTTGGGTGCTGCGCATGCGCACTTGCCGGCAGCCAAAAGGCAAAGAAATGCTTGACTCTTTAAATGCGAATCAATATCATTAAAACATGTCTGCACCGCTGACCACCGCCACCTCGTCGTCTCTTGCTTGCGTCGCCGCGAGTCCTCAGGACGGCGCTGCCGCGCAACCGGCCGGCCCGGTTTGCTCGAACAGCGCAGCGCCGTGCTTCACCTGGCAAAGCGCCGATCTGCTGCAAGGTGGCAAGCGCGTGCACATTGCCCACAACGGGTCTTGCTACCAGTTGCAGACCACGCGCCAGGGCAAACTCATTCTGACCAAATAGTTTCATCGTGGGGCGACTCCCGTGCCGTGGGGCACATGTCGTTTTTGGCCAGCCAAAGGGCGACGCCCTTGTAGCCAGGCCGCTTTTTACCCCCACGTTTTCCCCGCAGCGCCTCAGCCCAGCGCAGCGATCCCGGCGCGAGCAATCTGAACGTCTTCGTTCGATTTCACACCGCTGACGCCTACGGCGCCCATGCATTGCCCGGCGTGCATGATGGGAACGCCGCCTTCGAGCAAGGCCTCGACGCCAGGCGCGCTCAAAAACGACACGCGGCCCCCATTGACCATGTCTTCATAGGTTTTGCTCTCGCGCCGTCCCAAGGCCGCCGTGCGAGCCTTGCCAGGTGCGATGTGCGCCGATACCGGCGCTGCGCCATCGAGGCGCTGCAGCCACAGCAGGTGGCCGCCAGCATCCACGATGGCGATCGTCACCGCCCAGCCATTGGCCATGGCTTCGGCTTCGGCCGCAGAAGCAATTTTGCGGATGTCTGCGAGTTCAAGTTCGGTGGTGGTTTTCATGCAAGATTCCAAAGGTGTGCAGGCCTGGCCGGCTGCCTGGCCAAAGCGTTCGAGCATAGCGGCACGGGCCGCGCGGGGGAACCAAACCGGAGTCGAAAGAATCATGACCTAAACGAGGCCACTGCGTCCGCCAACCGAATGGCCTTGCAATTGAATCCCAGGCCACCAACTAGAATGCAGTGCACCCGCACCGTGCGGGCCACTCTGGAGAAACAGCAATGAACGAACGGGTTACCCCCTTCCCCTCCTCTGCGGGCAACGGCTACGGCGTATCGCAGGAGCAGCGCCACAAGGTGCTGCGCAATACCTATTGGCTGCTGGCCCTGAGCCTGCTGCCCACGGTGCTTGGCGCCTGGATTGGCGTGGCCACCGGTATCACCCAGTCCCTGCGCGGTGGTCTGGGGCTCATCGTGTTCCTCGGCGGCGCGTTTGGCTTTATGTATGCCATCGAAAAAACCAAAAACTCGGCCACCGGCGTGCCGGTGCTGCTGGGTTTCACCTTCTTCATGGGCCTGATGCTCTCGCGCATGATCGGCATGGTGCTGGGTTTCTCCAACGGCAGCGAACTCATCATGACGGCGTTTGCCGGTACGGCGGGGGTGTTTTTCGTCATGGCGAGCCTCGCCACGGTGATCAAGCGTGACCTGTCCGGCATGGGCAAGTGGCTGTTTGTCGGCGCCATGGTGATCGTCGTAGGCGCCGTCATCAATGTGTTTGTCGGCTCCACGGCAGGCATGATGGCGATTTCGGTGGCGGCCATTGGCGTCTTCAGCGTTTACATGCTGTACGACTTGAAGCGCATCCTGGACGGCGGCGAAACCAACTACATCAGTGCCACGCTGGCTTTGTATCTGGATCTCTTCAACGTGTTCCAGAGCCTGCTGATGCTGCTCGGTATCATGGGCGGCGACAGCGACTGATTTGCTCGTCGACACCCGCGCATCAAAAGGCCCCTGTGCGGGGCCTTTCTTGCGTCTGAAGCTCAAGCAATGCGCGCTGGCGCCGATATGAACAGCATGCGATCGATTTCTCTGCCCCGCTTCCGCGTTTTCTTTGCACTGGCTTTGCTGTCGCTGCTCGGTGCCTGCGATATTCCGGGTCTGGGGCCCGATCCAAAAATCGCTCAGCGCGAGGACGAAGCCAAGGCCATTGGCGGTGCCTGTCGCTATGCGCTGCGTGGCATCGAAGATTGTTATGCGCTGAACCCCAAAGCCTCCAAGGCGGCGGTATTCGCCGGATGGAAAGACATGGACGGCTACATGCGCGAGAACAAGATCGAGGGGATTCCTGCTTCTGCAGCAGAAGCCCCTTCCGCCGAAGAAAAATAATCATCCCCGAGTCGTGGCTCAGCCCGCGTCTCGTTCGAACACCGCCATGCTTTCCACATGCGCCGTGTGGGGAAACATGTTGATCATCCCAGCTGCCGTGCAGCGGTAGCCTGCCAGGTGCACCAGCAGTCCGGCGTCGCGCGCCAGCGTCGCAGGATTGCAGCTGACGTAAACGATGCGGCGCGGTGGGGTCCAAGCTTCTGCACCCACAGGCAATGCCGGCGCTCCGTCGGCGCCGATGCGTGCCTGCTCGATGTCGGCCAGCGCCTTGGCGAGTGCGAAAGCCCCCTCGCGCGGCGGATCCACCAGCCATTTGTCGGCGGCGCCGTCCTGCACCAGCATCTCCGACGTCATCTCAAACAGGTTTCTAGCTACAAAAATAGTAGCTGATAACGATTTACCATCAAGCGCTAGAGCCTGATTTGACTCATAGTTTTCGCGCGAACGTGCCACCAAGGCCTCGCTGCCCTCAATGCCCAGCACCTCGCGCGCCTGAGTGGCCAGCGGCAGGGTGAAGTTACCGAGCCCGCAAAACCAGTCGATGACCCGCTCATGGGGCCGCACGTCCAGCAACCGCAGCGCACGCGCGACCAGCACGCGGTTGATATGCGGGTTCACCTGGGTGAAATCGGTCGGCTTGAACGGCATGGTGATGCCGAATTCGGGCAGCGTGTACGAAAGCACGGGGCCCTCGGTATCGAGCAGGCGCACCGTGTCGGGCCCCTTGGATTGCAGCCACCACTGCACACCTTGTTCGGCGGCAAAGCTGCGCAGGCGCTCGAGGTCGGCCGGCGAGAGCGGCTCCAGGTGGCGCAGCACCATGGCGGTCACCGTATCGCCACAGGCCAGCTCAATCTGCGGAAGGGTGTCGCGCGCGTCCATGGAAGCGATCAGCGCGCGCAGCGGCAGCAGCATGCGGCTCACATGCTCGGGCAGCACCGGGCAAACGCGCATGTCGGCCACGTAGCGGCTCTTGCGCTCGTGAAAACCCACCAACACCTCGCCTTTTTTCACCACGTAGCGCACCGAAAGCCGGGCACGGTAACGGTAGCCCCAGGCGGGACCTTCAATCGGCCGCAGAACGGTTTCCGGCTTGATCTTGCCCAGATGCCAAAGGTTGTCTTCCAGCACCCGCTGCTTGACGGCCACCTGGGCGGCGGGGTGAAGATGCTGCATCTTGCAGCCCCCACAGGCGCCCTCATGCAAACCGAAGTGTGGGCAGCCGGGCCGTACGCGCTGGGACGATTCGACGTGGATAGCCGTCAGACTGGCCTGTTCCCAGTTGTTTTTGCTTCGGTACGCATGGGCACTGACCTGCTCGAACGGCAACGCGCCCTCAATGAACACCACCTTGCCATCGGGCCGGCGGGCGACGCCCTGGGCATCTAGGTTCAGCGACTCTACGCTCAGCCAATTGGACGCCACGGCGGGCGTGATTTCAATCTCTTCACTCATGGCCCGATTGTCTCAGGCCTGCCCGCTTGAATTTGTCGCCGCGCCCAATTCAGGCGCCGCGCGCCTTGCGTGTGCGCCGCGTCGGGTGGGTGTCACCCACCATGGGCTTGGACAGGCTGTGCAGCGTATCGAGCTTGTGCACCTCCAATTCGCAGCCGTTGTTGTCCAGCGCAAAGACAAGGCGCCCGCCCGGAGCGACCTGCGGCAGCGTCAGATGCAGCGGGCTGGAAAGATCCACCGGCGATTGCAACGACCGGTACACCACCGTTCCGTCGGGCGCATAGACGAGATAGCAGGCTGCATTGGCCGCCTGACCAAGCGCTGCAGCCGCAAACAAAACGGCCGCTGTCCTCAGGAAGTGCATGGGGTTCTCCTCAGCGTGTTGGGTTGCTGACCATTATGCAAGCATGTTCTGCGTGTGATGCGCTCAAGGCAAGGGCAGGCGCGTGGAATGCTTGACCTCCTCCATCACCGCATAGGTGCGCGTCTCACGCACGCCTGGCAGTTGCCACAGCACGGCGCCGGCAAAGGCGCGGTAGGCATTCATGTCGGCAGTGCGCGTCTTGAGGAGGTAGTCGAACCCGCCGGCCACCATATGGCATTCCATGATTTCCGGGCGCACCTGCACTGCAGCGTTGAACTGCTCAAACACATTGGGGGTGGTGCGATCGAGCAGCACCTCCACGAACACCAGCATCGCTGCACCGAGTTTCAAAGGGTTGAGACGCGCCTCGTAGCCCAGCACATAAGCTTCGCGCGAGAGCCTTTGCACGCGCCCCAGAACCGCCGTGGGCGACAAGCCCACCTGCTCGGAAAGCTTCAGGTTCGAAATGCGCCCGTCTTCCTGGAGGATCGAAAGGATTTTCAGGTCAATTCTGTCAATATTTCTTGAATCTTCACTCATTTCAGGATTTCATTCTGTTTTCGATAATTTTTTCAGATTTAAATTTTCTCTAGAGTCCCGCATGATGCGCCATCGTCCGTTCATTGCAAAGACCCCGCCATGTCCCCCACGTCCGAATCTCTTGCCTTTGCCCCCAGCGCCTTCCATGGCAAGCTCCAGCGCAGCGCGCTACAGACCTTGTGCCGCATGCCCGAACCGGCGGCTCTGGCCCCGCTGCTGGCCTTGGCGCGCAGCGATGCACCCACGGCGCAGCGCGTCCATGCGCTCGCGCGCCGCCTGGCCGGCGCCTTGCGCGAGCGCAAGAGCGGCACTGGGCGCGCCGGCCTGGTGCAAAGCCTGCTGCAGGAGTTTTCGCTCTCATCGCAAGAAGGCGTGGCCCTGATGTGCCTGGCCGAAGCCCTGCTGCGCATTCCGGACAAGGCGACGCGCGACGCACTGATCCGCGACAAGATCGGCAGCGGCCAATGGGAAGCGCACCTGGGCAAGAGCCCCTCGCTGTTTGTCAACGCAGCCACCTGGGGTTTGCTGTTGACGGGCAAGCTGGTAGCCACGCACAGCGAAAAATCGCTCTCCTCGCTGTTGGCGCGATTGACCGCCAAGGGGGGCGAGCCCCTCATTCGCAAGAGCGTGGACATGGCAATGCGCATGATGGGCGAGCAGTTCGTCACCGGCGAAACCATTGCCCAGGCGCTCGCCAATGCGCGCATGCGCGAAGCGGCAGGTTTTCGCTTCTCCTACGACATGCTGGGCGAAGCGGCGCTGACGCAGCGCGATGCCGAGCGCTATGTGCACTCCTACGAAGCCGCGATCCACGCCATTGGCCGCGCCTCGAATGGACGTGGCATTTACGCGGGGCCAGGCATTTCGATCAAACTGTCTGCATTGCACCCACGCTATGCACGGGCGCAAAGCGCTCGCGTCCATGCCGAGCTGTATCCCACGCTGGTGTCACTGGCCACGCTGGCACGCCAATACGACATTGGCCTGAACATCGATGCGGAAGAGACCGAACGGCTGGAGCTCTCGCTGGAGCTGCTCGAACGCCTCTGCCATGAAAAGGCATTGGAAGACTGGAACGGGCTGGGCTTTGTAATTCAGGCCTACCAGAAGCGCTGCCCTGCGGTCATCGACGAAGTCATTGCGCTGGCGCAGCGAAGCGGGCGCCGCCTGATGGTCCGCCTCGTCAAAGGCGCTTATTGGGACAGCGAAATCAAGCGCGCACAGGTCGATGGCCTGAGCGACTTCCCGGTCTACACGCGCAAAGCGCATACAGACGTCTCCTACATCGCCTGCGCACGCAAGCTTCTGGCAGCGCCGGAGGCGGTGTACCCGCAGTTTGCTACCCACAACGCACATACGCTGGCCGCCATTTATGAAATCGCCGAGCCGGCCACGTACCACCCCGGCCAATACGAGTTCCAGTGTCTGCACGGCATGGGCGAGCCCCTGTACGAACAGGTGGTGCACCCGGTGGCCGACGGCGGTCTGGGACGTCCATGCCGCGTCTACGCCCCCGTGGGCACGCACGAGACCCTGCTGGCCTACCTGGTGCGCCGCCTGCTTGAAAACGGCGCCAATACCTCTTTCGTGAACCGCATCGCCGACGAGAGCATTGCGTTGGACGAACTGGTGCGAGACCCGGTGGAAGTCGTGGATGCAGCAACCGCACTGGAAGGCGCGGCTGCGCTGCCGCATCCACGCATCGCCCACCCATTGGCGCTGTACGGAGAGAAGCGACGCAATTCGGCGGGGCTGGATCTTGCCAGTGAGCCGGTGTTGGCCGAGATCGAACACGCGCTCGAAGAGTCGCGACAGCAGCGCTGGCAGGCTGGACCGATGCTCGCTTGCGACGCAGCACCCGGCCCGATGTACCCCGTGCGCAACCCCGCAGACAGCACAGATCTGGTGGGCGAAATTCAGGAAGCCGACTTGCAGGACGTGGACCAGGCCCTCGCCCTGGCGTACAGCGACGGTTTGGCCTGGACCGAGACCGCGCCCGTGGAGCGCGCGCAAGCCCTGCTTCGGGCTGCCGATTTGCTGCAGGCGCAAATGCCCAGGCTGATCGCATTGCTGATTCGCGAAGCGGGCAAAAGCGCATCCAACGCCATTGCCGAGGTGCGCGAGGCCGTGGATTTTCTGCGCTATTACGCGCAGCAAGCCAGTGCCACCGTGGTGGCTGCACCATCGCCTGCGCTGGGCGCGGTGGTGTGCATCAGCCCCTGGAATTTTCCGCTCGCCATCTTCGTGGGCCAGATTTCGGCCGCTCTGGCGGCAGGGAACCGGGTTCTGGCCAAACCTGCGGAGCAGACCCCCTTGATTGCTGCACACGCCGTGCGACTTTTGTGGCAGGCAGGCGTGCCCCGCGCCGCGCTGCAACTTCTTCCTGGGCAGGGGGAGACGGTGGGCGCCAGTCTGGTGGCTGACGCACGCGTGATGGGCGTGGTCTTCACTGGTTCGACGCAGGTGGCGCGGGCAATTCAGCGCAGCCTGTCGGGCCGCCTGGACACTCAGGGCCGGCCCGTGACACTGATTGCAGAAACCGGTGGACAGAACGCGATGATTGTGGATTCTTCTGCCCTCGCGGAGCAGGCAGTAGTAGACATTGTGGCCTCGGCCTTCGACAGTGCTGGTCAGCGCTGCTCGGCACTGCGCGTGCTGTGCATCCAGGAAGACGCGGCCGCCCACGTGCTTCCTATGCTGCGCGGCGCCATGCAGGAACTGCAACTGGGCAATCCGTCACGCCTTGCCACCGACGTGGGGCCAGTGATTGACGCCGAGGCCCAAGCCGGCATTCTGAGCCACATCGAGGCCATGCGAGCGCGCGGGTGCAACGTCTTCCAGGCCCACGACCCTGCCCGCGTCGGCCCAGGGACTTTTGTGCCGCCAACGCTGATTGAAATTGAACGCATGGATCAGCTGGAACGGGAAGTCTTTGGCCCGGTGCTGCATGTGCTGCGCTACGCACGTACTGGCATGCCCAAGCTGCTTGAAGACATCAACGCCACCGGCTACGGCCTGACCCTCGGCGTGCACACACGCATCGATGAAACCATTGCCCAAATCCTGGCGAGCGCGCACGCGGGCAATGCCTACGTGAATCGCAACATGGTAGGCGCCGTGGTGGGCGTGCAGCCGTTTGGCGGCGAAGGTTTATCGGGAACCGGCCCCAAGGCGGGCGGGCCGCTGTACCTGCGCCGTCTCAGTGCACACGCCTGTGCCGACTTACGTAGCCTGCTGACCGGGAGCGAACCAGAAGCCGCACCGGCACCAAATGCTGCGCTGCAAGCCCTGCAAACATGGGCCAAAGACACCGGCCGCGGCGCACTGGCAGAGACTTGCAGTCGTTTTGCCGCCCACTCGCCCGCTGGTATTTCACAAACATTGCCTGGCCCCACCGGCGAGCGCAATGTGTATACGGTGTTGCCGCGCCCGCATATCGGCTGCTTGGCAGCGAGCGAGGACGATTTGCTCACTCAGCTTGCCGCCGTGCTCGCGGTGGGCTCCAAGGCGCTATGGCAAGGCGACATGGCGGCGCGCCTGCACACGCAAATACCAGCAGCGGTCCATCAGCGGATCGATATCCTTGCCGCTGGCGTGCTGCAGGCACCGGGGCTGGACGCTGTGCTCCAGCACGGCTCGGCGACACAATTGCAAGCGAGCTGCGAAGCCTTGGCATTGCGGCCGGGAGCCATCGTCAGCTTGCAAGGTCTGGTCCCCGGCGAGGCAAACATTGTCCTGGATCGCCTCGTGCTGGAGCGTTCGCTGAGCGTGAACACGGCAGCGGCAGGCGGGAACGCCAGCCTCATGACGATTGGCTGAAGACAAACGTCCGCTCAGAGTGCGTGCGTGACGAGCTTGAAGTCGGGGTCTTCTGGAAAGGACTTGGCCGAGAATCCCAGGCTTCGCATCAGCTTGAGCATGCCGGGGTTGTTGGCCAGGACGAGGCCCTCCATCTCGCTCAGACCGCGCTCGCGCGCGACTTCCATGATGCTAAGCATCAAGCGAGAACCCAGGCCCCGCCCGCTGAAATCGTCAGCGACTACCAACGCAAATTCACAACTGCTGCGATCAGGGTTCGTGATGTAGCGCGACACGCCCACGATGCGCTCCGTCGCGACCAGTTCGCCGTCTGCGCCTGGAGTGCGTTCCTTCAAAATGGCCACCAGAGCCATCTCGCGGTCATAGTCGATCAAGGTAAACCGCGCCAGCATGCTCGGAGGAAGCTGCTTCATGGAAGAGATGTAACGGAAATATCGGCTTTGCGGCGACAGGCTTTGCACCAGGGCCTGCAGCATTTGGGCATCGTCGGGGCGCACCGGGCGCACCGTGTATTCGCCCCCACCGCTGAGCGGCCAGACCTGGCGGAACCGTGCCGGATAAGGCAGGATCGCCAGATGGCCGTACTGCGCTGCGCCGGAGTTCTGGCTGGGTGCATGGTCGACAACGATGCGCGCGTCTACCGCCACGACGCCAAATTCATCGACGATCAAAGGGTTGATGTCCATCTCGCGCAATTGCGGCAGTTCGCACACCATTTCTGAGACGCGCAGCAGGACCTGTTCCAGCGCATTGCGATCCACCGCAACGGCTCCTCGCCATGCGTCAAGTGTTTCTGCGACGCGCGCGCGCTCAATCAGTCGGCGCGCCAGAAACAGGTTCAAGGGCGGGAGCTCCATCGCACGATCGTCAATCAATTCGATCATGGTGCCACCTGCGCCAAAGGTGATCACCGGGCCGAACGGGTCGTCGGTCACCAGGCCAATGCAGATTTCTCGCCCGCGCGATGCGCGTGCCATTTTCTGAACCGTGACGCCGTTGATCCGCGCCTGCGGCAGGAGCTGGGTCACTCTTTGCACCATGTCGGTGTAAATGTCTCGCGCGCTGGCCCCACTCATGATGTTGAGCGCCACGCCCTGCACGTCGGATTTGTGACTGACATCGGGCGAATCGATCTTCAGCGCCACCGGAAACCCGAGCTGCGTCGCAATCATCATGGCTTCGGTGGGACTGCGCGCAAGAATGGTGTTGGTGACGGGAATGTGAAACGCTGCAAGCAGCGTCTTGGATTCCATCTCTGTGAGTACCTTGCGCCGCTCGGCCAGCACACCCTCAATCACCAGGCGGGCACCCTCAATATCAGGTTTGGCCAGGTTCGAGAGCGGTGGCGGGGTTTGCAGCAAAAGCTGCTGGTTTTGGTAGAACGACGCGATATTCCCAAAGGCTCCCACGGCCGCCTCAGGCGTGCGAAAGCTGGGAATGGCCGCTTCAAGCAGGACAGCGCGCGCTGGCACCACCGAGGTGTCGCCCATCCAGCAAGAGAGCAGCGGTTTGCTCATTTTTCGTTTCACATCGGCCAGCGCGCGAGCCACTTGCGTGGCGTCTATGCCTGCTTTCGGCGAATAGATGGCCAGAACGCCATCGATCTGGCGATCGCGGCTTGCCGTCTCTACGGCAATCCGAAAATGTTCTGGGCCCGCTTCTTCCGAAAGATCGATCAGATCGATCAAGGAAGCCAGTGGCGGCAGCTGCGGTTGCAGGGCGGCCACCGATTCCACCGACAAGCGCCCGAGATCGAGAAAAATTTCATTGATCCAGTCGGCTGCCAACACGCCTGGTCCGCCGCCATTGGTCACCACCGCCAGGCGCCGCCCGACTGGGCGATAGCGTGACGCCAGGCATTTGGCGGCAGAGAACAACTCGACAAAGGAGCGAACGCGCACTGCTCCAGCCCGTGCAAGCGCTGCATCAAACACGTCGTCGCTGCCCACAATGGCGCCGCTGTGTGTCTGCGCCGCCGCATTGCCCGCCGGCTTTCTGCCGGACTTGAGCACCACCACCGGCTTGGCGTTGGCAGCGGAGCGCAGTGCGCTCATGAAGCTGCGCGCGTTGGAAATGCCTTCGAGATACACAACAATGCTGTGCGTCTGTGGATCACTGGCCAGATAGTCCAGCACATGCGAGATATCAACCGCCGTGTTGGGTCCGAGCGAGATCACCGAGGAAAAGCCCACGGCATTGTTGTCGGCCCAGTCCAGAATCGAGGCCGTGAGTGCGCCGGACTGCGAAACCAGCGCCAGCGAACCCTGGCGCGCCAGCGGCCCGGCCACGCTGGCATTGAGACCCAGCGCCGGGCGCTGAAACCCGAGGGAATTGGGGCCGAGCAGATAGACGCCTTCGCGCTGCGCGATCTTGGCAAGTCCCGACGCTTCGTCGGCCCCGATGCCGCTGGAGATCACGAGCGCGGCGCGGCAGGCCATGCGGCCGGCCAGTTCCAGCGCTGCGGCGACATCTGTCGCAGGCAGTGCAATGATGGCCAGATCGGCACGCGTCTGCGCCAGATCGGCCAACGTGCCCGTGGTCTCGATGTCGACAAAGACCAGCTTGCCGCTGAAGCGTTGCGTGCGAAGGGACTCTCGCAAGGCGTGTCCCTGCACCGTCTGGCTGCCCGCGCGCTCTTCGTTGCCGGCAAAAACAACAATCGATTCAGGAGAAAAAAGCGTCGTAAGGTAATGCTTGTCCATGAGCGGACTCCTCATGCCTCGGCACCTGTCGGCGCAACCAAGGCAGCAGAAATAAAAAACGGGCTACAACATCGCTGTTGTAACCCGTGTCTCTGATCGAATAAATGGTCGGCGTGAAAGGATTCGAACCTTCGACCCCTTGCACCCCATGCAAGTGCGCTACCAGGCTGCGCCACACGCCGACAAGCCTTAGATTATAAGTCCAAATCACACCGCAGACAGGAGCAGACCACGTATTTCAAACAATTCGCGTCGCACTGCTTCCATGTCTGGAAGTTCGACAACGAACCCTTTTGCGCCATCAGGTTCTACGACATCTTCACGCACATTGAGGGAAAGCGGAGCAATTTCCTGCAGTTGGTTGCGCGCACCGCTGATCGTAAAACCCTGGTCGTAAAGCAGATCACGAATGCGGCGGATCATCAACACTTCATGGTGCTGGTAGTAGCGGCGATTGCCACGGCGCTTGATTGGACGCAGCTGCGTGAATTCCTGCTCCCAATAGCGCAGCACATGCGGCTTGACCGCGCACAAATCCGCCACTTCGCCAATGGTGAAATAGCGTTTGGCCGGGATGGAGGGAAGCACAAGGCCCATGACAACATTGCGCTGCAGCGCGCGAAAAGGCAGTAAACCTTTAAGCCTACAGCAGACGCATGCATTGTGCCAACGGTTGTTACAAAACGCACACACCCAAGCGTGCGATGGCGTCAACCTTGAATCTGCTCTTTGAGCTTGCTGCTGGCGTGAAACGTAACGACGCGGCGCTCACCGATGGGGATGGCCTCGCCGGTGCGCGGGTTGCGACCTGGCCGCGGCGCCTTGGTGCGGATCTGAAAATTACCGAAACCGGAAAGCTTGACGTCTTCGCCGTCGACCAGGCTGCGTGCAATGAGGTCAAAAAAAGCATCGACCATGTCTTTGGACTCTCGCTTGTTCAGACCGATCTGGTCAAACAGCAAGTCCGCAAGCTGCGCCTTGGTCAGAGCGGGAGTCTCCAAGCTCTCGACAGTGAATTCCACGCGATGCATTGTTCGTCTCCTAGACCCGCAAACGCGCGCCATGGCGCTGAGCCAGTTGTTCGACAACGGTCGACACGGCCGCGTCGATCTGTGCGTCGGTCAACGTACTGTCGCCACCGAGCACCAGGCGAATCGCCATGCTCTTTTCACCTTGCGCGAGCGATGCGCTGGCTGCAGCCATTTCTCCGCCCTTTGGGGCCTTGGGACGATAGACGTCAAACAAAACCGCATCGCGCAGCAATGCGGCATCCAATGCAGAGGTGATCGACGCCATGAGCTGGCCATGCGACACGGCCTCGCCAACCACCACAGCAATGTCGCGCTCCACAGATTGGTGACGTGCCACTGAGGTGAATTCAGGTATCGCCCTGCTCAATACGGCATCCAGCTCAAGCTCGAAGAGCACAGGGGCCTGTGGTAGACCCCAGGACTGTCGCCATTTGGGGTGCAACTCGCCGACAAATCCCACCGTGCTGCCATCGAGCACGATGCGTGCGCAGCGCCCTGGATGCATGGCCGGATGTTCAGCCGCCTCGAATACCGGTTTGCGCGGCGCAAGCAGCGCCTCAACGTCGCCTTTGGCATCAAAAAAGTCCACGTTGCGGGGTGCCGTGGCCCATTGGACGCGATCGGCAGCGCCAAACGCCAGACCCGCGACGCGCTGAGGTTGGCGATAGCCCGCAACCGTGGTGTCGGAATCTGAAACCAAGGCGTCGCGCAAAAATACGCGGCCCAGCTCAAAGACGCGCACGCGCTCGGCGCGGCGATCGGCATTGAACTTCAAAACTTGTAGCAAAGAACCTAATAGCGACGAGCGCATGACACCCATTTGGCTTGCAATCGGGTTCAACAGGCGGATCGGATCGATGGCGCCGGACAGTTCGCGCTCCCAGGCTGCATCAACGAAGCTGAAGTTGATCGTCTCCTGGTAGCCCAGCGCCGCAAGCTGGCGCCTGAGCACAAATGGGCTGCGCTTGCGCTCGGGCCGCAGCAAAGGCGTCACTGGAGCGAGCGGCGGCGTATCGGGCAATTGGCCGTAACCGACGATGCGCGCCACTTCTTCGATCAGGTCCTCCTCATGTGCCAGATCGAAACGATAGGCAGGGGGACGAACACTGAGCTCCCCCTCGACTTGCACCACTTCCAAGCCCAGGCGTTCAAGCACCTGCACGCACTGCGCTTGCGAGACGGGCATGCCAATCACTTTTGCGGCACGCGCAATGCGTAAGCGCACCGCAGCGCGCTCGGGCATACGCAGCTTTTGGTCATTCACGGGGCCGCAAACCGAGTCTGGGGTGCCGCAAATATCGAGAACGAGCTGGGTGATGCGTTCAATGTGCTCCACCGTTTGCTCCGGGTCCACCCCGCGCTCGAAGCGATGGCCGGCTTCGGTGGAAAAACGAAACCGGCGCGAGCGCCCCGCCACAGCCTGCGGCCACCAGAACGCGGCCTCAATGTAGATATTTTGCGTAGCATCCGATACCGCCGTGGCCTGGCCGCCCATGATGCCGGCCAAGGACTCCACCTGCGCGTCGTCTGCAATCACGCCCACCTCGGCGTCCAGCGTCACCGTGCTGCCATTGAGCAGATCCAGCGATTCGCCCACACGTGCCCAGCGAACGTCCAGCCCGCCGTGAATCTTGTCCAGGTCAAAGATATGCGAGGGCCTGCCCAGCTCGAACATCACGTAGTTTGAGATGTCCACCAGCGGTGAAACACTGCGCTGACCGCAGCGTGCCAGGCGCTCGATCATCCATGCTGGTGTGCTGGCACGGGGGTTGACGCTTCGCACAATGCGGCCAGAAAACCGTCCGCACAAATCCGGCGCGCTGATCTGAACCGGCAGCGTGTCGGAGACACGGGCCGCCACGGTCGGGAAAACTGGCGTTTTGAGCGCCGCGCCGGTCAGTGCGGCCAATTCCCGCGCCACGCCGTAGACGCTGAGGCAATGCGCAAGATTCGGCGTGAGCTTGAGCGTGAAAAGGGTATCGTCGAGCGACAGGACTTCGCGGATGTCCGCTCCCACGGGCGTGTTGTCCGGCAGTTCAAGCAGTCCGCCGTGGTCGTCCGAGAGCTTGAGTTCTTTGGCGGAACACAGCATGCCGTGGCTTTCCACACCGCGCAGCTTTCCGACACGAATGACAAAAGGCCTTCCATCTTCCCCGGCCGGCAACTCAGCACCGACAAGTGCGCAAGGCACCTTGATGCCTGCGCGGGCATTGGGCGCTCCGCAAACGATAGTGAGCGGCTCAGCTTGGCCGACATCCACCTGGCACACACGCAGACGGTCAGCGTCAGGATGCTGCACGGCTGAGCGAATTTCACCCACCACCACACCGCCAAAGGGCGGTGCGACAGGCGCCATTTCTTCGACTTCCAGACCCGCCATGGTCAGGGTATCTGCCAGCTCGGACGTGCTCAAGGCCGGATTACAGAACTCGCGCAGCCAGGATTCAGGAAATTGCATAGGGAAATTCTTCGTTCGTCACTAGGTCGCCCCATCGGGCAATGTCAAGGGCCACAGGCGGCCGCAGCGCCTTATTGGAATTGCGAGAGGAAACGGATGTCGCCGTCAAAAAACAGACGCAGATCGTTGACCCCGTAGCGCAGCATGGTCAAACGATCGAACCCCATACCAAAAGCGAAACCGATGAAACGCTCCGGGTCCAATCCCATGTTGCGCACCACATTGGGATGCACCTGGCCGGAACCCGCCACCTCCAGCCACCGACCCGCCAAGGGCCCCTGTTGGAACTGGATGTCGATTTCGGCGCTGGGTTCAGTGAACGGGAAAAAACTGGGACGAAAGCGCAGCACCAGGTCTTCGGTCTCAAAGAAGGTGCGGCAGAACGCGGTGAAGATGTACTTCAAATCTTTGAAGCTGACGTTTTCACCGATCCACAGGCCCTCGCACTGGTGAAACATGGGCGAGTGGGTGGCATCGCTATCCACCCGGTAGGTTCGCCCAGGGGCGATAACCCGGATTTCCGGCATTGCCTGGCCAGCATCCAGTGCGGCGCGATGGCGCTTGACATGCGCGATGGCATGCCGGATCTGCATCGGGCTGGTGTGTGTGCGCAGCAGGTGGGGCGCTTGTTCGCTGCCGCCCTCTATGTAAAAGGTGTCGTGCATGGAGCGCGCCGGATGGTCCTGCGGCGTATTGAGCGCCGTGAAATTGAACCAGTCCGTTTCGATTTCGGGCCCGTCTGCCACCTCGAAGCCCATGGAGCCAAAGATGCCTTCGATGCGCTCAAGCGTGAGAGAAACGGGGTGCAGCCCGCCCTGCCCTCGCTGGCGGCCAGGCAGGCTCACGTCAAGCGCTTCGGCTTGCAATTGCAGCTGCAACTCGATTTCGGCCAAGGCCTGGCGGCGCGCCGTCAAGGCGGCCTCGATGGCTTGCTTGGCAAGGTTGATGGCTGCGCCGCGCGACTTTTTCTCGTCGGGCGAGAGCTGCGCCATGCCCTTCATAAGCTCGGTCATTCGCCCGGATTTGCCCAAAAATTGGGCTTTCGCATTTTCGAGATCGGCGGGCGTTGCGCTTTCCGCAAAGGCTTGCCGGGCGGTCTCAACCAAGGAATCCAGGTCGTTCATAAGTACTCTTCAAAAAAACAAGGGCTAGTGCCTTTTCAAGCCCTAGCCCTTGCCGTTATTGCGCTAATAGCTATCTATAAAATAGCAATTTGCGGTTCGCTCAGGCAGCCAGCTTGGCCTTTACCTGCTCCACGATGCTGCCAAATGCCGCTTTGTCGTGCACAGCCAGATCGGCCAGCATCTTGCGGTCGATCTCGATGGATGCCTTTTTCAGGCCGTTGGCAAACTGGCTGTAGGTCAGGCCCAGTTCGCGCGCACCGGCGTTGATACGGGCAATCCAGAGGCGGCGGAACACGCGCTTCTTGGCACGGCGGTCACGGTAGGCATACTGCCCAGCCTTCATGACCGCCTGTTTGGCGATCCGGAAAACATTACCGCGGCGACCGCGAAAACCCTTGGCAAGGGCCAGAACTTTTTTGTGACGGGCGTGAGCCGTTACACCACGTTTGACGCGAGGCATGTGAGTACTCCTTGTTCGTCCGTTAATTACAGGCCAGCGAAGGGCAGCATCTGCGCCATGGAACCCATATTGGTCTCATGGACAGCCGTGATGCCACGCAGATGGCGCTTGTTCTTGGTGGTCTTCTTGGTCAGGATGTGACGCTTGAAGGCATGACCGCGCTTGACGGTACCACCCGGGCGAACGCGAAAGCGCTTCTTTGCGCTGCTCTTGGTCTTCATTTTGGGCATGAAAATGCTCCTTAGCTTGTGCTCGTGAGGCGTTTGCAAAATAGCTTGCAAGCTTGTTGGCCCCGAGACACTTCTTTTTTGCAGGCATTTCAGCCAGCATTGGATCTCCGCGAACGGTTTTCCTATTCAACCGCCAAGGCAACGCATGCCGTGGCAGTTCAATTTTTCAAAAACTCGCCTCTCAGGAAGCACTGACATCCGCGCCGGAGGCCGCTTCAGCAGAACGCGCCGCTGCGGTCTTCTTGCGTGCCGGTGCGATCATCATGATCATCTGGCGTCCTTCCAGCCGGGGAAACTGCTCCACCAAAATGGTGTCACCCAGATCATCGCGCAAGCGGTTCAGCAGCGCCAAACCCAGCTCCTGGTGCGTGATCTCACGGCCACGAAAACGCAGCGTGATCTTGCACTTGTCACCCTCGGCAAGAAAGCGCCGAATATTGCGCAACTTGATGTTGTAGTCGCCGTCATCGGTGCCGGGGCGGAACTTGACTTCCTTGATTTCAATGACCGTCTGCTTGGCCTTGGCTTCTGCAGCGCGCTTTTGCTCGATGTACTTGAACTTGCCATAGTCCATCAAGCGACACACCGGCGGGTTGGCCGTCGCGGCAATTTCCACCAAATCCACATCCATCTCGCCCGCCATGCGCAAAGCTTCCATCAGGCTGACGACCCCAAGGGGCTCATTTTCCGGGCCCGACAAGCGGACTTCAGGGGCCATGATTTCACGGTTCAGGCGGTGCTTGCGCTCTTCACGGTGGCGACGATCACGAAATTCAGTAGCTATGGTTCTCACCTCTTAAGTAGGACGTCCGAAACTTTCGACCAACAAAACTTCGCTACACCGGCTGATGTAGCAAGAAAATATCTGCTGATCTCAAGCTTTTTCGGCAATTGCGCTGGTGACGAGCCGAATGAAGTCATCGATCGGCATCACTCCGAGATCTTTGTTGCCTCGGGCGCGCACTGCAACCGCTCCGGCAACACGCTCTTTCTCGCCTGCAACGAGAATAAAGGGCAGCTTTTGCAACGAATGCTCGCGTATTTTATACGTAATCTTCTCGTTTCGCAGATCCAGCCCAACACGCAAGGGATGCTGCGGCACCGCTAGGGCCAGTTTTTCAGCAATTTCGCGACAGTAATCGGCCTGCGCGTCGGTAATGTTTAGCACACCTACCTGCACGGGGGCCAGCCAGACCGGCAACGCCCCGGCGTGCTGTTCGATCAAGATGCCGATAAAGCGCTCCAGGCTGCCGACAATGGCACGGTGCAGCATCACGGGCCGGTGGCGGTTGCCGTCCTCGCCCACATACTCTGCGTCCAAGCGTTCAGGCATGGAAAAGTCCACCTGGATCGTGCCGCATTGCCACTGCCGCCCAATGGCATCTTTGAGTGTGTATTCGATCTTGGGCCCATAGAAAGCACCCTCGCCCGGCGAGATTTCATAGGCACAGCCCGAGGCGTCCAGGCTGTTGATGAGCGCGGTTTCTGCCTTGTCCCAGCTTTCGTCAGAGCCAATGCGCGCATCGGGGCGGGTTGCCACCTTGTAGATGATGTGAACAAAGCCGAAGTCGCGGTAAACGTCTTGCAGCAGGCGGGTGAAGGCCAGCACTTCCGTCTGAATCTGGTCCTCGGTACAGAAGATATGCCCGTCGTCCTGCGTGAATGCCCGCACGCGCATGATGCCGTGCAGACCGCCGGTCGGCTCGTTGCGGTGGCACTGCCCAAACTCACCGTAGCGCAGCGGCAGGTCCCGGTAGCTTTTGATGCCTTGCTTGAAGATCAGGATGTGCCCCGGACAGTTCATCGGCTTGAGCGCGTATTCACGCTTTTCCGATTCGGTCGTGAACATGTTCTCTCGGTACTTGTCCCAATGCCCGGTCTTTTCCCAAAGCGTCTTGTCCAGGATCTGGGGGCCTTTGACTTCCTGATAGCCGTTGTCGCGGTAGACGCGACGCATGTATTGCTCCACTTCCTGCCACAGCGTCCAGCCCTTGGGATGCCAGAACACGGTGCCGGGAGAGTGTTCATCGATGTGGAACAAATCCAGTTCGCGGCCCAGCTTGCGGTGGTCCCGCTTTTCAGCTTCTTCCAGCATCGTGAGGTACTGCTGCAGTTCCTCCTTGGTGGCCCAGGCGGTACCGTAAATGCGCTGCAGCATTTCGTTGCGATGATCGCCCCGCCAGTAAGCTCCGGCCACCTTCATCAGCTTGAAGTGCTTGAGCTTGCCAGTGCTGGGCACGTGTGGCCCGCGGCACAGGTCTTCAAAGCTGCCCTCGCGATACAGGCTGACATCCTCATTGCTGGGGATACTGGCAATGATCTCGGCTTTGTAGTGCTCGCCCAGGGCTTTGAAGTACGCCACGGCTTCGTCGCGCGGCAGCACGCGCCGTGTTACAGGTTCGTCCTTGCCAGCCAGGTGCGCCATGCGCTTTTCAATGGCTTCGAGGTCTTCAGGGGTAAAGGGCCGCTTGTAGGCGAAATCGTAGAAAAAACCGTTTTCGATCACAGGGCCAATCGTGACCTGCGCCTCGGGGAACAACTCTTTGACCGCATAAGCCAGCAAATGGGCCGTGGAGTGGCGAATCACTTCCAGGCCCTCGGTATCCTTGGCGGTCACGATCGAAAGCGGGCTGTCTTTCTCGATTCGGTAGCTGGTGTCAACGACCTTGTCGCCCACCTTGCCAGCAAGCGCGGCTTTGGCCAACCCAGCGCCAATCGAAGCGGCTACCTCGGCCACGGTGACCGGGCCTGAGTATTCGCGTTGGGAACCATCGGGGAGCGTGATGTGAATCATGGGAATCCTTGTCAAATCTTGTGGGCGATCCGTGTTGCGCTTCCCATATCGAAAACAAAAAAGCGCGGGACCATTCCGCGCTTTTCTGGGTGAGAGGTGATATCCCGTGCAGGCGCGAACCAGCGGCCTTAACGGCCAGCCAACTTCTCCGAACTAGTTCGCGGTGTCATAACCAACATGCCTTTCTCGCCCTTGTGTAAAGATCTCTGCATTCATTTTAGCCTGCCGAGGTCGAACTGTGTGGAGCGGACGAGATCCAAAGCAAGAGGCTCTGAGCCGCGCACTCGCAGTGCAAAGCATTCGGCAAGTTGATTGCCGACTCATTCATGTGAAAATTAATTGCACATCAGCAGAAGTCACCCGTTTTACCAGTGCACTCTCTTCATAAAAATCAATCACTTAGCCCATGGCGCCTGTCCGTTGCCCCGATGATGGACTGGACGGATCGCCATTGCCGGTATTTCCATCGCCTGCTCAGCCGCCACGCGCTGCTGTACACGGAAATGGTCAACGCAGGCGCGGTGCTGCATGGCGGTACCGAACGGCATTTGCGCTTTGATGCACAGGAGCAGCCCGTGGCACTTCAGTTGGGCGGTTGCGAGCCTGGGGATCTGGCGCGTGCCGCGCGACTCGGAGAAGCGTGGGGCTACCGGGAAATCAACCTCAATTGCGGCTGCCCCAGCGAACGCGTGCAACGCGGTGCCTTTGGCGCCAGCCTGATGAAGGAGCCAGCCCTTGTGGCCGATTGCGTCAAGGCCATGTGCGACGTGGTTCAGGTGCCGGTGACAGTCAAGCACCGCGTGGGCCTGGGCCGCGACGAGAGCTACGGTTTCGTGCGCGATTTTGTCGGCCAAGTGGCGGACGCGGGCTGCAAGGTATTCATCGTGCATGCACGCAATGCCTGGCTGGAGGGCTTGTCGCCCAAGCAAAACCGCGAAATTCCCCCGCTGCGCTACGAGGTGGTGCATCGACTGAAGGCCGATTTCCCGGCCCTCACCTTCGCCATCAACGGCGGTCTGGCGAGTGACGAGGCGCTGGCCGAGCAACTGGCGGGACTCGATGGCGCAATGATCGGGCGCGAGGCCTACCACAACCCCTGGTGGCTGGCCCGCTGGGACGCGCTGTATTTCGGTACGTCGCCGCAGGAACTCTCACGCGAGGATATCGAGGAAACCATGGTGGACTATATGGAACGCGAACATGCGCGCTACGGCACGCCCTGGCCTTCCATCGCCCGCCATATGCTGGGCCTGCGCCACGGGCTGCGCGGCGCGCGCTTGTGGCGCCAAGTATGGAGCGATCATCACCTCAAGGACTGGTCGGCGCTTGCGGTGATGCAGCGCGCTCGGGCCGCTCAGGAGGCGGTCCAAGCCAAGGTCGCAAACGAGCCTGAGCCTGTTTGACCCAACGCCTCAAGCCACACGCTGCTCGACCCAGCCTGCGAGCGGCTCAGGCCGGCCGAAGAGGTAACCCTGCAACACGTCGCACTGGCAGGTGGTCAGAAAATCTGCCTGCGCCTGTGTTTCGACCCCTTCTGCCACCACGCGCAGGCCCAGGTTGCGCGCCACGGCAAGAATGGTCTGGACAATGGCGGTGTCGCTCGGGTCTGCGGGGGTGTCCTGCACAAAGCTCTTGTCGATTTTGAGTTCGAACAGGGGCATGCGCTTGAGGTAAGCGAGGCTGGAATACCCGGTACCAAAGTCGTCAATGGAAAACCGCACCCCCAGCGCAACCAACTCGCGCATGCGCGCAATGGTTTCCTCCATCTGCTCTGCCAACAGGCTCTCGGTCACTTCCAGGATCAGGTGGTCGGCACGGGCACCGCTCTGGCTGAGCATGGTTTGCACCCGCGCGACGAAGCCCTCCTCTCGGAACTGCCGTTGGCTGACGTTGACCGACAAGGGCACCAATGCACCCCCGGCCTCCAGTTGCACCAACGCGCCGCAGGCCTGCTCGATCATCCAGTCGCCCATGCGCACGATCAGGCCGGACGCCTCGGCAACGGCAATGAATTCGGTTGGCGAAACCGCACCGCGCTGCGGATGCTGCCAGCGCATCAGCAGCTCGCCTCCCACCACCGTTCCAGCACAATCGACCTGGGGCTGAACGAATGCGCTGAGCTGCGCATCGACAAAAGCCACCTTTAAATCCTGTTCCAGCGTCAGTCGCCTCTGGACGTCGGTCTGCATGGCGGATTCGAAGAAGCAGATGCGATTGCGTCCCAGGTCCTTGGCGCGGTACATCGCTGTATCCGCCTCGCGCAACAAGTCTTCCACTCCTTCGCCCTGCTTGGGAAACAAGGTCAATCCGATGCTGGCGGTGCTGGCAAAGGCATGTCCACCCAAATTGAACGGTGCCTCCAGAGATTCGCGCAAACCATCGGCGAGGCGAAGCGCCAGCATGCCTGCCTCATCCACTTCGTCCGAGATGTCACTGACCAGCATCACAAATTCATCGCCCCCGATATGGGCCACAGTGTCGGTCGGGCGCATGGCCTGCATCAGGCGATGCGCAACTTGCACCAGCAATTGGTCACCCACCGAATGACCCTGCGCATCATTGATCTGCTTGAAGTTGTCCAGGTCCATGAATATCAGCGCGCCGAAGCGACCCGCGTGCGATGCGGCGCCCAGCGCCTGTGCCAGTCGGTCCAGCAGCATGCGCCGATTGGGCAGCTCCGTGAGGGGATCGAAATACGCCAAACGGTGCGTGCGCTGGGCCGCCTGCTTTCGTTCCGACACGTCTCGCAGCAGGGCAATGAATCGCACACCCTGCACCCCTTCGGTCCCTTTCTTCCTTGCCACGGAGAGCTCGAACCACCGGTTCTCGCCATCCACCACGAGCTGAAATTCATGACCAAAGGAATAGCCGCGTGACGCCGCCGCGTCCAGGGCCGCCTGGCATCCGTACGCGGTTTTGCTCGAAGCAGCTTCGGGAAGACTGCGCCCGACAAGTTGAGTTGCCTGGGCGTGCAGCGCAGATTCTGGTGCGTTGTGGCAATGCAGAACCCGGCCCTCGGCATCGAGCTCAAACATCCAATCCGGCGTGGCATCCAGCGTGGCCTGCAAATCATCTCTCGCGCCCCGCAGTGCATGTGTCATGCCTTCTGCCAATGCCAGAGCGTCGTCACGGCGCATCGACAAGTACCAAGTGAACCAGCCGACGGCCAGGCTCAGCGCGATGGCCAGCAGTGCAATCAGATGGCGATCCCGCGCCGCAAAACCTTGTTCGAAGGCCGGCAAAGGCTGTACCACCACGGTCCAGTTGCGTCCTGCCGCCTCGATCGTGCGAGCGCCCGCAAACCCACGCACCTCGTTCGGCACGAACGATGCGGATTGGTACAACAAAGAAGCGGGTTGATCTGCCGGGCCGTCGTAAATGGCGAGCGCCATGGCGTCGTCAGTGAGCCGCCCAATGCCCTCCACAAAAGCCTTGACGTGAAAAGGGCCAGAGACCCAACCCCTCAAGGCTTGCCTTCTCTCCATCACCGAACCGGTAGGCATTTCACCACGGTAGATGGGCAGGTACATCACCACGCTCGGAGTCGTTTTTGCGCCTACGTCCTGGCGCAGGACCAATCCCTCAGTAAGCGCCGGGAGCCCGGAATCACGCGCCCGGTTCTGGGCCTCAAGCGCCCCAGGCACCGTGGCGGTATCGACGCCCACCACGCGCAGGTTGTCCTCGGTCTGCGGTTCGATCAGGATCAAGGGACGGTATTGTTCTCGGCGGCCCGGCGGACGAACGGCATAGTTGGCAATACCCAGAGCGCGCATGCGTGCTTCATGTTCCGCCATTTCACCCGCTGTGGCTTGACCCACGAAGGCGATGGCCTGCAGGCCCGGCAACACTTGCTGCAACTGCAGCGGACTGACGTACGCATGCAACTCGGCACGGTCAATGGAATCAGACCCTTCGTAATAGCCCTTGAGGCCCCGCAGCACGATCTCATGCGCGAGAAGCCGGTCTTGAAGAGAATCGACAATGCGCTCGGCCGCGCGGTTGAATGCGGCATCGCGCCGGGTTTGCATCTGCCGGCCCTGATCCTGCCAGTAAAGCACCGTGAGCGACAAGAGCACGAGGCTGATGGCGGGCCCTGCCAGAGTGGGAAGGCGCCAATACCCATGCTGGGAGCGAAAGCGTCGGAAGAAGTGCGGCGCGAACATCGAGAGGAAGCGTCGGGGCCAGAAAGAGAGCCAGAAAAACAAGGGAGGCCCATTATTGATGCACTGCCCACTCATTGCGGAACTATCTGACAGCGCGATGCCCCGCGTGCCGGCCACAATACAAGCTTCATGGCAGCCCCACACATGCCCACACTCGACTTTGAACGCGAACGCGCGCGGTTCCTCGGCTTTCACGCCGAGCACGAACCCCAATGGCGCGCCGAAGCCGCTGCCTATGCGAGTCAATTGCAGCGCATCCTGTCGTCTGCTGTCCCCGGATGCAAGCTCGAATGGCGGGTCAAAGACGCCAAGGAATCCCTGCGCAAGTTCTCGCGCAAATACCGGGCAGCGCTGGAGGAAAGTGGCACGCCCTATGAAATCCGCCATTACCTGAGTGACCTCATCGGGCTGCGCGTCGTCTGCCTGTACGAGGACGAGCTGGAAAAAGTGGCTTCCACGGTCCGTCAACACTTCGAGGTCATCGAAATGACGGACAAAGTGAGCGCCGTCGAAGGCACGGAATCGTCTTTTGGCTACAAGGGTCTGCACTTAGATCTGCGCCCCGCCGAGCCAGGCGGCGGCGAGGCCAGCTCGGGCAGCGCTTACGAATTGCAGATTCGCACCGTGATTCAGGATTCCTGGAGCGTGCTGGATCACAAGATCAAATACAAAAAGGCCATTCCTGGGCCGTTGAAGCGGCGCATCAACGTGCTAGCTGCCCTGTTCGAGCTGGCCGATCGCGAATTTCGTCAGATTCGTGACGAAACGGAGTTGGAGATTCGCCAGGCGCCCGATGAGAGCGAAGTCGAGCCGGGAACCCCCGACGCGGCCCCGCGCCTTGGCCGAGACGTTGCAAGCAACCAACTGAATGCTTTCACATTCCTGAAGATTGCCAAGCATTTCTTCAAGGAATTCGAGTTCGAGCCGCACAAGGTCGACGGTTTTGTTGACGACATCCACGCTTGGGCGCCAGACATTACCCGCGCGCGCTTCAACCATTTGGTCCGCAACCACATCGGCACGGTCAAGCGCTACCGCCAGTTCCTGGAAGAGCAACAGCCGGGCGGCAGTTTCAACCCCTATACGGTAATGCGCCACTGTCTGTACCTCGGAGACCGAAACCTTTTCGCGCCCGCCTTGCGCAAGGTCTCCAGAACGAGTTTCGATGCCTGGCTGCAAGCACAGGCTCTGCGCGAAAAAAATTAGACTAAATTGGCCTTTATCGCTTTATCACAAAAGGTTTTTAGCTACAGTTTTGGTAGCTATCTGATCTAAAACAGAACCAGTCTGCCCGTGGACCACTGTCTCGCAAGCGACTGCCAATGCGTAGTACTACGGGGCCACGCGCTCGACGAAGTGCTGTTATATTGCACTGCAACATAAACGGAATCACGATGCTTTATCAGATCTACGAAACCCAGCGCTCGTTCATGGAGCCGTTTGCCGACTACGCCCTGGCCACTTCAAAGCTCTACAGCAACCCGCACCTTCCGCTGCAAAAGACGACATTTGCACAGCGCATGTCCGCCAGCTTTGACCTGATGTACCGCCTGGCCAAGGATTATGAAAAGCCCGAATTCGGCATCACATCGGTGGATGTCGACGGGGTGGAAGTGGCGATCCACGAACGCGTTGAACTGCGCAAGCCATTTTGCGAACTGCGCCGTTTCAAGCGGTTTTCCGATGACCCTGCCACCTTGGGCGAACTCAAGACCCAGCCGGTGGTTCTGATCGTCGCGCCGCTGTCGGGTCACTACGCAACGCTCTTGCGCGACACGGTGCGCAGCATGCTGCAGGGTCACAAGGTCTACATCACCGACTGGACAAACGCACGCCTCGTGCCGCTGAACGCGGGCGCTTTCCATTTGGACGACTATGTCAATTACGTGGAGGACTTCATCCGCCACTTGCAGTCCAAGTACGGCAATTGCCACGTGATGAGTGTCTGCCAACCTACGGTGCCCGTACTGGCTGCGGTATCGCTGATGGCCAGTCGCGGCGAGCAGGTGCCTTTGTCGATGACCATGATGGGCGGGCCGATTGACGCCCGCAGATCGCCCACTGCAGTGAACGATCTGGCTGTCAAGCGCAGCTTCGAATGGTTTGAAAACAATGTGATCTACAGCGTCCCATCAAGCTTTCCCGGCAAGGGCCGGCGTGTTTATCCAGGCTTCCTGCAGCACACCGGCTTCGTTGCAATGAACCCGGACCGTCACGCTGGCAACCATTACGACTACTTCAAGAACCTGGTCAAGGGCGACGACACCAGCACCGACGCCCACCGTGCTTTCTACGACGAATACAACGCGGTCCTGGACATGGACGCGGACTATTACCTCGAAACCATTGAAACGGTGTTCCAGAAGTACAAACTGGTCAACGGCACCTGGGACGTGCGCGCCCCCGACGGAACGCTGGAACGCGTGCGTCCGGAAGATATTCGAGCCGGCGCGCTGTTGACAGTGGAAGGCGAGCTCGACGACATCTCGGGCAGCGGCCAGACCCACGCCGCGCATGGGCTGTGCTCCGGTCTGCCCGGCAACGAACAGCGCCACATGGAAGTCAAGGGTGCGGGGCACTACGGCATCTTCAGCGGTCGCCGCTGGCGTGAGTCGGTGTACCCCAAGGTACGCGACTTCATCGCTGAGCACCAACGCACAGCCAACGCCGAGTCGGCGCAAGCAGTCCCGCCGAGCGAGAGCGCCAAGTCCGTCGTTCGCGTTGCAGCGGGCAAGCAGATCAAGCCCAAAGCGCCCAAAGTCGCCAAGGTGGTCATAGCAGCCAAAGCGACCAAGAAGCCAATTTCGCCCCCTGCCACTCAGCCAGCACCCGCCGTATCGGCTGCCAAGTCAACTTCGGCCAACGCGATGCCTGCTGCAACCGTTGCGCCGGCCTTGCGTGCACGCAAGGCGCAGGCGCTTCCAGCTTCGGTGACGAAAAAAGCGGTGACGTCCGATGGGAGCATTCCGGGAACCCCAGGAACCCCAGGCACTGCAGCTGCAGCCAAACCGGCAGCAACACAAGCCAACGCGCCGGTCACCCGATGGGTGGGGACACCCACCGCAGCCACGGGCGCAGCTGCGCCTGCGCCGCAGCCCGAAGAAGGGCAGGAAAAGGCCACCGTGGTCACAGCCGCCCCTCCGCCCACCGTCACGCGACCTGCATCGCGCAACAAGGCCTGAAACGATGGCTGTGCCGCTCGGTCTGGCGGCGCGCTTGGCGGCCGCCTTGCCGCAAACGCAGTGCACGCGCTGCGGCTACCCGGATTGCGCGGCCTATGCGCAAGCCATTGCCGAATCCCAGGCAGACATCAATCGCTGTCCCCCAGGCGGTGCGGAAGGCATTGAGCGCCTCGCCACGATCACCGGGCGGGCCGTGCGTGCGCTGGATCCGGACGTGGGCATCGAAGAGCCGCGCAGCCTGGCGGTGATCGATGAAGACTGGTGCATTGGTTGCACGCTCTGCCTGGCCGCCTGCCCCACCGATGCCATCGTCGGCGCAAACAAGTTCATGCACACGGTGGTGGCCGAACACTGCACGGGCTGCGCCTTGTGCGTTCCCGTCTGCCCGGTCGACTGTATCGCGCTGGAAACGGCCAGCGGCCCGGCCACAGGCTGGGCCGCTTGGTCAGAAACCCAGGCGGCCCATGCACAGGCGCGCTACAGGGCAAGGCAGTCGCGACTTGCGCAGGAGCGCGAAGCCAACCATCCCCCGGAGCTGGCCACAGCCGAGCGTGCCAAGCAAACGGTCATTGAAGCGGCGTTGGCACGAGCCCGGGCGCAGCGCGCGCCATAGAACGGGCTTCAGGCGGTGCCGACGAGGGCCTTGTACACGCCACAGCCCACGTACAGGTCATCGACCAGGCAGACATAAGACATCTTGGTCTGCACCTTGCCAGAGGTGGGGTTGACATAGTCGTACTCGACCCAGCCTGGCGCACTCTCCGCCTGGGCGACGATATCGGCTGTGAGCCGATCCCCATCCACACCCGGCACATCCTGCACCCGTGTTCCCACCTTGGCGCTGTTCCCGCCAAACGCCAGATAGTGCCCCGCACGGTCCAGCGCAAAGACATACATGTCGCGGTCGTGCCAGGGTTGGTTTTTGTCGGTAATCGTTCGCAAAAACTGCTCACGCGACATGGTATTTCGCAAGGGTGCCGCCCGCTCCACGAGGGCACGCGCTTCCTCGGCCGTTCCCTGCTGCAGCTGGAAACGGGACACCGCCATCGACAGCGTGCTGGCACGCTCTCCCAGCGCCAGCGATTGGGCCACGGCATGCTCAACCATGTGTGCGTTCTGTTGCGTGATCTGGTCGAGTTGCTGGACCGCAGCGGTAATTTCGGACAGGCCCGTGCTTTGCTCCACCCCCGTGGTAGCAATCTCTGACATCGTGAGCGCTACGGACCGAATGCCCGACGCCATACCAGCAATGCTCTCGCCGGCTGCACGGATCAATCCCGCGCTCGCCTCCACTTGCTGAACGGAAGCGCCAATCAATTGACGGATCTCGCGCGCCGCCTCCCCGGAACGTCCTGCCAACATGCGCACTTCCGAGGCCACCACGGCAAAGCCCCGTCCCTGCTCGCCAGCGCGTGCGGCTTCCACCGCAGCATTGAGCGCGAGGATGTTGGTCTGAAAAGCAATGCCATCAATCACGCCGATGATTTCGTTCATGCGCCGCGCACCTTGTTGAATCGCTTCGACCGATTCCACCGCGCGCGCCATGGCCTTCGCGCCCTGCTCTGCTGCCTGGCTGACCTGGCTGGCGCGCGCATCGGCCCCCTTGGCCGTCTCGGCGTTGCTATGCACGGTGCCCGAGAGCTCCTCTACGCTGGCGGCGGTTTGCTCCAGGCTCGCCGCCTGTTGCTCGGTGCGATCGGCGAGCGCCCTGTTGCCACTGGCCAGCACTTCACCGGCATGCGATACCAGTGCCGAGTTGCTACGCACATCGGCCACCATGGCCGACAAAGTCAGCACCATGCCGTCAAGCAGACGCCCAAGTACCGCCATCTCGCCGCTACCGCGCAAGGCGGCGCGTGCTCGCAAGTCGCCTCCCGTGGCCTGCTGCATGGCGCGTGCCAGCGCCGCGATATCGCCATTGAGCCCAACCGTAACCGCTGCGATCAGATACACCACAAGCAGCACACAGACCACAAACACCGACCACAGCAGCCCATCGGACGCGCCGGTTCCTGCCAATCCAGTCACAGCCAGCAATGCTGCAACCGCGACGGCGGCCACAACCGCCATCTGCAGTGAAACGCGCAAGCGTCCCAACGCCCAGCGACCGGGCCGCAAAATCATCGTCAGGACCATACAAGCCCTCCTATTGAAAAAATGCGCCAAGCACTCTGACAGGAAGTCGAGGCCAGACGGAAGGAAGGCAGATCAAAAACGCGCTGGATCGAAGCTTCACTGATAATCCTTGCCCATGAATCCCCTGTTACAACGACTGCAACCGTATCCATTTGAGCGGCTGCGTCAACTATTTTCTGGGGTAATTCCGCCCGGACAGCTGCGCCCCATCAGCTTGGGGATGGGGGAACCCCGTCACCCCACCCCACCCTTTATTACACAAATTCTTGTCAGTAATCTGACAGGCCTGTCGAGTTACCCCGCAACCGCTGGTGAGATCCGCCTGCGCGAGGCCTTTTCCGCCTGGCTCGCCAAGCGCTACCGGGTGCAGTTGGACCCGTTGACCCAGGTGCTGCCCATCAACGGCTCGCGCGAAGCCTTGTTTGCGATTGCCCAAACAGTGGTCGATGCCAGTCGCCCTGAACCGGTGGTGGTGTGCCCCAACCCGTTCTACCAGATCTATGAAGGCGCGGCCCTGCTCGCAGGTGCCACCCCCTGGTATGCGCCCAGCGACCCGGCACGCAATTTCGCGGTCGACTGGGACAGCGTGCCTGTCGACGTGTGGCAGCGCACCCAGCTCCTGTACGTGTGCTCACCCGGAAACCCCACGGGTGCCGTGATGCCGCTGGCCGAATGGGAAAAACTGTTCGCCCTCTCGGACGCCCATGGCTTCGTGATTGCGTCTGACGAGTGCTACAGCGAAATTTATTTTCAGGGCGATCCGCCTCTGGGTGGCCTGGAAGCAGCGGCGCAGTTGGGGCGCAGCGACTTCTGCCGGCTCCTGGCCTTTACCAGCCTGTCCAAACGCAGCAACGTGCCCGGCCTGCGCAGCGGTTTTGTGGCAGGCGATGCGGCGTTGATCAAGGCCTTTTTGCTCTACCGCACTTACCACGGCGGGGCCATGTCGCCGCCCGTCCAGGCGGCAAGCATTGCCGCCTGGGGCGACGAAGAGCATGTGGTGGCAAACCGACAGATGTACCGCGAAAAATTTGCGGCAGTGACGCCGCTGCTTGCGCCCGTGCTGGATGTGGCCTTGCCCGACGCGGGCTTCTATCTGTGGGCGCGGCTTCCCGACGCACTGGGCCTGTCGGACACCCAATTCGCCCGCGAGCTGCAGGCTCAATACAATGTGACAGTCCTCCCTGGCAGCTATCTCGCACGCGAAGCGCAGGGCGCCAATCCGGGTGCACAGCGTATCCGCATGGCGCTGGTGGCGCCAACCAGCGAATGCGTGGAAGCCGCCCAGCGCATCGTGCAATTTATTCAATCGCTTTCCTCGAAACCAACCTCATGACGCAGCAACTCCAGAGCCTTATCGACACCGCGTGGGACAACCGCGCCAGCCTCTCGCCCGCCAGCGCGCCCAAAGAGGTGCTGGACGCCGTCGAGCACGTGATCTCCGAACTCAATATCGGCAAGCTGCGCGTGGCCACCCGCCAGGCCGTCGGCCAGTGGACGGTGCACCAGTGGATCAAGAAGGCGGTGCTGCTGTCGTTCCGCCTCAAGGACAACGAGATCATGCGGGCCGGTGACCTCGCGTTTTTTGACAAGGTGCCCACCAAGTTTTCGCACCTCTCGCCTGCCGACATGGCGGCCACGGGGGTGCGCGTGGTGCCGCCGGCCGTGGCGCGGCGCGGCAGCTTTATTGCCAAGGGCGCCATTCTGATGCCGTCTTACGTGAACATTGGCGCTTATGTCGACGAGGGCACCATGGTCGACACCTGGGCCTGCGTGGGCTCGTGCGCACAGGTGGGCAAAAACGTGCACTTGTCGGGGGGCGTGGGCCTGGGCGGCGTGCTGGAGCCGCTTCAGGCCAACCCCACCATCATTGAAGACAACTGCTTCATCGGCGCGCGCTCCGAAGTGGTGGAGGGCGTGATCGTCGAAGAAAACTCCGTGATCAGCATGGGCGTGTATTTGGGCCAGAGCACCCCCATCTACGACCGAGCCACGGGCGAAGTGAGCTATGGCCGCATTCCGGCGGGCTCGGTGGTGATCAGCGGCAGCTTGCCCAAGGACGGCGGGCGCTACAACCTGTATGCGGCCATCATCGTCAAGCGGGTGGATGCGCAAACGCGCGCCAAGACCAGCCTGAACGACTTGCTGCGCGACTAATGGAGCACAACCCCCTGCGCGGCTGCGCCGCTTCCCCCTTCTCTCGCAGCGCTGCGCGCTGCGGGAAGGGCGGAGTGAGGGCCGCGGCTCCATGCCCGCCTGCGCGGGCATGGACGGACCAAACGCCCCCTGGCTCAGGCAGGGGGCTGGCCGCCGGTGCTGCGGGGCGGTGCGGCCGGCCCAGGCCCTTGCACGGCGGCCGCTGGCTGGTCGTTTGCCCACTTCGAACGCAGGGGAAGAGGTCTGAATCCCTGCGCTCTAAATTTAGGAGACACGCATGAGCACGATGGAACGCATCCTGCGTCTGATGGCCGAAAAAAAGGCCTCGGACGTCTATCTGTCGGCCAACGCACCGGCGCTGATCAAGATCAACGGCGAATGCGTGCCCATCAACAACCAGATCCTGCCGCCCGAGGCGCCGCGCAATCTGCTCTCCGAGGTTGTGCCGCCCGATCGGATCGAGGAGCTGGAGGAAACCGGTGAGCTCAATATGGGCGTGCCGCTCTCGGGCGTGGGACGCTTTCGCGTCAGCGGCATGCGCCAGCGCGGCAGCTATGCGGTGGTCATCCGCTTCATCAGCCAGCAGGTGCCAGAACTCGACAGCCTGAATCTGCCCTCCATCCTGGGCGACCTGATTCTTGAAAAGCGCGGCCTGGTGCTGCTCGTCGGTGCCACGGGGTCGGGCAAGAGCACTACGCTGGCCGCCATGATCGATCGGCGCAACAACCTGCAAACCGGCCACATCCTGACCATCGAAGATCCGGTGGAATACCAGTTCAAGAACAAAAAATCCATCATCAACCAGCGTGAAGTGGGCTCGGACACCCAGTCGCTCCAAGTCGCGCTGAAAAATGCGCTGCGCCAGGCGCCGGACGTGATTCTCATCGGCGAAATCCGCGACCGCGAAACCATGTCGGCCGCGATTGCGTACGCCCAGTCGGGCCACTTGTGTCTGGCCACGCTGCACGCCAACAACAGCTACCAGGCGCTCAACCGCATCCTGAGTTTCTATCCGGTGGAAGTTCGCGAAACCATGCTGGGGGACCTCGCCTCAGCCCTTCGGTCCATCGTTTCGCAGCGCCTGGTGCGCACCACCGCCGGCGAGCGGGTGCCGGCTGTCGAGGTCATGCTCAACACCAAGCTGGTAGCGGAACTCATCGAGAGCGGCGATTTTTCCGGCGTCAAGGAAGCCATGGAAAAATCCATGGCCGAAGGCTCGCAAACCTTCGAGGAAGACCTGGCCCGGCTGATCCTGCAAAACCGCATTGATCGCAAAGAGGGCCTGGCGTACGCGGATTCGCCCACCAACCTGATGTGGCGGCTGCAAAACGACTTTTCCATTGCAGGCAAAGCCGCTCAGGCCACGCAGCAAGCCCGAGAAGCGCAGGCGCAGGATGAAGAACCCTCATTCACGGAAATCGTGCTCGACGTGAGAGGCGGCGATTGAACCCGCTCACCCCTTCTGCCGCTTCCCGCACACTCCAGCTGGCCGAACAACTCATTGCGCGCCCTTCCGTCACCCCCGACGACGCCGGCTGCCTGAGCCTGCTGGCCGAGCGCCTGTCGCCCCTGGGTTTCCACAGCGAGCCCATGGACAGCGGGCCGGCGAGCTTCCGTGTGCAGAATTTATGGACAAAAAGGCCCTCAGCGCTTATGGGTCGGGCGCAAGCAGCTATTAAAACAATAGTGTTCGCTGGCCACACCGATGTCGTCCCCACCGGTCCGTTGAACGAATGGACCAGCAAGCCCTTCGTGCCCACGCAGCGGGCTGGCAAGCTGTATGGCCGCGGCGCGAGCGACATGAAGACCTCGATTGCCGCCTTCGTGGTGGCCGTGGAAGAATTCCTGGCCGCCACCCCCGAGCCACTGTTCGACATCGCCTTGCTCCTCACCAGCGACGAAGAAGGCCCGTCGGTCGATGGCACCAAGGTGGTGGTTGAACAGCTGCGCGCGCGCGGTGAGCGGATCGACTGGTGCATCGTCGGCGAGCCCACCTCGGTCGCGCGCACCGGCGACATGATCAAGAACGGCCGCCGCGGCACGCTCAGCGGCAGGCTGGTGGTGCGTGGCATTCAGGGCCACATTGCCTACCCCCACCTGGCGCGCAACCCGATCCACCAGGCGGTGCCCGCGCTGGCCGAACTGGCCGCCACGCGCTGGGACGAAGGCAATGCCTTTTTTCCACCAACCAGTTGGCAGATGAGCAACATCCACGGCGGCACCGGCGCAAGCAACGTGATTCCCGGCGATGTCGTGGTGGACTTCAACTTCCGTTTTTGCACCGAATCGAGCGCCGAGAGCCTTAAAAAACGCGTGCATACCGTTCTGGATCGCCAGGAACTGGAATACGAATTGCAGTGGACCTTGGGCGGCCAGCCCTTTCTGACCACGCCGGGCGAGCTTGTGGACGCAGTGCAGCGGGCGATTGCCGACGAAACGGGTCTGGTCACCGAACTCTCTACGACCGGTGGCACCAGCGATGGCCGCTTTATCGCCACCCTGTGCCCGCAGGTCATCGAGTGCGGCCCACCCAACGCCAGCATCCACAAGATTGACGAGCACATCGCGCTGTCCGACATCGAGCCACTAAAAAACATCTACCGCCGCACGCTGGAGCACTTAAACACTCTGGCGGCCGCCCAACAATGAGCACCGCCGCTTTGCCGCCCCTGGCGGGCGCCACACTCGGCGCATTGGTGGATTCGGGCGCTGCCTTGCTGAGTGCAGCCGGCGTCTCCTTTGGCCACGGCACCACCAACGCCCACGACGAAGCCGCCTGGCTGGCGCTCTGGCGCTTGGGGCTGCCATTGGATACATCCCTCGGCGATACGCCGGATTCCAAGCAAAATCGGCCTGTAACGCAGGCGGAGCTTGCGCAAGCAGCTATTCTTTTTGAAAAACGCATCGCGACACGCAAGCCTGCGGCCTACCTCACGCAGGAAGCCTGGCTGCAGGGCGTGCCGTTCTATGTGGACGAGCGCAGCATCGTTCCGCGCAGCCTGATTGCCGAGCTGATTGCGGACGGCAGCGTCGACGCGTTCCTCAGCGACACCACCCACGCCGTGCTCGACCTGTGCACCGGCAACGGCAGCCTGGCCGTGCTCGCCGCCATGGCTTGGCCGGACGTGCAGGTAACCGGCGCTGATATTTCCCCCGACGCCCTGGCCGTCGCCCGCATCAACGTCGACAAGCACGGCCTGCAGGAACGCATCGCACTGCTGCATTCTGATGGCTTGGCCGCCGTGCCCGGCCCCTGGGATCTGGTCCTGTGCAACCCGCCCTACGTGAGCGCCGAAAGCATGCGGGCACTGCCAGCCGAATACCGTGCCGAGCCCACGCTGGCACTGGCGGGCGGCGACGACGGCATGGATTTCATTCGCCGGCTGCTGCGCGAACTGCCCGACAAACTCAGCGAAGACGGCGTCCTGCTGCTGGAAATCGGCAACGAGCGCGCGCACTTCGAAGCCGCCTTTCCCGAGCTGCCGGTGTACTGGCTGGACACCAGCGCGGGCGCCGATCAGGTACTGCTCATCACCCAGGCCGCGCTGCGCGGCGGCGCAGGCGTGCGTTAGCTGCACCCAGCCCGTTTCTCGCAGCCCAGCACCATCCTCAGCGCCAAACCAGAGCGCTGACCAAGGTGGCGCGCTGTTTTCTACAGGGCACAAACCCGCTGATTCGGCCTTGCCGGACGCACGCGGGATAATCGCCCCAAGGTTTCCTATTTCATGATCACTCTCAAAAACGTCATTCTTCGCCGCGGCGCCAAGGTCCTGCTCGACCGCGTCAACGCCACGATCAACCCCGGCGAACATGTCGGCCTTGTCGGCCGCAACGGCGCCGGCAAATCCAGTCTCTTTGCCTTGTTCAACGGCAACTTGCATGAGGACGGCGGCGACTTTTTCATCCCGACCCAATGGCGCATGTCCCAAGTGGCACAGGACATGCCCGAAACCGACCAACCAGCGACCGAGTTCGTCGTTGCCGGCGATACACGCCTGATGGAAGTACAGGCCCAGTTGGCAGAGGCGGAAGCTGCCGACGACGGCATGGCCATTGCGCACGCCTACACCGACCTGCACGACGCAGGCGCCAACGACGCTGTGCCGCGCGCGCAGGCGCTGATTCTTGGGCTGGGTTTCAAGGTGTCGGAACTGGACAAGCCGGTCAACAGCTTCTCCGGCGGCTGGCGCATGCGCCTGCAACTCGCCCGCGCGCTGATGTGCCCCAGCGACCTGCTGCTGCTCGACGAGCCCACCAACCACCTGGACTTGGACGCCCTCGTGTGGCTGGAAGCCTGGCTCAAGCGCTACGAGGGCACGATGATCGTCATCAGCCACGACCGCGAGTTCCTCGACGCCGTGACCAATGTAACGATGCACATCGACCACGCGCAATTGACGCGCTACGGCGGCAACTACAGCAAGTTTGAAGACTTGCGCGCCGAGCAGCTTGAACTCCAACAGTCCAGCTTCTCCAAGCAGCAGGACAAGATCGCCCATTTGCAGAAGTTCATCGCCCGCTTCAAGGCCAAGGCCAGCAAGGCGAAGCAGGCGCAAAGCCGGGTCAAGGCACTTGAGCGCATGGAAAAGATCGCGCCAGTGCTGGCCGATGCCGACTTCACCTTCGAATTCAAGGAACCCGCCAATCTGCCCAATCCGATGCTGGCGATTACGGATGCCTCGTTTGGTTACCTGGGCGAAGATGGCGTCGAGACCACCATTTTGAACAATGTCAGCCGCAGCGTGCTGGCGGGCCAGCGCATCGGCATCTTGGGCGCCAACGGCCAGGGCAAGTCGACACTGGTCAAAACCATTGCCCGCACCATGGCGCCGCTGGCAGGCACCATCACCGAGGGCAAGGGCCTGTCCATTGGCTACTTTGCCCAGCAGGAGCTCGACGTGCTGCGCCCGCACGAGAACCCGCTGGAGCACATGTTCCGCATGGCCAAGGAAGCCGGCCCCAACAGCCGCGAACCCAGCCGCGAGCAGGATCTGCGCAGCTACCTGGGCAGCTTCAACTTCACCGGCGACATGGTCAAGCAAAACGTCGGCAGCATGAGCGGCGGCGAAAAGGCGCGTCTGGTGCTGGCCATGATCGTCTGGCAGCGCCCCAACCTGTTGCTGCTTGATGAGCCCACCAACCACCTGGACCTGGCCACGCGCGAGGCGCTGTCCATGGCGCTGAACGAATTCGAAGGCACGGTCATGCTGGTCAGCCACGACCGCGCCCTGCTGCGCGCCGTGTGCGATGAGTTCTGGATGGTGGGGCGTGGCGCCGTCGGGCCGTTCGACGGCGACCTGGACGACTACCAGCGCTACCTGCTCGACGAGGCCAAGCGCCAGCGCGAACTGGCCAAGACCGAGGCGGCGGCTGAACCCGTCGCACCTGCAGCGCCTGCAGTTGCTACAGAAAAAAGAGCGGTATCCGCAGACGGATCAAGCGCTGGAGCCCAAAAAGGCCTTGAATTGGCGGCCGGCGCCGTCCCGGACGCGCGCGAGCAGCGCCGCCTGACTGCAGAGGCCCGAGCACAACGGGCGCAGCAACTGCGCCCGCTCAAGCGCGAGATCGAGCAGATCGACCAGCGCCTGGCCGCGCTTGAGAGCGAGCGCACTGCGCTGCAAGCGCAGCTGGCCGGCCAGCCCACCCCGGCACAGATGGCCGATTGTGGCAAACGGCTCAAGGTGGGACTGGACGAAACCCAGCGCCTGGAAGAGCGCTGGCTGGAGCTTTCTTCGGAACTGGAAGGGGCTGCGCAGGGAAGTTGAACCTGGAAGCGCTAGGGCACCCCTGCGCTTGCATGAGATTTCATGGCTTTGGTGCATTCAGGCGGTTACCGCTTGCTGCATAAGCCAAGCAAGCTATGCATTAGATAGCTCAAATGCAGGGTTTTTCCGGAGTTTTGCCCGGTTGCATTTTTTTGCTAGCTGGGTGTCAACGGGGTGGCAAGCGGGGGCGTTGTAGGTCCATCTCAGGAGTTAACCGCCATGAACACCACCAACCCCACTGTACTTTCTTGCTGGCCCGAAGACGAACGCGATCGCAAACGCGCCCCCGCACGCTTCTGATCCGCTTTGCTGCAGGTTCTGCAGCCTGCCTGACCCTTCGTTCAGGCACAAAAAACCCCGCTTCGCGGGGTTTTTTTATGGGCACGCAGCGCTGTCAGCCCATGTGCAAGCCGCCGTTGACCGAGAAGTCAGCGCCCGTCGCGTAGCCGCCCTCTTCCGAGGCCAGCCAGGCAATGATGGAGGCGATCTCGCTCGGCTCGCCCAGGCGCTTGACCGGGACGGTGGCGACGATTTTCTCCAGCACATCGGGGCGAATGGCTTTGACCATGTCGGTGCCGATGTAGCCGGGGCTCACCGTGTTCACCGTCACGCCCTTGGTGGCCATCTCTTGCGCCAGCGCCATGGAAAAACCGTGCATACCGGCCTTGGCCGCCGAATAATTGGTTTGCCCGGCTTGGCCCTTCTCGCCGTTCACGCTGCTGATGTTGACGATGCGGCCCCAACCCTTTTCCACCATGTCGGCCACCACTTGCTTGGTGACGTTGAACATGCTGTTGAGGTTGGTTTCAATCACCGCGTCCCAGTCTTCGCGCGACATTTTGATGAACATGCGGTCGCGCGTGATGCCGGCGTTGTTCACCAGCACATCGATGCTGCCGTGCTCGGCCTTGGTTTTGGCAAACGCCTCGACCGTGGAATCCCAATCGCCCACGTTGCCCACCGAGGCGTAGAAGGTGTAACCCTGCTCGGTTTGCTCACCCAGCCACTTGGCGTGGTCGCGCGTGGGGCCGCAACCGGCAATCACTTTGAAACCCTCTTTGTGCAGCCGCTGGCAGATAGCAGTACCAATACCGCCCATTCCGCCCGTGACGTACGCTACTTTCTGACTCATATTTCATCTCCTCTTGGTAAATATCTGACGGGTACGCCTGTATCCACTCTAGTGGCGATCTGCGCCTTTGCTCTGCAGGTAAACACCAAGGCGCACGCTTTTTTGTTTCAGGACCTGCCGCCGTTCGGGTTCGCTCAGCGCTCCAGTGCCAGCGCAACGCCCATACCACCACCAATGCACAGCGCCGCCAGGCCCTTCTTGGCATCGCGGCGCTGCATTTCGTGCAACAGGGTGACGAGAATGCGGCAGCCGGACGCGCCAATCGGGTGGCCAATGGCGATCGCTCCGCCATTGACGTTGACCTTGGCGGGGTCAATGGCGAGTTCCTTGTTCACGGCGCAAGCCTGGGCGCCGAAGGCTTCGTTCAGCTCGAACAGATCGATATCTGCCGTGCTCCAGCCGGCACGCTGCAAGGCCTTGCGCGTCGCCGACACCGGACCCATGCCCATGATGGACGGGTCGAGCCCGCTGGTGCCGTAGGCGGCAATGCGCGCCAAGGGCTTGAGGCCGAGCGCAGCCGCCTTCTTGGCGCTCATCACCACCACGGCGGCGGCACCGTCGTTCAGGCCCGACGCGTTGCCAGCCGTGACGCTGCCGGCCTTGTCGAACGCCGGGCGCAGACCCGACAGGGCTTCGGCATTGGTCTTGCGGTTGAGGTATTCGTCGGCGTTGAAGACCACCGGATCGCCCTTGCGCTGAGGAATGCTCACGCCGACGATTTCATCGGCAAAGCGGCCGGCATCCTGCGCCGCAGCGGCCTTTTGCTGGCTGGCGAGCGCCAGCGCGTCCTGCATCTCGCGCGTGATGCCGTATTGCTTGGCAACATTTTCTGCGGTGATGCCCATATGGACCTGGTTGTACACGTCCCACAGGCCGTCCACGATCATGCTGTCTACCATCTTCCAGTCGCCCATGCGCTGGCCGTCGCGCGAGCCGTTGAGCACATGGGGCGAGAGGCTCATGTTTTCCTGGCCGCCGGCCACCACAATCTCGCTGTCGCCGGTGGCAATGGCCTGGGCCGCCAGCATCACGGCCTTGAGGCCGGAGCCGCAAACGGCGTTGATGGTCAGGCCGGGGGTTTCCTTGGCCACGCCCGCCTTCATCAGCGCCTGGCGCGCCGGGTTCTGACCGACACCGGCAGCGAGCACCTGGCCCATGATGACTTCGCCGATCTGGTCCAGGCCGACGCCGGCGCGGGCAATGGCTTCCTTGATGACGATGCTGCCCAGCTCGGTGGCAGGGACTTTGGCGAGCGAGCCGCCGAACTTGCCCACGGCGGTGCGGGCGGCGGAAACGATGACGATGTCTTCCATGGTTTTTCCTTGGGTTGAAATGCTGTTCAAAAGGTATTCAGAGGTCCATTGCGCTACGTCTTGCATCGACGCATCCACCTGGCGCGGCGCAGGCCAGCGGCCACGGCGCAAGGGCCTGTGCCGGCCGCGCCGCCCCGCCGCGCTGGTGGCGTCCCCCTTCCCGGCAAAGCCGAGAGAAGGGCTGAGGGGTGCGGCTCCGAGCCTGCCTGCGCAGGCTTGGACATATCCCCGAAGGCCTGTCGCCTGTGGCGGCTGTACGGAGGCGCAAAGCGCCACAGGGGGTTGTCATTGCGCTTCAGGCTTTCTGCTTGACGTAGCGACCGGGCGCCGGCTCGATGGCCTTGAACTTGGCGCCCTTGCCATAGCGCTTGGGCGCAGCCACCTGTTTGCCCGCGTGGGCAGAGAGCCAGCCAGACCAGTCGGTCCACCAGCTGCCCTTGTGCTCGGTCGCGCCTT
>JAGNYI010000091.1 GCA_017985015.1 Giesbergeria sp. | reverse complement strand
GCGCTTTCACGCCGAGCGCTTTCACCCAGAACGCTGCGAGCTGCTGCTGGAGGCAAGCGATACCCTCGCGCCGCAGCTGGGTGCGGTCATGCGGCGCGTGCGCAGCATGCTGGACCTGGACGCGGACCCGGCGGCCATCAACGCGCGGCTGCATGCGGATTTTCCGGACGGCAACGGTCTGCGCGTGCCCGGTGCCTGGAATGGTTTCGAGACGGCCGTGCGCGCCGTACTGGGCCAGCAAATCACCGTGGCCGCCGCACGCACCCTGGCGGGCCGGCTGGTGGCGCGCTTTGGCGAGCCCATCGCCACGCCGTGGCCAGCGCTCAGCCACCTGTTCCCCAGCGCTGCGGTGCTGGCCGCTGCGTCCGGCGATTCCCTCGGTCAATTGGGCATCGTTCGCCAGCGCCAGGGCGCGATTGCCGCGCTGGCGCGGGCGGTGGATTCGGGCGAGCTGCGCCTGGAGCCTGGCGCCGACGTGGAGCGCACGATGTCGCAACTGCGCGCCCTGCCTGGCATTGGCGACTGGACGGCGCAGTACATCGCCATGCGGGTGCTGCGCTGGCCCGACGCCTTTCCCGCCGGCGACGTGGCGCTGCAATCGGCGCTTGGCGTGCGCCAGGACCCGCGCCCGGCACGCGCCGCCGAAGCCGCTTCCGCCGCCTGGAAGCCCTGGCGCAGCTACGCCGTGGTGCGCGCCTGGGCCAGAGGAGCGGCGCCATGACGGCGTTGATTGCTATTAAACATATAGCTGTTAGCGCTTACCCAATAAGCGCTAGAGGCCATTTTCATTCATAATTCGTGCGCTTTCCTGCCTTTCGGCCGCAGCTTCGCGCACCTACCACCCCGCAGGAATCTTCCCATGCATTTCCATCCTGACACCGTGCAATCCCGCATCGACACGCCCTTGGGACCCGTGCGCCTGGCGGCATCGCCTGCCGGCCTGTGCGGCCTGTGGTTCGAAGGCCAGCAGCACCAGCCCGCGCAGCTGGACGGAGCCGCTGCCTGGCCAATGAGCGCCGCCCACCCTTTGCTGGTGGCGGCATCAGACCAACTGGGTGCCTGGCTGGTTGGCGAGCGCCACCGCTTCGATCTGCCAGTGGACCTCTCTGGCGGCACGCCGTTTCAGCAAGCGGTCTGGCGCGCGCTGCTGGACATTGCATGGGGCCAGACGCGCAGCTACAGCCAGGTGGCGCAGCTGGCTGGCGCTCCAGCCGCGGTGCGCGCGGTGGGGGCGGCCGTGGGGCGCAACCCGATTTCGCTGGTGGTGCCCTGCCACCGCGTGCTGGGCGCAAGCGGGGCATTGACCGGCTATGCCGGTGGGCTGGAGCGCAAGCACGCGCTCTTGGAGCGCGAAGGCGCCTTGCCGATCCCCCGCTCTGACAGCGCAGCGATGCGCCTGGCAGCATGAAAAGCGCCGCAGCGGCGCAGCCAGCACCCGCCTGGATGGGTGAATTTTTCCTGCTCTCCAGTCTGTGGGGCGCCTCGTTTCTGTTCATGCGCCTGGGCGCCGCGGAATTTGGCCCCTTTCCGACGGCGGGGCTGCGCGTGGCGCTGGCCACCGTGTTTCTCTGGCCCATTCTGGTGCACCAGGGCCAGTGGCCCGCGCTGCGCAAACATTGGCGGCCGGTGCTGCTCGGGGGACTGATCAATTCGGCCATTCCCTTTGCGCTCTATGCCTGGGCGGTGCTGCACATCACGACGGGCCTGGCTTCCATCCTGAACGCCACGGTGCCGCTGTTTGGCGCCGTTGTTGCCTGGCTGTGGCTGGGCGAGCGCATCGGGCGGCTGCGCTCGCTGGGCCTGGCGCTGGGGTTTTTCGGCGTGGCGCTGCTGGCCTGGCGGGCACCGGGCGGTGCCGGTGGCAAGTCGGATCTGGCGCTTTGGGCTGTGGCCGCCTGCTTGGGCGCGACCATGTGTTACGCGCTGGCAGCAAGCTATGCGCGGCGCTACCTGATGGACATTCCGCCCCTGGCCACCGCCACCGGGAGCCAGCTGGGCGCCGCCCTGTTTCTGGCACTGCCTACGGCCCTGACCTGGCCAGAGCAGATGCCCGGGCTGCGCGCCTGGGCCGCCGTGGGGGCCATTGCCGTTTTGTGTACCGGCATTGCCTACATTCTGTACTTCCGCTTGATCGTGCGCGTCGGCCCGAGCCGTGCGCTGGCGGTCACTTTTCTGGCGCCAGTGTTTGCCGTGTTCTATGGTGTGGTGTTTTTGAGCGAAACCGCGACCCTCTGGATGCTCGGTTGCGCGCTGGTGATCATCCTGGGCACCTTGCTCTCCACGGGTCTCCTGGGAGCACGTCGATTCCGGTAGACAAATCGCAGCCACTATCGCCTAAACTGGGCCCATGGCGCTTCCGCTCACCCGCACCGACCCTTTGCCTGCGGCCATGCAAGGCGAGGTGCAGGCGGTTGCCGAGGGCAGCGTGCGCAACCTCACCACGCTGCTGAGTTCCGAAGCCAAGTTCAGCGCCATATCCCACGCGCTCCCGGACCCCTGTGGCATCACGCGTGTGGCGGATGGGCGTTATATAGAAGTCAATCCAGCGTTTTGCGCGATGTTTGGCGCGCCGCGCGAGCAGATTCTCGGGCGCACCTCGCTCGAGCTGGAAATCTGGGCCAGCCCGCAAGAACGCGAGCGCCTGCTCGAAGCGCTGGCCCGCGACGGCCGGGTCCACCAACTGAGCATGAAGGCCCGCACGCAAGAGCGCGTCATTCCAGGCCTGATGTCGGTCTGCCCCGTAGAGGTGGATGGCGAAGACTGCATGGTGTTTGTGTTCCATGACATGACGCGGGAACAGCGCGTGCAGGATGAACTGCTCGCCGCCCATGCCCTGATGACGCAGGCGGGGCACATGGCCCAGCTCGGGGCCTGGGAATCCGACGAGCATGGAACGGTGATTCGTTGGAGCGATGTCTGCTGCGAAGTGCATGGCATGCCGCTGGGAACGGCGCCGCCGCTCGAATACATCGAACATTCCATCGCGCCGACTTCCCAGGACGCTTTGCGCAATGCGGCGCGTGCCTGCCTGCGCGACGGCACCGACTGGACGCTGGATCTGCAGATCATTCGGTCTGACAACGGCCAACTTCGCTGGATGCGCGCCCATGGCGAAGCCGTGCGCGAAGGCGGGCGTACGCTGCGGATGCAGGGCGTGATGCAGGACATCGACGCTGCGCACCGGGCTGAGCAGGCGCTGCGCGAGTCACAACAGCGCTTTCGGCTGATCTTTCAGATGCTGCCCTACCCCATGGGCATCACCCGCTGCGCCGATGGGACCTACGTGGATGTCAATCCCGCCTGGGAATCCATGACCGGCATCGCGCGCAGCGAAGCCATTGGCAGCACGGTGCTTTCGCTCGGCCTTTACAGCGCCGATGAACGCGCAACGGTCCTCGAGCCGGCCCTGCGCGGCGAAGAGGACACTCCCGTCGAAGCGACGCTGCGTTCGCGCGTGGGCCCGGCACTTACGGTGCAGCAGACGACACGCAAGATCATGCTGGGCAGCATCGAGTGCTGGCTGTTCGCGCTGCACGACATCAGCGACCGCAAGCGTGTCGAAGAGGCCATGCGCCAGCGCGAGGCGGTGCTCAGTCTCACTCTGGAAGCGGCGTCTGTCGGTCTGTGGGATTGCGACATCACGACGGGCCTCGTGACCGGAGACGCACGCTGGCACCACATGCGCGGCGTAAACCAGTCCGCCGAGCAGGCCGTGCCCTTTGACCAGTGTGCCGGCAGTGGCGATGGCCCGCGCATCTATGCGGAACTCAGACGCCACGCGCGCGCGCTTGACACCAAATTTGACCTCGTCACCACGGTGCCCGGCGCCTTCGAGGGCCAGCGCTGGATGCGCAACCTGGGCAAGATCGTCGCCTGGGGCGCCGATGGCAAACCGGGCCGCATGCTCGGCGTCACCATCGACGTGACCGGCCAGCGCGAACAGGAACTCCTGCTCCAGCGCCTGGCCCACTACGACGCGCTCACCGACCTCCCCAACCGCGTGCTGATGGCCCGGCAACTTTCCGACGCCATGGAACAAGCCCGCGCCAGTGGCCAGTTGCTTGGGGTGGCCTACCTTGACCTGGACGGTTTCAAGCCCGTCAACGACCGCTTTGGCCATGACGCTGGGGACGAGTTGCTGCGCTGTGCGGCCCGACGTTTGAGCGCTGCGCTGCGGCCCCAGGACTGCGTAGCGCGCCTGGGCGGCGATGAATTTGCCATTTTGCTGCCCGAGCTTTCCTCCAGCGAAGATGCCCAGCGCGCGCTCGTGCGCCTGATGGGCAGCATTTCCGCGCCATACACCCTGCAGGGCGAATCCATCTGCGTGACGGCAAGCATTGGGTACACGCTTTTCCCTCGCGACGACGCCGACGCCGACACCTTGGTGCGCCATGCCGACCAGGCCATGTATGCCGCCAAGCAGGCCGGGCGCAACCGCTTCCACGAGTTCGATGCCGCACAGGAGCGCGAGATGCTCCAGATGCGTGCCCAGATCGTCCATCTGCGTGAGGCCCTTGCAGCAGGCCAGTTCGAGCTGTACCTGCAGCCCAAGGTGGACATGCGTCTGGGCACGGTGGTGGGCGCTGAAGCGCTGGCACGCTGGAATCATCCAGAGCGGGGCGTGCTCTCGCCGGGGGCTTTTTTGCCCTTCATCGAGGGGACCGAACTGGAGACGCTGTTCGGCGCCTGGGTGGTGGATGCGGGTTTGAGGCTGCTCGATGGCTGGTGCAGTGCGGGAATTGCGCTCCCGCTGAGCATCAACATCGCGGCGCCGCATTTGCAGCAGACAGATTTTGCGGCCTGGATGGCAGAGCAGCTCAAGGCCCATCCGCAAGCACCGGTGAACCTGCTGGACATTGAAATCACCGAAGCCTCGGCCCTGTTTCA
>JAGNYI010000090.1 GCA_017985015.1 Giesbergeria sp. | reverse complement strand
AATGAATATCTCCAATTGTTCGCGCGCCTTGGCCTGGCCGACATACTCCTGCAGCAGCTTGGGGCGCAAGGCGCGCTCGATGGCCTCTTCCTGCGGTGACGCGGGGGCGGCAGAAATAACGCGCTTGGCCGGCGCGGGAGCGAAATCGTCGGTCTGGATGGTCACGTAGGCATGTTTCCAGCAAACATTCTGACATAGACTGTAGGGCCAAATGAGAGTTGATTTAAATTGCTGCAATGCATAAGGGTTAACACCTATTTCGACAAATGTCGGTCAACGTATTATTTATATCAGTCAGAAATTTTAAATAAATTTACCGCATACATATTTAATATTCATTAAGCCAGATATGAAAAATATAAACTCTACCGTTTTTTGCATTCTGTCCATTTTTACTCTCTCCTCGCACGCAGGCCTCTTGAATATCAGCACCAACAATCTTCAATCACGAACCGCATCGGCGTCAGGCTGCACCATCATTGAAAGCGGAGGCACAACGTTTCAAGGCTCCAAAGTTTTGGTTGTATTTGCCGAATCCAATGAAGAGAATTCAGATTCCACTCTGTTAGTACAAGATCTCAAGGGCGTCAATGTCTGGACCAACGATGATTGGCTTGGCAGCAGATATTTAAATGGCAGTCTCCTCGGTGGATCCTCTTCCGACGTAACGACGGTTTATACCTCGGGCGTAGGCCGCACGCCCGGACGCCCAACAGACGCAGGCATATTGGTAAGTTTTCTTCCAGGCGAAGCAATATGCGCATTCTCCAGGGAAAAAACCACCGACAATTTGAAGAGCGTCAGCATCTCCATTACCGATGTCACGTCTCTTGCCACCAAGGTTTATTCGATCGAAGGTGGCGATACTCTGAAAAACTTGATCAACGCCAAGTAACTTGTGTGCTACTTCTCTCAAATGTTCATGCGCATTTGGGGGAAGTCATTTTGGGCTCAGCATTGTCCGAAATAGGCTGCCCAGCGTCGAGACCCCACCACCACCGCTGCCGCTGCCGCTGCCGGCCAACCATTTCTTGATTCCGTCGTTGTACGCCACATCCAGGCGCCCATACGCGTCAAACCCCCCGGTTGCGGTGCAGCTGACCGCTCCGCCATACAGCGTCCCTACCACGTAGCCACCGCGAAACAAGGCCGAGCCGCTGCTGCCGCCCTCCGTGGTTCCGCTGGACCATTGCACCCGGTAGTAATTGCCCGTGCTCCCGCTGCAGGTGAAATTCGTTCCAGCGCCGCCAGTGCAGGACAACGGGCCCATCAATGTCCCGAAGCTCACCTTGAGCAGATCGGCGCTCGGATGGTGCAGGCCGAATACGGCAGCTCCGCTCGCTTGCGGCGTGGCGTCCCAGGCCGCGAATGCAGCACCGGGCGGGGGGGCGTCATTGAGTTGCACCAGGGCAGTGTCGCTTGCGGCATTGGCATACAGCAAGGTTGCCCCACCAAAGCGGCGCACCGAGGCCGACGAGAGCGTGCGGCTGTTGCAGGTGGGTGAACGGTAAAACCAGTCGGTCTGTAGGCTGCTGGCTGCTGCCTGAGTAGAAATGCAGTGGTTGGCGCTCAGGAAATACGGCGTACCCGAAGAGGCCAGGTCATTCAGCAGCGTCCCCGTGCAAGCATAGGTGCTGCCGTCCTTGGTGAATACCATGCGCGCCACCGCATTGCGCTGCGCTGCGACCTCGTCGTAGCAGCTGGCGTCCAGGTTGCAGGTGGCTGACTCGTTGATTTTGCTGACCAGTGCGCCCTCCGGCGGCACCGACAGATCTTCGAAGATGTGCGAAACCCGCGGCACCGAGATACGCAGGGCCTGCGGGTCGGTGCCGGGCGCAAGCTCGATCTCCAGCGTCTGCTCGTCTGCGCCAAGTTCTGGCGTCCACCAGGTGTGCGCGGCATCACCGGTTTCCCCCGCGGCCAGATTGCGCGCAATGGCGTCCAACACCTGCTGTCCGGCAACTTCATAGACCGTCTCGGGCCGCGCCTGGCTGTACACCCGCAGCAATGCATCGGCTGGCAAGGTCTCTATACGCAATGCGAGCCGCAAACCTTGCGCTCCGCTCGCCGAAACACTCAGTGCCGCCACCTTGGCGCCAGTCGGTGTGTCCTTCCAACGCAACCGGGCGGCAAGACCATCGGGCTCGGCCGTTTCGGCGAGTGCACGGGACACACCCACCAGCCGCGCACCACCTTCTTGCAGTGCAGCGCCTTTTGTCCGGACGAGTTCGCCCAATTGCACCTGCGTCGGCAGAGGCACCGCGGCTGGTGTCAGAGCCCGAGCCTTGACACCGACCTGTGCCTGCACGCCAGACGGTTGAACCCATGCCTCGGATTGCAGCAGCGGCGCGGCCTGCGTCCGTGCCGGCTGCGTCGCATCGTCTGCGCCGCCACCGCAAGCCGTGAGGCCCGCAACCACCAACAGCCATGTCGCCCAGTGCATTGCGCCCGCTCTGATTTGCATACCTGCTCCTTGTTGTTCCTGCGCAATCCGCGCGCCGCCGCTATTTCGCCAGGCTTTTCAGCGCCAGCCGGATACCCTCACTCACCGCCACATCCGCCGGCAGTGCCTTGAGCGCCGCTGCCGCTTCCTTGTCGTTGTAGCCCAGCGCCAGCAGCGCCTGCAAAATATCGGCCTGCGCGTCGCTCTTGGCCAGCGCCGCCGCGCCCGAGAGTTCGGCGCCCAACTTGCCTTTGAGCTCCAGCAGCAAACGCTCGGCCGTTTTTTTGCCGATACCAGGCACTTTCACCAGGCGGCCCGCCTCCTGCAAGGTGATGGCCTGCGCCAGATCGCCCACGCCCATGCCCGAGAGCACCGCCAGCGCCGTGCGCGGGCCGACGCCGGCCACCTTGATCAGCTCGCGGAAAGCGGCGCGCTCTTGCACACTGGCAAAACCGTACAGCAGCTGCGCGTCCTCGCGCACGATGAACTGCGTGAGCAGGCTGACGCGCTCGCCCAGCGCCGGCAGGTTGTAGAAGGTGCTCATGGGCACCTGCACCTCGTAACCCACGCCGTGGCAATCGAGCAGCACCTCGGGGGGATTCTTCTCCAGCAGGGTGCCGGTCAACTTGCCTATCATTGCAGTCCTTCTTGTCACTTTGCGCACACCGTGCAAAGCGCGCTTACAGCGCGTGTGGCGCTTCACCGTTTGCCTTACCGCCCGGAATTATCAGCGTGATCCTGCGCCACACCTTCACTCCCCACAACAACTCGCGCCTCTCGCACCTGTGCGGCCCGGCCGACTGCCATTTGCGCACCATCGAGGCGGCGCTGCAAGTCAGCATTGCACACCGGCACGAGCAGTTCAAGGTGGACGGCCCCAAGGCGCGCGCCACCCAGGCCATGGAGATGCTGCAGGCGGTCTACGAAATCGCCGACCGGCCCGTGAGCGACGAAACCATTCAGCTCATGCTGGCCGGAGACGGCGAGCTGGCCGATGCCCTGGTGGACGGCTCGCAGCTCACCACACGCCGCGCCGATCTGCGCGCGCGCACCGCCACCCAGGCGCAGTACCTGGCCAATATCGCCACGCACGACATCAGCCTGGGCATCGGGCCGGCGGGCACGGGCAAGACGTATCTGGCCGTGGCCTGCGCGGTGGATGCGCTGGAGCGCTCGGCCGTGCAGCGCATCGTGCTCACACGCCCTGCCGTGGAAGCGGGCGAACGCCTGGGCTTCCTGCCGGGCGATCTGGCGCAGAAGGTCGACCCCTACCTGCGCCCGCTGTACGACGCGCTGTACGAACTCATGGGCTACGACAAGGTGCAAAAGGCGTTCGAGCGCAACCAGCTCGAAATCGCGCCGCTGGCCTTCATGCGCGGGCGGACGCTGAACAACGCCTTCATCATCCTGGACGAAGCGCAGAACACCACGCCCGAGCAGATGAAAATGTTCCTCACCCGCATCGGCTTTGGCGCGCGCGCGGTGGTGACCGGCGACGTGAGCCAGATCGACCTGCCCAAGGGCGCAATGAGCGGCCTGGTTGAAGCCGAACGCATCTTGAAGCGCATCAAAGGCATTTCGGTGACGCGCTTTACCAGCGCGGACGTGGTGCGCCACCCACTGGTGGCACGCATCGTGGACGCCTACGACGCTGCCGGGCGACCGGGGCGTACGCGGGCGGCGTAGTTTGCTATTTTTAATATAGCTGCTAACGCTTACAGGATAAGCGCTAGAGGCCTAAACCACTATAAATATATGGCTCTGCCTGCACTTTCCCTGTCGCTGCAGTTTGCGCGCTTTGCCGCCGCCCCCGAGCACCGCGCCGTGCTGGCGCGCCACCGGGTGGCGCGCTGGATTCGCCACGCGCTCGAAGCCGACGCCGAGATCACCGTGCGCATCGTCGATGAAGACGAAGGCCGCCAGCTCAACCGCGACTACCGCCACAAGGACTACGCCACCAACGTGCTCACGTTCGACTACGCACAGGAGCCCCTGGTGCTGGCCGACCTGGTGCTCTGCGCCCCCGTGGTCGAGCGCGAGGCGCGCGAGCAGAACAAGAGCCTGGAGGAACACTACGCCCACCTGCTGGTGCACGGCACGCTGCACGCCCAGGGCTGGGACCACGAAACCAGCGAGCAGGACGCGCAGGAGATGGAGGCTTACGAGACCGCCATCCTGCAGGAACTGGGGTTTGCCAACCCTTACGCCGCCTAACACAGCGCGGCAATGGCACCATCCCTCAGAACGTGTTCAATGTCTTTTGGAGTCGCACAAGTACCTTTTCGGGATGGGATGCAAGGCGCAGTGCGCCGTCCATAGCCCGGCTATGGACAAGCGCTGCAACGCCGCAGACCGCCCGAAAAGGAACTTGCCCCAAGGGTTGGAGTGAAATCGGGCGATTGGGCGCCCCATCTGCTGGCATGGGCACGAGCCCATGCGGCGCATCTGGGCCACCCACTCATCCCGATTGCACTCCAATGCGATCTACCAAAAGACATTGAACA
>JAGNYI010000049.1 GCA_017985015.1 Giesbergeria sp. | reverse complement strand
GAAAGCTGTGAAAGCGCTGTCTGGACAGCTCTTTGAGCACCGCCGGCAAGTCCCGCGGGTTGGGGATCAGAATGGTTTTTCCGCCCGTGCGCATGCTCAGCATCATGTTCACCGTGAAGGCGAAGATGTGGTACAGCGGCAGTGCACAAATGCTGGTGGGCTGCTCGCTCGCAGGCACCCGCTCCATCACCGGTGCATTCCAGGCTTCAGATTGCAAAACGTTGGCAATGACGTTGCGATGCAGGAGCACAGCGCCTTTGCTGACCCCGGTGGTGCCCCCGGTGTACTGCAGCAAGGCAATGTCGTCGGGCTTGGTGTCGGGCTGCTTGAGCGTGCCACGCGTACCGCGTGCCACCGCATCGTTGAAGCGAACGGCCCCCGGTAAATTCCACGCCGGCACCATTTTCTTGACGTTGCGCACCACGTAGTTAACCAGGGTGCCTTTAAGTAGACCAAGCTGATCGCCCATGGAGCAGACCACCACGTGCTTCACGGGCGTGCTGGAAATACACGCTTGCAAGGTGGTGGCGAAGTTTTCGAGAATCACCATCGCCTTGGCACCGGAGTCGCGCAACTGGTGCTCCAGTTCGCGCGGCGTGTACAACGGATTCACGTTGACTACCACATACCCGGCGCGCAGCACCGCCGCAACGGCCACCGGATATTGCGGTACGTTGGGCATCATGAGAGCGACCCGGTCGCCCTTGGCAAGCCCCAGGCTTTGCAAGTAGGCCGCAAACGCGCTGCTCAGCGAATCGGTTTGCGCATAGGTGATCTCCTTGCCCATGAAACTGTAGGCTACCTTGTGCGCATGTTTGCGGAAGGCTTCTTCCATCAACGCCACGAGGGATGGATACTGCCCGGGATCGATGTCGGCGGGCACGCCAGACGGGTAGCTCTTTAGCCAAATGCGATCGGTCATCTCCAAGTCTCCTAATCGAGTTTTCGCGTATTTTTGACCGTATGAAAACAATTCTGCACGACCGTAATTTTCCAAAAATAAGGCCTTGTCAGCTCTTGAGCGCCACCAGCACCTCGTCGAGCATTTTTTTGGCGTCGCCGAACAGCATGCGGTTGTTTTCCTTGTAGAAGAGCGGGTTGTCCACGCCCGCATAGCCCGAGGCCATGGAGCGCTTCATCACGATCGAGGTCTTGGCCTTCCACACTTCGAGCACGGGCATGCCGGCAATGGGGCTTGCGGGATCGTCCAGCGCACTCGGGTTCACGATGTCATTGGCGCCGATGACCATGACCACGTCGGTGTCGGGGAAGTCCTCGTTAATCTCATCCATCTCCATCACGATGTCGTAGGGCACCTTCGCCTCGGCCAGCAGCACGTTCATGTGGCCGGGCATGCGGCCCGCGACCGGGTGAATGCCGAAGCGCACGTTGACCCCTCTTTCGCGCAGGGTCTGCGTAATCTCGTACACCGTGTGCTGAGCCTGGGCCACCGCCATGCCATAGCCGGGCACAATGATGACGCTCTTGGCCTCCCGCAGGAGCTCGGCGGTCTCGGCGGAGCTTACGGGCACCACCTCACCCTGGGGCTCGGTGGCCTCGCCCTTGCTCGCAGCTTTGCCGCCGCCCGAGCCGAAGCCGCCCGCGATCACGCTGATGAAGTTGCGGTTCATCGCATTGCACATGATGTACGACAGAATGGCGCCCGAGGACCCCACCAGCGCACCGGTCACGATCAGCAGGTCATTGCCCAGCATGAAACCCGTGGCCGCAGCGGCCCAGCCCGAGTAGCTGTTGAGCATGGACACGACCACCGGCATATCGGCACCCCCAATGGCCATGACCATGTGGACGCCCAGCAGCAATGCAATTGCGGTCATCACGATCAGCGGCAGCATGCCGGTCCGCACGTCGTGCGCAGCCAAAAACTCCTTGCCGAACCAGATCACCAGCAGCAGCCCAACCAGGTTGAGCCAATGGCGCGCTGGCAAGAGCAGGGGCTTGCCACCGATCTTGCCGTTGAGCTTGCCGAAGGCGATCAGCGAACCCGAGAAGGTGATGGCGCCAATCAGGATGCCAATATAGATCTCCACCTCGTGGATGGTTTTCTCTATGCCCATCAACTGGTGTGAGGTATCCACGTAGCTGGCAAAGCCCACAACGCAGGCCGCAAGGCCCACCAGACTGTGCATGAGCGCGATCAGCTCGGGCATTTGCGTCATCTTCACGACCTTGGCCGCATACAGGCCAATGCCGCCGCCGATGACCAAGGCGCCGACAATCCAGGCGATGCCCGTAGCACCGACGCGCGGGCCGAACACCGTGGCCAGCACGGCCAACGCCATGCCGACCATGCCGAACAGATTCCCGCGTCGCGAGCTTTCCGGGCTGGACAGACCGCCCAGGCTCAGAATGAAGAGAATGGCGGCGCCAATATAGGCGACCGTGACGAGACTTTGAGACATGCGCGTTCTTCCTTGCTTGTTCTAGTTCTGTCTTGTTCTATTTGCGAAACATGGCAAGCATGCGGCGCGTCACGGCAAAGCCGCCGAACATGTTGACGGACGTGAGCACCAGGGCGGCAAAAGCCAGCCACAGGATCAGCCCATCCGGCCGCCCGTTGATACCAGCTTCGGGCGGCGCGATTTGCACCAGCGCGCCGATGGCGATGATGCTGGAAATGGCGTTGGTCACGCTCATCAGCGGCGTGTGCAGCGCAGGCGTGACGTTCCACACCACCATGTAGCCTATGAAGCAAGCGAGCACAAACACCGTCAGGTGCCCCAGGAAGGCTGCGGGCGCATAGGCGCCAATGAACCAGAAGACCAGCGCAGCCACGGCAAACATGATGGCCAGATTCTTGGCGGGCAGCGGGGCGCCACGACCATGACTACCCTTCTTCTCGGCTACGGGCGCAGCAACTGGCTTGGGCACGGGAACCGGCGCCGCCTTGAGTGGTGGCGCCGGCCAAGTGATGGAGCCGTCCTTGGTCACCGTAAGACCACGGATCGCGTCATCTTCCATGTTGACCACGGCCACGCCGTCCTTGGCCTTGCACAATTCCTCGACCAGGCGCAGCAGGTTGTTGGCATACAGCGTGGACGATTGCTTGGCCAGTCGCGAGGCCAGGTCGGTGTAGCCGATGATGGTCACGCCATGGCGCTCCACGGCTTCACCCGGGACGGTCAGCTCGCAGTTGCCGCCCTGCTCAGCAGCCATGTCCACGATCACGCTGCCGGGCTTCATCGACTGCACCATCTCGGCGGTGATGAGCTTGGGCGCAGGCTTGCCTGGGATCAGCGCCGTGGTGATGATGATGTCAGCGTCCTTGGCCTGTGTCGCGTACATCTGGCGTTGCGCGGCTTGAAAGCCCTCGCTCATCACTTTGGCGTAGCCGCCACCGCCGGCACCATCTTCTTCATACTCGACCTTGACGAACTCGCCGCCCAGCGACTTGACCTGGTCAGCGACCTCAGCGCGCGTGTCGTTGGCGCGCACGACGGCGCCCAAGCTGGCCGCAGTACCGATGGCTGCGAGACCCGCCACGCCCGCGCCTGCAATGAACACTTTGGCCGGGGGAACCTTGCCCGCCGCCGTGATCTGGCCGTTGAAATAGCGGCCAAAGGCGTTGGCCGCTTCAATGACAGCGCGGTACCCACTCACACCGGCGGTAGAGGTCAGCGCGTCCATCTTCTGTGCGCGGCTCAAGGTGCGCGGCAGGCAGTCAATGGCCAGTACCGTTGCTTTCTTGTCAGTCAATTGCTGCATCAATTCGGGGTTTTGGGCAGGCCAGATAAACCCAATGAGCGTGCCGCCTTCGCGCATCAGCGCTACTTCGTCGCTGCTCGGCGGACGCACCTTGAGCACAATATCTGACGCAGCCCACAGCGCGGCGGCACTTGGCAACACCTCTGCGCCTGCGGCACGGTACGTGTCGTCGCTGCAATGGGCCGCATCGCCCGCGCCGGACTCGACTGCAACCTTGAAACCGAGTTTGACGAGTTTTTCCACCGCGTCCGGCACAGTGGCCACGCGCTTTTCGCCGTGGAAGGTTTCCCTGGGCACGCCTATGCGCTGCGCCGCTGGTGTTGGGCTTGCTTGCATGAATCGTCTCCTCCGAGTTTCGAAATAGTTGCACAGGCACCCCGGAGGCTTGCAGGCGCGATAGCGCCTGGCCGGGAGACCCCAATCGCTACCCTGGCCCCCTAGGGTTAACTGACCGCGAGCTTACATTAAGAATATTCGGCTTCTCTCGCCCGTCGGGGACGTTCCTGTCGAGAAGTGCCCCAATGCAAAAATCGGCAGCACGAGGGCTGCCGGTTTGCACGGGATGAAATGCAAGACTTTCAGTGGACCACTTGGGCCAATTCGCCTGCGGCGTACTTCTGCGCCATCACGCTCAGCGATACGCCCTTGATCTTGGCGCCCTGACCCTCGCAGCCAAACTCGATATATCGCTGTTTGCAAATGGCCTTGGCAGCCTCGCGTGCGGGCTTGAGCCATTCGCGGGCGTCGAATTTTTCCGGGTTCTCTGCCATGAACTTGCGCACCGCGCCTGTCATAGCGAGGCGAATGTCGGTGTCAATATTGATCTTGCGCACACCGAACTGGATGGCCTTCTGGATTTCCTCAACCGGCACGCCGTAGGTCTCCTTCATCTTGCCGCCATACTGATTGATGATCGCCAGCAGGTCTTGCGGCACGCTGGAGCTGCCGTGCATCACCAAGTGGGTATTGGGAATACGGGCATTGATGGCCTGGACACGGCTGATAGCCAAAATATCGCCGGTGGGCTTGCGCGTAAACTTGTAGGCACCATGGCTGGTACCGATGGCTATGGCGAGTGCGTCGAGCTGAGTGGCCTTGACGAAGAGTGCGGCCTCTTCTGGGTCGGTCAGCATCTGGTTGTGGTCAAGTTTTCCCACGGCACCCACGCCATCTTCTTCGCCGGCTTCGCCAGTTTCCAGCGAACCCAGGCAACCCAGCTCTCCTTCGACAGTGACGCCCACCTTGTGCGCCATTTCAACGACCTTGCGCGTCACTTCGACGTTGTAGGCGAAGGACGACGGGGTCTTGCCGTCCTCCATCAACGAGCCATCCATCATCACGGAACCAAAACCCAGATCGATGGCGCCCTGACAGATGGCGGGCGAGGTGCCATGGTCCTGGTGCATCACCAGCGGAATGTGGGGATAGGCTTCGCATGCAGCCTGAATCAGGTGTTTGATGAAGCTCTCGCCAGCATATTTGCGCGCACCTGCGCTGGCTTGCAGGATCACGGGTGCACCCGTTTCATCTGCAGCGGCCATCACCGCCTGAACCTGCTCCAGGTTGTTGACGTTGAAAGCGGGAATGCCATAGCCGCATTCAGCGGCGTGGTCCAGGAGTTGGCGCATGGAGACGAGAGGCATGGTTGGTATCCGGTCAAGTCAATGGGAGCGGCACAGTTTCGTAACCGCTTGGTAACTTGCCATTTTAGCCAGCTGGGTTTTCCGGGCTCTGCGCAAAGTCGATGCGGTAGCAGGTAGTGAATGGCGGTGCGCAGGAAGCTCTGTGAAATTGCGCCTTATGCTCTGCTGCCACGCGGGCGACGATTTCATGCCCCAGGTGCAAGCCATCGGCAACTGGACGTCCTGCGCTGACTCCCTCGCGTTTGCCGTCATCGCATACCTGCACCCAGAGAGCACGCGCGTCGGCTTCTTGCTTTCGCCCGCACTGAATGACAATGCGCGTGCCGAAAGGGGTGTGTCGCAAGGCATTTTCAACAAGATTTCGCAGCGCAATCTCCAGCAGCACCGGCTGACCGTTCATTGCCAGAGAGGCTTCTGCCTCCACTTCGATCACGTCACTTCGCTCCCATGCAGCTTGCGCATAGTCGGCGGCCACGGCGCGTGCAAGTCGAGCGAGATCAACCTGCTCCCATCCAGACTTTGCACCGCCCCGACTCGACCTTGCCAAGGCCAACAGCTGGTCCAGTACATGGCCCGCCCGCAGTGTGTCGGCGCGGATATGCGCCAGTGCGGCGCGCTGCGTCTTGGCGTCCAGAGCTGCTTCCAGCGCCTGCGTCTGCAGAACGATAGAAGTCAGCGGCGTGCGCAGTTCGTGAGCAATTTCACTGGCCAGTCGCCGCTCTCTGGCAAGTGCTTGCTGCTGCCGCACCAGCAAGGTGTTGATGGATTCCACCACCGAATCGAACTCGCGCAGCGCATGGCGCGCCACCAGACTGTCGGCATTCTGAACATCCAGCGCCGCCACCGCACTGGAGAGCTCCATCAATGGCCGCAGACCGCGAGAAATCGCCAGACCAAGCGCAAGTGACACCACTGGCAGCAACCACAGACCGGGCTCAATCATCTGGCCTGCGATGTCGTTGGCCAGTGCGTCACGCTCATCGAGATGCAACATGACCGCCACTTTCTGCGTGTGCTCGCGGTTCCACTGCGAAAAACTCCGCCAGGCAAGGGGCACCTCGCCTGCGAGCACCGTGGCATAGCCTTCGGTAGCATCAAAAGCGAGCGTGGGCGCGTTACCACTGCGCCAGCGCAAGCCACCCTGCGCATCCCACACCAGGACGCTAAGCGACTGTTGATAGTCATGATTTTTGAGCCCCTCCTGCCTCAGACGCAAAGGTTCCACCCTCTGGCCCAACGCTGGCAGACCATGAACTCCAAGCAAGAGTACGGCGACGCTTGCGAGGTGCCCATCGGTCAATTCATCCGCTTCTTCCACGCCGGTCCGGTAGGCAAGAAATACAAAACACGCCCACACCAGAACGAGTGCGCCCAGCGACCAAAGCAGCAACTGCCGCATCAGGGAAGGATCGGACCAAGTCGGACGGCTCATCGGGCTTCGTCCTTCGGAATGAAATAACCCACCCCGCGCATGGTCTGAATCAAGGTGGCCCCCAGTTTGCGGCGCAAATGGTGAATATGGACCTCAATCGCATTGCTCTCCACCGCAGCATTCCAGCTGTACAAGCGTTCTTCGAGTTGCGCGCGCGAGAGCACCCGTCCACGGGCTTCGAGCAGAACCAGAAGGATGGCGAATTCGCGCGGGGAGATGTCCACCAAGCGATCGGCACGGCAAACCGTTCGCGCTGCGGGATCCAGCACGATGTCCCCATGGCGCACCATCGGCTGAGCGCGCCCTGCGGAGCGTCGGAGCAGCGCACGCAGCCGAGCGTCAAGCTCGTTGAAGTCAAACGGCTTCACCAGGTAGTCGTCTGCCCCCGTGTCAAGGCCGGCGATGCGCTGCTCGACCTCGTCACGCGCCGTGATGATGAGGACCGGAAGTGCCGAGTCTGGCAGCGGCGCCTTCGCAGAGCCCTGCGACAACGGAAGAGCGCGCAATCGCTGCAGGAGTTGCGCGCCGTCACCGTCTACCAGCCCAAGATCCAGAATCAACGCATCGAATCGTTCGCGGCACAAGGCACTCCAACCGCCCTCCACACTCTCGCACAGATCCACCGCGTATCCGCGCTGACGCAAATTGGCAGCCAAGCCTTCGGCAATGCCTGCATCGTCTTCGACCACCAAGATTCGCATACCTGTATTCTTGCAGCAGTTGCGAGCATTTCGGTGGCACGGCCTGCGCAAAGGATTTCTGGGCGAAGCCATGGCATGACGGAATTCGCAGGCTTTTGGAAACACCCTCCTGACGCCGTGCGAGCGCTGCTTTCCATATGACTTGCATTTCGCTCCGCGATTGGATCTGCCAGGGATCGGGAGGATGCAGATTATCCTTAAGACCTGATTAAGTCGCGACATCTACGGTGCACGCCATGCCTGAAGCCTCCCCCCACGATCCGAAATCCCATCGCACCACCCGCGCCGACAACCTGCGTCTTCTAAGCTGGACACTTGCTTCTTTAGGCATTTTGATTGTCTGGGACGCCGGGGGTCTGGACCGATCCGTTGCCCATTGGTTTGGGGGAATTCATGGCTTTCCTATGCGCGACCAGTGGTTCTTGGTGCACGTCATGCACGAGGGTGCCCGCCGCTTGGCTTGGTTGGTGGCTCTGGCACTGGTCCTGGCGGTCTGGTGGCCCTTCGGTGTTTTGCGCAGCACCAGCAGAGCCGAGCGACTGCAACTAGCCGTCACTACCTTGCTCGCGCTGGCTGTAGTAAGTACCCTGAAATATGCGAGCACGACCAGTTGCCCCTGGGATCTTGCCGAGTTTGGCGGCGTTGCGCGCTACGCCTCGCACTGGGCCCTAGGAACAGTCGATGGTGGCTCTGGCAAGTGCTTTCCTGCAGGACACGCTTCGGCAGGTTTTGCCTTTGTTGGTGGCTACTTTGCGCTGCGCCGAAGCCGGGCACGCGCTGCCTGGATCTGGCTGGGAAGTGTTCTCGTAGCGGGTTTTGCGCTCGGTTTTTCACAGCAAATGCGCGGAGCGCATTTTCAAAGTCACACCCTGTGGACGGGCTGGTTGTGTTGGACCACTGCATGGTTGATCGACATGGGATTCAAGCGAATTGCTCTTCCCGATGCAGACACAGCCGGAGTTGTCGGGGCAACAGAGGCCAGTTGACAGCGTTACCGCTCAGCTCTTCTCGCCAATCGTCGCTCTCACGGCCACCGTGTCGAGCGCCGCCACTCAGATGGCGCGGCAGATTTTCAGCATATTGGTTCCACCCGGTGCGCCCATAGGTTCACCACAGGTAATGGCATAGACGTCGCCGCTGCTGACTATGGCACGGTCTTTGAGGTGACGCTCGGCCTGCTCAAGCGCCGTGTCGCGATCTACGCTGGTATCCATCAAGATGGGACGGACGTTGCGGTACAAGGCCATACGCCGCTGCGTTGCGATCTTGGGGGTCAGCGCATAGATGGGAATATGAATGCGGTGGCGGCTCATCCACAGTGCCGTGGAGCCGCTCTCGGTCATGGCAACGATGGCTTTGGCGCCCAGGCGGTGTGCCGTGAAGAGCGCGCCCATGGCAATGGCGTGGTCAATGCCGCCAAACCCGCGCCCTGTGAAATCTGCATCCAGTTGCGCGTCTTCGGCTGCCTCTGCAGCGGCGCAGATCTTGGCCATCTCTTGCACGGTCTCAAGGGGATAGCGGCCAGCAGCAGTCTCGGCACTCAGCATCACTGCATCGGTGCCGTCCAGCACCGCATTGGCGACATCGCTCACTTCAGCGCGGGTGGGCGAGGCGTTGGTGATCATGCTCTCCATCATCTGCGTCGCGGTAATGACCAGCTTGTCCATATCGCGCGCCATGCGGATCATTTTCTTCTGCAATGCCGGTACCACGGCGTTGCCTACTTCCACCGCCAGATCGCCGCGTGCAACCATGATGCCGTCGCTGACGCGCAGGATTTCCTCCAAACGGGGGATCGCCTCGGCCCGTTCGATCTTGGCAATGAGGCCTGGCTTGTGACGATACTGCGCCGCCGCGACATTGCACAACTGCCGCGCCATTTCCATGTCGGTGGCATTTTTTGGAAAACTGACAGCGACGTAGTCGGCCTGAAAGCTCATGGCCGTACGAATGTCTTCCATATCCTTGGCGGTCAACGCTGGCGCAGTCAGTCCCCCTCCCTGCTTGTTGATGCCCTTGTTGTTGGAGAGCTCACCTCCAATGCGCACCGTGGTGTGTACCGCCTCGCCGCGCACGGCATCCACGTGCAGCACAATCAGCCCGTCGTTGAGCAACAAGACATCTCCGGGTCGGGTGTCGCGCGGCAGCTCCTTGTAATCAAGACCCACGCCTGCCGCATCGCCCAACTCGGCTCGCGATGCATCCAGGACGAACGCAGCTCCCGGCTCGAGCATCACGCGGCCTTCTGCGAACTTTCCGACACGAATTTTTGGCCCCTGGAGGTCAGCCATGATGGCCACTTCCCGCCCCGCGCGCTGCGCAGCTTCGCGTACCACGCGCGCGCGCTCGATATGGTCCTGCGCGCTGCCGTGGCTGAAGTTGAGTCGGACCACATTCACGCCGGAAAAAATCATCTTCTCCAGCATGGCCAGCTCGCTCGAGGCGGGGCCGAGGGTAGCAACAATCTTGGTGGCACGGCGCAAGGACATAGGAGCTCGTCGTAAACGTAATTAAGTTTCAATTTTCACACGAAACGGGTTACATCCGCAGATTCTTTCACCTCTATCCAAGTTCAAACTCAAGTCACCTGGCCATAGAGTCGCACGACTTTCTCAATAAAAAAGGCCCCCGAAGGAGCCTTTTTACAAGCGGATGGAAGCTGGAAGATTCTTACCGCGCAGCCTGGAGCAAACGCTGAACATCGCGATCGTTTGGCAAGGCATAGTCGTGTCCACGAACAATGCGGCTGTCTTCGGTGCGCACAAGCTTGAGGCTTACGTAGGTCAAATTCGCGGCTGCAGAGTACGTACCCACCAACACCAAAGCGGCATTGTGGTTGCGTGCGATGTCTTTGATTTCACGTGACAGCAGCAACTCGCCGGCGCCTTCCTTGACGAATACTTCGCCGCGCAGCTTGACTTCCTTGACGTTGAATCCTTTGCTCGCCATCGCCGAGGCGTACTGCTCGGATAGGGTGCGCCCAAGCGGTGCCGAGCGACTCAGATCATTGACGTTGACGATCGTGGCGACCAACACCGGGCCACCGCTCACCGCAGGCATATCCATGCCGGCGACCAACTTGCCGATGGCCTCGGCACTGCTTTGCAGAAACTGGCTGCTGGCCGCCTCTTGGTAGGTGGGCTCGGTGCGCACAGGGGCAGTGTTGCTGGCACAGCCTGCCAGCAGAGCGCCGGCGCACAGGGTCAACAGGGCATAGGATTTCATTGCGAGACCACCTTCATGTTGATGCTTTTGTACGCAGGCGAGGGGCGCAAAAACAGCGGAGCGTCGGCATTTTCAAGATAGTAGACATCGGTCTTGCGGGCGACGTATTGCCCGCCGCGCATGACCGTTGTGGTAAGGACCATCTCGGTATTGGTTGGCCCGCCTGAATTGATGCTTGAAGCGTAATCAGCTGCCGCTGTGAGGCCCAGGGCGCCCAGCAACTGCGCGTCAATGTGCTCATGACGCAGGCCGTAAGCAGCCATGAGTCCCGCAGCAACCATGGTGAACTGGCCAGGAATGAAGTGGGGACGATCACTGTTGTGATAGACCAACTGAGCGTGGTAGCTAACGTCCAGGGTCTGGCCAGGCATTTGCTGAACCGGGACACCATTTTGAACGAACTTCGTGATCAGAAAGTCGCGGAACGCCAAATCGAATGCACTGGGATTGGGAGGCGCCGATACATGCAACTGGGTTCCCGCCGGCATACCTGCTTTGTCCAACGTTGCCAGCGTCTGGGACACCACGTCGTTCGAGAGCATTTCCCAGTGACCTGCTGAGCGCACCTTGTGCTGCAGCGTGAGGTTGAAATTCTCAGCAAGCGGAATGGGCGCCTTCGAGGCGCAGCCCATCATGCTCGCCACAGCGCCAGCCATCAAGGCCAAGCGGATTGCCTTTGAAAACACCATGATTCCCCTCCTAACGAATTTGAACGACAGCGACAGGCAAAGAAACGCCCAACACACTGATCAAAATAATTCTGGGCGCGCGGCTCAACAAAAACAAGAAAAAGATGCGCTAAATACCCTTGGATACAGACTCTTTGTTGTTTTTGTCACAGTCCTTCACGCATTCGGAGCCCGCCTCTCCAGAATCTCGAAGGCAGGCAGCGTGCGCCCTTCCAGTACTTCGAGGAAAGCACCCCCTCCGGTTGAAATATAGCCAACTCGGTCTTCGATCCCAAATTTTGCAATGGCGGCCAGAGTGTCACCCCCGCCGGCAATGCTGAAGGCCTTCGAGTCCGCAATGGCCTGCGCGAGTGCGCGCGTGCCACCCTCAAAGGCGGGGAATTCAAACACTCCCACAGGACCGTTCCAGACAATGGTGCCCGCCTGCTGAAGCTGCGCAGCAAGGCGGCCGGCCGTCTCGGGACCGATGTCGAGAATCAGGTCATCTGCCTCCACGTCCTGCGCCCGCTTGGTGCTTGCGCAGGCGTCGGCAGAGAAGGACTTGGCCGTCACCACATCAGTGGGAATCGGCACCTCGGCGCCGCGCGCTTTCATGGTGACCATGACGGCGCGCGCTTGCTCCACGAGCGACGGCTCAGCCAGGCTTTTGCCGATAGGCAAGCCCGCTGCGAGCATGAAGGTGTTGGCGATGCCCCCGCCGACGATGAGTTGATCGACTTTGCCAGCCAGGCTTTGCAGAATACTGAGTTTGGTGGACACCTTGGAGCCGGCAACAATGGCCGCCAGCGGACGGGCCGGGTTCGCCAGGGCCTTGGTCAGCGCATCGATCTCTGCAGTCAGCAGGGGACCCGCACAAGCAATGGGAGCGTACTCCGCGATGCCGTAGGTGGTGGCCTCCGCGCGATGCGCGGTGCCGAACGCGTCGTTGACGAAAATGTCGCATAGCGCAGCCATGGCACGCGCCAAGGTCTCCTCGTTCTTCTTCTCGCCGCGGTTGACACGGCAGTTCTCCAGCAGCACCACGTCACCGGGTTGCACGCTCACACCGTCCACCCAGTTGGCGCGCAGTGGGACGTCACGCCCCAGCAACTCGGCAAGACGCGCAGCCACAGGCGCCAGCGAATCTTCCGGCTTCAACTGACCCTCGGTGGGGCGCCCCAAGTGGCTGGTGACCATGACCGCAGCGCCCGCGTCGAGCGCCATACGGATGCAAGGCAGCGATGCGCGGATGCGCGTGTCCTCAGTAATCTTGCCCTCGTCATCCAGTGGCACGTTGAGATCGGCACGGATGAAAACACGTTGGCCACGGACTTTTCCCGCGGCGCACAGATCAGAAAATCGAAGAAAGTGCATGGTGATGGTGCTTGAAGATGGCGAGTGCGCGGCAAACCCGCTTGCGGCGATGGCAAGCATTCTAGAAGTTCTCCCTACAGTGCCAGCCGCTGTCGCTACCAGCCCCAGCCGATATGCAGCGGCAAATACACCGCCATGCCCACGACAATGGTGCCCAGAATTCCCCGCTGCCAAAAATAGTAGGCGCATGCGCAAACTACCGCAGGCAGGCGGGCGTCCTGCAGGCTGCCAATCAGTGCGCTCTGCACCATGACCACCTCGGGTGCGATGACGGCCGTCAGCGCCGCCAGAGGCGCGTACTTCAGGCCGCGCCTGAGCCAGTCGGGCATGGGAAGCTCGCGCTCGGGCAACATGAAAAAGGCGCGGGCAAGCAGGGTGATCAGCGCAAGGCCCACAATCGCCACCAAGCCATACACAGTTTCAGCGTTCATGTACCGTCCTCCCTGGCAGCACGGCGGCGCAGCGCCTGCTGGCGGGCATGGCGCTGGGCCGACTCCATCGCCAGGCCGGCCGCAATGGCTGCGGCGATGGCTACGAGGATATTGAGCTTGAGCGGCAGCGCGTAAGCAGCCACAGCCGCACTCGCAGCCACGGCCGTGGCAACCCAGGTGGCACGGTCTACCAGCAGCGAAAGCAAGACACCCAGCAAGGCAAGTACCCCGGCAAAACCAAGCCCCCACGACAGCGGGATCTCGTTGGCGAGCAAGATGCCCGCGACGGACGGGATTTGCCAGGCGAGCCAGTTCAGCGAGGCGGCCCCCCAAAAATACGGAGATTGGTCAGGCCCCGGCTCCACACGTGGAAAGCGTTTCATGAACGCAACGAAAATCACATCACCACTGAAGTAGCCGATGGCCAAACGCTGCTGCAGCGGCTGGGATTGAAAATAGCCACGCCACAGGCTGCTGAAAATGACGAAACGCAGATTGACGCAGGTTGCCGTGAGCCACACCACCCACAGGGGCGCCCCCACAGCCAGCAGCGGAATGACCGACAGCTGGGCGCTGCCGGCGTAGACGGCGAGCGACATTAACAAGGCCAGCCAGACGCTCATGCCGCTCTTGACCATGGCAACACCCGTCACCAATCCCCAGGCGCCGACGCCCAATGCGGGTCCAATCAGATCCGCCGCGCCCTCGCGGAACGCCGGGTGGCGCAGTTGCGCAAGAGCGCGCTGCAGGCTCAAGGCGGTGTCCCGGACGGTGCAGCGCAGCCCAGCTCCATGCCGGGCTCCAGCGCAAAGCCGCGCAAGAAGTCCCGCACCGGCAACGGCTTGCCGCCTGCGCGCTGCAGGCGGGTCAGGCGCAGCGCGCCTGACCCGCAGGCGACGGAGATGCCGACATCATTTACCAGCAAAATACGGCCTTCACGCTTATTCTCATTGGAAAGATTGCTATCAATTTCGCATTCCAACACTTTGAGGATCTCGCCATTCAACAGCGTACAAGCGCCTGGCGCGGGCGTCAGCGCGCGCACGCATCGCTCAATGGTCTGTGCCGATTGGCTCCAGTCGATCTGGCTCTCAGTCTTGGAGATTTTTTTGGCATAGGTCACGCCGACTTGCGGCTGCGGCGTGCGCTCAAGCGGCCCGCTCGTCAGGTCTCGCAGGGCCTGAACCACCATTTGTGCGCCCAGTGCCGCCAAGCGATCGTGCAAACTTGCCGTGGTGTCATGGGGCGCAATTGCCAGGCGCTCGGCGCGCAGGATGTCGCCAGTGTCCAGGCCAGTGTCCATCTGCATCAATGTGACTCCGGTCTCGCTGTCACCAGCTTCGATCGCGCGATGAATGGGCGCCGCACCGCGCCAGCGGGGCAGCAGGCTGGCATGAATGTTGATACAACCGTGTCGTGGCATTTCGAGCGCCCATTGGGGCAGGATCAGACCGTAGGCCGCCACCACCAGGATGTCGGGGCGTGCCGCCTCCATGGCTGCTTGGGCAAGCGCTGCGTCGTCTGCAAAACGTCCGTCCAGCCGCAAGCCGCGCGGCTGAGCCACCGCGATCGAATGGCTCTGAGCAAGTTGCTTGACAGGCGATGCCTGCAGCCGCAAGCCGCGTCCTGCCGGGCGGTCAGGCTGTGTCAGCACCAGCGGGACGGCAAAACCTGCTGCAAGAATCCCTTCGAGCGCCGTACGAGCGAATTCCGGCGTACCGGCAAAAAGAACATTCATATCATCTTGGTTCGCGAGGATGCCGTCGCGGGCAGACAAAGGGGACGAAACGCGGCTCTCAGACAGACAGCGAGCCGCTGAACACCCAGAGTGCTCACAGAGCGCCTCAGCGGTAACGGTCGTCGGCCAGAGTGTCCTCGGAAAACTCCACGCCCTGCACCAGGCCGGCCGCGTCGAAGCGAAAATTCGCCAAACGCCAGGTGCCGAAGTCCAGCCAGGAATAGGTCCAAACGCTGGCCTTTTCGCCGTCTTCCTTGCGGCGCATCGGCGGGCCGAGGGTGCGCTGCACTTCTGCAGAATCGTGCCTGCCCTGTGCGAACTCCTGGAACTGTGGACGTGTGAAGACCTGCTCCATCGAAACCAATCGATCATTGGCATCGAAATCGTATCGCAACCGCTCCCCCGGTTTGCCGGAATAGAACAATCGCTGACCCGTGGCCAACGCGTATGCAGCCCTCGGCACGCCGAGCAGGCCCCGCACTTGCTCTTGCGTGGCGCCGGAGCCAAGCGGCGAGGACGTTGCGCAACCCGCAAGCGCAACGACCAGCGCGTACACAATGCATGGGGCACTGCCCGCGCGACGGAAAAAATTCATGGACGGGCCTCGTCGCGCTGGCGCTTGATCATTTTGGAGCGAATTCGGTTGCGTTTGAGAGGTGAGAGGTATTCCACGAACACCTTGCCCAGCAAATGGTCCATCTCGTGCTGAATGCAAACTGCCAAAACCTCTTGCGCTTCCACGGTGATGGCTTCTCCCCGCGCGTCGAGCGCGCGCACGCGCACCGCCGCAGCACGCTCCACCCCGTCGTAGATGCCGGGCACCGACAGGCAACCCTCATCGCCGACCAGCATCTCCTGGCTCGACCAAAGAATTTCGGGATTGATCAGCACCAGGGGGCGATTGCGCTCCTCGGACACATCAATGACGACCACGCGTTCATGCACATCGACCTGCGTCGCGGCAAGTCCGATGCCATGCGCGTCGTACATGGTCTCCAGCATGTCCTGAGTCAGCTGGTGGATGCGGTCATCCACGCCCCTGACCGGGCGGGCCACGGTGTGCAGGCGGGGATCGGGATAACAAAGAATGGGAAGAATCGCCATGGCTTGTGCATAAAGATGTCGCTATTTTCGCCACTTTTATCACTGCGCGCAGCCAGTGGGTCCAATAATCATTGCCCAATCAAGGGCTTGAGCAGAGAATCTCAGTTGATTTGTAACGTCTTTTGCTGCGCTTTTCCCCTACTGGAGAAAACTGCAGCGCAGTGAGGGGGCAGGGAACAATGCATCGAAATACGACAACGCGCGCCGCACGCATGGGCATTTTTGGCACCGCCTGCGGCGCTGTGACGCTGCTCGCGGCGGCGCTGGGCAGCAGCACTGCGTGGGCGCAGAATTTCCCTGTCACTGCGGGTCAGCGCGCTACAGCCCAGCAGGTGGCCAGCCAGGGCATTCCTGTGGCCGAACTGGCCCCCAACGCCCCTGAGGTCTACGTCGTCAAACGCGGCGACACACTCTGGGCTATTTCCGGCCTGTATCTGCGCAAGCCGTGGCGCTGGCCCGAGCTCTGGGGCATGAACATGCAGAGCATTGCGAACCCGCATCTGATCTTCCCTGGGCAGACGCTGTATCTGGACAGGACAGGCGGGTATGCCCGCTTGCGTTCGGGCATGCCCGGGCAACCCGAAGACGTGCGCATTTCGCCGCGGACCCGCTCGGACAGCCTTGCCGACACCGCACTGCCCACGCTGCAACCACATCTGATCGAGCCTTTCCTGGTTGAACCGCAGGTGGTAGACGCAGACACCCTTGAGAAGGCACCGCGCATTGTCGCCACCGTGGATGACCGCGTTCTGATGGCGGCGGGTGACCGTGTCTATGCCCGCGGCGACATGACGAAGCCGTTGGAGATGGCCCCTGGCGAACCCCGCTATTTCGGAATTTACCGCAATGCGGTAGCTCTGAAGGATCCCGTCACGGGAGAAATCCTAGGCTACGAAGCCCAGTTCGTTGGCAAAGGCGAACTGGTTCGTGGCGAATCGCTGGAAGACACGCCCAACGCCAAAGGCGGTTTCACTTCCGAGTATGTGCCGGCTACCGTCGATATCTTGAGCACACGGGAAGAAGTGCGCGCCAATGACCGGCTGTTGCCTACTCCGGCGCGCGGTTTTCTGAGCTATGTGCCACGTGCTCCTGAGCAGCCAGTGTCGGCGCGCGTGGTCTCCATTTACGGTGGCTCAGCCTTTGCAAATGCAGCCCAGAATCAAGTGGTGGCTATCAATCTGGGCCGGCAGGATGGCATCGAAAGCGGTCACGTGCTGCAGTTGCTCACCGGCGGCCAGCGTATCAAGGACACCACGGACGAAGCCAAGTCGATGATCAAGCTGCCCAGTGAAAAGAATGGCATGGCCATGGTGTTTCGCACCTTTGACAGGGTGTCTTACGCATTGATCCTCAGCGTTCGCAACCAGGTTCGGGTGGGCGACACCCTCGTCAACCCACGCTGAGATCATGGCGGTGCGCCCTGCACCGCCACCGATGATGGAACGTGACGAGCTTTCAGCTTGGCTGCGCCTGAGCACTTCAGAAGGCGTGGGCCGCACGACTGCACGGCGGCTGCTCACCGCCTTTGGCAGCCCAGAGGCTGTCTTCGACCAAGGCCCGCATTCCCTCGCGCAGCATGTGACGCCTGCGCAGGCGCGCGGCCTGCTCGCACCCTCCGAGAAACACGCCGCCCTCCTGGACGCCACGACCCATTGGCTCGACCAATCGGGCGAAGCGGGCTTGTCGCGTGCGGTGGTGCCGCTGGGCCACGCCTGGTATCCCCCAGCCCTCCTGGAAATTGAAGATCCGCCGCTCATGCTGTATCTGCTGGGCGCGCAGCGATGGCTGAACAGCTTGAATGGCTTCATGCACCGCGAGCGCTGCCTGGCCATTGTCGGTAGCCGCAACCCGACACCCCAGGGCAGGGAAACGACACTACAGTTTGCGCGCGCGCTGCGCGAAGCCGGGTTGACCATTGTCTCGGGCTTGGCGCTGGGCATCGACGCGGCGGCCCACGAAGGAGCGCTGGCAGCGGCCATCGACTCGGACACTCCGGCGACGGTAGCGGTGGTCGGTACGGGACTCGACCGCGTCTATCCGTCGCGCCACCTTGATCTGGCCAGGCGCATTGCAGCAGACGGCTTGATCCTCAGCGAGTACCCGGTGGGGACCCCGCCGATTGCGTCCAATTTTCCACGTCGCAACCGTATCATTTCCGGGCTCAGCCATGGTGTGCTGGTGGTCGAGGCGGCACCTGCCTCAGGATCGCTCATCACGGCGCGCATGGCCAGTGAACAAGGGCGGGAGGTTTTCGCTGTTCCAGGCTCCATCCATGCCGTGCAGTCGCGCGGCTGCCACGCCCTGATCAAGCAAGGGGCCAAGCTGGTGGAAAGCGCGGCCGAGGTGCTGGAAGAGTTTCCTTCGGCGGTGCCGACGCGGCCGACGCAAGCTTGTGAAGAACCGGCGCGCCGCGCGAGCGCGCTTCTGGATGCGCTGGGCTTTGATCCGCTTGGGCTGGATGCCTTGCAGGCCCGCACAGGTCTGGACACGGCCAGCCTGCAAGTGCTGTTGCTCGAACTCGAACTCGAGGGCGAAGTTGCTCGTCTTCCCGGGGGCCTCTTCCAGCGGCTGGTGCGCGCCTGACCCCCTCAACCTGAGGTAGTCAGGCCAACAGCCGTTCCGGATTCGCGTTCAGCTTGGCCAGCGCTTCGCGCGTGGCACGTACGGTCAGGCCATCCTCATCGCGCGGTACCAGCAAGCCTGCCTGCAGATAGGCGCCAAGACGGCGCAGCTGGATCAGATAGCTGATACCGTCGGTCGAGACAAAAAGATGCAGCTGGCGTTGCTTGCTGTGCCAAGCGTACTGCACCTGTGCGGCGGCCCCATTGACGTCCAGCGTGAACCAGTCGCCGGGCACGAGTTCCCGGGCCCAGGCCACCATGGCGGCTTCCACGGGGGCATCGTTGTCGGCAAACACCTGAATGGCGTTGGCATCAATACCCGTCATCATTTCGATGTGCTCGGCATCCAGAGGCAACTCACCCAAGACGGCGTCGTCAAGGAACTCCTCCACATTGGCAAGCCGCCGCGCCATGGCCTCGATGTGGTCCAGTGGAATGGCCGCTGTCTTGGACATGAATGCGTCGGCCAGCGTGTCGGTCAACGCTTTGATCTTTGTGTCCTGATCCTCACCCGAAATACCCACCATGAGCAGGCCCTCGCGCAGGCGCTGCAAAATTCCGGGAAGACTCTGGATTACCTGCGCACGTTCA
>JAGNYI010000048.1 GCA_017985015.1 Giesbergeria sp. | reverse complement strand
CAGACGTACATGCGCACATGGCCAGGTTCGATCGGGGAAAACTCTTCCAGGGCACGCGAGAGCGTGTTGTAGATGCGCAGACTCATGGGGATGGCGGTACGAAACAGGCGGGCAGAAGAGGGGCGAAGCATCGGGCGGGCGATGCGGACCCTGCGGGGCACATGCACGCAAGCACCGCGCCCGGAGTGACCCAAAGGCCACTTTGGCGGCGGTGTGCCGCTCTCTGGCAGCGTACCGTCATGACCACCCTCTCAGCTACAATCCGCCGCAGTATAAGCGCCTGCCCGGCCTCCCGCTGATCACTTCACGGACCTTCATGACATCCTCCCGCCGCACCCTCACCCCCCTTGTGCGTCTCGCGCGTCTCGTGGCTTTTTCTGCGCTGCTGGGCGCGGCGGCCGTGCATGCGGCGGACTATTCGGACATCACCGTTTTGCTCAAGAGCGGCAAGGCAGCCGATGCGCTGGCGAAGGCCGACCAGCGGCTTGCAAGCGCTCCCAAAGACCCGCAGTTGCGCTTCTTGCGCGGGGTCGCGCAGGCCGATTCGGGCAAGCCCAACGACGCCATCGCCACCTTCACCCAGCTCACGCAGGAATACCCCGAACTGCCCGAGCCCTACAACAATCTGGCGGTGCTGTACGCTGGCCAGAATCAGCTCGACAAAGCGCGCACCGCGCTGGAGATGGCCATCCGCACCAACCCCAGCTACGCCACTGCCCACGAGAACATGGGTGACATCTATGCCAAGTTGGCTGCGCAGGCCTACAACAAGGCGCTGCAGCTGGATGCAACCAACAGCGCCGCACTCAATCCCAAGCTCGCCCTGATTCGCGAGCTGTTTGCACCAGGCCGCACGCCAGGCGTGCCCACGCGCACCGCAACTGCGCCTGCTGCAGCCGCCGCGACGCGTGCGCCAGCAGCGCCAGCAGCTGCAAGTGCACCGCCCGCCACACCACCTGCCGTCGCGGCTGCGCCTGTCGTGGCCGCAGCGCCCGCTGCCGCACCGAAGCCACCCGTCGCCGCACCCGTGACTCCGGTGGCCGAGACTGCGCCAGCAGCAGCCCCAGTCCGCGCGCCCGCCGCCGATCCGGTGAGCGCGCCCGCATCCCGTTCCGACAGTGCTTCGGGGGCGGACACCGCCGCCCAGCAGGACGTGGAATCGGCCGTCAAGGCCTGGGCAGCCGCCTGGTCGGCCCGCGACATGAAGAACTATTTGTCCTCCTACGGCAAACAGTTCGATCCGCCAGGCAGTCAAAGTCGCTCCGCCTGGGAGAAGGAGCGCGAGGCCCGCATCGTGGGCAAGAAGCAAATCAAGGTCACCATCACCGACCTGTCGGTGGACGTCAAAGGCGACAAGGCGACCGCGCGTTTCCACCAGGCGTACAGTGCCGACACGCTGAGTGTGGCCAGTCGCAAGACGCTTGAGCTGGCACGCAGCCAGGGTCGCTGGGTCATCGTGCGCGAATCCACTGGCAGCTGATGCAGCAAGGCGTCTTCCTGCGGTGCACTCGCACCGCCGTCCTGCATTGAGCGCGCCAGGCAAACGCCGACCGCGCCCTTGGCCCGGCGCTGGTGCCGCCTGGATGGCCACTGCGCTGCTGGTGATCGGTGCAGTCACGGCGCTTCCCGGCTGGGCGCGTGAATCGCATCGTGCGGCGCCTAAAAAGGCCGTTCACACCCAGCGAACAGCGGCCAAAGCGCCGCGCGCGAGCTCGCAAAAGCGAACGCATACCGCCCCTGCAGTTCCTGTCGCAGCCGCCTCAACCGCAGCACCTTCAGCCGGTACCGATCAGGCCGAAACCCGGTTGATTCGCGTGTATCGGCTGACGGCCCAAGGCCGCGCCGATGAGGCCTTGACTCAGGCACAGAGCCTTGCGCGTGATTTTCCGAACTTCCAACTCGCACAGCTGGCACTGGGCGATTTGCTGGCTGCGCGCACGCGCCCGTTGACGCAGTTTGGCGACGTGGCGGCGCCCCCGCCCGAAGCAGCAACGGCATTGGCCGAATTGCGCCAGGAGTCGCGCCAGCGCGTGGCTGCCGAGCGCCTGCGCCCAGCAGCGGGCGCCATTCCGACGGCCTTTATCGAAATCTCCGACCGCACGCGCCATGCCATCGCCGTAGACGCGTCGCGCTCGCGCCTGTATTTGTTTGAAAACGGCAAGCAGGGCTTGCGTCTGGTGGCCGACTACTACGCGTCGGTGGGCAAGCTCGGAACCGAAAAGGAATTCGAGGGCGATCAGCGCACACCGCTGGGCGTCTACTACATCACCAGCCGGCTCGACGCCAAGCAATTGGCCGACCTCTATGGCTCGGGCGCGCTGCCGCTCAACTACCCCAACGCGCTCGACCTGCGCCGAGGCAAGACCGGCAGCGGCATCTGGCTGCACGGCACGCCCAGCGCCCAGTTCTCGCGTGCTCCGCAGGCCACCGACGGCTGTGTGGCCATCGCCAACCCGGACCTGGAGCGCATTCTGAATACGGTTGAGCCGCGCAGCACGCCAGTGGTCATTGCCAGCCAGCTCCATTGGGTGACGCCCCAGGGCGTGGTCGGGGAGCGCCAGGAGTTCAACCAGGTGCTGGACGCCTGGAGCAAGGCCAAATCCGACGGCGACCTACAGCGCCTGCTGGGCTTTTACACCTATGATTTTCAGGGCATGCGCAGCCAGTCGATCACCGAGTGGCGCACCACACTGCAGGAAGACCTGCAGGCGCTGCGCGGCCGAACAGTGGTGCTCAAGGACAAATCCGCTTTGCACTGGCAAGACAGCAGCGAGACCATGGTGGTCACCTTTGCCGAAGTCCCCGCAGGCGCCCGCAGCGGCCCGGTCAAGCGCCAGTACTGGCGCCGCCAGGGCCAGCGCTGGCAGATATTTTTTGAAGGAGTGATAGGATGATTTCAAGAAGAAAGTTGGCTCTAGCGCTTAATGCGCTTGTGCTGACAGCTATGTTTTCCGTAGCGCCTCTGGCCTTGGCCCAAGAGGCTCCCAAAGTCAAGTTGGCCACATCCATGGGCGATATCGTGGTGCAGCTCAACCCGGAAAAGGCGCCCAAGACGGTCGCCAACTTCCTGCAGTACGTGCGCGAGAAGCACTACGACGGCACCATCTTCCACCGCGTGATTGATGGCTTCATGATTCAGGGCGGGGGTTTCACGCCCGACATGGCGCAAAAGCCGATGCACGCCCCCATCCCCCTCGAAGCCTCGAACGGCCTGAAGAACGACAAATACACCATCGCCATGGCACGCACCGGCGCCCCCGATTCGGCCACCGCGCAGTTCTTCATCAACGTGAAGGACAACGCCATGCTGAACGCCCCCCAGCCCGACGGCCACGGCTACGCGGTGTTTGGAAAGGTGGTGGAAGGTGCGGACGTGGTGGACAAGATCAAGGCCGTCGCCACCAGCAACAAGGGCCCGTACCAGAACGTGCCCAACACGCCTGTCACCATCAACTCGGCCACCGTGGTCGAATAAGCGCATTCGCGAAAGGAATTCCCATGAGCAACCCCCAAGTCGAACTCCACATTGCCGGCCACGGCGTCATCACCCTGGAACTTGACCAGGAAAAGGCGCCCAAGTCGGTGGCCAACTTCCTCTCGTACGTCAAGAAGGGCCACTACGACAACACCGTCTTTCACCGCGTGATTCCCGGCTTCATGGTGCAAGGTGGCGGCTTTGAACCCGGCATGACCCAGAAGCCCACCGACGCGACGATCGAGAACGAAGCACAAAACGGCCTGAAAAACGCCAACTACACCGTGGCCATGGCGCGCACCAACGACCCGCACTCGGCCAGCTCGCAGTTCTTCATCAATGTGGCCGACAACAGTTTCCTGAACCACACCGCGCCCTCGGCCCAAGGCTGGGGCTACGCCGTATTTGGCAAAGTGGTAGGTGGCACCGATGTGGTCGACAAGATCAAGGCGGTTCCCACAGGTCGCAAGGGTTTCCATGACGACGTGCCCAAGGAAGATGTCGTGATCGAAAAAGCGGTCGCTCTCTGATCTGATTCACGCATCCCGCACGTGAATACGGCCGTGCCCCAGGCGCAGGAGCTTGTCGCTCCTTCGCACTGGCGCACGGTCGATTTCATTTCAGACCTGCACCTGCAGGCCAGCGAACCCGCCACCGTGGCCGCTTGGCAGAACTACCTGCGCACCACGCCGGCCGACGCGCTGTTCATCCTGGGCGATCTGTTCGAGGTCTGGGTGGGCGACGATGCACTGGACGAGCCTGGCAGCTTCGAAGCGCAGGCGTGCGCCCTGCTGCATGCCGCCAGCCAGCGACATGCGCTGTTCTTCATGCACGGCAACCGTGACTTCCTCATCGGCAAGCACTTCGCCCGGTGTACTGGCGCCACGCTGCTGCACGACCCCACTGTTCTGGTCTGGCACGACCAACGCCTGCTGCTGAGCCACGGCGACGCCCTGTGCCTGGATGATGTGGACTACCAGCGCTTTCGCATACAGGCGCGCAGCGCAGGGTGGCAACGGAACTTCCTGGCCCAGTCCCTGGCACAGCGGCGCGCCCAGGCGCGCAGCATCCGGCAGCAAAGCGAGGCGCGCAAACAGTCCGGCGCGCCCTATGCCGACGTGGACGGGCCTGCCGCCGTCACCTGGCTGAACGCCGCAAGAGCCCAAACCTTGATTCACGGCCATACCCACCGCCCGGCCAGCCACCAGTTGGCTCCAACTCAGCAGCGCCTGGTGCTCAGCGACTGGGACGCAACCGCCCAACCGCCGCGCCTGGAGCTGCTCCGTCTCTCCATTGCGGGCTCTTCGGTTCCGACGCTGGAACGGCTGCAGGCAATCACCCCGGGCACTTGACCCATTCCGATGAGCGGCAGCCTCCAAGCCGCATCACCCAAGCCGAGTCGCGCCCTTGCGGGGCACAAGCCGCCTCACGCACGCTGCACGGCCACCGATGACCGCTCGGCCATCCAGGCATCCAGGTGCACCTGCGCCACCGGAGGACTGAACCAGTACCCCTGGAAGGCGCTACAGCCCAGGTCGGCCAGCAAGCCATGTTGTGCGGCCGTTTCAACCCCTTCTGCCATGGCCGGCAGGCCCAGACCACTTGCCAGAGCGATGACGGCACGCGCAATGGCCACATCGCTCTGGTTCGTCAAGATCTCCCGCACAAAGGTTCTGTCGATCTTGAGAAGATGGATCGGCAACTGCTTGAGGTAGGCCAGCGATGAATAACCCGTACCGAAGTCGTCCAGCGCACATCGCACACCCAACTGGTTGAGTGCACGCATCTTGTCAACCGTGCCGGCGACATCTGACACCAGGACGCTTTCCGTCAGCTCCAGTGTCAAGCGATGCGGCTGGACACCGGCACGTTGCAGCGCCTGAGCGACAAGATCCACAAACCGCTCCTCACGAAACTGGTGGGCACTGACATTGATGGCAATCGACACCTGCGCCAGATGCGGCACATCAGCCCAGTCGCGCAGATGCAGACATGCCCGCTCGAGCACCCAGTTGCCCAAGGGAATGATCAAACCCGAATCCTCTGCGATGGGAATGAACTCCATCGGTGGAATCGAACCGCGCGTTGGATGCGCCCAGCGCAACAAGGCCTCAACGCTGACAACGCTTCCGTCCGCCTGCACCTGCGGTTGAAAATGCAGCGCCAACTGGCCATTCTCCTTCTCGACGGCATGGCGCAGGTCGAACTCCAGCGCGGCCCTGGTGACGGCATTGGCGCTCATGGAGGGATCAAAGAAATGCAAGGTATTGCGACCCGCATCCTTGGAGTGGTACATGGCCAGATCGGCCTGCTTGAGCAACTCGTCCACCGAGGAGCTTTGGGCATTGAACAGGGCAATCCCGATGCTGGCGGTACAACGGTGTTCGTTCTCGCCCAACGGGTACGGCTGGCGCAACACTGCCAGAATTTTGTTCCCGATGAGCTCGCTTTGGCTTGCCGCCTGCTCCTCGTCTCCTTGCAGGTTGAGCAGCACCACGACAAACTCATCACCCCCCAATCGGGCCACGGTATCCCCCGCGCGCACCGAATCGCACAGACGGGTCGCCACTGTCTTCAGCAGCAGATCACCCTGGTCATGGCCTCGAATGTCATTGAGGGTCTTGAACTGGTCCAGGTCGATGAAGAACAATGCGCCCCAAGTTCGATTGCGTGCGCAGACATGCAGCGCCTGTTGCAGGCGATCAGCGAGCAAGCGACGGTTGGGCAACTGGGTCAGCGGATCAAAAAAGGCCAGATCGTGGATCAGCGCATCCGATTTCTTGCGCTCTGAAATATCCTGTGATACGCCCTCGGCAAGGAGCGGGCGACCCAGCGCATCCATCAACACCTCGGCTTTGAGGCGCACCCAACGCATGTTGCTGCCTTGCACAATCCGGTGTTCGGAATCAAATACCGCACCTTGCAAGGCGCAACTCCATTGCGCCTCCACCCTGTCGCGATCCTCGCGGTGCACACTCGCTAGATAGCCGTCGTGCGAGAACGTTGTGCCGGGTGGCAAGTTGAAAATACGACAGGCCTCCACCGAAAAGCGCAACGTGTCGTCTGCAAACGAATAGATCCAGCTGCCAATTTTGGCTACCGCCTGGGCGCGCTGCAATTCCGCTCCACGAGCCTCCAGAGAGATGGAACGCTCGGCCAGATCATCGCGAACACGATTGAGTTCAGCCAATTGCCGCGCATGAAACCGCACCAGGGACACGATCAGCCCGGCCGTCAAAAGGCACACCGCAATCTGGACGCTGGCATGCAATGCGGGATGCGTGGAAGGCGGAACCGGCAGGATTGCGCTCGATTGGGCCCAGGCAAAAACACCCACGGCCAGCGACGACAGCATGGCAAAACACAGGGCCGCCCGCACGCTCATCAACCACCCGGCAATGAAGATGACCAACGGATACGCATAGACGACAGGGGTATTTACGCCGCCGTGGTAAATGGCAGTTGCCGTGATGGTCAGCCAAAACCCGACGCCGAGCAGGTTGATCGCAGACTGCACGCGGCCTTCGCGCACCATCAGCCAACTGGCGATCGCCAGGACCACCAGGCCCAATGAAGAAAGCATCCGGTACGTCTGGTCTGGGGCGATCAAAATCACAAGAACCAGAAACACCATGCCGCCCATCGCCAGCGCAATGATGGCCGCCTGCACAAATGCCTGCGCATTGCCCCATCTTTCTGCTGTCGATGCAGGGGCCACCTGTTCGGAGCACCTCCGTCCGAAGAGGCGCGTTCCGAGAAAATTCCGAGTCATACGATCATTCGAGATATCCCGATCCGCAATCTCCGCTACAAAGCAGACACCACCATCACAGCGTGCAGACCGACCCCAGGCAGCGCCTCAATGCTTCAGCGCAGCCCCTGCCGCTCGTTGGTCCCGGCATTAACAATATGCAACACATTATGTGCCCTCGATGGCCGGTGGACATCGAGGAATACGCGAAGGGATCGGCCCTGATTTCCCATCAGGCTTTGAGATGGTAGCCAGGACAGCTGCAAAGCCATTTGGTGCCGACGCAAGTGTTCATGGGTCGGTACCATGGACGGTGAAGAGGCGAAAAAATGCCCGAATTTGCATCACTGCCACCCCACCAGCGCAGAAGGTGCCACCAATGAAGCATGAGGGGTTTAAACCGCACAGACACATCGCAGCTTTCGGGTGCGGGCGCTTCGGCCCTGGGCTTGGAAAGGCTGCGGACGACCCCATGTGCGATGCACTCTGTCCATGGAGGGTGTGTCACCATGCCCCGAACTGCTGACCATGCCCCCCTTTCTTCAGCGGCTCTGGAGCCACGTCCGCACCGTTGTTGCCCCAGTGCCCGACATTTCTGCCGAGCTATGGCTCCAGACCTTGGCGCGCTACCCCTTTCTCGCCGCGCTGCCGCTCGCGCAGCAGGCCAAATTGCGCGCCCTGGCAGCGCAGTTTCTGGACGGCAAGGAATTTCACGGCGCCCACGGCCTGGTGGTCACCGACGCCATGGCCATCGACATTGCCGCGCAGGCCTGCCTGCCCCTGCTGCACTGGGGCGATCCGCAGGAGGCGCTTGCCTGCTACGACGACTTCGTCACCATCGTGGTGCACCCCGGCGAGGCCGTTGCACGGCGCGAAAGCACGGACGCCGCGGGCGTGGTGCACCAATACACCGAGGTTTTGGCCGGAGAAGCCATGGAGCGCGGGCCCGTCATGCTCAGTTGGCGCCACGTGGCCGAAGGGGGGCTGAGCGCAGATCATGGCAGCAACGTGGTGGTGCACGAATTCGTCCACAAGATCGACATGCAAAACGGCCACGCCAACGGTTGCCCACCCTTGCCGCGCGGTCTGCTGGGCACGCGTGGCCCGCGCGCGGCGCTGGCCGCCTGGCAGGCCGCGTGGAAGCCGGCCTATGCCGATTTTCGTGAAGCGGTGGTCAAGGCCGAACGCTTTGGCGCCGAGCGGCCCTGGCTGGACGCCTACGGCGCCACAGCACCGGCAGAGTTTTTTGCCGTGGCCTGCGAGGCCTATTTTGTGAATCGAGAGCGCTTTGCGCTGGAGTTTCCGTCGCTCATGCCGGCACTGGACGGGTTCTTCAAGCGCCCCGTGTGATGCCGGGCCTCCTCTGCAGACTTGGGGAGATCCTCAAGGCTTGGCCTTGGCCACCACACCGGTGGCCACCAGGGCCCGAAGCGCCTTCAGCCGCGCCTTTAACCGGCGCTCATTCACCAGCCCCACGCGCACCATGATTTTTTGCCCACTCGACAAGGCCTGCAACTGCGGGTCGGCAAACTCGTAGCGCACCCAGGGGCGGGCCGAACTCCATTCGCCCTTCACTTCGGTGAGCTGTACGCGCACCGGCGCAGCCGGCTCGGGTGCCGCAAGCAAGTGGTCAATGACCGCCACCACCCGGTCATTGAAGTAGCGCCCGGGGTAGCCAAGCTCTTCGTAGGCCTGCTGGAACAGCGGGTACAGGCGCGCGTACAACGCCACGGCGCGCTGCAAATCCACAGATTCCACCCATTGCACCACCGCGCTGTAGCGTGCTGCGTTGTCGGGCGCGATCTGCTGGCCCTGCGCTTCGCCCTGAACGGTGAAGCGACCGGGAGCGGGCTGCACCGGCCAGATGCCCGCCGGGGCGTGCGCGCGCGCCAGGTTGTCCACCGTGGCGACGGCGCGGCGCACCAGGCCATCGATTTGCAGGAAGCTCGCCACCTGGCGCTGGCCCAGCAGCTCGGTGATCGCCTGCGCAACGTAGTTGTCGGCGGCGGCCAGTGCCGGCAACGCCGCATCGGGCGGGGCCAGTGCATCGATCAGATTTTGCGGGCCCGAGGCAGGCGTGGATGCGGGTGCAGCCACCGGGGCTGCGGTGGGCGGCGCCGCGCTGACAGCAACAGGCTGCGCCCGGTTCTGCCACCACCACCAAACGCCCGCAGCTACCAGCACAAGGATGACCACCGCGGCGGCCATCCCCCAACCATGAGACTCCTGGGGCGGGCGCAAGGTCGTGCGTTCTTGTCCGGGCATGCGAAGGGTCCTTTCTGCAAGGCAGGTAACAAAGGCTGATTGGACCCCGAAAAGCCGCCCAGGTTCGTAACGGCCTGTTCAGTCTTCGCCTACCCCACCGCCTGGCGCGCCGCACGGGCCACATTCTGTGCATCGACGCCAAAGAATTCCCTCAGCGCAGCACGCGTGTCGCTGCGGCCAAAGCCGTCGGTGCCCAAGGTGATGTAACGGCGACCCGCAGGCACCCAAGCGCGCACGCTCTCGGGCACCGCGCGCACATAGTCGGTGGCGGCAATCACCGGGCCGCTGGTTGCCTCCAGTTGCTGCGCAAGCCAGGGCACGCCGGGTTCTGCTTCGCCTGCCAGAGCGCGCCGCTCGCAGGCTTGGCCATTGCGTGCCAGTTCGCTCCAGCTCGTGACGCTCAGCACCGTCACCTCCATGCCCTCTGCGGCCAGCAGCTCGGCCGCCTTGACCACCTCGGTCAGGATTGCGCCGGAGCCCAGGAGCGTGACATTTTTACAGAAAATAGGCCTCTCGCGCTTATCTGGTATGCGCTTCCAGCTATTGAATATATAGCAACCACGCAAAACACCCTCTGCCGCCCCTTCGGGCAAGTCAGGCTGAGCGTAGTTCTCGTTCATCAGCGTGACGTAGTAGAAAACGTCGCGCTGCTCGGTCACCATCTCGCGCATGCCGGCATCGACGATGACGGCCATCTCGCCCGCATAGGCCGGGTCGTAGGCTTTGCAGTTGGGAATGGTGGCCGCCACCACGTGGCTGGTGCCATCCTGGTGCTGCAGACCCTCACCGCCCAGCGTGGTACGGCCCGAGGTGGCGCCCAGCAGGAAGCCGCGTGCGCGCTGGTCGGCAGCGGCCCAGATGGCGTCGCCCACGCGCTGGAAGCCGAACATGGAGTAGTAGATGTAGAACGGCAGCATGGCCAGGCCGTGCACGCTGTAGCTCGTCGCCGCTGCCGTCCAGCTGGCAATCGCTCCGGCCTCGCTGATGCCTTCTTCGAGAATTTGTCCGTCCAGCGCTTCGCGGTAGGCGAGTACCGAGCCGATGTCCTCGGGCGCGTAGCGCTGGCCCACGCTGCTGTAGATGCCAATCTGTTTGAACAGGTTGGCCATGCCAAAGGTGCGCGCCTCGTCGGCCACGATGGGCACGATGCGCGGTCCGAGCGTTGCGTCTTTCAGCAGACCCGTCAGCATGCGCACGAAGGCCATGGTGGTGCTCATCTCTTTGCCAGCGGCCTGCAGCGCGAACTGGGCGTAGCTGGCGATGGGCGGTACGGGCAGTGCCTCGCACACTGTTTCGCGGCGCGGCAGGTAGCCACCGAGCTGCTGGCGGTGGCTGCGCAGGTACTGCATCTCGGCACTGTCCTCGGCGGGCTTGTAGAAGGCCAGACTGGTGGCCTGCTCGTCACTCAAAGGCAGGTTGAAGCGGTTGCGAAATTCAATCAGGTCCCCACCGTCGAGCTTCTTCTGGCTGTGCGTGGTCATCTTGCCCTGGCCGGCCGTACCCATGCCGTAGCCCTTTTTGGTGTGGGCGAGGATGACGGTGGGCTGGCCCTTGTGCGCGGCGGCGGCGGCGTAGGCGGCGTGGATTTTCACCAGGTCGTGCCCACCGCGCTTCAAGCGGTCGATCTGCTCGTCTGTCATGCCCTGGGCCAGCGCGGCCAGCTCGGGGTTCTGCCCAAAGAAGTTGTCGCGGTTGAAGCGCCCGTCCTTGGCGGCAAAAGTTTGCATCTGGCCGTCCACGGTGCCCTCCAGCGCCCGCGCGAGCGCCCCGGTCAGGTCGCGGGCAAACAGGCCGTCCCAATCGCTGCCCCAGACGAGTTTGATGACGTTCCAGCCCGCACCGGCAAACAAACGCTCCAACTCGTCGATGATGCGGCCGTTGCCGCGCACCGGGCCGTCGAGGCGCTGCAGGTTGCAGTTGACCACCCAGACCAGGTTGTCCAGCCCTTCGCGCGAGGCGAGGGTGAGTGCGCTGGTGCTCTCGGGCTCGTCCATTTCGCCGTCGCCAAAAACGCCCCACACGCGCCGCATCGCGGTGCGTCCTTCTGTGTCATTGCGGCCGGAGCAGTCAAGCAGGTTGCGGTGCGTGAGGTAGCGCATGAAGCGCGCGTGGTAGATGCTGCTGATCGGCCCGATGCCCATCGAGCCCGTTGGGAACTGCCAGAAGTCGGGCATCAGCCACGGGTGCGGGTAGCTCGACAGGCCGCGCGCACCTGCGGCCGGTGCCGTCAGCTCCTGGCGAAAGTGCATCAAATCCTGCTCAGAGAGCTTGCCTTCGAGGAAGGCGCGCGCATACACCCCCGGCGCGCTGTGCGGCTGGAAGAACACCAGATCGCCCCGGTGTTGCCCCTCGCCCAGGCCTTCACGGGCACGGAAGCAGTGGTTGAAGCCGCTCTCAAACAAGTCAGCCGCGCTGGCGTAGCTGGCGATGTGGCCGCCCAGCTCGCCATAGGCCTGGTTGGCGCGCACCACCATGGCCAGCGCGTTCCAGCGGATGATGGAGCCCAGCCGCTCTTCGATGGCCAGGTCGCCCGGGAACACGCCCTGCTCCGCGACGCCCACCGTATTCACGTACTGCGTGTTCCAACCCGGCTGCCAGCCCACGCGCTGCGAGCGCGCCAGGCGCGCGAGTTCCTGCAGCATGTGGCGGGCGCGCTCTGGGCCTTGGGTGGCCACCAGAGCCAGAAAGGCATCGCGCCACTCTGCCGTTTCTTCAGGGTCGGCATCAAGAGCGTCGGAGGCTTGCAGCATGGCGTGGGGCGTAAGGGCGTTCATGGCTTGGACTCTAGTGTCGTGAGTTGGAAGTGCGTTGAAAAATGAAAAGGGGCGAAATCGTCGTCAGGCAAGGCGCAAACCACAGCGATAGCCGGTGCTATCGCGAGGATTTGCAACGCGGCATGGCGGCGATCCTCGGCACTTTTCTGAGACGAATTTCCAACTCACGACACTAAGCAATTAACGGAAAAATGTGGTGCTGATTGCGCTGCGACGCGAAACATGAACGGCACAATACGCTGTAAAAAATTACTTTTAAAGCATATGAAGCTGGACGCCGTCGATTTGCGCATCCTGCACGAGCTGCAGGCCGATGGCTCGCTCTCGAACGTGGAGCTGGCGCGGCGCGTGCACCTCTCGCCTTCGCCCTGTCTGGCGCGCGTCAAGGCACTCGAAACCGCCGGTGTCATCAGCCGCTATGTGGCGCTGGCCAATGCAGCGGCGCTGGGCCTGGGGCTCAACGTCTTCATCAGCATCAGCCTCAAGGCGCAGAACAAGGCGGCACTGGCCGACTTCGAGCACCGCATTGCCGAGCAGGACGAGGTCATGGAGTGCTACCTGATGACCGGCGACAGCGACTACCTGATCCGCGTGGCGGTGGCCGACATGGCGGCGCTGGAGCGCTTCATCCTGGAGCAGCTCTCGCCGATTCCGGGCATCGAAAAGATCCGATCCAGCTTTGCCCTCAAGCAGGTTCGCTACAAGACAGCGCTGCCGCTGACAGCGCTGGTGCCTGCGGTGCGCGGCTGAGGAGGCCCGCATGCGCCAGGTCCAGCGCCTGGCCGATATCAGCCAGCAAATCCTGCACATCCTCCAGCCCCACCGACATGCGCACCAGGCCTTCGGAAATGCCGTGCGCTGCGCGCTCTTCGGGCGTGTAGGTCGAGTGCGTCATGCTGGCCGGATGCTGCGCCAAGGTTTCGGCATCGCCCAGGCTCACGGCGCGGGTGACGAGTTGCAGCGCGTCCATAAAGCACACGCCAGCCTCCAGCCCGCCTTGCAGTTCAAAGGCAATCATGCCGCCCATCTGGCGCATCTGCTGTTTGGCAAGAGCGTGCTGCGGGAAGCTGGGCAGACCGGGGTAATGCACCACGGCGGTGGCTGGGTGGGCGGCAATGAAGTCGGCCACGGTTTGCGCGCTCTGGCAGTGGCGGTCCATGCGCAGCGCCAGGGTTTTCAGGCCGCGCATCACCAGGTGGGCGTCTTGCGCCGACATGACCGCACCCGTCATGTCTTTGAGGCCGTACAGGCGCACGCGCTGGGCCAGCTCAGCGTCTGCAAAGATGGCGGCGCCGGCCGTCAGGTCGCCGTGGCCGCCCAGGTATTTGGTCATGGAGTGCACGCTCACATCGGCGCCCAGCAGCAGGGGCTGCTGCAGGTAGGGCGTGCAGTAGGTGTTGTCCACCACCACTTTCGCGCCGCTTGCGTGGGCCAGCGCTGAGACGGCGGCAATATCCACCAGGCGCATGTTGGGGTTGGCGGGCGACTCCAGGTAGACCACGCGCGTTTTGTGGGAGAGGGCTGCCGCCACATTGGCCGGGTCGGTCATGTCCACATGGCGCACGCTGACGCCAAAGCGTGCCAGCCCGTGGTGCAGGAACGCGAAGGTGCAGCCGTAAAGCGTCATGTCGGCCAGAACTTCGTCGCCCGGCTCCAGCATGGACCACAGCGTGGCCGTGATGGCGCCCATGCCCGAACCAAACACCACCGCGCCCACGCCTTGCTCCAGGCTGGCCAGTCGCCCTTCGAGCAGCGCCAGCGTGGGGTTGGCAATGCGGGTGTAGAAATAACCGCTTTCTTCGCCGGTAAAGCAGCGTGCGCCGTAGCCCACATCGGGAAAGGCAAAGGTGGCCGAGGTGTAGATCGGCGGCACCAGCGCGCCCTGGTGGTCGGCCGGGTTGTAGCCGTGGTGGATGGCGCGGGTGCTGAAGCCGCCGGTGTGCGTGTTTGCCTTGCCCATGGGGTGTCTCCTGAAATAGCGTGTGTGGTGACTGAATTCTTTGCCAAATCACTGGGCAAAAATTCGCTATCTGGCCCACGCAAAGACGCTATATTGGAAATATTCACCCTGTTCTATAGTTTCAAAGGTAATTTATGCTTCACACCGCCGCCGCGCTGGACGCCGTGGACCGCAGCCTGCTCGAAGCGCTGCAAAAAGACGGCCGCGCCACCGTGGGCGAGCTGGCCGAGCGCGTCTCGCTTTCCACCTCGCCCTGCTGGCGGCGCGTGCGGCAACTGGAGGAATCGGGCGTCATCAGCGGCTACCACGCACACCTGAACCGCCACCGCGTGGGCTACGGCGTGCTGGGCTTTGTGCACCTGGGCCTGCACAACCACACGGCCGAGGTGACGGCGGCGTTCGAGCGCGAGGTGCTGGCGCTGCCGCAGGTGCTGTCGTGCCACAACCTCTCGGGCCGCTACGACTACCAGATCGAGCTGGTGGCGCCCGACCTGGAAACCTTTGCCGAATATGTGCGCACGCGCATCCGCAGCCTGCCGGGGGTGCGCGAAATATCCACCAGCTTTTCGCTCAAGGAAGTCAAGCGCACCGTGGCGCTGCCGGTGGCTCCCTAAAACGCGTTCGGCGTGGTGCTCAAGGCTTCGAGCCAAGTCAGCGTGGCTGCCAGCTCGGAGGGGCGGATTTCGTGCTCACTGGGGAACTCGCGGTAAGTGAAGGCCAGCGGCAACGGTGCCACGTGGTGGGCAATGGCCTGGGCATGCGCCAGCGGGATCACCCCATCGTGCGTGCCATGGCTGACCCACAGGGCCCGTCCGCGGAAAGCGTCGGCCGGGGCCAGTGCCGCCAGCGGCTGGTCCAGCAGGCGCCCATGCCAGACGATGGCGGCACGCATCAGCGCGGGTTGCGTCAGCAGCAGGCCCAGCGCCATGGCGCCCCCCTGGCTGAAACCGGCCACCACGGTGCGCTCGGGCGGAATGCCCAGCTGCTCCGAAGCAGCCGCCAAGGTCTGCGCCAGCAGGGCGCGGCTGGCCGCCTCTTGCGCCTCATCAATCGTGCGTACGCCGCCTGGCTCAATCGAATAGTCGAACCAGGCGAACGCGCCCGGCCCCATGCGGTAGGGCGCGCGCAGGCTCAGCACGTAGTAGCGTTCAGGCAACTGCGCGCAGAGCGAATACAGGTCCTGCTCGTTGCTGCCTACCCCATGCAGCAGCACCAGCAGCCAGGGCTGCGGCACACTGGGCAAGGCAGGGCGCTTCAAAAATGTGAGCGGTAAATCAAGCATAGATAAGCGCCAGAGGCAGTTTTAACCAAAAATCTGCAACCCCCATAGCTCAGGCTTGCGGCTGCAGTTCGAATGCGTCCATCGCCAGCATGCTGTACATCACCTCGCGACTCAAGTAGTTGGCGTGCAAATCTTTGCCGGCAGCACCCAGCGCAAAGAACAGCGGCAGGAAATGGTCCTCCGTCGGGTGGGCGCGCGCGGCCTGCGGGGCCTGGCGGCGGTAGTCCAGCAGGGCCGCCACGTCGCCACGCGCCAGCGCCGCCTCGATCCAGCGGCTGAACGCCACAACGTAGGGTGCAGGTTCCCGCGCGCCGCCAAAAAACTCGCCCAAGTTGTGCGTCATGCTGCCCGAGCCGACGACGAGCACGCCTTCGCTGCGCAGGCTTTGCACGGCAGCGCCCAGCGCATAGACCTCGGCCGGGCCAGCGTGCTCTGGCAAAGCGATTTGCACCACGGGCACATCGGCCTGCGGAAACAGGTGCATGAGCGGCACCCAGGCGCCATGGTCGAACGGCCGTTTGGCATCGCCCTCGGCTTCGATGCCGGCCTGTTGCAGCAATGCAAGCACTTCGCCCGCCAGCGCAGGCGAGCCGGGTGCCGGGTATTGCAACTGGTACAGCGCGGGCGGAAAACCGCCGAAATCGTGCCACGTGGCCGGCTGCGCATCGGTGCCGACGCGCACGTCCGGTGCCATCCAGTGCGGCGACATGATGAGCACGCCGCGCAGGCTTGGGGACTGTGTGCGCAGCGCCGCACCCCAGCGCGTCAGTGCCGGGCCGGTCTCGCCTGCTTCCAGCGCAAACAGCGGCGCGCCGTGGGACACAAACAGTGCGGGAAGGCTGCTGCGGGGCAGGGAAATGTCATGCGAAGAAGTGGTCATGGTGGGCTTTCAAAGCAGCCTCCCACTTTAGACCTCTGCTGCCGCCCGACAAGCCCCGCGCCAGCAGATACAGCGTTGCACAGGCGGTACCAGTCGGGCCGCCACACCAGCCGATGGGGCGTCAGTCGCGCACCGGGCCGCGCAGCGCCTTGGTATCGCTGCGCTGGCTCTTGCCCTCCAGGCGGCGCATCTTGGCCCCGTAGGTCGGCTTGGTGGCGCGGCGGGCTTTTGGCGGCACGGCAACGCTGTTGACCAGGGCGTTGAGGCGCGCCAGCGCATCAGCGCGGTTTTGCAGCTGGGTGCGAAACTGCTGCGCCTTGATCACCACCACGCCTTCATCGGTGATGCGCGCATCGCGCAGGCACAGCAGGCGCTCTCGCACGTCTTCTGGCAGCGACGATGCCTGCACATCAAAACGCAGATGCACGGCGCTCGACACCTTGTTCACGTTCTGCCCGCCCGCCCCTTGCGCGCGAATGGCAGATATCTCCACCTCAGTCTCTGGAACAGCGATCAGCGGCGCAGCGTCTGCCATGCGGAAGTCTTTTCAGGCCTGCGTCTGCATGCGCGCCAGCGCTTGAATGGCCAAGGGGTAGCCATCCACGCCCAGGCCGCAGATCACGGCGCGCGCCACCGGCGAAATGGTGGAATGGTGGCGAAACGCTTCGCGCGCAAATACATTGCTGATGTGCAGCTCGATGAGCGGCACACCCGTGCCCTTGATGGCGTCGTGCAGCGCAATGCTGGTGTGGGTGTAGGCGCCGGCGTTCAGCACCACACCGGCCAGTTCGCCCTGCTGGTGCAGGCGCCCGGCCTCGTGCAGCCAGTCGAGCAGCGCGCCCTCGTGGTTGCTCTGGTGAAACCGCAGCGCGAAGCCGGCCTTTTCGCAGGCCGCTGCGCACAGAGCCTCGACATCAGCGAGCGTGTGGCGCCCATAAACCGCCGGCTCGCGCGTGCCAAGCAGGTTGAGGTTGGGGCCGTTGAGAACGAAAAGAGTGGACACAAATGCGCTTTCAGGCTGGGTGCGGCCGGCTCTGCTGTAGGCAAACCGACGCGCAAGCGGACGAAGCGCAAATTATGCGGCGCGCCCGGTCCCATGGGGAGCCCTGCGCGCCGCTACACGACATCAGTCGCGGTCGCGCCCATGGCGGCGGTGGCCATGGCCGCGGTAGTCGTCGCGGTCACGGTAGTAGCCGCGGTCACGGTAGTAATACGCGGGCGGTGGCGAATACACCACCGGCGGGGCGTAGTACACCGGGCGCGGCGGAGCGTAGTACACCGGGCGCGGCGGGGCGTAGTACGTCGGGGGCGGTGCGTAATACACCGGGGCCGGGGCGCTGTACCCATAGGCCGGGTAGCCGTTGCTGGCCCCCACCACCACGCCCGGAACGCCAATACCCACGGACCAGTTCACGTTGTCGCGCGCCTGCGCTACACCGGCCGAGGCCGCCAGCGCAAACCCGATGCCGACCACGGCGAGCTTACTGAAAACGGTCTTGAACATATGCATCTCCTGGTTAAACAGATTGGCTGCCATTGCCAGCCCTTAGACGCTTTAACGCGCCACATGCCTGAAAGGATGGCACGAAAGCACGTCTAAAGTGTGTCTGTGCGTACAACTGCTTGTTTCCATGCGTAAAACCGCACGAATGCGCCGCCTAAAATGCCCGCTATGACCCCCACCGCCCCCGCATCCACGCCCGCCGCAAACGCTGCGGACGCCACCAAAACCAGCAATTTCCTGCGCCAGATCATCGAGAGCGACCTCGAAAAAGGCAGCTACGCCGCCCGCCGCTGGGCCGGCAGCCCCGGCGACGCCGCCCACCAGGCCGCAGGCGCGCCCGACCCAGCCAAAATCCGCACCCGCTTCCCGCCCGAGCCCAACGGCTACCTGCACATTGGCCACGCCAAAAGCATCTGCATCAACTTCGGCCTGGCACGCGACTATGGCGGCGTGTGCCACCTGCGCTTTGACGACACCAACCCGGAAAAAGAAGACGCCGAGTACGTCAACAGCATCATCGAATCGGTGCAATGGCTGGGCTTTGACTGGAGCCAACCGGGCAACGACAAACCGTACCAGGCCAGCGACTACTTCGACTTCATGTACCGCGCGGCCGAGTACCTGATCGAAGCCGGCTACGCCTATGTCGACGAACAAACGGCCGAGCAGATGCGCCTCAGCCGCGGTGACTTCAGCAAACCCGGCGTGGACAGCCCCTTTCGCAGCCGCACCCCGGCAGAAAACCTGGCGCGCTTTCGTGAAATGCAGCGCGGCCTGCATGAAGACGGCAGCATGGTGCTGCGCGCCAAGATCGACATGGCCAGCGCCAACATCAACCTGCGCGACCCAGCCATCTACCGCATCCGCCGCGCCACGCACCACCACACGGGCGACAAATGGTGCATCTACCCGATGTACACCTACGCGCACCCGATTGAAGATGCGCTGGAGCAGATCACCCACAGCCTGTGCACGCTCGAATTTGAAGACCAGCGCCCCTTCTACGACTGGCTGCTGGAGCGCCTCATCGAAGGAAAACTGCTCAGCGCCCCGCCCCCGCGCCAGTACGAGTTCGCCCGCCTGAACCTCACCTACGTGATCACCAGCAAACGCAAACTCGCCCAACTGGTGTACGACCACAAGGTGAGCGGCTGGGACGACCCGCGCATGCCAACCATCGTCGGCCTGCGCCGGCGCGGCTACACGCCCGCCTCCATCCAGACCTTTGCCGAGCGCATTGGCGTCACCAAGAGCGACAGCTGGATTGACTACGCCACGCTCGAAGGGTGCCTGCGCGAAGACCTGGAGCTAAAAGCCCACCGCGGCATGGCCGTGCTGAACCCCGTCAAACTCGTGCTCACCAACTGGGACGAAGCCTTCGGCGCCGGCCACCTGGAGCCCTGCACCCAGCCCGCCCTGCCCCACCCGCCCGAGGGAGTCGAATCGCCCACACGCCACTTCACCATCGGCAAAGAAGTGTGGATCGAACGCACCGACTACGAAGAAGTGCCGCCCAAGGGCTACAAGCGCTTGTTTCCGGGCAACAAGGTGCGCCTCAAAGGCGGCTATGTCATTGAATGCACCGGCGCCAACAAGGATGCCGACGGCCACATCACCGAAGTGCTCGCCACCGTCATCCCCGGCACCAAGAGCGGCACCCCCGGCGCCGACAGCGTGAAAGCCAAGGCCGCCATCACCTGGGTGGGCGTGCAGGATGGCGTGCAGGCCGAAGTCCGCATGTACGACCGGCTGTTTCTGGATGCCCAACCCGATGCGGGCGGCAAAGACTTTCTTGAGAGTTTGAACCCGGACAGCTTGAAGGTAGTCACCGCCATCGTGGAGCCGTCATTGGCGCAGGCCCACCCGGACGACAAGTTTCAGTTTGAGCGGCATGGCTACTTTGTGGCGGATCGGGTGGATCATGTGCAAGGTACGAAGCCGGTGTTTAACTTGGCGGTGGGGTTGAAGGACAGTTGGGGCAAGTAGGCTCTACAGAGCCTGTCCTGATTTTTGTGTTTGAGGCATAACCATGACCTACAGGATCATTTATGCCAAGCAGAACGAAGTTGAAGAACGCAGCCATTGCCGCCCGGAGCGCGGCGCTGCCGAAGATTCCCAACG